>NZ_JACOPR010000001.1:0-555688 GCF_014288125.1 Pseudoflavonifractor hominis | reverse complement strand
TCGCAGACAGCCAGCTTGTGATAGATGGTGATGTCCTGCCGGGCGGTGAGGGTCTTCTCCTCGTTGCCGCTGAGGTAGGTGACCGTGTCGCCGCTCTGAATGGCCTCAATGGCCACGGCTACATTGTCCTTTGGATCAATGATCATTGCATTACGCATAGTAACCTCCAGGCGCTCAAGCGCGTAAAATCAGAATAAAAGCTCCCGCTGCCGCATTTGGGTGGCCTGCTGCAACCATCCCCAAATGCGGCAGGGGAATGGAAAGGGAGCCGCAAAAGAAATTACCAGAGATTTCCCTTTTCATCAAAGGGCCATTCCTCCGGTTCGCCCTCCAACTCCATGTTGGGATGGGCCTTAACCTCGTCGATCAGCGCCTCGGAGACCCAGATGTGACCGATCTCCATGGTGTTGGCGATACGAACGATACGGGGGTGAGCCTTGTCGATCTCGTTGCAGATCCGGACAGCCAGCCGGATGGCACCCTGGTCGCTGTGGGAGAAGATGGGCATCTTTACCATGTTGACCAGAGTAGAGGTGAGGGCGTTGGGATATGTGATGTCCACGTCGGTCTTATCGACCAGACGCTTGGTGGTCACGTCGGCCACACCGATGCCGTTGGCATTGCCGTGGCTCTCATCCGTCAGGTCCAGAACCACCGTGCGCTGAGCGCAGATGGGACCGGGGACTTCATTGCGCTGACGTCCGGGGCTGCCGAAGGTACCGGAGACGTTGGGGTCCATGCCGTCGCCGGAGATGTTCTTGCCCAGACGGTCCACGACCAGGACGTCGGTCTTTTCGATCCAGAGACGACCCATCATACGATTGGCCTCCTGAAGCAGGGCGGGCTCCTGCTCCCAGATCTCCTGGGCGTCCAGCGCGGCGATCTTGTAGGTCTGGTCATAGGCGTTCTCGATGATACCGACGCCGGCCAGAATGTTGGTGTGGTCAAACACAACGCGGGCAAACTGGGGCATGATGCGGCCCATGTTCTGGAAGCCGGACTCATGGACCGACTCCGCGCCGTGCTGCTTGCCCATGCCGATCACAGCCATTTTCAGCAGGCCGCTCTCGTAGGGGCCGCGGAAGGAGGTGTGGGGCTTGATGCGGCCGCAGAGGATCACGCCGTCCGCCTCATGGGCATACTTGTCGCTGAAAACGGGCTTGCCTTCCACGGTATCGCCCAGGTAGACCGTCTCCATGGTCGCACGGATGGGGCAGCCCATGGTCTCCTCGGTCACATGATAGCTGCGCAGAACTTCCAGCTGGCCCTCGGGGGTGGCGCCGCCGTGGCTGCCCATGGCGGGGAAGACGAAGGGATTTGCGCCGCACTCCTTTACAAAGTCAACAATGGCGCGGACAATGATGGCAATGTTAGCGATGCCGCGGCTGCCGCAGGTGATAGCGATGGACATGCCGGGACGGATCTGCTTGCGGATGTTTTCCCGCTCCAGCTGGGCGTGAACTACCGCGGGGAGTTCCTCCGGCTCAAAGTGGGTAGAGTCAAACTTCTGGTGAACACGCACCATCTTGGGAAGGGAGACACTCTGACAGAGCTGTTCCACAACACTGTTCGGATTGCTTTCAAAGGCCATGATAAAGCTCCTTTCTGAAATCGTGGAGGGCGAGGGGCAGATTCGGCCACCTCCAAAGAGAGGTGGCCGAATGGAGGTAAATGATTATACCATGGGGAGCAGAAGAGCGCCCACAATGGCGGCAATCAGGGTAAACACGGTCACGGTGAAGATGGGCCAGGTGTAAGTCTTCAGACCGCCGGTGACGGTGAAGCCAGACAGGTTGGTGCAGACCCAGAAGCCGGAGTCATTGACATGGCCGATGGAAATACCGCCGGCCAGGCAGGCCATGGCGATCCACACGGGATGCACGGGCACGGAGGGGGCGATGGTGGACATGATGGTCATGGCAGTGATGCCGGCCACGGTACCAGAGCCCTGCGCCACACGGAAGATAAAGCCGATGAAGTAGGCAAAGAGCAGCACGCTCACCACGGAGCCGGTGCCGATGTTCAGGGCGCTGATGAGGGCGTCGCCGATGTTGGTGGCGGCGATCACGCTGCCAAAGGATCCGCCCGCGCCGGTGATGGCCAGCGCCACGCCAGCGGTACCCAGGGCGTTGTTGGCGGAGGCCTCAGCCTTCTTGCGGCCGATGTACTTCCAGGCCACGACGTAGGCCACCAGAACGGCCATGAGCAGGGTGAAGATCTTGTTGCTCAGCAGGGAGACCGCCAGAGAATCGGCGGGAGCACCGGTGGCCTGAAGCACGGAGCTGATCAGAATGAGCACAACGGGCAGCAGCAGAGGCACCATGGACAGAGCGAAGGAGGGCTGGGGCAGATCCTTGCGGTTGGCCTCGTGCTCCGAGAGGTTCTTGAGCACATCCACCTCGTGGTTGACGTCCTTCTCATCATTAAAGAGGCCGGCGTCCAGGGCCTTGGTGGTGATGAGCATGGAGGGGATCAGCACAATGACACCCACAATCAGGCCGACCACCATCTGGGTACCCAGGCTGTAGCCCAGCAGGTCGGGCGCGGCCAGCGGATTGGGCGTGGGGGGGATGTAGGTCTGGGCGATCACGTCGCCGATGATGAGGGCGGTGCTGACATAGGCCATGGGCTTATTGATCTCTTTGGCCACGGCGATGCCGATGGGGATCAGGATGATAAAGGTGATATCAAAGAACACGGGAATGGCGAGCAGGAAGCCGGCGCCAGCCAGAGCCCACATGACGAACTTGGAGGGAACGGCATGGACCAGGGTGGTGGCGATTTTCTGGGCCATACCGGTGTCGCTCATCAGCTGACCCAGCAGGACGCCCAGGCCGATGGGAAGGCCGATGCTGGTCATCATGCTGCCGAAGCCGGAAGCGATGGTATCCATAGTGGTGAGAACGCCAAGACCACAGGAAATACCCATGTAGGCACTGGCGATGACCAGGCTGACCATGGGGTTGAGCTTGGGGATGAGAATCAGGCCAATGATCAGCGCAATGGAGATGGCCAGATTCACAACTAACATAGTGCTATTCATTTACTTCTCTCCTCTTTGTAGTGATAGTGGGTACTTAGTTGATCAAAAAGGCAATCCCCTCCTTGTGTCCAGTCCCAACTGTGGAGACGTGGAAAATCTCAACAGTTTGATCAAGTCTATTGTAACGAAAACTGTCTATTCTTGCAATTGGAGCTAAACCGATATTTTGTTTCTTTTTGAAACGAGCGGAAAAAATATTGTCTCTATTTTGGTTATGTGGTAAAATTGATTTCAAAAAGAAACGGTGTAGGGGGGACATTGATGGAACAAAATGTACGGGTACTTGGAGTCGTACCCTATGAGGGAATGAAGACGCTCCTGTACAACCTGGCCGAGGAGTATCCGCAGGTGAGCATGGATGTATTTGTGGGGAACATGGAAAAGGGTGTGGAGATCGCGGAGCACTATTTTCACACCGACTATGATGTGATCCTCTCCAGAGGCGGTACGGCCAGTATTCTCCAGGGGAAAGGACTGCCTGTGGTAGAGGTGGAGATCTCGCTCTATGATGTGTTTTGCGCACTGCGCCTGTCCAACGGCATCCGGGGGAAGGTGGCCATGGTGGCCTATGCCAACATTACCATCAGTGCAAAAGTCCTGTGCGACCTGCTCAACTACCACGTGGATATTTTCACGGTGGAATCCCTGGATGCGCTGGAGCCAAAGCTGCGGGAATTGCAGACAGAGCAGTATGATACCGTGCTGTGCGATATGACGGCCAGTATCATTGCCCGGCGGCTGGGGTTCAATGCGATTCTGATCACGTCCGGGATCGAAAGTCTGCGAAAGGCATTGGAGCAGACGCTGAGCCTCTGCCGCAGCCATGAGCGCCTGCGGCAGGAAAACAGCTTTTTCCGGGAGATCCTGCGGGGACAGGCGGGAAAAATTGTGGTGCTGGACAACCAGAACGGCGAGGTGTTCTTTTCCACCATGGAGAATCTGGCACCGGAACTGCTCGAAGTATTGCGGGGGGCCCTCCTGCTGCCCGGCATGGAGGAGGAGCGGGGACTGACCAAGCACATCAACGCCATGCGCTACTCCATCCAGGCCAGACGTGTACTCTTTGGAAGCAAAAGCTATACCGCTTTCTTTGTGGAAGAGCGCCGGATTCCCCTGGGGCCGGCACAGATGGGGATCTCCTATCTCTCCCGGCAGGAGGCAGAGGATGCCATTGCCGAACGCATGCAGTGCCTGCCCGGCCATGAACTGCGGGAGCAGATCCGGTATTTTGCCGGGAATACCGCGCCGCTGGTTCTCTGCGGGGAAGATGGGACCGGAAAAGAGACCGTCGTCCACCTGCTATATGTGCAGGGACCCTATCGGGGAAGCGCGCTGGTATCCATCCACTGCGGTCTGCTCCATGAAAAGGGTTGGAATTTCCTGTTAGAACATCACAATTCCCCGCTGTTGGACAGCGGACATGTGATCCACATCGCACATGTCCAGTCCCTCTCTCCCGAGCGGAGAGACCAGCTGATCGGTGTGCTGAAGGAGACCGATGTGTGCCGGCGCAATCATGTCATCATTTCGTGTGTCTCGCAGGAGGGAGAGCAGATCTCCGCCGAGGGCGCACAGTGGCTCAATGGGTTGGGCGCACTCTCGCTGTATCTTCCGCCTCTGCGTATGATGCGCGGTGAGATTCCCACCATGCTGCACCTGATTCTGGGGCGGCTGAATGCCAATGCACCCCATCCTGTCCTGGGGGCGGAGGAGCGGGCCATTGAACTGCTTCAGGAATTTCATTGGCCCCATAACTACATCCAATTCCAGCGGATCGTGGAAGAGGCGGCCACCACTGCGCCGGGGCAGACCATCCGGGCCGAGGATATTCGGCGGGTTCTGCAAAAAGAGCGGTATGAGTGTGTGCTCTCGCCTGCCACAAAGGGGGTCTGTGCACCGCTGGACCTGAACCGCACACTGGCCGAGATCGACCAGGACATCGTATTCCGCGTCCTGGAAGAGCTGGACGGGAATCAGACCGCCGCCGCCAAGCGTTTGGGCATCAGCCGCACCACACTCTGGCGCTTGACCCGCACAGCCCACTGATACCTTATATATAAGGAAACACAGGGGGCAGGAGGAAATAAAACCGGATTCTGTTAGAAAGATTACGCTTGTGTTACGGATGCGGGAAATCTATTGACCTTTTTTTCTTTGACGTGTATAGTAGGAACGAACCCAAGGGAGAGCATTGCCTCTCCGAGGGAAAATGTTTAAAGGAGGAACTCCACATGAACAACCTGAAGCGAGTGCTCAGTGTTGGTATGGCTTCTACCATGGTTCTTGGTATGATGGCTACCGCCAGCGCTGCTAGCTTCAACGATTTCACCGATAAGGATGAGATCGTCAACAAGGACGCCGTGTCCATGGTCACCGAGCTGGGCATCATTGCCGGTCTGCCCGATGGCTCCTACGGCGCCACTCAGAACATCGACCGCGCTTCCTTCGCCCGCCTGATCTGCGTGACCCTGAACGGCGGTAAGGAGCCCACCCTGGGCAACCTGACCACCAGCTTCACCGACACCAAGGGCCACTGGGCTGAGAAGTACATCGCCTACTGCGTGCAGCAGGGCATCATCGCCGGCAAGGGCAACAACACCTTTGCTCCTTCCGCTCAGGTGACCGGCTCCGAGGCTGCTAAGATGCTGCTGGTGGCCGTGGGCTACAACACCACCTACGAGGGAATCGGCGGCGCCACTTGGCAGGTCAGCACTGACGTTCTGTCCAACCAGGTCGGCCTGTACAAGGGCCTGGAGACCATCAACACCTCCGCTGCCCTGACCCGTGACCAGGCTGCTCAGATGATCTACAACGCTCTGAACGCTGAGATGGTGAAGTACGAGATCGTTCCCGGTGTGAGCACCAACGGTCAGATCGTGGCTAACACCCAGCGTCAGGAGACCGGCGAGACCCTGCTGGAGAAGGCTTTCAAGGCCGTCAAGGTTGAGGGTGTCGTTCTGGCCAACGAGTACGCTGCTCTGAATGGCGCCGGCGTGCAGGACGAGGGCAAGACCTATGTCCAGCTGAACGACGCTCCCAAGGGCCTGAACAGCACTGGCGCCTTCAAGGTGTCCACTGATCTGGACATGGTTGGTAAGACCGTGACCATGTTCGTGCAGCCCGATGCCAACAGCACTCAGACCTCCAAGGCCGTCGTGCTGGGCAACGCTCTGGAGTCCGATACCAACAACGTGGCTGTCCTGACCGCTGGTAAGGACTCTGCGAAGAAGATCGCCGACTACCTGGACGACAACAACCTGAAGACCAACAGCAGCACCGAGTGGTATGTCAACTATGCCATCCGTACTACTGGCTCCGGCGACAGCACCAAGAACGATCCTCTGACCACCAACGAGGCTGGTAAGGAGCTGACCTTCATCGACAACAACGATGACGGTGTTGTGGATTATGCCCTGCAGCTGGTCAAGACCTTCGGTAAGGTCACCAGCTACAACGACAGCAAGGACGGCACCATCAACGTCAGCGCTGTCAACCCCGCTGATAGCATCACCTACAAGAGCCTGAGCAGCACCAAGGCTGCCAAGGACATCAACGGCTTCGCTGACGTGAAGAAGGACGACTATGTCTTCTTCTATAAGATCGGCAACAAGGAGTTTGTTGAGCCCGCCAAGTCCGTCGAGGTGACCGTCTCCTCCATCAAGGGCAACAAGGTCACTGCCGACGACACCACCTACGAGCAGTCTGGCCTGGTGAAGGGCGTCAACGAGGATGCCAAGAACCTGAACGAGGCTGTTGAGCTGGGCGACAAGGTTACCTTCTACCTGGACAACGCTGGCTACGTGGTTTACACCGACGCCGAGGCTGCTGCCGACGAGTACCTGAAGGTCCTGGCTGTGGATAGCTTCAGCAGCGTCAGCGGCTACGCCAACACCAAGATCCTGAAGACCGACGGCACCACCGAGGTTGTCAACGCCTACTATGACAACGCTGGCACCAAGGAGAAGCCCGACAACGGTAAGATCTACGCTTACAGCGTCAACTCCAAGGGCGTCTACAAGCTGGTTCTGACCGACCTGACCGAGAAGAGCATCAACAGCACCACCATTGAGAAGGGCAAGACCCAGATCAAGAGCGATGTTCTGGCCAATGCTCAGACCGTGTTCGTGATCGACCGCGGCAACGACGTCTACACCGTCTACACCGGTATCGCCAACGTGCCCAAGGAGATCACCGTTAAGACCGGTAGCGCTATTGTTGACAAGAACAACATCGCCAAGGCTGTCTTCATCAGCGACAGCGATATGACCGGTTCCACCGAGGGTGTCTATGTCCTGGACAAGAACCCCACCGTGACCGGCACCTCCGATGACAAGACCTACACCTACGATGTCATCTACAAGGGTGAGAAGACCACTCTGACCTCCGAGGACGGCAAGCTGTTTGCCTCCAAGGGCTACTATGACAACGTGTCCATCAACGGCACCGAGATCACCAAGGTCACCGGTTCCGCCATCCAGCCCAGCGAGGCCACTGTTGCTTCCAAGGGTCTGGTTGCCAACGCTCAGGGCACCTTCAGCTACAGCGATAGCACCAAGGTCCTGTACGTGGACGGCACCGACGTGTCCGAGTCCTCCATCGGCGCTATCACCGTGAAGGACGGCGGCATCAAGGGTGACAACATCCTGGTCATCAAGGACAGCGACAACGAGAACATCGCTGCCTACGTCCTGATCTGCAAGTAATTGCTGATTGACAGATCGCTGAAAAAACAATAAGTTTCACCCCCGGGGATTTCCCCGGGGGTGTTTTTATTTGACAGAACAGGCGGAAACGGGGTAAAATAGAACACTGTGATACCCAATGAAATGGACGGGAGTATGCCATGATCAAGGAAAATCAGGTTCTGCTCAACCGCCTGAATGTGATTTCTGACGGACTTATCATTTTTTTCACGCTGCCCATTGCCTTCTGGCTGCGTTTCTATGTGCTGCCCGGCGGTGTGATCAGTGTTCCCTTTTCTCAATATCTGATTTTGGCCGGCGTGTTGGTGGCGGTGCATCTGTTCACCTATGCCGCCTTCGGTCTGTACCGCTCGTTCCGGCAGACCAGGCTGCTGCGGGAGCTTCCAAAGCTCTGGTGGGCCAGTATTCTGGATATGACGGTGCTGCTCAGTGTGCTCTTTGTGCGGCATGATATCCATGTTTCCCGGTGGACACTGGCCATTTTCTTTGCCCTGAATCTGTTTTTGCTCAGCGCCAAGCGGGTACTGCTGCGCAGTGTCCTGCGCCATGCCCGGCAGCAAGGGTATAACCAGAAACATGTGATTCTGCTGGGGAGAGGCCCCATGGCCCGCCGCTATCTGGAGACCATCCGGCGGGAGCGGGAGCTGGGCTATCATCTGGTGGGGTATGTGGCCGCCGAGCATGAAAAAGCCTGGCAGGAGCTAAGTTATCTGGGGGATTATGAGGCACTGGAGTCGATTCTGGACCTCTACCGTCCGGATGAGGTGGTCTCGGCCGTGGATCTGGAGGATTATCCCCAGACCCCCCACATCATCGCTGCTTGTGAAAAGACCGGGACCAAGCTCTCCATCATTCCCTTTTATGCGGAATATATGCCCTCCCATCCCCAGTTTGATGATCTCAACGGAATTCCCATGCTCAACATCCGGCGTATCCCTCTGGACAATTGGGCCAACGCCTTTTGTAAGCGTGCCATGGATGTGGTGGGTTCGCTGGTGCTGCTGGTATTTACCTCTCCCATCATGCTGGTGGCTGCCATCGGGGTGAAGCTATCCTCCCCGGGACCGGTGATTTTCCGTCAAAAGCGCATCGGGCGGAATAAAAAGCCCTTTTATATGTACAAATTCCGCTCCATGCGGGTGAATGACCGGCAGGAGACCGGATGGAGCAGCTCCACCGACGACCGCAAGACCCGCTTCGGTGCACTGCTGCGGAAATGCTCCATTGATGAGTTCCCCCAGTTTTTCAATGTGCTCCGGGGAGATATGAGCCTGGTGGGCCCCCGTCCAGAGGTGCCCTACTACGTGGAGCAGTTCAAAGAGGAAGTTCCTCTTTATATGGTCAAGCACCAGGTGCGGCCCGGCATCACCGGATGGGCCCAGGTCAACGGCCTGCGGGGTGATACTTCCATTCAGGCCCGGATCGAGCACGATATCTATTATATCGAGCACTGGAGTCTGCTGTTTGATATTAAGATCTTGTGTTTGACGCTGGTGAAGGGATTCATCAACGATGAGAAATTACACTGATTGAGGAGATGGATGAATGGGTAAGCATAATACATCCACCCGCCGGACGGGGGTCGTTCCACGATCCAATGGGCTGTTTGCGCTGATCGGGATCGGATTCTTTTTCCTGTTGGCGGCCCAGGCGGGTGGTTCAGACAAGCATATTGCTGTGGCTGCAGTCGTGCTCTTTTTGGCCTGCTCCATCGGCCGCGCTCCGGCCCAGCGTCTGGGAGAGCGGCTGAGCATTCCGGTACTGGCGGTATTCGCCTATCTGCTGCTCAATGGGGCGGCCAGCCTATATAGCCGTTTCGGCAGCTTCGCAGGGACGGAGTTTTCCAAGATCCTGGCGGCGCTGTGTGTCTACGGTGTGGTACTGGTGCGCGCCAAGCGGGAGGACGCCCCCAGGCTGGCAGCCATGACCGCGTCGGTGACGGCGGCCTTTTCCCTGCTGAGCCTGGACGCCGCCGCGGGCAAGCTGCTGGCAGGCCCCTTCTTCCGCCTGATGGACGCGCTGGGCTGTCAGTTCCAGTATATGTCCACCGGATATGAGGAGGGTGTGCGTATCACCGGTATTTTGGGGAACCCCAACGTACTGGGCGGAATGCTGGCGCTGGGCGTGCTGCTCTCCTTCTATCTGGCTATGACGGCCCGGACCACCCGGAGCCGTGTGGGGACGAGCATGCTGCTGGGGATCAATACCCTGGGCTTTTTGCTGGCCTTCAGTATGGGCGCCATCGCGATGTTTATGGTGTCCGTGCTGCTCTATCTGCTGGCCGCCCCGGCCGGGAAGCGGCTTTCCCTCTTCCTGCTCATGGCCCAGGACGCGGTCGTGTCCCTGGTGATGATGTTTGTGGCCTTCCAGGGCCTGGGGAAGAGCGGAGCGTTGGGTATGCTTCCGGTCCTTGCTGCCGTGGCGGCGGGCGGACTGCTCTATGGGGTGCAGCGTCTGGTGGGGGACCGGTTGACTACGGTCCTCGCCTCCCACGGAAAGGCTGCCGGGATCACGGTGGCGGTGCTGGCGGTCCTGGCGGTCTCCTATGTGGTGCTGGGGTATCAGCTCTCCGGCGGGATCTCCCTGAACGCGGGTGAGGATCTGCGCCGTTCGGTCTATCCAGCCCCCGGTACCTATACGCTGGAGGGAAGCTGGGAGGGACCGGTCTCCGTTGTGGTGGAGAGCCAGAATGCTTCCCAGACCATCATGCACACCAGCACGGTGCTCTACTCCGGAGATCTGGAGGGGGCCTCCTTCACTGTGCCGGAGGATTCCAAGGTGGTCTACCTGAATCTCAGCGCACCGGAGGGGGCGAATCTGGAGAGCCTCTCCCTCTCCAGCGGAGAAAAGGTCCGGCTGGGTTACCTGCTGCTGCCCGAGTTTGCGGCAAACCGTATTCAGGGCCTCTGGGCCAACCAGAACGCCATCCAGCGTGTGGAATTCTGGCGGGATGGTCTGAAGATCTACCAGGAGAGCCCCATCATCGGAAACGGTCTGGGCTGTGTGGAGGGCATGGTCACCCAGGTCCAGAGCTTCTACTACGCCAGCCGCTATGTGCACAACCACTATATTCAGGTGCTGGCTGAGATGGGCATTCCCGGACTGCTGGTGTTCCTGACCATGCTGGGCAGCAGCGCCGTGATGCTGCTGCGCCGCCGCCGGGAGGGAGAGGAGGATCTGCTCCTGTCCACCCTGCTGGCCTGTCTGGCTATGCTGGCCCTCCACGGGGCGGTGGAGGCAGTCTGGTCCATCAGCGCCTATCAGGCCCTTGCGCTGCTGCTGCTGGGCGTGATGGCGGTCTGCTATGGCCGGCCGGTCGCCAAGCTGAGCGGAAAAGCGGCCGGATGGATCGCGCTGGGCGGACTGTGGCTCTTCCAGCTGGTCTTTGGCTGGTTTGTGTTCAACTATATTACCGCCAGCCGTCAGTATGAGGAGATCCAGGCTGGAGTCCGGGAACAGACCCCCTATACCATGAGCAATCTGGCCGCCCGGGATCACTACGGCTGGGCCCAGTACAAGCTGGATATGGCAGTCAACGCGGCCACATCTGAGGTGCCTGAATTCCGGGAGCGGGCGGCAGAGTATGCCCGGGAGCTGCGCCGCCTGAAGATCCATTCCGTCAATTACAGCCTGGAGAAGTACCACTATGCCGACCTGGGACAGTACGAGGAGCTCTTTGCAGCCTCACGGGAGGGCATTCCCCAGAAGGCGTCGGTGGTCGAGACCTGGCAGGAGGAATTTGACCTCTATCGGGAGATATTCCCCTGGAGTGCTGAGGAGGACAAAGACCGGATCGGACAGATCGACTGGTATGTGGACCAGATCCTCCTTACTTGGCAGATGCTGGAGGAGTACAATGCCGGACGCCTGGAGCAGATCACGCTCAGTGAGGAGAACCAGGCCTTTGTGGAGCAAATGAAAGCGCTGGATGAGACAGGAGTCACCGGAGAGGCGGCTCTGGCGCTGCTTGCGGCCATGGGCGCCCAGCCCTGAGCCCTGTGAAAATCATCGCTATACCGGATCGGCGGGCCCCTTTTTGGGGCCCGCCGATTTTTTCTGCCCGTTCCGTGTACGGAAACGTACAACATTCTGCCATGGGGAGGGATAGGGTAAGGAGGGATTTTGATGGCAAACGCATATACGCCCGGATTTCACCTCAACCAATGGGCAGCGGAGGACTCCTTTCTGCGGGAGGAATTCAATAACGACAATCGCATTCTGGATGAGACGCTCCTCGGTCTGACCGGTCGGACCGACCTGCTGGAGCGGCAGGTGAAGCCGCTGGGACTGGAGGTCTATAACCTCATGCTGCAAAACTACTATGAGGGGAAAGAGACCGGATATCGGCAGGCCCTGGCCTTTGACGGCTTTCAGGACGATAGCTTCCTCGCGTCCGTGACCCCGGGCGCCTACCATGATGCAGCCCAGAAGCAGATCCGGATTTTACCGGATGTCCCCAATTTCAGCACGGGATTTGCGGCGGAGCCTGGGTACGATGACAGGGGAGATTCGAACCGGGAGCGGTTTGTCTTTGTCAGCTGGCCCGGACCGCAATATGAAACCGAAGAGACAAGCTTTATCCCAACCGGCTTTGGTACGCTGCAGCAGATCAAGATGCGTCTGGCCTGCGGCAGCTATTCTTCCGAAAATCAGAATTTGCAGACCCGGGTGGAGATCAAGCTGGGGGAGGAAACGCTGGGGATCAGCGACATTCAGGTAGTCCCCAATACTGCGGTGGTTGAGCTGACCTACCAGTTTTCCGGCGGGATACGGGTCCAGCCCTATCAGAGTTATACGTTGGTTCTGCGCAATGTGGGGGGAAAATATTATATCAAAGCCACCCGGATCAAGGCGGACAATAACAGTGATATGGGCTATACCTGTATCTATACCCCGGACAGTCTGGCCAGCGGAACGGTGACCAGCAAGGACATCACGCTGACCCAGGATTACCGGAAGGCCATTGCCTGGGTGCGTCATACGGGAACGGTGGGCATCAAGGTACGAGACTCCGCCGGAGGCTATACGGATCTGGTACAGGAGAGCGTACGCAATACAGAGGAACTGAACGGGAACGCCTGCCAGGAGAGTACCTTCTCCGTTTTGCTGCCGGATGGGACCAAAAACACATCCACAGCGGTACAGATGGTCCTGACCCGGGGAAGCGATGGGACGGGCGTGCTCTACGACTACGGTGTGGCCTTCCTTTAACCGATTCCATAGAGCAATGAAAATCAGGGATACAGCAGGGACAGCGCCTGTTGTATCCCTGATTTTTTGATCATCATCGGTTGCTTTTTGCCGTTCCCTGTGGAAAAAGACGTCCTTTTCCAGTAGACGGGAGAGGGGAGGGTATGATATGCTGTGTGAAAAGAAGGTGATCGCATATGGGCCAGAAAGTACTCTTTACGGCCTCTACATATTCCCATATTCTGCATTTTCACCGCCCCTACCTGCGCCGTTTCCGGGAGGAGGGGTGGGTGGTCCATGTGGCCTGCGGCGGAGCACCGGCGTCCATTCCAGAGGCGGATGAGGTGATCCACCTGCCCCTGGAGAAAAAGATGACGGCGCCCGCCAATTGGGCCGCCGCCCGGATGTTGCGCCGGAAGATCCGGGCGGAGCGCTATGCCCTCATTGCCACGCACACCTCCCTGGCCGCTTTTTTTACCCGTATGGCGGTGAAGGGGATGCGGGAGCGGCCCAAGGTGATCAACATGGTGCACGGCTATCTCTTCGATGACGATATGGCGCCGGTGAAGCGGACCATTCTGCGTACGGCGGAGCAGCTGACGGCAGGAGAGACCGACCTGCTCCTCACGATGAACCGAGCGGACCTAAATCTGGCCCACCGGTACCACCTGGGAAAGGAGATCGGCTCGGTTCCCGGCGTGGGGGTGGATTTTTCCCGCCTGGATGGGACCTCCAGGGAGCAGGGACTGGCGCTCCGGGCCCAGTATGGGCTGAAGGAGGAGGACTTTGTACTGGTCTATGCCGCAGAGTTCTCCCAGCGGAAGAGTCAGGCCGTGCTCATCCGGGCCATGGCGGAGCTGCCGGAGCGGGTGCATCTGATTCTCCCGGGTGAGGGCGCACTGCTGGAGGAATGCCGGACGCTGGCGGCGGAGCTGGGGGTAGGGGAGCGGGTCCTGTTTCCAGGATACTGCACCCACATGGCGCCCTGGTATGCCGCCGCGGATGCGGCGGCTGCGGCCAGCCGGATCGAAGGGCTCCCCTTCAATGTGATGGAGGCCATGTATCTGGGGCTCCCGGTGGTCGCCAGCGCGGTCAAGGGACATGTGGATCTGATCGAAGAGGGCCAGAACGGATTGCTCTACCCCTATGGGGACAGCAAGGCCTTTGCCCGACAGGTGCGGCGTCTCCTGGAGGAGCCAGGGCTGCGGGATGGGATGGCGGCACGGACACGGGCATCCGTTTTGCAGTATGGCCTGGAGCAGGTGTTGCCTCAGGTCTGGGACTGCTATACCGCGCTGTTCCAGGAGAGCCGGGAGAAATATCCGGTCCGGTAAGACCGACCGTAGACAGAGTGGACTTTTTGCAGTTCAATTAGTATTTATAGATAAAAAAATAACAAGGAGGAATCGAATATGGGGCCTTTGATCCTCATTGCCGAGGACGATGCGGACATCCGCAGCCTGTTGCGCCTCTACCTGGAGGGGGAGGGGATGCGGGTACTGGAAGCGGCCGATGGGAATACTGCGCTGGAGCTGGCACGGGAGCACACTCCGGATATGGCCATCCTGGATGTCATGATGCCGGGACTCAACGGCTTTGAGCTGACCAGGGCCCTGCGGCAGTACAGCGATCTGCCCATTCTGATCCTCTCAGCCAAGAGTCAGGACA
Source organism: Pseudoflavonifractor hominis (assembly GCF_014288125.1). Classification (NCBI taxonomy): domain Bacteria; kingdom Bacillati; phylum Bacillota; class Clostridia; order Eubacteriales; family Oscillospiraceae; genus Pseudoflavonifractor; species Pseudoflavonifractor hominis. The sequence goes on along the minus strand of NZ_JACOPR010000001.1, from coordinate 541,084 downwards.
ACGACAAGATCCTGGGACTCAATTTGGGGGCGGACGATTACATTGCCAAGCCCTTCAATCCGGTGGAGATCGCGGCGCGGGTCAAGGCCCAGCTCCGCCGGACCGCGCGGCGCAGCGGGAATGTGCTCACTGTGCGGGACCTGGCGCTGGATACCGCCAGCTTCCAGCTGACCAAGCGGGGAGAGCCCATCCTCCTCACACCCATGGAGTACAAGATCCTGGCCATGCTGATGCGCTCTCCCGGACGGATCTTTACCAAGATCCAGCTCTACGAAGGGGCCATCGGCACGTATTTTGAGGGGGATGACAACACCATGATGGTGCACATCTCCAAGCTGCGGGACAAGCTGGAGGATGATCCCAGACACCCGCAATACATCATCACCGTACGTGGATTGGGGTATAAGCTTGAAAAATAGAAGGGAAAGGGGCGGCCTCTTTGGACTCCTGGCCCGGAATTATCTGCTCTTCACCCTGGTGCTGCTCCTGCTGGCCGGCGGCGTCTTTGCCCTCTGGAATGCCTGGCTGCTCAACGTGTATCAGCCGGCCGACTGGCCGGGGCTGCTGGGGGATCATGCTCTGAGCGAGGGCAGCTATGAACGCCTGAGGCATTATTTGAAGGGCGCAGGAGATGCCTTTGCCGTGTATGGAGCGGACGGTAGACTGGTGTACGCCACGGAGGAGAACTTTGATCCACACTGCCCGCCAGAGGTTTTGGAGACCGTGGTACCCTATGGAAGCTCGGTGGAGACACAGGCCTTTGAGAAGCTTGCAGAGGACGGCAGCCGCCGCTTTCTGGTCATCCGACATTCCTATGGAGAGGGGGCGGACGGCCAGGAGGAGCGCGTGGATGCCGCCCTGCTGGACCAGGAGTACCGGGTCATCTTCGGCGGGCTGGGGGACGGACGCAGCCGTTATACCCCGGAGGAATATGCCTATCTCTCCGGCCGTCGTTTTCCCGAGGACCAGCTGATCCGGGCGGAGTTTACCGACACGCAGGGGGAGCACAGGACCATCCTGATGCGGGAGAAGCGGATGGGGACGGAGGAGTCCTACCAGTCCTATCTGGCGGCCCGATGGATCTGGCTGCTCTTTCTCCCACTCTATCTGGCAGCGGCGGGAGCCTTTATCGCCTGGATGAGGCGCAAGATCGGCCGTCCCCTCCGGCGGCTCAATGAGGCGGTGGAGGCGCAGGCCCGAGGGCAGACCGTACGGGTGGGAGACTGCGGCGGCCCCCGGGAGATCCGGCAGATCGGGGAGAGCTTTGACCGCTTCGCCGACCGCCTGGCCGAGAGTGAGGGGGAGCGAAAACGGCTGGATGAGGGACGACAGAAGCTCATCGCCGATATTTCCCATGACCTCAAGACCCCGATCACCGTGATTGCAGGCTATGTGGACGCCATCTGTGACGGCAAGGTGCCGCCCGGAGAACAGGAGCCCTATTTGCGGGCCATCCAGAGCCGGGCTCAGGGATTGACGGAATTGATCAATGCCTTCCACGAGTACAGCAAGGTGGAGCATCCGCAGTTTGTACTTCAACTGGAACGGACCGATCTGTGTGAATATCTGCGGGCCTATCTGGCGGGAAAATATGATGAGATCGATCTGGCGGGCTTTACGCTGGAGATATCCATTCCAGAGAGGGCGGTCTTCTGCGCACTGGACCGGATGCAGTTCCGGCGGGTACTGGATAATCTGCTCTCCAATGCGCTGCGGCACAACCGGCTGGGAACCATCTTGTTCTTTGATCTGACACAGGAGGAAAAAACGGTCCTCCTGCGCGTGGGGGACAACGGGGACGGCATCCCGCCCGAGCGGGCCCAGACCATCTTTGAGCCCTTTGTGGTGGGCAGTGAGGCACGGTCCGGAAAGGGAAGCGGCTTGGGTCTGGCCATCACGCGCCGGGTGATGGAGGGCCACGGAGGAGAGATCCGGCTGGAGCCTCATCCCCGCCCGGGGCGGAGCACGGAATTTGTTCTCACCCTGCCCCGTATGGAGGGATAGCAGGAAAAGCGATTGACAAGGAAAAAGATGCGGCCAGCCCTTTCACGGGGCTGGCCACATCTTTTTCTGTCAACAAAATCGAAACCGTTATCCGCTGCACCGAACGATACAGGTGAGTTCCTTACCGTCCACCTTGCAGATGAGGGTGGTGGTGCCTTTCCCCACCATGGAGACCAGGCCGCTGCTGTCCACCGTGGCCACAGCGGAATTGGCGGTGGACCAGGAGGGCGTGGACGTGGTGCCCGATACGCTCATCTGCACCGTGGTACCCTTGGGCATGGTGAAGTCGGTCTTATTCAGCACCGGATTGCTGGTGGAGGTGGATGTGCCGGGCGTGGAGGAGGGAGCAGTGCTCGCTCCGGCACCGGCCGGGGCATCAAAGCTGCACCGGACGATGCAGGTCTGGAAGATCTGCGTTCCCTTGAGGGTGGCCGTAATGGTCACGCTGCTCACGCCGCCGGACTTGCCCAGTCCCTTGACTGTGCCGTTTTCATCCACGCTGACCACATCGGGATTGCTGCTGGTCCACTCCAGATAGCCCACGCTGTCGCCGGGAGAGAAGGTGGCGTGGATGGTGTGGACCTGGCCGTAATTCTGCAGCGTGAAATCGCTCTGATCCAGCGTAAAGCCTGTGGCCGTCTGATCGGGAGGCACTGTGGGCGAGGGAGAGACCTCCGGCGAGGGGGAGACCTGCGCGCTCGCCGAGGGAGCGGGGGTGGCCGAGGTAAGGGGCGTGGTGTTGCCCCGGTCGATCATGGGCTTGACGATGGAGACCACGATGCAGACCGCGGCCACGATAAAGGCCAGGGAGACCACCGTGCTGATGATCTTCGCAGGGGTGGGGCCGCTGGAATAGCCGCCGCCCCGGGTGTTGGTGGCCATGCGCCGTCCCGCCCGGCGGGAAGGACGGCCATCCTCCTCCTCCGGCGGACGACCATCACAGAAGGGGCAGCGTTTATAAGTAGCGGCATAATCTTCGCCGCAGATATCACAGTGGATCATTTGATTGCGGGTGGGAGTCCGCGCCATAAAAAATCCCTCCGATTGACAAGTTTTATCCTCTCAGAACTTTATTTTACACGGGAATACAGGGTGCGTCAACGGTCGTGGGGAAATGTTCGGGAAAATTTAATAATCTGGGAGAATCCCAAGAGAGCGCCGGGAGAAAGGGCTCCCTCCTTGCATCTGACGGGGGATTCCAGTATAATCAAAAGATACGATAACCACGGAAGAGGTGGAGCAGATGAAGGGTTCCATGACCGCCGCGGCGGTACACAGACAATATGTGGATGGATTAAATGCGTTTTCCAGGCAGATCACCGATCCGGTCTTACGCGTGCGGCTGGGACAGGAGGCCGATGTGTTTTTCCGGGCCTGCGCCCTGGGGGTGTGGCAGAGGGATGGCGGAGCCCTATCTCCGCGGCATGTGGAGTACTACAATGCCATTTACCAGCCGGGAAAACCCGTCCCCTCCATCCTCTTCTGGGAACTGAGTACTGCCGTGAGCGAGTACCCCGGCTTCCGTCCCCTGGACTGCTTTGTGCGGATGCGCTCCTGTGACAAGGTGTCCGGCACTTCTCTGGCCAGAAGCTTTGTGGATCTGGTCACCCTGATGATCCTGCTCTTTGCGGCGGTGGACGACTGTGTCAGCCCGGAGGAGGCGTCCTTTGCCAAGGCCTGCGCCGATACCCTCTCCGCCCTGTGTGAGGGGGATGGCCTCAAAGCGGGGAAGGCGCCCCTGGACCCGATGGAATTTGTCACCCGCCATCCGGCGGAGGAAAAGCCGGCGTCTTCCCAGCCCGTCCCCCCACCGCCGCCGGAGGAGAAGAAGCCGGAGACGGAGGAGAACCTCCCCACCGTGGAAGAGCTGCTGGCGGAGCTGGACAGCCTGTGCGGCCTGGAGCAGGTCAAGGCCGATGTCAAGAGCCTGATCAACCTGGTCAAGGTGCGCAAGCTGCGGGAGGAACACGGCCTGCCGGTGCCTCCCATGTCCCTCCATCTGGTCTTCCTGGGCAATCCGGGCACCGGAAAGACCACGGTGGCCCGCCTGCTGGCCCAAATCTACCGGGCCATCGGGGTGCTCTCCAAGGGACAGCTGGTGGAGGTGGACCGGTCCGGCCTGGTGGCAGGATTTGTGGGGCAGACCGCCATCAAGACCCAGGAGGCGGTGCAGCGGGCCCTGGGCGGGGTGCTCTTTATCGACGAGGCCTATGCGCTGGCCGCCTCCGACCAGGCCAGTGATTTTGGGCGGGAGGCCATCGAGGTCCTGCTCAAAAACATGGAGGATCACCGAAAGGATCTGATCGTGATCGTGGCCGGGTATACCGAGGAGATGGGACGGTTCATTCACGCCAATCCCGGACTGGAGAGCCGCTTCAACAAGTATTTCTATTTTGACGATTACAGCGCCGACCAGCTGGTGGAGATTTTTCAGTCCATGTGCCGGAAAAATGGATACACGCTGGACGAGGACGCCCAGGCCTATGCAAAAGAGCTCTTTCAGGCCCTCTATGCCGAGCGGGATGAGAATTTCGGAAATGCCCGTGAGGTGCGCAATGTCTTTGAAAAAGCAGTGGCCCGGCAGGCCGACCGGGTGGCGCAGATGGAATCCCCCAGCCGGGAGGAGCTGATGGCCCTGTGCCGGGCCGATCTGGAAGAGGAGCGGGAGCGCGAGGGTGCGTAAGCTGGCCTCCTTTGCAGCACCCTGCTCAGGGGCCATCCTGCTCGCCGTTTTGCTGCTGCCGGAGCGATGGCTGCTGCCGCTGGGGATCGGGTGTCTGTGTCTGGGCCTGGGTCTGCTCCTGCGGGAGGGGAAGGGACGCATGCTGCTGGTCCGGCTGAGCTGTTTTGGACTGGCAGCCGGGTTCCTGTGGACGGCCCTCTATCAGGGCCGCACTCTGGCGCCTGCCCGGCAGATGAGCGGAAGCGCGCATACGTTCACGGCTGTGGTGACCGACTGGCCTGCCGCCACGCGGTATGGCGCATCGGTGGAGATTGCCCTCCCGACGGAGAACGGAACGGTGCTGGGGGCGGTGCTCTATGGAGATGAGTCGCTCCTGACCCTGCGGCCGGGGGACACGGTGCGGGGCAGTGCCGCGCTGGAACTGGCCCACACCGTGGGCGGAGAGGAGAGCGATACCTTCTATGCCAGGGGGATCTTTCTCACCGGCAGCCTCCGGGGTGCGCTGGAGGTGGACAGTCCGGAGCGGGTTCCCTTCCGGTACTGGCCCGCCTTCTGGGCGCGGCATCTGAAGGAACAGATCGCCCGCTCCTTTCCGGCCGATGTGGCAGGGCTGGTCTCCGGTCTGGTGACCGGGGACAAGAGCGGCCTGGATGATGCCACCTACACCGCTTTTCAGCGGACCGGGACGGCCCATGTGGTGGCGGTGTCCGGCCTGCATGTCTCCTTCCTGGCCGGGGTGGCCCTGCGCCTGCTGGGCCGGGGACGCCGCCGCACGGCGGTGCTGACCATTTTGCTCATGGCGGTCTTTGCGGGGATCGCGGGCTATACCCCCTCGGTGCTGCGGGCCGCGTTCCTCCAGACCATGCTGCTGATTGCACCCCTGGTGGAGCGGGAGGGAGATGGACCCACCTCCCTGTCGCTGGCCCTCCTCCTTCTGCTGCTCCAGAATCCCTATGCCGGAGCCGGGATCGGATTGCAGCTCTCCTTCGCCTCGGTGGCCGGGATACAGCTGTGCGCGCAGCGGCTCTATGAGTGCTGGACCTGGTGGCTGCCCCGCCGGGTCCGGGGACTGCGGCGCTGGGGAAAACAGGTCTTCCGGGTACTGGCGGCCTCACTGGCCACCACGTTGGGGGCCCTGCTCTTTACCACGCCGCTGCTGGTGATCTATTTTGGGGAACTCTCGCTGGTGGCGCCGCTGGCCAATCTGATGGGGCTGGGCGCGGTGGCGGTGTGCTTTGCGGGCGGCTTGGGTGTGGCGGTGCTGGGGACCTTTGCACCTGCCCTGGCCGGTTTTCTGGGAGAGGTGTTCGCGCTGCCCGGGCGGTATGTGCTGTGGGTGGTGCGTGGAATGAGCCGCTTCCCACTGGCCGCGGTGCCCCTGGACAGCGTCTATCTGCGGGGATGGCTCATCCTGCTCTATACCATGTTGATTTTGTGGGCGATTTTGCGGAGAGGGCCGGGGAGATACATCCGTCCGGTCATTCCACTGTGTACCGGAGTCCTCTCCCTGTGCGCTGCCCTGATGTGCGGCGCGGCCGAGCTGCGACTGGCCGGACTGACCCTCTCGGTTCTGGATGTAGGACAGGGGCAGAGTGTGGCCCTCTTCTCCCAGGGGCGCGCCGCGCTGGTGGACTGCGGCGGCAGCGGCTGGGACAACAGCGGCGATGTGGCTGCCGACTACTTCCAGAGCCGGGGCGTGACGCGGCTGGATGCACTCATCCTGACCCATTTTCACGCCGACCACACCAACGGAGTGGAGCAGCTGCTGGAGCGCATGGAAGTGGAATTGCTGATTGCACCCGATGTAGAGGAGGAGAGCCCGGAGCGGCAGGCGCTGCTCTCCGAGGCAGAAGCGCATGGGACCCAGGTTCTGCTGCTGGACGAGAACGCACAGCTCACCCTGGGACAGGCCGACATACAGATCTACCGTCCCATGGGAGACGGGGGAGGCAACGAGGAGGGGCTGTCTCTGCTGGCCTCCACGGACACCTTTGACGCCCTTCTGACCGGGGACATGAATACGGTCCTGGAGGAGCGGCTGGTGAAGTACGGCGCGCTGCCCGATGTGGATGTGCTGATCGCAGGACACCACGGCTCCAAATACGCCTCTTCGGAACGCCTGCTGGAGGCGGTCCGGCCGGAGTACGCCGTCCTCTCGGTGGGATATAACTCCTATGGACACCCCGCGCCCGAGACCCTTGCCCGGCTGGAGGCGGCGGGATGTGCCATTTACCGCACGGACTGGATGGGTACCATCACCTTCCGGGCACGGGAATAACAGAAAGGAGGGCGGCCCATGGCCCCCAAAGCAAAGGCGGACGACACCGCCTATAAACAGCTGAAAAAGGATATCGCCGCCGGGACCATCGGCTCCCTCTACGTGTTCCACGGGGAGGAGTCCTACCTGCGGGATTTCTATCTGGGGAAGATGCGCCAGAAGCTCCTGCCGGCGGGGATGGAGGAGTTCAACCTCCACACCCTGACGGGGAAGGAATTTGACGTAAAAAAGCTCCAGGAGATGGTGGACTGCCTGCCCATGATGAGCGAGCGCACCCTCATCGTGGTCAACGACTACGACATCTATAAGGGAGACAAGGAGGGCCTGATTCGGGTCCTCTCCGACCTGCCGGAGTATGTGTGCCTGGTCTTTGTCTATGACCTGATTGAGTACAAGGCCGACGCCCGCACCAAGCTGGCGGGGCTGCTCAAAAACCGGGGGAGCGTGGTCCCCTTCAACCGGCAGGGACAAAACGATCTGGTGGACTGGATCTCCCGCCGGTTCCGGGCGCTGGACCATGACATCGGTACCGAGGACGCCAAGTATCTGATGTTCCTCTGCGGGGATCTGATGAACGGCCTGATTTCGGAGATCGGCAAGATCGGGGCCTATGCCAAGGGTCACCGGGTCACCCGGGCCGACATCGACGCAGTGGCCACCCCCCAGCTGGACGCGGTGGTCTTTCAGATGACCGACGCCATCGCCGCGGGGAACTTTGACCGGGCGGCATCGGTGTTAGGGGACCTCTTCCACATGCAGGAGGCCCCCATCAAGCTGCTGGCTGTGCTGGGCAAGCAGATCCGGCAGCTCTACTCGGCCCGGCTGGCCCTGGAGCACCGGAAGGGGACCGCTTACCTCATGGAGCAGTGGGGCATGCGCAACTCCTATCCGGCGGAAAAGCTGATGAACGCGGCGCGGAAATTCTCCCTCTCCTGGTGCCGCCGGGCGGTCATCCGGTGCGGCGAGGTAGATCTGGCCATGAAGTCCACCGGCGCGGACGGAGAGGAGTTGCTCATCGGGCTCCTGATGGAGCTGGCTATGCCCGCCCGGGACCGGCGATAGGAGAACCCACAGAGAGGAGAACCAATTATGCTGCATATCCGGGAGGCCATCGTGGTGGAGGGCCGCTATGACAAACATACCCTGTCCCAGGTGGTGGACGCGCTCATCGTGGAGACCTCTGGCTTTGGCATCTTCAAGGACGGGGAACAGCTGGCCTTCCTGCGGAAGCTGGCAGAGGAGCGGGGGCTCATCATCCTGACCGACTCGGACGGCGCGGGATTTGTCATCCGGAATTTCCTCAAGGGGAGCATTCCGCCCCATCAGGTCAAGCACGCCTATATCCCGGACCGGTACGGCAAGGAGCGGCGCAAGCGCCAGCCAGGAAAAGAGGGCAAGCTGGGCGTGGAGGGGATGCGTCCCCAGGTCCTGGAGGAGGTCCTGCGCCGGGCGGGCGCGACCTTTCTGGACGGGACGGGAGAGGCTGCCCCGGCCGGGCGGCCGGTCACAAAGGCCGACCTGATGCGGGATGGGCTCACCGGGGGCGCCGGATCGGCCGAGCGGCGCCGTGCCCTCCAGCGGGCGTTAGACCTGCCTGAGCACCTCACCGCCAACGCGCTGGTGGAAGTGCTCAACCGACTGTACGGCTATGAGGCCTACCGCCGGGCGGTAGAGGCGCTGGACCGGGAGGGGCAGGAGAATCCTCCGAACGAGATATAAAAGACTGAGGGACGCGTACCAAACGCGTCCCTCAGTTGTTGTAAGAGGAGATTATTGGTCCGTTCCGTGCCACGGGAGGAGCAGGGAGGAGTTGAGGATCACCAGCACCGAGCCGGCGTTGTGGACCAGAGCGCCCACCACCGGGCTGAGATCCCCGTGGATGGCAAGGGCAATGGCAACAAAGTTCAGCGTCATGGAGAGAACCAGATTCCACCGGATCGTGCGCATCATGCGCCGGGAGAGGCGCAGCAGATGGGGGAGCTCATGGATGGCGTCATTGACCAGGGCGATGTCGGCGGCCTCCACGGCCAGGTCGCTGCCCACGCCGCCCATGGCAATGCCCACCAGGGCGGTTTTCAGGGCTGGGGCGTCGTTGATGCCGTCTCCCACCATACACACCGGCTGCCCGCTGGACTGATAGGCGCGGATCTGGCGGAGCTTGTCCTCCGGAAGACAGCCGGCGTGGACCTCCGTGATGCTGAGCTGGGCTGCGATTGCGTGGGCGGCCTCCGCGTGGTCGCCGGTGAGGAGCACAGGAGTACTGCCCGCCTGGCGGAGCCGGGAGATGGTATCCGCCGCATCCGGGCGGAGGGTATCGGACAGGGCCAGGAAACCAAGGACCGTCTGTCCGGAGGCCACATAGATGACGGTGCAGCCGGTCTGCTGCATCGCATGGGCTTCGGAGAGAAGGTGAGGCGGAAGGACACATCCGGCCCGTTCCAGAAGGAGCTGGTTACCGGCCAGGATTTCCTGACCGTCTACTGTGGCGCGGACTCCCTGACCCAGGACCATCTCAAAGGCGGCAGGAGGCGTGGGGAGGGGATTGCCGCGGGCCATCCACCCCTGTACGACGGCCTTGCCAAGGGGGTGTTCGGAGCGGCACTCCGCCCGGGCACAAAGGGCATAGAGGGCCTCTTCAGAGCAGGCATCGTCCAGCGGGCGGACCGCCGCCACAGAGAGGGTGCCGCGGGTCAGGGTGCCCGTCTTGTCAAAGGCGACCCGGGTGACGGTGGAGAGGCGTTCCAGCGCGTCGCCCTCCCGCACAAGAAAGCCGTGCCGGGTGGCGTTGCCAATGGCAGCCATAATGGCAGTGGGGGTGGCCAGCACCAGGGCGCAGGGGCAGAAGACCACCAGAATGGTGACGGCGCGGATGGCCTGACCGGTCAGTGCCCAGGTGAGGGCGGCTGCGGTCAGGGCGATCACCACGATCCAGGTGGCCCAGCGGTCGGCCAGCCCAACGATCTTGGCCTTTCCAGCGTCGGCAGACTGGACCAGGCGGACCATACGCTGGATGGAGCTGTCCTCGCCCACCCGGGTGGCAACCATGTCAAAGGAGCCGAATTGATTGACGGTGCCGCTGGAGACCGGATCGCCCGGTCCCTTGTCTACCGGGAGCGATTCTCCGGTCATGACCGCCTGATTGACCGCCGAGGCGCCGGAGAGAATGGTGCCGTCCAGGGGGATGGTTTCCCCGGGCAGGACCCGGAGGTGGTCGCCGATGCGCACCTCCTCCGCAGGGAGGATCTCCTCGGAACCGTCCAGGATTCGGCGGGCAGTGCGGGGGGTGAGATGGACCAGCTTCTCGATTCCGGCCCGGGCTTTGGCTACGGTGCGCTCCTCCAAAAGAGAGCCGATCTGCATGATAAAGGCCACTTCTCCTGCGGCAAAGATCTCGCCGATCAGGACGGAGGCGATCAGAGCCAGGGAGACCAGCAGGTCAGCCTTAATGTCAAAGCGGGTAAAGAGCCCCTCGGCGGCCTCTTTGAGGATGGGAATGCCGCACAGAAGGATGGAAAGCCAGGCGGGATCGATGGGGAGTGCGCCGGGAAACAGAAAGCTGACCAACAGAGCAGCGCCGGACAGGAGGAGAAAGAGAAGGGCACGCTTGCTCTCATCCAAGAGGATCGAAAGGGGAGAGGAACGCATATAAAATCGTCCTTTCTGAAAAGAAATGACCCGGGATGCCCTTATTATACCCATAGGGGTATGGGTAGTCAAGAAAAAAGAAGAGAGCCAGTCCGTTTGGACTGGCAGTCTCTCTTGAAAATGGGTATAATAGAAGGGAGCATCAGCTCATACGGGAGAAATGCTCGATGGCTTTGGCAAATTCCGCAATGGTCTTATCGGCATCTCCATGTTCGATGCCGTCACGCACACAGTGGTTCAGATGTCCCTCCAATACGACCTGCCCGACTTTGTGCAGAGCACTTTTGGCGGCATTGATCTGGACCAGGACATCCTCACAGGGAACATCCTCGTCCACCATTTTATCAATGGCCTGGAGCTGACCGATGATTTTTTTCAGCCTGCGGTGTAAATTGGCGGAGTCCATACATTGTTTCATGCGCTTACCTGCTTTCTGTCCGCGAAGATGATTCATTTTATCATAGAAAAAAGAAGGATGTAAAGAGATGGGCTGGCAAAGGACAGACGGGCATAAAAAATATTTTGGCAAAAAAGAAAAAAACACTTGACGAATGGGCAATTGCGTGGTATCTTAATAACTGTAAATGATAATCATTACTGATTATAAAGCACAACTGTTTTGGAGAAATAGAATTTTATTTAGGAGGAACATTTTATGAAGAAGTTTGTTTGCTCTGTCTGCGGTTACGTCCACGAGGGTGAGTCCGCTCCCGACATCTGCCCCATCTGCAAGGCCCCCAAGGAGAAGTTCGTTGAGCAGGCCGGCGAGAAGAGCTGGGCTTCCGAGCACGTGGTGGGCGTGGCTCAGGGCGCTCCCGAGGAGATCATGCAGGGCCTGCGTGAGAACTTCCAGGGCGAGTGCACCGAGGTCGGTATGTACCTGGCTATGGCCCGCGTGGCTCATCGCGAGGGTTACCCCGAGATCGGCCTGTACTGGGAGAAGGCCGCCTATGAGGAGGCCGAGCACGCCGCTAAGTTTGCTGAGCTGCTGGGCGAGGTCGTGACCGCTTCCACCAAGAAGAACCTGGAGATGCGTGTGGACGCCGAGAACGGCGCTACCCAGGGTAAGACCGACCTGGCTAAGCTGGCCAAGCAGCACAACCTGGACGCCATCCACGACACCGTGCACGAGATGGCTCGCGACGAGGCCCGCCACGGCAAGGCTTTCGAGGGCCTGCTGAAGCGTTACTTCGGCTAATCTATGAAGCAAGGGTTCCCCGGTCCAATGGACCGGGGAACTTTTTTGTCGTGGCGGGCCTCGTCACCGAGCGTTTTGGCGAAGCCAAAACCTCGATGCCGGGCGTATTCACTCCGCCCGAGCAAATGAAATCATTGGGGTCCCCATGGGACTTGTCCCATGGGGATTGCCCGCCACGGCAAGGCTTTCGAGGGCCTGCTGAAGCGTTGCTTCGGCTAATCCAAACCGGATAATCAAGCACTTTTCGAGAGGGAATCGGGAAACCGGTTCCCTCTCTTTTTGCGCTTGCGATGCCGAAGTGTGCAACTTGGTGTGCAACTTTTCCTCTCTTCACACTTTTTTGACATTCACAGGTGCAATTTACCAGACTTGTGTCAAGTTCTTATCTGAAATGTATGGCCTCTCACAGAGACAACGTAAAATCACAGCTTACTGTCCATAAATGGTAAAAAAAGTAAAAACAAAGCGAAAAATACCGTATTTTGAGACTGCGAAAATTTACAATACTATATCATGTGGAAAACATGGTGGACAATGTGGACAAGTGCAAAAAAACGGGAGACCGTACAGAGCGGTCTCCCGGGAGAGGGTATTTGCTTCAAATAGGAAAATATTAGGATACGATCTCGCCAGTGAGGATGGTTTTGCTGTCCACTTCCAGCGCGCCGTCCCGGACATCCACCGTGAGGGTGTCGCCGGGCAGGACCTGGTCGGCGATGATCTTGCGGCTGATGAGGGTCTCCACCGTATGCTGGAGATAGCGACGCAGGGGACGGGCGCCGTAGATGGGATCGTAGGCGGCGTCAATGATGAACTGCTTGGCCGCGTCGGTGAGGGTGCAGGAGAGCTGCTTCTCGTGCAGACGGTCGTTGAGCTCGTGGACCATCAGGTCGATGATGTGGGTGATGTTGTCCTTGGTGAGGGGCTTATAGAACACGATCTCGTCCAGACGGTTGAGGAACTCCGGCCGGAAGGAGCGCTTGAGCAGCTCGTTGACCTGCTCTTTGGCGGTCTCATTGATCTCGCCGTCGGAGCCGATGCCGTCCAGCAGGTACTGGGAGCCCAGGTTCGAGGTGAGGATGATGATGGTATTTTTGAAATCCACGGTGCGGCCCTGGCTGTCCGTAATGCGGCCGTCGTCCAGGACCTGGAGCAGGACGTTGAAGACGTCGGGATGGGCCTTCTCCACCTCATCGAAGAGGATGACGGAGTAGGGCTTACGCCGCACCGCCTCGGTGAGCTGACCGCCTTCCTCATAGCCGACATATCCCGGAGGGGCACCGATGAGGCGGGAGACCGAGAACTTCTCCATATACTCGCTCATGTCGATGCGCACCATGTTCTTCTCGCTGTCAAAGAGGGCCTCGGCCAGGGTCTTGGCCAGCTCGGTTTTACCTACGCCGGTGGGGCCCAGGAAGAGGAAGGAGCCAATGGGACGGTTGGGATCGGCGATGCCGGCCCGGCTTCTCAGGATGGACTCGGAGACCAGACGCACGGCCTCGTCCTGTCCCACCACCCGCTGGTGGAGGATGTCCTCCAGGTGGAGGAGCTTCTCCCGCTCGCCCTCCATGAGCTTGCTGACCGGGATACCGGTCCAGCGCTCGATGATGCGGGCGATCTCTTCCTCTGTGACCTTGTCCCGCAGAAGGGAGGCCTCCCGACCCTGCTGAGCCACGGCCTCCTCGGCCTCGAGGGCACGGCGGAGCTCGGGGATGCGGCCGTACTGGAGCTGAGCGGCCTTCTCCAGATCATACTCCCGCTGGGCCTTCTCCAGCTGGGCGTTGGCCTCCTCCAGCTCGGCCCGGAGCTGCTGGACCTTGCCGATGGCGTTCTTTTCGTTCTCCCACTGGGCCTTTTTCGCATTGAACTCGTCCCGCATCTCGGCCAGTTCCTTCTGGATCTCCTCCAGATGTTCCCGGGAGAGAGCGTCATCCTCCTTCTTGAGGGCGGCCTCCTCGATCTCGTGCTGGATGATCTTGCGCTGGATCACATCCAGCTCGGTGGGCATGGAGTCGATCTCGGTGCGGATCATGGCGCAGGCCTCGTCGATGAGGTCGATGGCCTTGTCGGGGAGGAAGCGGTCGGTGATATAGCGGTTGGAGAGGGTGGCGGCGGCGATGATGGCGCCGTCCTGGATCTTCACGCCGTGGAAGACCTCGTAGCGCTCCTTCAGGCCGCGGAGGATGGCGATGGTGTCCTCCACCGTGGGCTCGTTGACCAGTACGGGCTGGAAGCGGCGCTCCAGAGCGGCGTCCTTCTCGATATACTGGCGGTACTCGTTGAGGGTGGTTGCGCCGATGCAGTGGAGCTCACCCCGGGCCAGCAGGGGCTTGAGCAGGTTGCCCGCGTCCATGGCGCCCTCGGTCTTGCCGGCGCCCACGATGGTGTGGAGCTCATCGATGAAGAGGATGATGCGTCCCTCGCTCTTCTTGACCTCGTTGAGGACGGCCTTGAGCCGCTCCTCAAACTCGCCGCGGTACTTGGCGCCGGCGATGAGGGAGCCCATGTCCAGAGCGAAGATGGTCTTATCCTTCAGAGAGGTGGGCACATCGCCCTTTACGATCCGCTGGGCCAGCCCCTCGGCGATGGCAGTTTTGCCTACGCCGGGCTCGCCGATGAGGACGGGGTTGTTCTTGCTCTTGCGGGAGAGGATGCGGATCACATTGCGGATCTCGTCATCCCGGCCGATGACCGGGTCCAGCTTGTTCTGCCGGGCCCGCTCCACCAGGTCGGAGCCGTATTTCTTCAGGGCGTCGTAGGTCTCCTCCGGGTTGTCCGAGGTGACGCGCTGGTTGCCGCGGACGGCCGAGAGGGCCTGCAGGATCCCCTCCTTGGTCACGTTGTAAATGCGGAAAAGCTCCTTCAGAGCGGCGTTGGGGTGCTCCGCCAGCGCCAGGAGCAGATGCTCCACCGAGACATATTCATCTTTCATGGAGGCGGCGATGGACTCGGCGCTATTGAGAGCCTGGTCCACGTCCTGGGCCACATAGACCTTGCCCTGCTCCCGGCCGGAGCCGGTGACACGGGGCAGCTTTTCCACCTCGGCCTTGACCGCGGCGGTGAGAGAGGGGACAGTCAGGCCCATGTGGGTGAGCAGCTGGGGGATCAGACCGTTTTCGGCCAGCAGAAGGGCGAGCAGGATATGGGGCTGCTCGATCTGCTGATTGGCGTATTCGGTGCAGATGGCCTGGGCGTTCTGGATGGCCTCCAGGGATTTCTGGGTATATTTCTGAGCGTTCATAACGCAGTTCACATCCTTTCAAAAGAAACGGTGTTCCATTGGGGTCATTCCCGCCCCAATAGATAATCGGTGGTAACATGATAGTAGTCAGCCAGTACAGCCAGATGGCGCAGGGGCAATTCCCGCTTTCCGGTTTCGTATGTGCTATACACCCGTTGGTCAATCCCGAGCACTTCGGCTACCTGGCGTTGGGTCAAATCAAAATCTTCGCGCAATTCTCGCAGACGTGGTAGATACATGAAGCGTCACCTCATCTGCATTATATGCTACTATCATTTGATAGGGTTGATTCTACTATCAAACAATAGTAGAATAATAAATGAGGTGATAAATATGAAAACCACGCGCTACTACATGGTGGAGGCGGAGATATGTGGGACGTGCAAATATTACCACCAGCACTTCGTGCTGGGACGGGGCGAACGCTTTCACCCCCTCTGGTATGGGCACTGCGGCCGACGGGGAATGCCCCATCCCCAGCCGGGCGAGGTCTGCCCCCACTGGACCCCCGCGCTGAAAACGGAAGAGGAGCCGGCCAGTGTGGACTGACCGGCTCCCCGTCTGCGAGGTTTAGTCGATGGCGATGCGCTTAGCCTCGGGCACAACGGGGCGGGCCTTGGGGAGCCGGAGCTCCAGGATGCCGTCCTTATAGGCGGCGGTGATGCCGCTCTCGTCGATGCCGGTCACGTCAAAGCTGCGGGAGAAGGTGCCGTAGCGGCGCTCCCGCCGGATGTACTGGCCCTTCTGCGCCTTGTCCTCCTCACTCTCGCTGCGCTGGGCAGCGATGGTGAGGATGCCATCCTTCAGATCCAGTCGGATGTCCTCTTTGCGGAAGCCGGGCAGCTCGCATTCTAAAATAAAGTGCTCGCCGGCGTCCCGAATGTCGGTGCGGAAGGCGGGCATATTGGCGCCGCTCTCCCCGAAGAATTTGCGCTGGAAATTATCAAAGGTGTCGAAAAAGTTGTCATTTGTGCGCTCAAACGGAAGCATACCAAACATAATGAAGGTCTCCTTTCAGATTTACGGCGGAGAACAGAGATTAGCAATGAAAGAAAAGGACTGCTATTTCAGCGGTTTTCTCTCTGGTCTGAGCCGCTGTGAGGAGGTCCGGAGAACACCGGTTTGCCTTCTCACCTTGTTTTGTTGCCTCTAGTATAGAGCGAGTTTGTGAACAAATATACAATAAATTATGTCTAAATTGTAAACTTAGCACTCTGACATTAAGAGTGCTAATTCTGGGTTCGAAGGAATTCCCGGCGCTGGACGGCCGCACCGGCCAGGGCGGTCAGCAGCTCGGCGGCGGGGAAGGCCAGCCATACGCCGGTCAGACCGAAGAGCAGGCCGAAGCAGAGGGCCAGCACCACGATCCCCACAAAGCCCCGGAAAAAGGAGAGAAGGGAGGAGGGGAGGGGCCGCTCCGTGGCGCCCAGATAGGATGCGGTGATAAGGTTGAAGCCCACAAAGAGGAATCCGAGGAAGTACAGGTGCATCCCGCCCTCGGCCAGGGACTGGAGGGCCGGGTCCCCGGCGGAGTTGAAGAGGGCCACCAGGGGCGGGGAGGCAAAGAGACCCAGCGCGGTGATTCCCACGCCGAACACGGTGGCCAGGATCAGGGCCATGCGGTAGAGGGTGCGCTGCCGGGGCAGGTCCCCCCGGCCGCAGGCCTGGCTGACCAGGGGCTGGGTTCCGTTGGAGATACCGTTGAAGATACCCAGCATGACGAAGGCCAGATTGGCCACGATGCTGTACGCGGCCACCCCCAGGTTTCCGGCCAGGTGGAGGATCAGGAGATTAAAGACCACGAGCACCACACTGGTGGAACACTCGTTGAGGAAGGCCGCGCCACCCAGCGCGGAGAGGGAGAAAAGATGGCGGGGGCGCATGGGCTCACGGACCAGGCGGAAGCGGCTGCGCCCGGTGAGAATGTGGAGGGAGGAGAGGAGCAGACCCACCACTGGGGCCACGCCGGTGGCAAAGGCCGCACCGAAGATCCCCATATCCAGGGGATAGAGGAACACATAGTCCAGCACGATGTTGGTCAGGCTGCTGGTGAGCATGGCCGCCATGGCCAGCTTGGGGTTGCCGTCGTTGCGGACAAAGGCGGTCATGACCTGGTTGAGGATGAAGAAGGGCGCAAAGGAGAGCGCGGTGCGCAGATAGGTGGCGCACATGGGCAGGATATGCCCCTCGGCCCCCAGCAGCGCGGCCAGCGGGCGGGCAAAGAACAGTCCGCACAGGGCAAAGAACAGTCCAAGACCCGCGCCGGTCAGAAAGGCGATGGTAAAGGTGCGGTTGGCCTCCCGCTCCATGCCCTGGGCCTGAAAGATGGAGTAGCGCGCGCCGCCGCCGATCCCCAGCATCATGCCAAGACCGTTGAGAAGCCCGAAGACAGAGATGGCCAGATTGAGGGCGGTGAGTCCGTCGGCCCCCAGACGGCTGGCCACAAAAAAGGTATCGGCCAGAATATAACATGAGAGGCCCAGGGAACCCAGAATATTGAGGGTCACATAGGTGGTGAATTCTCGGTACAGAGCAGATTGTCTCATGGCGGCACATCCTTTGTTCAGAGAAATCGGACCGGGAGGGAGTATCCCGGACACAAAAAAAGCGCCTGCGGCATATCCCTTCAAAGACCTACGGGATATGTACAGGCACTCGGTCTCCAGACATCCGGTGATGCGCTGGAGCGAGGATTGACTTGACGCTGTCCAAGATACCAGATGGAATCCCAAACGTCAAGACTTTTTTGTGGTATTTGCGTTGGGTTTGACTCTTTACGCTCTCTGGAAAAAAGACTATACTATTCCCCATATGTACCACATTTAGAGAAAGGAGAAGGAGAGTATGAGACGGACCAACGACTTGGGACGTGACCCGGTAGGGAAGCTGGTGCTTCGCCTGGCCATTCCCACGATGCTGGCCCAGCTGGTCAACGTGCTTTACAGCATCGTGGACCGGATGTATATCGGAAATATCCCCGACATCGGGGGACTGGCACTGGCAGGGGTGGGTGTATGCGGACCCATCGTGACCCTGCTCAGTTCGTTTGCCAGTCTGGTAGGACTGGGAGGCAGCCCCATCATGGCCATGCGCATGGGAGAGGGCCGGAAAGAAGAGGCCCGGCGCATCCTGAACAACTGCTTTCTCATGCTGCTGGTTCTGTCCCTGGTGCTGACGGTGAGCTTCCTGCTGGCCAAGGACCATCTGCTCATGTGGTTTGGCGCCAGTGAGATCACCTTCCCCTATGCCAACACCTATATGACCATCTATACGGCGGGAACCTTTTTTGCCCTGATGGCCAACGGCATGAACAACTTTCTGATCTGCCAGGGATTTTCCGGGCTGGGCATGGCCACCGTGATGCTGGGCGCGGTGCTCAACATCATTCTGGACCCCATCTTTATCTTTGGACTGAAAATGGATGTGGCCGGTGCGGCACTGGCCACCGTGATCTCCCAGATGGCCTCCTGTGCCTTTGTGCTGGGAGCTCTGCTGCGTAAGCGCATGCCGGTGCGCCTGGGGTGGGGCGGCTTTGACGGGGCCATCATGCGCCGGGTACTGGTCTTTGGACTGTCCCCCTTCCTGATCATCGCCACCGACAGTGTGCTGCTCATCATCCTCAACACGGTGCTCCAGCGCTATGGCGGGCCGGGGCTGGGCGATACGCTGGTGACCTGCGCCACCATTGTGCAGAGCTATCTGCTCCTCATCACCATGCCCATGGGCGGGATGACCCTGGGGACCCAGCCGGTGGTCAGCTTCAACTTTGGGGCGGGTGCCCCTGAGCGGATCAAAAAGGCCATTCAGACCATCGTGATCCTGTGCCTGATCTTCTGCGGTGTGATGATGGTGGTCACCTATACGGTCTCTCCGCTCTTTGTGCGCCTCTTTACCTCAGACGGAGAGATCGCCGCCCGGTCGGTGCGCTACATCAAGATGTTCACCTGTATGATCATCCCTCTGGCGGTACAGTATCCGCTGGTGGACGAGACCACGGCCCTGGGCCGGGTGCGGCGGGCGCTGTTCTGCTCCCTGTTCCGCAAGAGCGTCTTTTTGGCGGGCCTCCTGCTGTTGCCCTATTTCTTTGGGGCGGAGGCCACCTTCTTCTCGGAGCCCATTGCCGATCTGGTGGCGGCCACTGTGACCACGATCCTCTTTGTGCGGGGCTTCCCCCAGGTGCTCCTGGAGTGCACCCATGGCGGAGAGCGGCGTGTCATATAAATCAAACAGCCCGGAGCGTCTTTCAAAGACGCTCCGGGCTGTTGCATGTTCAGGGCATCATCACGCCGGCGCGAAGAAGTGGGGGGCGGATCATCTCCCACAGGGGGACGGCTACCGCCACGGCCAGAATGGCGTTGATGGTAGAGGTCAGGCACTTGGTGGCCAGGAAGATCAGCATGGGCGAGCCGGGGGAGAGGCTGAACACAAAGGCGCCCATAAGCCAGCTCTTGCAGAAATAGAGGACCACATAGACCAGGGAGCCCACAATGGCGCCGGACAGGTTCCAGCGGAAGGAGAGGCTTTTGCGTCCATGCCAATGGGCGATCAGACCGGTGAAAAAGCCGATGAAAAATTTGTTGATAAAGGTGATCCAGGCCTCGGGGGCGTACATCGGGTTGGTCAGGTCGTAGAGGGCGGAACCGATGGCGCAGGAGAGGCCGCCCACGGGGCCCAGCAGCAGGCCGGAGAGGACGCACATGATGTTGCCCAGCTGGATGGCGGCGTTGTCCACCGAGATGGGGATCAGGATCCGGAAGCCGGAGAAGATGAGCACCAGGGCGGACATGAGGCCGATCAGCACGATTTTATGGGTGGTAAAGCGGGAGCGGGTAGAGATCTTCATAAGCAGACACTCCAATCAAGATAACAGACATGTCCCTCATTATAGCGCGCCGGGCTCCGGGATGCAAGCGGCCCAGAGTCGTGGAGAGGTTCTCCGGCGATGCTTGACGAGGGAAGGATGAAAAGAAAAAATGCTGAAACAGGCGGACTCCATTGACACAGGCCTGTCGATTTAGTAAGATAAAGCGACAGAATTTTTTATTCCAAAGAAATCAGGTGAGTCCACAATGAAGAAGCCCTTTGTCACCCAGGAGCAGCTCCAGAACATTGCCGCGCAGTATCCCACGCCCTTTCATCTCTATGATGAGCGGGGCATCCGGGAAAATGCCCGCCGGCTGAAGGCGGCTTTTTCCTGGAATCCCGGATTCCGGGAGTATTTTGCCGTCAAGGCCACGCCGACGCCCGCCATTCTCAAGCTCCTGCGGGAGGAGGGGTGCGGTGTGGATTGCTCCTCTCTGACCGAGCTGATGATGTCGGAGCGCTGCGGCTTTGGGGGAGAGGAGATCATGTTTTCCTCCAACGACACTCCGCCGGAGGAGTTTTCCATGGCTTACCGCCTGGGAGCCACTATCAATCTGGACGATATTACCCATATCGACTGCCTGAAGGAAACCTTGGGCACCCTGCCCGAGACGGTCAGCTGCCGGTTCAATCCGGGGGGCGTGTTCTCCATCGGGGCCTCCAAGGAGGGGTTCCAGGTCATGGATAACCCGGGCGACGCCAAGTATGGCTTTACCCGGGAGCAGCTCTTCGAGGGCTTCCGCCGGCTGAAGGAGCTGGGGGTGAAGTACTTCGGCCTCCACTCTTTCCTGGCCTCCAACACCCTGTCCAACGAGTACTATCCCACTCTGGCGGGCATCCTATTCCAGCTGGCCGCCGACCTGAAGCGGGAGACCGGATGCCACATCCGCTTCATCAACCTCTCGGGCGGCGTGGGCGTGCCCTACCGCCCGGAGCAGACCGCCAACGACATCTTTGCCATCGGCGAGGGGGTGCGCAGACAGTATGAGTCCATTCTGGTGCCGGCCGGGATGGGGGATGTGGCCATCTTCACCGAGCTGGGCCGGTTCATGCTGGCCCCCTACGGCTGCCTGGTGACCCGGGCCATCCACGAGAAGCACACCTACAAGGAGTACATCGGGGTGGACGCCTGCGCCGCTGATCTGATGCGCCCGGCCATGTACGGGGCCTATCACCACATCACCGTCATGGGGAAGGAGGACGCCCCCTGTGACCATATCTATGATGTGACCGGCTGCCTGTGCGAGAACAACGACAAGTTTGCTGTGGACCGCGCCCTGCCGCGGATCGACATGGGGGACCTGCTGGTCATCCACGACACCGGCGCCCACGGTCACGCGATGGGCTACAACTACAACGGCCGCCTGCGCTCGGCGGAGATCCTCCTGCGGGAGGACGGCTCTACGGAGCTGATCCGCCGGGCTGAGACGCCGGAGGACTATTTCGCCACCGTGGTGTGGTGAGCAAAAGCCGCCCTCCGTCCCTGCTGCACCGGCAGAGGACGGAGGGCGGCTTTTCCCATTCCGGAAAGAGAACTCAGGAACGGCGGGAGTCTTTGCGCTCCTGCCGCTTTCCAAAGTAGACGGCCAGGAAGATCACTGTGATGATGTTGACCGAGAAGAAGCCCAGCAGGCCCATGAGGAGAAGCTGGGCCCCTGCCTCACCGCCGGCGGAGGACTGGGCGATCAGTACCCCGGCCACGCCCAGAGAAAAGAGGAGGGAGAGGACGGGCAGGATGAGCCCCGGCCACCGGCTGGGGAGCGCGGACAGGACGCTTTGAAGGGCACACAGGGCGGCAAAGCAGGCCGCCAGCAGGACAAAACCCAGGACAAAGGGCAGCATGGAGACACTCCTTTTCACATAAAAACTGGATTGGAGATATTATAATGCCGGAAACAGGGAATTGTCTACCCTTGGAGCGGGAAAGAGGGGGCCCGGACTTGTAAGAATGGCCCGAAAATGGTATAATAATACGACTTTACAGCAACCGATTGAAGGAGAGAAGAGAGTTATGACTTACAAGGAAGAATTTATCACCTTCATGGTGCGCTCCGGCGTGCTGACCTTCGGCGACTTCACCACCAAGTCCGGCCGCAAGACCCCCTATTTCATCAACACCGGCAACTACAAGACCGGCGCTCAGGCTGCCAAGCTGGGCGACTACTACGCCGCCTGCATCCAGGAGAACCTGCCCGAGGGCGTGACCTGCCTCTTCGGGCCCGCCTACAAGGGTATCCCGCTGGCCGTAGCCGCCGCTTCCTCCCTGTACCGCAATTATGACCGGGATCTGCCCTACTGCTTCAACCGCAAGGAGGTCAAGGACCACGGCGAGGGCGGCTCCATGGTGGGCTACAAGCCCCAGGACGGGGACGACGTGGTCATCGTGGAGGACGTGGTCACCGCCGGTACCGCCGTGCGGGAATCCATCGAGCTCTTCAAGCACGTGGCCAAGGTGAACATGAAGGCCCTCATCGTCTCGGTGGACCGCATGGAGCGGGGCACCAAGGACTGCTCTACTCTGGATGAGCTGCGCCAGGACCATGGCATCGCGGTCTATCCCATCGTCACTGTGCGGGAGATCATTGCCTTCCTGCACAACCGGGAGATCGACGGCAAGGTCTACATTGACGACGCCATGAAGGCCCGCATGGAGGCCTATCTGGCGGAGTACGGCCCCCGGGCGTAATCCATGGGGATCCACGACGGACACCGGCAGCGGCTGAAACGCGAATTTCTGGCCCGGCCGGAGTCCTTCCCCGACCACAAGGCGCTGGAACTGCTCCTCTTCTATGCCAATCCCCGGAGCGACACCAATCCGCTGGCCCACGACCTGATCGAGCGTTTCGGTTCCCTCTCGGGGGTACTGGACGCCGCGCCGGAGGAGTTGGAGAAGGTCAAAGGAGTGGGAGAGCACGCCGCCGTGCTCCTCAAATGCGTCAAGGAGCTTTCCGGCCGCTATCTCACCTCCCGGGCCAGTCTGGACGGGATCGTGGAGGACACGCGGACGGCCTGCGCTCTGCTGCGGCCCTACTTCTT
Organism: Pseudoflavonifractor hominis; assembly: GCF_014288125.1. NCBI lineage: Bacteria > Bacillati > Bacillota > Clostridia > Eubacteriales > Oscillospiraceae > Pseudoflavonifractor > Pseudoflavonifractor hominis. The sequence continues at coordinate 518,136 of NZ_JACOPR010000001.1, read as the reverse complement.
CGGGGCCAGGAATGAGCGCGTGTGCGTGCTGTGCATGGACGGCAAGCGCAAGGCGCTGGGCGTGCGGCCGGTGGGGGAGGGCAATGTGAACGCTGTGGAGGTCACCAGCCGCCGCATTGCAGAGGCCGCGCTGGCCCTCAATGCCACGGGGCTGATTCTGGCCCACAACCATGTCTCCGGCCTGGCCTTTCCCTCGATGGAGGACAAGCTCACCACCCGGCAGCTGGCGGAACTGCTGGCCCGGCTGGGGGTGGAGCTGGTGGACCACATCATCTTTACCGATGATGACGCAGTATCCCTGCGGGACAGCGGCTTTTTTGCCGTCATCTGACACTTGAATTAGAACGTGCGTTCTGATACAATGGACGTGCGGCGACCGCGGGGGGATGTGGATGCACGTCGCCCCGCGCCCTTTTTCCGGGGGAGAACACCCGGCAGATCACAAGAGCAAGGAGGAGGAGACATGCCTGATTTTCAGGTGGTATCGGAATACCGGCCCGCGGGCGATCAGCCGGAGGCCATCGAGGCCCTGGCCCGGGGCGTGGAGATGGGCTTGCAGGAGCAGACCCTGCTGGGAGTCACAGGCTCGGGCAAGACCTTCACCATGGCCAAGACCATTGAGCGCATCCAGCGCCCCACCCTGGTCCTGGCCCACAATAAGACCCTGGCCGCCCAGCTCTGCGCCGAGTTCCGGGAGTTTTTTCCCCACAACGCGGTGGAGTATTTTGTCTCCTACTACGACTACTACCAGCCGGAGGCCTATATCCCCCATACCGACACCTATATTGAAAAGGATGCCGCCACCAACGATGAGATTGACCGCCTGCGCCTCTCGGCCACCTGCGCCCTGCTGGAGCGGCGGGACGTGATCGTGGTCTCCTCGGTTTCCTGCATCTACGGCCTGGGCGAGCCGGAGGATTTCGCCAAGATGATGGTCTCCCTCCGGGTGGGCAGCACCCTGGAGCGGGACGAGCTCCTCCGGCGTCTGGTGGAGATCCGATATGAGCGCAACGACATTGCCTTTGAGCGCAATATGTTCCGGGTGCGGGGGGATACCGTGGAGATCTTCCCGGCCTACTGGAAGGACACCGCCATCCGGGTGGAGTTCTTTGGGGACGAGATCGACCGCATCAGCGAGATCAATGTGGTCACCGGGGCCGTCATCCGGAACCTAAATCACATCCCCATCTGGCCCGCCACCCACTATGTCACCCCGAAGGAGAAGATGGATGCCGCCATCGGGGAGATCTACCGGGAGCTGGAGGAGCGGCTCAAGTTCTTCCAGGACAACGAGCAGCTGGTGGAGGCCCAGCGCCTCAAGCAGCGGGTGCTCTATGACATCGAGATGATGCAGGAGCTGGGATACTGCTCCGGCATCGAGAACTACTCCCGGGTCATCGAGGGGCGGCCGGTGGGTTCCCCGCCCCATACCCTGCTGGACTATTTTCCCAAGGACTTTGTCCTCTTCATCGACGAGAGCCATGTGACCCTCCCCCAGGTGCGGGCCATGTACAACGGAGACCGGGCCCGTAAGACCACGCTGGTGGACTACGGCTTCCGCCTGCCCTGTGCATTTGATAACCGCCCGTTGAAATTTGAGGAATTTGAACAGAGAGTAAACCAAGTCATCTATGTCTCGGCCACGCCCGGGGAGTATGAGCGCACCCGCTCCGGCCAGATCGTGGAGCAGGTCATCCGGCCCACGGGACTCCTGGACCCCCGGATCGAGGTCCGGCCGGTGGAGGGACAGATCGACGACCTCATCGGCGAGATCAACGAGCGCACCGAGCGGAAGGAGCGGGTGCTGGTCACCACCCTCACCAAGAAGATGGCGGAGGATCTGACCACCTATCTCCAGGGAGCGGGCATCAAGGTGCGCTATATGCACCACGACATCGACACCATGGAGCGCATGGAGATCATCCGGGACCTGCGCCTGGGGACCTTCGACGTGCTGGTGGGCATCAACCTGCTGCGGGAGGGGCTGGACCTGCCCGAGGTGAGTCTGGTGGCCATCCTGGACGCGGACAAGGAGGGCTTCCTCCGCTCCGAGACCTCCCTCATCCAGACCATTGGCCGGGCGGCCCGCAACGCCGATGGCCTGGTGGTCATGTATGCCGACACCATCACCCCCTCCATGCGCCGGGCCATCGACGAGACCGAGCGGAGACGGGCCAAGCAGGACGCCTTCAATCAGGCCCACGGCATCGTGCCCAAGACCGTCATCAAGTCGGTGCGGGAGCTCATCCGCCTCTCGGAGGAGGAGAAGAAGGACCGGGAGGCCAAGCACGCGGGCAAGATGACCCGAAGCGAGCGGGAGGCCGCCATCAAGAAGCTGGAAAAGGAGATGAAGGAGGCCAGTTCCCGATTGGAATTCGAGTACGCCGCCGTCCTGCGGGACCGGATCATCGAACTGCGGGGGCAGTCCTGACACCGATCACACCGACCAAACGAGAAAGGGCGTGTTTGTATGAAAAAGAGAAAGGAATTCCTCTGTACCACCGCGATCTTCTCTGGTATTCTTCTCCTGCTGTTGGGCATCCTGTTTGCGGCGGTGCTCTCAGGGGACCCGGGCGCGGGCGCCTCGGTGGAAGAACAGGCCGCCGCACTGGGCTGGATGCGGGCCGGACAGGTCAACGCCGTGGTGGGAGCGATTCTCTTTGCCGTGGGTCTGGGCCTGCGGCTGTGGATGGGCCGCCAGCCCCGGCAGCGCCGCCGTCCCCGGGGAACCGGGCGCTCCTGAGAGGGGGGAGCGGGGATGAACCGTTGGAGAGCCCTTACCCCCTTCCCGCGGATCATGCTGTGCATCCAGGCCGGTCTGCTGGTACTCTTCACCATTCTCTATCCGCTTCTGGGGATGCAGCGGGGGATTGACTTCCAGGGGGAGTTCCTCCGCCAGGTGGAACGGGGAGAGGATACGGTCTATACCGGCACGCTGGACGGAAAAACAGTGGAGCTTACCTATACCCCATCGGGCGCCCTCTTCTACCGCTGGGGAGATGTGGAGTACGGCCCCTATACCTTGACCGAGGACCCTACCGCCCTTCCCCCGTCGGAGACCATGGGGCGTGTGACCGGCGTGGAGCTCCGCCTGGACGGGGAGATTCTCTTCCGGGGCGGCTACGGCGGGGACGGATTCTATCTGGTGAATGAGAACGGCACCAAGCTGAATGGTCTGGAAATCGTCACAAATGGGACGGCCTACGGCTTGGACGGAAGCCGGCAGATCTATGAAGAGGGCCTGTCCATCACCCAGGCCATCGGCCTGCTGCTGGAGCCGCCCGCGCTCCGCAGCCGTGTGGATGGAGAAGGATATTTCCTGGGGACCCTGGTGGTGGTCATCAATGCCGTCGCCATCCTCTTTGCCGATGAGCTCTTCCGCTGGAATCTGCGGTGGTCCATCCGCCACCCGGAACGGGCGGAGCCCTCCGAGTGGGAGCTCTTCAGCCGGGGCTTCAGCTGGGTGCTGCTGACCATTGTAGCTCTGATTGGATATATGATGGGACTGTCCGGCTCAGCGTAGCACTATTTTTCGCAACGAACAAAGGAGAAGCAAACACTATGCTCGACCATATTTTTGTCAAAGGCGCACGGGAAAACAACCTGAAAAACATTGACGTGGACATCCCCCGGGACAAGCTGGTGGTGCTCACCGGCCTCTCGGGCAGCGGCAAGTCCTCCCTGGCCTTTGACACCATCTACGCCGAGGGACAGCGGCGGTATGTGGAGTCCCTCTCCTCCTATGCCCGGATGTTTTTGGGGCAGATGGAGAAGCCCGATGTGGACTACATCGACGGACTCTCCCCCGCCATCTCCATCGACCAGAAGACCACCTCGAAAAACCCCCGCTCCACGGTGGGTACGGTGACCGAGATCTACGACTACCTGCGCCTCCTCTGGGCCCGAGTGGGCACGCCACACTGTCCCAAGTGCGGCAAGGAGATCATGCAGCAGACCATCGACCAGATCATCGACCAGGTCCTCACGCTGCCCGAGGCCACCCGCATCCAGGTCATGGCCCCTGTGGTGCGGGGGAAGAAGGGCACCCACCAGAAGCTGCTGGAGGACGCCCGCAAGTCGGGCTATGTCCGCTGCCGGGTGGACGGCTCCCTCTATGATCTGAGCGAGACCATCGAGCTGGACAAGAACAAGAAGCACTCCATCGAGATCGTGGTGGACCGCCTGGTCATCAAAAGCGACATCACCCGCCGCCTCACCGACAGCGTGGAGGTGGCCTCCAATCTGGCGGGGGGACTGGTGGTCATCAACGTGGTGGGGGAGGACCGGGACATCCTCTTCTCCCAGAACTACGCCTGTGAGGACTGCGGCATCTCCATCGAGGAGCTCTCGCCCCGGATGTTCTCCTTCAACAACCCCTACGGGGCCTGTCCCACCTGTACGGGCCTGGGCTCTCAGCGGAAGGTGGACCCCGACCTCATCATCCCCAACAAGGACCTCTCCATCCTGGAGGGGGCCATCACGGCCAGCGGCTGGAACAACATCAAGGGGGACGGCATCTCCCGGATGTACTTTGACGCCCTGGCCAAGCAGTACAAATTTAAACTCTCCACCCCGGTGAAGGATCTGCCCCCCGAGGTGATGGACGTCATCCTCTACGGCACGAAGGGGGAGAAGCTCAAGCTCACCTATGAGCGGGAGAACGGCAAGGGCACCCTCATGCAGGCCTTTGAGGGCATCTGCAACAATCTGGAGCGGCGCTATCAGGAGACCCAGTCGGACGCGGCCCGGCGGGATCTGGAGGAGTGCATGAGCGACCGGCCCTGTCCCGACTGCGGCGGACGCCGCCTGCGGAAGGAGGCACTGGCTGTCACGGTGGGGGGCATCGACATCGACACCTTCTGCCGCAAGTCGGTGACCGACGCCCTGGACTTTGTGGAGCACCTGGAGCTGAGCGAGCAGAAAATGCGCATTGCCGCGCGGATTCTGAAGGAGATCAAGTCCCGCCTGGGCTTCCTCCAGAGTGTGGGCCTCCAGTACCTGACCCTCTCCCGCTCGGCGGCCACCCTTTCGGGCGGCGAGAGCCAGCGCATCCGCCTGGCCACCCAGATCGGCTCCTCCCTGATGGGGGTGCTCTACATTCTGGACGAGCCCTCCATCGGATTGCACCAGCGGGACAACGACATGCTGCTGGCCACCATGAAGCGCCTGCGGGACCTGGGCAACACCCTGTTGGTGGTGGAGCACGACGAGGACACCATGCGCGCGGCCGACTACATCGTGGACATCGGCCCCGGGGCCGGGGTCCACGGCGGACAGGTGGTGGCGGCGGGCACCGCGGAAGAGGTCATGAACACCCCCGGCTCCATCACCGGAGACTACCTCTCGGGCCGGAAGAAGATCCCGGTCCCCGCCCAGCGGCGAGCGGGCAGCGGACAGTTCCTCACCGTCCGGGGGGCGGCCGAAAACAACCTGCAAAATGTGGATGTCTCCATCCCCCTGGGTACCTTTACCTGTGTCACCGGTGTGTCCGGCTCGGGCAAATCCTCCCTGGTCAATGAGATCCTCTATAAGCGCCTGGCGGCCGACCTGAACCGGGCCAAGACCCGGCCGGGCAAGCACGCGGGCATCGAGGGGGAGGAGTTTTTGGACAAGGTCATCGACATCGACCAGTCCCCCATCGGGCGCACGCCCCGCTCCAACCCGGCCACCTATACCGGACTCTTCAACGATATCCGGGAGCTCTTTGCCTCCACCCAGGACGCCAAGGCCCGGGGCTATGGCCCGGGGCGGTTCTCCTTCAACGTGCGGGGCGGCCGGTGCGAGGCCTGCTCCGGAGACGGCCTCATCAAGATCGAGATGCACTTCCTCCCCGACATCTATGTGCCCTGCGAGGTCTGCAAGGGCAAGCGGTACAACCGGGAGACCCTGGAAGTGAAGTACAAGGGCAAGAATATCCACGAGGTGCTGGAGATGACGGTGGAGGAGGCGCTGGGCTTCTTTGAAAACCTGCCCCGCCTCTACAACAAGATCCAGACCCTCTACGAGGTGGGACTGGGCTACGTGAAGCTGGGCCAGCCCTCCACCACACTTTCGGGCGGCGAGGCCCAGCGGGTGAAGCTGGCCACCGAGCTGGCCAAACGTTCCACCGGGAAGACCATCTATATCCTGGACGAGCCCACCACGGGCCTCCACACCGCCGATGTGCACAAGCTCATCGAGGTGCTCCAGAAGCTGGTGGATGTGGGCAACACGGTGGTGGTCATCGAGCACAACCTGGACGTGATCAAGACGGCCGACTATGTGATCGACCTGGGGCCCGAGGGCGGCGACGGCGGCGGAACTGTCGTTGTGACCGGCACCCCGGAGGAGGTGGCGGACTGCCCGGCCTCCTACACGGGACGGTACCTGAAACGGATGCTGGAGGGTTAATCCGGGTCCGATCGGAAGCTCTCGGCCAGACCCAGGCCGGTGCGGAGACCCAGCAAAAAGGCCTGAAGGGAGAAAAACTCCCGGCTCTTGGCATAGTTCCTCCGGTCCTCCGGGACCAGGTTGGACTCCAGAAGGGAGAGCTCCATCTCATAGCCGCTCCCCAGAACGTGCTCCTCCTGGTAGGGGTAGATGTAGCGGGTGTAGAGCCAGGGCAGAAATTCTTCCATTGAAATCACCTCGAAAAATATTTTAGCATATTCAACGATAATGTCAATATGGATAATTTGAGACAAAATATTGCGATTGATTTTTTGACTGGAGGACGAAGGTGTGGCAACTTCTCAAAATGCAGTAAATAAATATCGCCAGAAGAATTACTATACCTTCTCTGTTTCTGTGCCTGCACAGTACCGGGAGACCATCAAAGCTGCCGCGGCGGCCCGGGGGGTATCGGTGTCCCGGCTGGTGTGCGATCTGCTGGGGAAGGAGCTGGGGCTGGACCTGACGCTGGACGGCATTTTTCCCGGCGGAAAAACGAAAGAGAATTCTTAAACTTTCCTTAAAAAGGTATCTTTTGCATTGACATTTCACCGGGTGGATGGTGTAACATGGTGCTATGGAAAAGTGCCGGGATTCCCACCGGCGCTGGAAAAGGAGGTTTCTGTATGAATCGAATCTGTAAACGTCTGGGCGCGGTGGGCAGCGCTGCGGCTCTTGCGGCCACCCTGGCCGTCCCCGCCCTCGCCGCGGAGAACACCGCCGGCATCGCCGTCCAGCTGGACGGCCAGAATGTGGCCTTCACCGACGCCGCCCCTGTGGCCAAGAGCGGACGCACCTTCCTGCCCTTCCGGGCCGTCTTTGAGGCCATGGGCGTTCAGGTGACCAGTGAGGGAAAGGAGATCACCGCCGTCCGGGGGGACACCACCCTGCATATGACCATCGGTTCTTCCACCGCCACCCTCACGCAGGGGGATAAGACCTCCACCATTTCCATGGATGTGGCGCCCTATGTGGACAGCGCCACCTGGCGGACCTATGTGCCCGTCCGCTTTGCCGCCGAGGCCTTCGGCTGCAACGTGGGCTGGGATCAGGACGACCAGACCATCCTGATCGTGGATGTGGATAAGCTCCTGGGGGATGCCACCTTTACCAAGATGGACCAGTATATCTCCAATCTCTATGAGAAGCAGGCGGAGCAGAACCAGGCCACCGACGGCACCTTCTCTATGGGGCTGACCATGGATTCCAGCCTCACCGGGACCGAGAAGGACGTGGAAATGAAGGTGGACGGCACCGTCACCGGCGTGAGCAGCATGACCGCCGCCCAGCTGGCCATGGAGATGGACCTCTCCGACCTGGCTACCCTGATCGCCTCTGACCCCGCCGCCATGACTGCGGAGCAGCTGGCCGAGCTGAAAAATTCCCTGGCCAAGACCGAGCTGGAACTGCGCATGGATCTGGAGACCGGCATGTACTACATCTACGCCCCCATCCTGGCGCAGCAGAACGGCGGCAGCGGCTGGTACTCCATGGATCTGAACAACCTCTTCCAAATGAGCGGCATGGACCTGTCCCAGCTGATGGGCCTGTACAAGGACTTCAGCCTGGAGGACACCCTGCGCTCCACCCTGGCCTCCATGCCTCTCAGCGACCGTGACACCGCCTATTCCATGCTGACCATGAGCGCGGACAGCTATGTGAAGCTCTTCAGCGACGGCGCCCTCAAAAAGGACGGCGATACCTACAAGGCCACCTACACCCTGAATGAGGGCGGCGTGGAAAACATCACCTACACCACCGTGCTTACCGAGCGGGATGGGGAGATCGTCTCCATGCAGGTGGACATGGCGGTCGCGGCCAGCGCCGAGGGCGTGAATCTGTCCACCACCGCTAAGATCTATGCCGACAGCACCAAGAGCACCATCGACATGAAGATGGATCTGCCCGGTATGATGAACCTGACCCTCCAGATGGACCTGGGCTACAAGCCCACCGACAAGGAGCCTGAGACCGGTCTGCCCGCCGGCGTCACCGCCACGCCCCTGGATATGGGAATGACGGTCATGCCCTAACGGGATCGGAGCGGCTCTGACCTGTTTCAATACGCTGCGGCCCCCCGCTTCGGCGGGGGGCCTTTTGCACATGCGGTGGGAAAACAGTTCTGTTTTCTTTTGACCGAATATGTTACAATCATAGAGATAGAAACCGGACAGATCCGGTTTCAAACGAATGAATCGGAGGATTTTAAGATTGGATCTTATGTCGTGGCTTACCGGGAACCAGGCGGGTGAGGTGGTCTTCACCATGCTGGTATCCATGCTGCCCATCATCGAACTGCGGGGCGGCATCCCCTTCGGCGTGGCCCTGGGACTGAATCCCTGGGTGGCCTTCGTGGCCAGTGTGGTGGGCAATCTGCTCCCGCTCCCCTTTATCGTGGTCTATATCCGGCGGATCTTTCAGTGGATGCGCCGTCATATGCCGCGGCTCAACGCCCTGGTGGACCAAATGGAGAAAAAGGCCCACCTGAAGGGCCGGAAGGTGACCCGGTACAAATATCTGGGTCTGATGATCTTTGTGGCCATTCCCCTGCCGGGGACCGGCGGGTGGACCGGCGCGCTGGCTGCCGCTTTCCTGAACATGCCCCTGCGCAAGGCCATGCCCGCCATGACCGCCGGGGTGTTCATCGCGGGATTTTTGGTGACCTTCCTCACGTATGTGGTGAAGATGACCATGATCTGAACCATTTTTCCATTTCCGCATAGGATGCTCTGGAGGTGAGCGGGAATGGAATCTTTTCTGCAGGCGATGGTGGCCCTTCTGGCCGCCACGGGACTTTTGGCTCTGGCATGGCTGTGCTTCGGCAAGCTGCTCCTGCCGGTGAGCGGCGGAGCAGGGGGCGGGGCAGTCTACGCGGTGCTGCCCGTCCAGGGAGAGGCCGAGACGCTGGAGCACGATGTGCGGGGCCTGTGCTGGCTCCGGGGCGGGCAGGCCGCCCGGTTTACCATCATCATCGCCGACGCGGGACTCACGCCCCGGGGCCGCGCGGTGGCCCTTGCTCTGATGGGAGAGCAGGGAGGAATGGTGCTCTGTCCGCTGGAGCGGCTGGGGGAATACCTCCGCCAGCCGTGAGCGGCCGATGAGATTGAGACAAAAGGGTGATTCCGGTGGAACAGGTGGAAGAACAGCTCCTGATCGAGGGGACGGTGGATGCGGTCATCTACCAGAATGAAGAAAATGGATATACGGTCCTCCGGGTCGACGCCGGAGAGCAGGGCGGCATCACCGTAGTGGGCTGTATGCCTGCCATCGCCCCGGGAGAGAGTCTCTCGGTCCAGGGCCGGTGGATGCGCCATGCCTCCTACGGCGAGCAGTTCAAGGCCGAGGTCATCCAGCGCCGGATGCCCGCCGGGGAGAAGGCCATCTTCGAGTATCTGGCCTCCGGCGCGGTCAAGGGCATCGGCGCAGCCACCGCCCGGCGCATGGTGGAGGAGTTCGGAGAGGACGCCCTCACGGTCCTGGAGGAGCAGCCCGAGCGCCTGACCCAGATCAAGGGGATCACCCGCAAGCGGGCGCTCGCCATGGGGGAGGCCTTCCGGCTCCAGATGGGGATGCGCCGCCTGCTGGACTTCCTGGGGGAGCACGGCGTGGCCCTCCAGCTGGCCATGCCCCTCTACCGGCGCTACGGGGACCGGGCTCTGGAGGTCATCCGGGGCAACCCCTACCTGCTGGTGGACGAGGAGCTGGGGGTGGAGTTCGCCGTGGCCGACCAGCTGGCCCTGGAGATGGGCATGGACGGGGAGGACCCCCAGCGCATCGAGGCCGGGATCCTCTTCGAGCTCTCCCACAATCTGATGAACGGGCACACCTTTCTGCCCCGGAAAAAGCTGCTCCTGGCCACTGCCCAGCTCATCGGGGTGGAGGCCGAGAGCCTGGAGGACGGGCTGGAGGCCCTCCTCGAGCGGGGCGAGGTGGTGCAGGAGGAGGTGGCCGGGGAGACCGCCTGCTACCTCGCCGAGCTCCAGGAGGCGGAGGAGTATGTCTCGGCCCGGATGACCGAGATGGCCTGGCAGGAGCTGCTGCCCCCCGACGGCCTGGAAGAGATTTTGGAGCAGATCCAGCGGGAACAGGGCATTACATACGCCCCCCAGCAGCGGGAGGCGGTGCTTCTGGCGGCCCGGCGGCAGGTGATGCTCCTCACCGGCGGCCCGGGCACCGGAAAGACCACCTCCCTGCGGGGAGTGCTGGCCCTCTTTGACGCCCTGGGGCTGGAGACCGCCCTGGCCGCCCCCACCGGCCGGGCGGCCAAGCGCCTGGGGGACCTGTGCGGGGTGGAGGCGGCCACCATCCACCGCCTGCTGGAGACCCAGTTCGATCCCGGCACCGGGCGGTTGGTCTTTGCCCACGACGAGAGCGAACCCCTGCGGGCTGACGCCGTCATCGTGGATGAGACCTCCATGGTGGATATCGCCCTCATGCGGGCGCTGCTCTCCGCCCTGCGGAGCGACTGCCGCCTGGTGCTGGTGGGAGACCCGGACCAGCTGCCCAGCGTGGGGCCGGGGAACCTCTTCTCTGACCTCATCCGCAGCGGGGCCATCCCCACGGTGCGCCTCACCGAGATCTTCCGGCAGGCCGCCCAGAGCGGCATCGTCATGAACGCCCACGGGGTCAACCGGGGGGAGCTCCCCGACCTGCGCAACCGGAGCTCCGACTTCTTCTTTCTGCGCCGGAAGGAGCCCGCCCGGCTGGCCGACACGGTGGTGGAGCTGATCTCCCACCGTCTGCCCGAGAACATGGGTATCCCGCCCGAGCAGATTCAGGTGCTCTGTCCCACCCGCAAGACGGTGGCGGGGACGGCCTCCCTCAACCGGGCCATTCAGGAGGCCATCAACCCGGCGGTCCCCGGCAAGGGCGAGCGGCGCTTCGGGGAGTATATCTTCCGGGAGGGAGACCGGGTCATGCAGGTGCGCAACAATTACGACCTGATGTGGAAAGACCGGGATTCCCTCACCTCCGGCATGGGGGTGTTCAACGGGGACATCGGCCAGATTCTGGAGGTGGACAACCGCAACGAGCTCATTACGGTGGATTTTGAAGGCCGCATCGTGGAGTATTCCCCCGATATGCTGGGGGAGCTGGAGCCCGCCTATGCCGTCACCGTCCACAAGGCCCAGGGCAGCGAGTACCGGGCGGTGATCCTGGCGGTGAGCAAGGCCACGCCGCTCCTGCTCACCCGTGGGGTGCTCTATACCGCTATCACCCGGGCCAGAGAGCTGCTGGTGCTGGTGGGGGACGAGGAGGCGGTGGCCCAGATGACCGCCAACAACCGTCAGCAGCGGCGCTATTCCGGCCTGCGCTGGCGTCTGGCCCAAAATAATGGATAAAAGTCAGAGATTTGACCGAAAGCAGAGAATCCCACAGAACAAAATATCTTGCACTGATAATGCACTAAGTTTAAACTAAAAATAAGTGAAAACGGATATGCTCTACTCACCATAAAGATGGAGTGTAGAGCATAGATGGAAGAGAAAAAGCATCTGAGTATCCGTATGGACGGGGAACTGCACAATAAACTGCAATTTGTTGCGGCTTATGAGGGGCGTTCCATGAGCCGTCAGATACTGTACCTCATTAACCAATGTGTCCGCGAGTTTGAAAAGGAGCACGGCCCCATCCGGCCGGAGGACCTGGATTGAGCCGGTGGAGGCAGGTCCTTCTGGATCTCCTCTTTCCGCCCCGCTGCGTCTTCTGCGGCAGGCTGCTGGAAGAAGGGGAGGGCATCTGTCCCCACTGCGTCCGGGCGCTGCCCTATACCCATGGGACGGGGGCGGAGCAGCGGGGCGAGGGGATCACCCTGGCGGTCTCGCCCCTCCGGTACGAGGGGGAGGTGCGCCAGTCCATCCGCCGCTACAAGTTCGAGGGACGCAGATGGTATGCCCGGACCTATGGCGGGCTGATGGCCGCGTGCGTCCGGGAGCATCTGGACGGGCGCTTTGACGCGCTGACCTGGGTGCCCCTGTCCCAGCGCCGCCGGAAGGAACGGGGCTACGACCAGGCCCTCCTCCTGGCCCAGGCCGTGGGGGAACACCTGGGGATGGAGCCGGAGGAAGTCCTGTGCAAGGTACGCCACACCCGGGCCCAGTCCGGCCTCTCCGATGGGGAGGAGCGGCGGGCGAACGTGCGGGATGCCTACCGGTGCATCCGGCCCGAACGGGTGGCCGGGCGGCGTTTTCTGCTGGTGGACGACGTGATCACCACCGGCTCCACACTGGCCGCCTGCGCGGCGGTATTGCGCCAGGCGGGTGCGGCCGATGTGGTCTGCGTCACGGCGGCCCGTGCCCATTGACGGAAGAGTGGTTGAAATATCCGAAAAACTTATGAAAAATCCTGTTGAAATACGGGGGAAATGTCTTTATAATGTTAGACAGACTTTAAATAGGTGATTTAGGAATGGAATTTTGGGCAAACTTAAAAGAAGAGTTCAAGAGACTTCGAGGTGTGGGTATGTTCAGCAAGGATATCGGCATTGATTTGGGTACTGCGTCTATTCTGGTATATGTGGCCGGCAAGGGCGTTGTGCTCCGCGAGCCCTCTGTGGTGGCCCTGCACAAGGACACCGGCAAGCTGCTCAAGGTGGGCACCGAGGCTCAGCAGATGCTGGGCAAGACCCCTGGCAATATTGTTGCCATCCGTCCCCTGCGGGAGGGCGTCATCTCCGACTATGATATGACCGAGCGGATGCTCAAGGAGTTTATCCGCAAGGTGACCTCCTTCCGGCTCTTCAAGCCCCGTATCGTCATCTGCGTGCCCTCCGGCATCACTGAGGTGGAGGAGCGCGCCGTCATCGACGCGGGCATCCAGGCCGGTGCCCGCCGGGTCTACCTCATTGAGGAGCCGGTGGCTGCTGCCATTGGCGCGGGCATCGACATCACCCGTCCCGACGGCCATATGATCGTGGACATCGGCGGCGGTACCTCCGATATCGCCGTCATCTCCCTGAGCGGCATCGTGGAGTCCACCTCCATCAAGATCGCCGGCGATCAGTTTGACGAGGCCATCATCAAGTATATCCGCCGCAAGCACAACGTCCTCATCGGCGAGCGCACTGCGGAGGAGCTGAAGATGAAGATCGGCTGCGTGTTCCCCCGTCCCGAGGAGCAGTCCATCGAGATCAAGGGCCGCTGCCTGATGACCGGCCTGCCGAGAGTGTTCACCGTCACCTCCAGCGAGATGATCGAGGCCTTTGAGGAGCCCGCCACCCGCATTCTGGAGGCCATCCACGGTGTGCTGGAGCGCACGCCCCCCGAGCTGGTGGCCGACATCGCCACCAACGGCATCGTCATGACCGGCGGCGGAAGCCTGCTGTGGGGCTTTGACAAGCTGATCGAGTCCCACACCGGCATCGAGACCTATGTGGCGGACGACGCCATCTCCTGCGTGGCCTACGGCACCGGCAAGAGCCTGGAGACCATCGGCGACATGCAGGACGGCACCATCAACCTGTCTCGCCGCAAGCAGATGAACTAAAACTGACCAGAAAGGGCGCCGTACAGGGGTATGGCGTCCTTTTTGCCCTTTCAACACATACCGTCCAGATCAAAGGAGGAACGCCATCATGCAAAACTTTACGTACTACACCCCCACCCGAGTGGTCTTTGGCAAGGGAGAAGTGGAGCGAGTCGGGGAGCTGCTGCGCGCCGAAGGGGTCCGCAAGGTCCTCATCCACTACGGCGGGGAGAGCGCCCGCCGCTCCGGTCTGCTGGAGCGCGTGGAGCGGGCTGTGAAGGATCAGGGGATCGACTTTGTCTCTCTGGGCGGCGTGGTGCCCAATCCCCGGCTCTCCAAGGTGCGGGAGGGCATCACCCTGGCCCGGGCGGAGGGCGTGGACTTCATCCTGGCTGTGGGCGGCGGCAGCGTCATCGACTCGGCCAAGGCCATCGGCTACGGCATCCCCTACGAGGGGGACGTGTGGGACTTTTACAGCGGTACGGCTCAGCCGGAGCGGGTCTGCCCGGTGGGTGCGGTGCTCACCCTCTCGGCCGCCGGAAGCGAGATGAGCAATTCCTCCGTCATCTCGGACGAGGAGAATGGGCTCAAGTGGGGGCTCAACAACGACATCTGCCGCTGCCGCTTCGCGGTGATGGACCCGGAGCTCACCTATACTCTGCCGCCCTATCAGACGGCCTGCGGCGTGGTGGACATCCTCATGCACACCATGGAGCGCTACTTCACCCATGAGAAGGATACTGCCCTTACCGACGAGCTGGCCGAGGGTCTGATGCGCACTGTGATGGACTGTGGGCGCAAGGCCCTCCGGGACCCGAAGGACTACAATGCCCGCGCCCAGATCATGTGGGCGGGCAGCCTCTCCCACAATGGCCTGACCGGCTGCGGCACCGTGGGGGACTGGGCCAGCCACCGCATGGAGCACGAGCTCAGCGCCCTGTTCGACGTGGCCCACGGCGCGGGACTGGCCGCCATCTGGGGGAGCTGGGCCCGGTACGTCTACCGGGAGGAGCCCGAGCGCTTCGCCCAGTTCGCGGTCAAGGTGATGGGCTGTCCCAATGACTTCCGTGACCCGGAGAAGACCGCCCTGGCCGGCATCGAGGCCATGGAGCAGTATTACCGGGAGATCGGCATGCCCACCTCGGTGCGGGAGCTGGGACACGACCTCAATGAGAGCGAGATCCAGCTGCTGGCCGAGAAGTGCGCCCGCCGCAACCCCCATCTGGGTGGCTTCAAGACCCTGAGTCAGGACGATATGATCCAGATTTTCCGCATGGCCCGCGGATAAATCGGTTACAATACCATCGTTTCCCTGGAGTTTTTCCGGGGAAACGATTTTTTTCTTGCGTATGGTGGAAAACTTGCAAAAATAGCTTGCATTTTGCAAGTGAACGTGCTAGATTAGAGGCAACGAAAGAAAACCTGCATCTGAAGTGCAGGAAAACAGGAAGAGGAGCGAGTATTCCATGACAGATAAGCAGCGTGTGGAGTTCGAGCATGGGCCCTACCGTTCGGAGCATGACTCCATTGGCGAGCGTGCGGTCCCCCGGGATGTGTACTACGGCGTGCAGTCCCTGCGGGCAGTGGAAAACTTCCCCATCACCGGACTGACCATGCACCGGGAGATCATCAACTCCATTGCCGAGATCAAGAAGGCATCCGCCATCACCAACTATGAGATCGGCCTGCTGGACAAGAAGGTGGCCGACGCCATCGTCCGGGCCTGTGAGGAGATCGTGGAGGGAAAGCTCCATGAGGAGTTCATCGTGGACCCCATCCAGGGCGGCGCGGGCACCAGCCTGAACATGAACGCCAACGAGGTCATCGCCAACCGGGCCATTGAGCTGCTGGGCGGGGAGAAGGGTGACTACACCCTGGTCAACCCCAACGACCACGTAAACTGCGGCCAGTCCACCAACGACGTGTTCCCCTCCGCCGGAAAGCTGGCAGTGCTCAAACTGCTGGTCCGGGCTCAGATCCAGCTGGAGCGTCTGTACACCGCTCTTCTGCAGAAGGCGGAGGAGTTTGACGACGTGATCAAGATGGGCCGCACCCAGATGCAGGATGCCGTGCCCATCCGCCTGGGCCAGGAATTCCGGGCATACAGCGAGGCCATCCGCCGGGACATCGCCCGCTTCGAGCGGGCCATGGACGAGATGCGCTGCCTGAATATGGGCGGCACCGCCATCGGTACCGGCCTGAACGCCGACGAGCAGTATCTCCGCCGCATCGTGCCCAACCTCTCCAAGGTGTCCGGTCTGCGGCTGGTCCAGGCCTTCAACCTGATTGACGCCACCCAGAACCTGGACGAGTTTGTGGCGGTCTCCGGCGCGGTCAAGACCTGCGCCGTGAACCTCTCCAAGATGTCCAACGACCTGCGGCTCATGTCCTCCGGTCCCCGCTGCGGATTCGGGGAGATCAACCTGCCGCCCCGCCAGAACGGCTCCTCCATCATGCCCGGCAAGGTCAATCCGGTCATCCCCGAGGTGGTCAATCAGGTGGCCTTCAACATCATGGGCAACGACCTGACCATCACCATGGCCGCCGAGGCCGGCCAGCTGGAGCTCAACGCCTTTGAGCCCATCATCTTCTGGAACCTGACCCACGCGGTGGAGTTCCTGACCTATGCGGTGAGCACGCTGGTGGACAACTGCATCCAGGGCATCACCGCCAACCGGGATCGGTGCCGGGAGATGGTGGAGAACTCGGTGGGCATCATCACCGCCATCTGCCCCCATGTGGGCTATGAGGCGGCCGCCAATGTGGCCAAGAAGGCCATCCAGACCGGCCGCAGCGTCCGGACCATCACCATTGAAGAGGGCCTGCTGGACGAGGAGACCCTGAACAAGATCCTGGATCCCTACGCCATGACCGAGCCCGGCATCCCCGCCAAGGAGCTGCTGGACTAAGCGTCTCTCATTGGAACAAACGAAGCGCCTCCCCAGCCGGGGAGGCGCTTTTGTGTCTTGGCTCAGCTCAGCTTGTGAATCAGGATGGAGCCGTTGGTAAAGGTGGTGTTGGCCGTGTTGGTGACCAGAGTCAGCGTGGTAGTGCCGGGGATGGTCAGGGCCGTGGTATTGGCGAGCAGTACCGGGTTTCCGCTGGTGGCAATGGAGTTGGTCGCCAGGGAGCCCGGGACAAGGGTGCCGTTGGCATTGAGCTGTACACTGGCCAGCGTGGGGGCGTCCGAAGAAGCCGCGTTGACCGTGTAGTGCACCTCATAGCTGCCAGGCTGGGTGAGGATGAAGTCACCGGAGCCGGCCGTATGGGTGATCTCGGTCCCCAGAACCATCTGGTTGGTGGGGAAAGTGAGGGAAGAGCCGGCGGAGGCCGGCGTCTGAGCCGCCGGCGCGACGGCGTAGAGGGCCTGAGGCGCTGGCGCGGTTCCGGTGGGACCGGTAGGCCCGATGGGGCCGGTGGGGCCCGTGGCGCCGGTAGGACCGGGAACCGGAACGATGCTCACCGTGCACGGCTCCGGCCCGGGACAGGGACAGGGCGGAGGACAGCACGCGGGCGGACAGACAGGGGGAGGACATCCGAAACGGAAGTCTTTGTTCTGGTATACATTCATTGGGCATAACCTCCGCAGTATCCTATGCTCCGGTGTGCAGAGAGGTGCCAGCCGGGAAAGGGGGGCGGTATGACCGGTCCGGGAGGAGGCTTAAATATTCCTTAAATCCAGAGGGAGCTACTTGCGCAGATAGGGCAAAAGGTATAAAATGGAGCCAGTTTAAGGGAACAGGAGGTCATGATATATGGCGCTTTTGGATGATTTGAAGGTAAAAGCGGTGGAATTGACCCAGGTTGGCATGGCCAAGTCCAAGCAGCTGGCGGAGATCGCCCGGCTGAGCCTGGCCAACACTGGCGAGGAGGACAATATCCGCAAGGCTTATATTGAGATCGGAAAACTTTACTATGCAGAGCGGGGAATGGCGCCGGAGGCCGCTTACAAGTCGCTGTGTGAGAAGATCACCGCGGCCAAGATCAACATTGAGGAAAACAAGGCCCGGATCGCCCAGCTGAAGGAAGAGGGGAGCATCAAGGACAGCGAGGTCGCCGCCGTGGTGGAGACTGAGATTCCCGCGGAGGAGCCTGTCATGACGGCAGAGCCCGAGAAGGAAGAGGAGTAAGCACCCTTCCAACAGCCAAGAAGAATTCATAGAAAAAGCGCCTGATGGAGTACCATCAGGCGCTTTTTAAACAGATTCAGACGGAATGGAAGAAGAGGATGTTACAGGATGTGGCGGCCGTAGACATAGACGCGGCTGTAATAGCCGGAATTCAGGTTGTCGATCTTGACCGTGTATGTATTGGTGGAGGCGTGGATGAACTGGCCGCCGCCAATGTAGATGCCCACGTGGGAGACCGGCTTGGTGGTGTTGGCCTTGAAGAAGACCAGATCGCCGGGCTGAAGCTGGCTCTTGGAAACGGCAGTGCCGTTGGCCAGCTGATCGGTGGCGGTGCGGTTGAGGGTCACGCCGAAGTGGGCATAGACATACTTGGTGAAGCCGGAGCAGTCAAAGGAGTTGGGGCCGTTTCCACCGTACACATAGGGGGTGCCCAGGAACTGCTTGGCATAGGCCACCACCTGCTCTCCCATGCTGGAGGAGGAGGTCGCCGTGGTTTCATTGCCGCGGGAGGTGGTCTCCTTGGTGGTGATCATATACTCACTGCTGACATAGCCGGTCTTGCCGTTATAGTCGACCTTATACCAGCTGCCATCCACACCGATGATCTTGACGACGGTGCCGTCAGCCAGAGAGGCGACCTTGGAAGCAGAGGTGGAGGGCGCGCTGCGCATATTCAGGGTAGAGCCGCCGGCGCTCACCTTGCCGTAACCGATGGCGGCGTCCGCCTTCTGGGAAATGGTGAGGTATTCGCCGGACATATAGCCCTGCACAGATTCATAATCGACCTTGTACCAGTTGTTCCCGGCGTCTTCCAGCACGATGACGGCGTCGCCCTTGGAGGCGGTGGCCAGGATCGCGGAGTCGGTGCTGGCGGCGGAGCGCAGGCGGAGTGCGTCGGCCTGAACGGTGCCGACACCCATGCTGGCGGCGGCAGCGCTGACCAGACAGGCACAAGAAACCGCCACGGTGACGGCCATAACGCGCAGGAACTTCACAGGCTGTATCATCGGTATAATCCTCCATTCAGTCAAATGCTGCCCGAAGGCAGTCCGTTTATCTTCTCATTCGTTTGGCATTTGGGTGGGTGGGGGTTATTTGTTGGAGAGGGCACGCTCCAGCCAGACGGCGGCCACATCCATGGCGGCGTAGAGGCTGTCCTTCTCGCTCTTCTTGACGACGCGGTCCCGGCTTTTCAGGTCGGGATCGGTGAGCTGGAGCTGGACCACGACCTTGTTGGCCACATCCAGATCCTTGACCTTTTTGGTGCTCATGACCTGCATCATGATGATATATTTATCGGCCATGCTTCCGTAATAGATCAGATTATCTTTCCGGCGAAGGGGATGGCCCTTGTAGACCAGAGGAAACTTTTCGTCTGCCATTCTGTGCCTCCTGAAAATAAATTAAAAATTAAAAACTGTAACCGAATTGTAACACATTGTTTCCGAGTTGTCAAATTCTTATTTTATGTCAAGCATACCGGTAGGAGAACAGACATTACTTGAAGACCCAGCAGAAGCGGGAAAAAAGGCGAAATATTATGTCAATAAAAAAAGAACGCGGCCTCTTCCCAATTGGGCGGAGCCACGTTCTTTTTGGGGCAAAGTCAGCGCCTGAAATCGTCCCTCCGGCGGAGCAGAGCGCCCAGCGACAGGAGCAGGGCGGCGAGGATACACAGCGCTTCCAGCGCCATGGTCCAGGTCTGTCCGAAGAGGTGGACGGGCATTGTGTATTGCAGGCGCAGATACACGCAGTAGGAGCTGAGGGAGGCCAGTTGGGTCAGCAGGGCGATGGGAATACGCCGGCGGTCCCACACCGCCCAGACCAGGGTGACCACGTCGGCCAGGAAAAAATAGCGCTCGTGCATATAGGGGAGAAGAAAGGGGACCCCCAGTGCCAAAACGGCGGCAGCCGCCAGAAATTGTGCACCGGAGAAGCGGCTGCGGTGGAAAAAGAGCCATCCCAGCACAAAGAGACACAGGGCAAAGGCCGCCAGAATCCCGGCCCGGGCCAGGGGCTGCTGCGCCACATCCACCCCGTAGGGGATCAGGGCGAAGAGGGAAGGGGCGTTGAACACCAGAGCATAGCTGTACTGTCCCGCCTGCTTGAAATAGACCCCCAGGATGTCGGCCAGCGGCTTGCCCAGCAGCAGGGCCGGGAGGA
This sequence comes from Pseudoflavonifractor hominis, assembly GCF_014288125.1. Taxonomy (NCBI): domain Bacteria; kingdom Bacillati; phylum Bacillota; class Clostridia; order Eubacteriales; family Oscillospiraceae; genus Pseudoflavonifractor; species Pseudoflavonifractor hominis. The sequence goes on along the minus strand of NZ_JACOPR010000001.1, from coordinate 497,950 downwards.
CAGCCACCGCATAGGCGGCCGGAAAGACCAGCAAGTGGGAGAAGCGGAGCTTCCGCACCAGCCACAGCCCGCCCCAGAGGGGGATGAGGAAAATGGTCTGGAGCTTGAAGGAGAAGGCCACGGCCAGCAGTGCCACCGAGGTCTTGGGATGGTCCTCCCAGGCGGAGGCCATGGCGTGGAGGACCAGCGCGCCGTACAGGGCGTCGCACTGTCCCCAGAAGGAGCCGTTGAGGACCACCGTGGGGAGGAGCAAAAGGAGAAGATAGGCCGTCAGGGGGGCGGGACCATCTTTCCGGCCGGACAGAGCCCCGACCAGCCGCAGGCCGCCCCAGGCCAGAATCCCGTCAAACAGGATGGAAAAAAGCTTGATGGCATAGAGATCCGGGAAGGGGAGATAGGAGATGGCGGCCATGAAGTAGAGATAGGGCGCGTTGTAGTCGCCCACAGGTTCTTTGATCGCGGCAAAGCCGCCGTTCTCCCGGAAAAAGGCGGCCCACTGGGAGAGAAAGTCCCGGTAGTCATAGGTGATATGATCCAGACACATTGCCCGCAGCAGCGCCGCCAGCGCCAGGACCAGAAAGGCCAGAGCCAATTTATTTCCCCCATACCCCGCCCGGCGGAGGGGGAGAAGGGCCAGCCCGGTCCACAGGAGCAGACAGAGACCAGTGATCCATCCGACGGCCGGTCCGCCCAGTGCCAGGGAAGAGCAGCGCCAGAGGACTCCGGCCAGCAGGAGCGCACCCGGGAGCCAGGGGAAAAGAAGCTGTGCCCGGGGCGCGGGAGAGGGGATTTTCGGCATAATATCACCTCAAAAACAGAAAAAAGTCCGGAATTTCTCCGAACTTTACAGATATAAAAATTGACTCTTTTGTACATCCGTGGTATAATAGAGCGCTATTACAAATAGAGCATCCGATTTCGATACCATCCCATGTTATAGTGAGTATAACAGTTTCCACGGTGCTCCGCAAGGGGCGGTGGAACACAATTCGCCAACAACTCCGTGTGTGTCATTTTGGAGGCGGGGCCTCCGCTTTGGCGGAAATGACGGAGTGAGGACGAGAAAAATCGGAACCTGACGCAGAAACAGGGCTCTCCGGTCCTCTGGGGCGGGGAGCAGGTACGAAAAGTTTGGACGGCTGTCCGAACGACCGCCAGATGCTAAGGGAAAGGAATGGTCATTCAGAATGGTCACAGACAGGATCAAAGACGTCTACTATGGCAAGACCCTCCGCAAGAGCTTTGCCCGCCACAAGGAAATCCTGGAGATGCCGAATCTGCTGGAGATCCAGAAGAAGTCCTACCAGTGGTTCCTGGACAAGGGACTGCGGGAGGTCTTCAAGGATGTCTCCTGCATTACCGACTATGCCGGTAATCTGGAGCTGTCCTTTATCGACTACTCCATGGACGAACCCCCCAAGTACAACGTGGAGGAGTGCAAGGCCCGGGACGCCACGTACGCCGCTCCCATCAAGGTCCGTGTGCGCCTGCGCAACAAGGAGACCGAGGAGATCAAGGAGCAGGAGATCTTCATGGGTGACTTCCCCATCATGACCCAGGGGGGCACCTTCGTCATCAACGGCGCCGAGCGCGTCATCGTCTCCCAGATCGTCCGCTCCCCCGGCATGTACTACTCCCGCACCGCCGACAAGGCCGACAACGTCACCTACGCCACCACCGTCATCCCCTACCGGGGCGCCTGGCTGGAGTATGAGACCGACCTGTCCGACGTGTTCTATGTCCGCATCGACAAGAACCGCAAGCTCCCCATCACCTGCCTGATCCGTGCCGTGGGTCCCAAGACCGACGCCGAGATCATCGAGATGTTCGGCGAGGATCCCCGCATCCTGGCCACTCTGGAGAAGGACACCTGCAAGACCTATGAGGAGGCCCTGCTGGAGATCTACCGCAAGCTCCGTCCCGGCGAGCCCCCCACGGTGGACTCCGCTGAGAGCCTGCTCAACGCCCTCTTCTTTGACCCCCGCCGCTACGACGTGTCCGCCGTGGGCCGCTACAAGTTCAACAAGAAGATGTCCATGGGTCCCCGTCTGACCAACCAGAAGCTGGCCCTCCCCGTGGTGGATCCCACCACCGGCGAGATCATCGCCGAGCCCGGCGAGGTCCTCACCCGTGAGCGGGCCCATGAGCTGGAGGACAAGGGTGTCAACGAGGCCGTGGTGGATGTGGACGGCACCATGGTGCGCGTGTTCGGCAACCACATGGTGGACATGTCCAAGTTCGTGGACTTTGACCCCGAGGAGTGCGGCGTCACTGAGCGGGTGCGCTACACCGTGCTCATGGAGCTGATGAATCAGTTCTCCGGCGAGGAGCTGAAGGACGCCATCAAGGATCACCTGGACGACCTGATCCCCAAGCACATCATCGTGGACGACATCATGGCGTCCATCAACTACCTCAACGCCCTGGCCTTCGGCGTGGGCACCCCCGACGACATTGACCACCTGGGCAACCGCCGCCTGCGCTGCGTGGGCGAGCTGCTCCAGAACCAGTTCCGCATCGGCTTCAGCCGCATGGAGCGCGTCATCCGTGAGCGCATGACCATCCAGGATCTGGACATCGTCACCCCCCAGTCCCTCATCAACATCCGTCCTGTCACCGCCTCCATCAAGGAGTTCTTCGGTTCCTCCCCCCTGAGCCAGTTCATGGACCAGACCAACCCCCTGGCCGAGCTGACCCACAAGCGCCGTCTGTCCGCTCTGGGCCCCGGCGGTCTGAGCCGTGACCGCGCCTCCTTCGATGTGCGAGACATCCACTACTCTCACTATGGCCGCCTGTGCCCCGTTGAGACCCCCGAAGGTCCCAACATCGGCCTGATCTCCTACCTCTCCGCCTATGCCCGGGTCAACCGCTTCGGCTTCATCGAGGCGCCCTACCGCAAGGTGGACAAGGAGACCGGCCGGGTCACCGACGAGATCCACTATATGACCGCCGATGTGGAGGACGAGTTCACCATCGCCCAGGCCACCGAGCCCATGGACGAGAACAACTGCTTCATCAACGAGCGTATCACCTGCCGTCACCGCAACGAGATCGTCTCGGTGGCCGCCAACCAGGTGGACTACGTGGACGTGTCCCCCCAGATGATGTTCTCCGTGGCAACCGCCATGATCCCCTTCCTCCAGAACGACGACGCCAACCGTGCTCTGATGGGCGCCAACATGCAGCGTCAGGCCGTGCCTCTGCTGACCACCCAGGCCCCCATCGTGGCCACCGGTCAGGAGCACAAGAACTGCGTGGACTCCGAGGTCGCCATCCTGGCCGAGGAGGACGGCGAGGTCGTGAAGGTCTCCGCCCAGTATGTCTCCGTGCGCTATCAGAACCTGGGCCTCAAGGAGTATAAGCTCATCAAGTTCCTGCGCTCCAACCACGGCACCTGCATCAACCAGCGTCCCATCGTCAAGGCCGGCCAGAAGGTCAGCAAGGGCGAGGTCATCGTGGACGGCCCCTCCACCTGCAACGGCGAGATCGGCCTGGGCAAGAACATCCTCATGGGCTTCATGACCTGGGAAGGTTACAACTACGAGGACGCCATCCTGCTCAACGAGCGCATGGTCAAGGAGGACGTCTTTACCTCCATCCACATCGAGGAGTATGAGACCGAGTCCCGCGACACCAAGCTGGGCCCCGAGGAGATCACCCGGGACATCCCCAACGTGGGCGAGGACGCCCTGAAGGACCTGGACGAGCGCGGCATCATCCGCGTGGGCGCCGAGGTCCGCTCCGGCGACATCCTGGTGGGTAAGGTCACCCCCAAGGGCGAGACCGACCTCACCGCCGAGGAGCGCCTGCTGCGCGCCATCTTCGGTGAGAAGGCCCGCGAGGTCCGTGACACCTCCCTGAAGGTGCCCCACGGCGAGAGCGGCATCATCGTGGACGTGAAGGTCTTCACCCGCGAGGCCGGCGACGAGCTCTCTCCCGGCGTCAACGAGGTGGTCCGCGTCTACATCGCCCAGAAGCGTAAGATCAGCGTGGGCGACAAGATGGCCGGCCGCCACGGTAACAAGGGTGTTGTCTCTCGCATCATGCCCCAGGAGGATATGCCCTTCCTGCCCGACGGCACCCCGCTGGACATCGTTCTGAACCCCCTGGGCGTGCCTTCCCGTATGAACATCGGTCAGGTGCTGGAGGTCCATCTGGGCTACGCCGCCAAGACCCTGGGCTGGAAGGTGGCCACCCCCATCTTCAACGGCGCCGACGAGAAGGACATCGCCGAGGTCCTGACCATGGCCGGCCTGTCCCCCGACGGCAAGAGCTGGCTGTACGACGGCCGTACCGGCGAGCGGTTTGACAACCGCGTCACCGTGGGCTATGTGTACTTCCTCAAGCTCCACCACCTGGTGGATGATAAGATCCACGCCCGTTCCACCGGCCCCTACTCCCTGGTCACCCAGCAGCCTCTGGGCGGCAAGGCCCAGTTCGGCGGCCAGCGCTTCGGCGAAATGGAGGTGTGGGCTCTGGAGGCGTACGGCGCGGCCTACACCCTGCAGGAGATCCTCACCGTCAAGTCGGACGACGTCACCGGCCGTGTGCGCACCTACGAGGCCATTGTCAAGGGCCACAACGTGCCCAAGCCCGGCGTGCCCGAGTCCTTCAAGGTTCTGGTCAAGGAGCTGCAGTCCCTGTGCCTGGATATGAAGGTGCTGGACGAGAACGGCGCTGAGATCGAGCTCAAGGATGACGAAGAGGACAACTACCAGCCCGATCGCATCCGGGACGACGACGACTTCTACAGCTACCGCGAGGGCGACGCTGAGTCCGAGTTCGCGGCCGCCGGCTTCACCCTGAAGGCCGAGAGCGACGACGACGACCTGGCTGTGAGCGACGACGAGAGCGTCGCGTCTGACGACGACGCGTTCCTGGACGACCAGGACATGTAAGAGAGAGGGAGGAACGATCTATTCTATGAGTTACGCTGAGTTTGACGCCATCCAAATCGGCATTGCCTCCCCGGAGAAGATCCGTGAGTGGTCTTACGGCGAGGTCAAGAAGCCGGAGACCATCAACTACCGCACCCTCAAGCCCGAGCGCGACGGCCTGTTCTGCGAGCGCATCTTTGGCCCCACCAAGGACTGGGAGTGTCACTGCGGTAAATATAAGAAGATCCGCTACAAGGGCAAGATCTGTGACCGCTGCGGCGTCGAGGTGACCCGTGCCAAGGTCCGCCGTGAGCGCATGGGCCACATCGAGCTGGCCGCCCCTGTGTCCCACATCTGGTACTTCAAGGGTATCCCCTCCCGGATGGGCCTGCTGCTGGACATCTCTCCCCGTATTCTGGAGAAGGTGCTCTACTTCGCCAGCTATATCGTCACCGATCCCGGCTTCTCTCCTCTGGCCAAGAACCAGATCCTCTCCGAGAAGGAGTACCGCGACATGCGGGAGAAGTACGAGGACGACTTCGAGGCCGGCATGGGCGCCGAGGCCGTGAAGAAGCTCCTGCAGGACATCGATCTGGAGCAGCTCTCCGAGCAGCTCCGGGCCGAGCTGAAGGACGCCTCCGGCCAGAAGAAGATGCGCATTGTCAAGCGCCTGGAAGTGGTGGATGCCTTCCGGATCTCCGGCAACAAGCCCGAATGGATGATCATTGACGTGCTGCCCGTCATTCCCCCGGAGCTGCGCCCCATGGTGCAGCTGGACGGCGGCCGCTTCGCCACCTCTGACCTGAACGACCTGTATCGCCGGGTCATCAACCGCAACAACCGCCTCAAGCGCCTCATCCAGCTCAACGCGCCCGACATCATCGTGCGCAACGAGAAGCGGATGCTCCAGGAGGCGGTGGACGCCCTCATCGACAACGGCCGCCGCGGCCGTGCCGTCACCGGCGCCAACAACCGCGCCCTCAAGTCTCTAAGCGACATGCTCAAGGGTAAGCAGGGCCGCTTCCGCCAGAACCTGCTGGGCAAGCGCGTGGACTACTCCGGCCGTTCCGTTATCGTGGTCGGCCCCGAGATGAAGATCTACCAGTGCGGTCTGCCCAAGGAGATGGCCATTGAGCTCTTCCGTCCCTTCGTCATGAAGAAGCTGGTGGAGGACGGCGTGGCCAACAACATCAAGTCCGCCAAGAAGATGGTGGACAAGGGCAAGGCCGAGGTGTGGGACGCCCTGGAGTTTGTCATCAAGGAGCATCCCGTCATGCTCAACCGCGCCCCCACGCTGCACCGCCTGGGCATCCAGGCCTTTGAGCCCGTGCTGGTCGAGGGCCGCGCCATCAAGCTCCACCCCCTGGTGTGTACCGCCTTTAACGCCGACTTCGACGGCGACCAGATGGCCGTTCACGTCCCCCTGTCCGCCGAGGCCCAGACCGAGGCCCGGGTGCTCATGCTCTCGGCCAACAACCTGCTGCGGCCCCAGGACGGCGGCCCCGTCACCGTGCCCACCCAGGACATGGTGCTGGGTTCCTACTACCTGACCTTTGAGCGCTATCCCGCCCACGACAGCGAGGAGGTCTATGAGGACTGCGCGGCTGTCCGCGCTGCCCTGGCCGAGGGGAAGATCACCGTGGCCGACATGGTGTGGGTGAAGAATCCCGGCTCTCTGGACGACATCCCCACCGTGGCCGACATCGCCGCCAACACCCCCGACGGCGAGCTCCCCCGGGAGTGCCTGCCGGTGTACGGCAGCGACAATGAGGCCCGCCTGGCCTATGACGAGGGCGAGCTGGAGCTGCACGTGCCCATCATGGTCCGCCGCAGCATGGAGGTCGACGGCGTGGAGCAGCACAAGATGGTGCGCACCACCGTGGGCCGCCTGATCTTCAACGAGGGCATCCCCCAGGATCTGGGCTTTGTGGACCGCACCAACCCCGAGACCATGTTCGAGCCCGAGATCAACTTCATCACCGGCAAGAAGCAGCTGGGTAAGATCATCGACAAGTGCATCACCAAGCACGGCTTCACCGTTTCCGCCGGCGTGCTGGATACCATCAAGGCCAAGGGCTACAAGTTCTCCACCCGCGGCTCCCTGACCGTCTCCATCTACGACATGACCATCCCCGAGAAGAAGTACGGCATGATCGCCGATACCGAGAAGGAGATCGTCAAGATCGAGCGCCAGTACAAGCGCGGCTTCCTGACCAACGAGGAGCGCTACCGCCTGGTGGTGTCCGCCTGGGAGAAGACCACTGCCGACGTGTCCAACGCCCTGATGGAGGGCCTGGACCGCTACAACCCCATCTGGATGATGGCCGACTCCGGCGCCCGTGGTAGCTCCGCTCAGATCCGTCAGCTGGCCGGTATGCGCGGCCTGATGGCCGATACCTCCGGCCGTACCATCGAGATCCCCATCAAGTCCAACTTCCGTGAAGGTCTGTCCGTGCTGGAGTACTTCATCTCCGCTCGAGGCGCCCGTAAGGGTATGGCCGATACCGCTCTGCGTACCGCCGACTCGGGTTACCTGACCCGCCGTCTGGTGGACGTGTCCCAGGAAGTGATCATCCGCGAGCACGACTGTGGTACCGACGACGGCATCATGGTCTCCGAGATCAGCGAGAACGGCCAGGTCATCGAGACCTTCGGCGAGCGCCTCAAGGGCCGCTATCCCGTGGAGGACATCTGCGATCCCAAGACCGGCGAAGTCCTCATCTCCAAGGACCGCATGATGGTGCCCGACGACGCCGCCATGCTGGAGGAGCACGGCATCCACGCCGTGAAGATCCGCTCCGTGCTGACCTGCCGCGCCCGCAGCGGAGTATGTTCCAAGTGCTACGGCATCAACCTGGCCATCGGCGAGCCGGTGGGCGAGGGCGAGGCCGTCGGTATCATCGCCGCTCAGTCCATCGGTGAGCCCGGTACCCAGCTGACCATGCGTACCTTCCACACCGGCGGCGTCGCCGGCGGCGATATCACCCAGGGTCTTCCCCGCGTCGAGGAACTCTTCGAGTCCCGTCGGCCCAAGAAGATGGCCCAGCTGGCCGAGATCGGCGGCCGGGTATCCATCGAGGAGACCAAGCGCAATTCCATGTGCAACCTGAGCATCACCGCCCCCGACGGCGAGGTGGTCACCTATCCGCTGCCCTACAGCGCGGGCATCCGCGTGAAGGACGGCGAGACCGTGGAGAAGGGCTTCGCGCTCACCGAGGGCGCCCTCTATCCCCAGGACGTCATCCGCATCCGGGGCGTCCACGCGGTGTACGACTACCTGATCCGCGAGGTCCAGAAGCCCTACCGTCAGCAGGGCGTTGACATCAACGACAAGCACATCGAGGTCATCTGCCGTCAGATGATGCGCAAGGTGCGGATCGAGGACGCCGGCGATTCCAACCTGCTCTCCGGCTCCACCGTGGAGCTCATCGAGTTTGAGGACGCCAAGGAGGCGGTCCAGAAGCGTATCGACGCCGGCGAGACCAACGACGGCATGGAGCTGCGTCTCCCCACCGCCACCCGCCTGCTGATGGGTATCACCAAGGCCTCTCTGGCCACCGAGTCCTTCCTGTCCGCCGCCTCCTTCCAGGAGACCACCAAGGTCCTCACCGAGGCCGCCATCAAGGGCAAGGTGGACCACCTGCTGGGCCTGAAGGAGAACGTCATCATCGGTAAGCTCATCCCGGCCGGCTCCGGTCTGTCGGTCTACCGCAAGTATGACAAGATCGAGGACGAATGCACCTGCGGCTGCGAGCATGAGCACAGCCACGAGGAGAGCGTCCCCGAGCAGGCCGATGAGATCGTCGGCATCGCCCCCAAGGAGGAGGAGATCCTCTCCATCACCATGGATGAGGGCGCGGAGGACTGATCGCACAGCCCATTGATCTGACTGTTTATCAAAAGGCTCCGGAGCCATGCTCCGGGGCCTTTTGTCCGTCTTGAAAAGACGCATGGGTCGCCCAAAGAGAGAAAGAACACTCCATCCGGCGATTTGACGGGGAAAAGCGTGGAAAAAGGAGAAAAAAACAGAGCTTTTTTGCTTGACGGATGGGGTTTCCTATGCTATAATTCAAAATCGCGCAGGTGTACCTGCCGCAGACAGGAAATACCCCTTTGTGCGGTGTTTCCAAGTGCAACGACAGGAGGCGTGCATGGTGCTGACTCAACTGAAAACAGGCCCCAAGGTCGTGGGTGTGAAGCAGACCAAGCGCGCGCTGGGCGATGGCAGAGCGGCCAGAGTTTTTCTGGCAGAGGACGCCGATCCCCGTGTCATTGAACCGGTAGAGACCCTCTGCCGGGAGCGCGGTGTACCTGTGGAGCGCGTGCCCCATATGAAGGAACTGGGCACGGCCTGCGGCATTGCGGTGGGTTCCGCCGTGGCCGCACTATTAACTGGGTTTTAACGGAATCATCTTCGGAGATTCGGTTAAAATAATACAATCAACCCATTAAGAAAGGAGGAACTACTCATGCCTACTTTTAATCAGCTCGTGCGCAAGGGACGTCAGGCTGCGACCTACAAGTCCAACTCTCCCGCCATGCAGTACGGCCTGAACACCCTGAAGAATCGTGAGACCGATCTGCCCTCTCCCCAGAAGCGAGGTGTCTGCACCGCGGTCCGTACGGCTACTCCTAAGAAGCCTAACTCCGCTCTGCGTAAGATCGCTCGTGTGCGTCTGACCAACGGCTACGAGGTCACCGCCTACATTCCCGGTGTCGGCCACAACCTGCAGGAGCACTCCGTGGTCATGATCCGCGGCGGCCGTGTTAAGGACCTGCCCGGCGTTCGTTACCACATCATCCGCGGCACTCTGGATACCCAGGGCGTCAATGGTCGTATGCAGGCCCGTTCCAAGTACGGCGCCAAGCGTCCCAAGGCCGGCAAGGGCGGCGCGAAGAAGTAATCTTCCGCAGGGATGCATGCACACCGGCGCGGAATGCGCCACATTTGAATTGCATTGTGCGCTTACGCGCAAGGCAAATCGCCTTGCCGAGCGTTTACCATATAGGGGTAGACCTCGGACAGGCACTGGACAAGCAGGCACTTGTCTTTACACGGGCCGCATGAGCGGTTCGAGTACCTATGAAATCATACTATGAAGGAGGGAAGCAAAGTGCCCAGAAGAGGTAATGTACCCAAGCGGGAGGTTCTGCCTGATCCGCTTTATAACTCCGTCCTGGTGACCAAGCTCGTCAACAGCATCATGCTGGATGGCAAGAAGGGCGTGGCCCAGAAGGTGGTCTACAGCGCTTTCGATATCATCAAGGAGAAGACCGAGAAGGATCCTCTGGAGGTCTTCACTGCCGCTCTGGAGAACATCATGCCGTCCCTGGAGGTCAAGGCCCGTCGTGTCGGCGGCGCCACCTATCAGGTGCCCATCGAGGTTCGTCCCGAGCGCCGTCAGACCCTTGGTCTGCGCTGGCTGACCAATTACTCCCGCGCCCGCAGCGAGAAGACCATGAAGGAGCGTCTGGCTGGCGAGATCATGGACGCCGCCAACAACCTGGGTTCCGCTGTCAAGAAGCGCGAGGACACCCACAAGATGGCCGAGTCCAACAAGGCCTTCGCTCACTACCGCTGGTAAGGAGGGTAACAGCATATGGCTAGAAAGGTTACCCTGGAAAATACCCGCAACATCGGCATCATGGCTCACATCGATGCCGGTAAGACCACTACCACCGAGCGCATCCTGTTCTACACCGGTGTTAACTACAAGATCGGTGAGACCCATGATGGTACCGCCACCATGGACTGGATGGCTCAGGAGCAGGAGCGCGGCATCACCATCACCTCCGCTGCTACCACCTGCTACTGGAAGGGTTCCAAGGATCAGTTCCCCCAGACCCGTATCAACATCATTGATACTCCGGGTCACGTGGACTTCACCGTCGAGGTGGAGCGCTCCCTGCGCGTGCTGGACGGCTCTGTGACCGTTATGTGCGCCAAGGGCGGCGTTGAGCCCCAGTCTGAGACTGTGTGGCGTCAGGCCGACCACTACAAGGTCCCCCGCATGATCTACGTCAATAAGATGGACATCATGGGCGCTGACTTCTACAACGTGCTGAACATGATCCACGACCGCCTCAAGTGTAACGCCGTGCCCATTCAGCTCCCCATTGGCTCCGAGGATACCTTCAAGGGCATCATCGACCTGGTGGAGATGAACGCCGACATCTACTACGATGATCTGGGCAAGGATATGCGCGTGGAGGAGATCCCCGCTGACATGCTGGAGCTGGCTCAGGAGTACCGCACCAAGCTCATCGACGCTGTCGCTGACATCGACGACGAGATCATGGAGCTGGCCCTGGAGGAGCAGCCCGTCCCCGTGGAGAAGATCCGCGCTGCCCTGCGCCACGGCACCATCGAGAACCTGCTGGTTCCCGTGACCTGTGGTACTTCTTACAAGAACAAGGGTGTGCAGAAGCTGCTCGACGCCATCGTCGACTTCATGCCCTCCCCCCTGGACATCCCCGCCATCAAGGGCGTGGATCCCGACACCGAGGAAGAGGACGAGCGTCCCGCCGACGACTCCGCCCCCTTCTCCGCGCTGGCCTTCAAGATCATGACTGACCCCTATGTGGGCCGTCTGTCCTTCTTCCGTGTGTACTCCGGTACTCTGAGCACCGGTTCTTCCGTGCTCAACTCCACCAAGAAGCAGAAGGAGCGCATCGGCCGCATCCTGCAGATGCACGCCAACCACCGCGAGGACATCGAGGTTGTGTACTCCGGCGACATTGCCGCCGCCGTGGGTCTGAAGAACACCACCACCGGTGATACCCTCTGCGATGAGAAGGCTCCCATCATTCTGGAGTCCATGGAGTTCCCCGAGCCCGTTATCCGCGTCGCCATCGAGCCCAAGACCAAGGCTGGTCAGGAGAAGATGGGCCTGGCGCTGGTGAAGCTGGCCGAAGAGGACCCCACCTTTAAGACCTACACCGATGAGGAGACCGGTCAGACCATCATCGCCGGCATGGGCGAGCTCCACCTGGAGATCATCGTCGACCGTCTGCTCCGCGAGTTCAAGGTCGAGGCCAACGTGGGCGCGCCCCAGGTTGCCTACAAGGAGACCATCAAGAAGTCTGTCGAGCAGGATACCAAGTATGCCCGTCAGTCCGGCGGTAAGGGCCAGTACGGTCACGTCCGCATCAAGATCGAGCCCAACGAGCCCGGCAAGGGTTACGAGTTCCTCAACGAGATCACCGGCGGCGTCATCCCCAAGGAGTATATCCCCGCGGTCGACGCCGGTATCCAGGGCGCCATGCAGGCGGGTATCCTGGCCGGTTACCCCGTTGTGGACGTGAAGGTCCACCTGACCTTCGGCTCCTACCACGAGGTCGACTCCTCTGAAATGGCGTTTAAGATCGCCGGTTCCATGGCCTTCAAGGAGGCCTGCCGCAAGGCTGACGCCGTGCTGCTGGAGCCTGTGATGAAGGTTTCCGTCATCGTGCCCGACGAGTATCTGGGCAACGTGATCGGCGACCTGACCAGCCGCCGCGGCATGATCCAGGGTCAGGAGAGCCGTCCCGGCGCCACCCAGGTGGATGCCCTGGTGCCTCTGGCCAGCATGTTCGGCTACGCTACGGACCTGCGTTCTTCCACTCAGGGCCGCGGCCAGTACTCCATGGAGCCTCACAGCTATGTGGAGATTCCCAAGAGCATTGCTGAGAAGATCATTGCTGAGCGCGGCCGCAAGGACGCTGAGTAAGCAGGTCTAAAAATGAGGTTGCATTTTATCCATTCCTAGGATAAAATAGCATCATCATCCCATCTTTTTCAATGTATTTGATTTGAATTTAAGGAGGATATCAAACATGGCTAAGCAGAAGTTTGAGCGCACTAAGCCCCATGTCAACATCGGCACCATCGGCCACGTTGACCACGGCAAGACCACCCTGACCGCCGCCATCACCAAGTACCTGGCTCTGAAGGGTCAGGCTCAGTACGAGGACTACTCCAGCATCGATAAGGCTCCCGAGGAGCGCGAGCGCGGCATCACCATCAACACCGCTCACGTTGAGTACGAGACTGACGCTCGTCACTATGCTCACGTTGACTGCCCGGGCCACGCCGACTATATCAAGAACATGATCACCGGTGCTGCCCAGATGGACGGCGCTATCCTGGTTATCGCTGCTACCGACGGCCCCATGGCTCAGACCAAGGAGCACATCCTGCTGGCCCGTCAGGTCGGCGTGCCCGCCATGGTCGTGTTCCTGAACAAGTGCGACCAGGTCGACGACGAGGAGCTGCTGGAGCTGGTTGAGATGGAGGTCCGCGAGACCCTGTCCAGCTACGAGTTCCCCGGCGATGACATCCCCGTCATCAAGGGTTCCGCTCTGAACGCTCTGACCTGCGAGGGCGGCGTGGACGATCCCGACTACAACTGCATCAAGGAGCTGATGGACGCTGTCGACAGCTACATCCCCACTCCTGACCGTAAGGCTGACCTGCCCTTCCTGATGCCCGTCGAGGACGTCTTCACCATCACCGGCCGCGGCACCGTGGCCACTGGCCGTGTTGAGCGTGGCCAGATCAAGATGGGCGAGGAAGTCGAGATCGTGGGTCTGTCCGACGAGAAGAAGAAGACCACCGTTACCGGCATCGAGATGTTCCGCAAGCTGCTGGACTACGCTGAGGCTGGCGACAACATCGGCACCCTGCTGCGCGGCATTGCCAAGACCGACATCGAGCGCGGTCAGGTTCTGTGCAAGCCCGGCTCCATTCACCCCCACACCAAGTTCGTGGGCCAGGTGTACGTCCTGAGCAAGGACGAGGGCGGCCGTCACACCCCCTTCTTCAACAACTATCGTCCTCAGTTCTACTTCCGTACCACCGACGTGACCGGCGTCATCACCCTGCCCGAGGGCACCGAGATGTGCATGCCCGGCGATAACGTCGACATGAAGGTCGAGCTGATCACCCCCATCGCCATCGAGAAGGGCCTGCGCTTCGCTATCCGCGAGGGCGGCCGTACCGTTGGTTCCGGCGTCGTCATCGACATCGAGGAGTAATTTAAGCTCTTTCAGAGCGGCGGTCCTTAGGGACCGCCGCTCTTTTTTATGGGGCGGCTAGGTGGACAGACTTTGACAGAAACTTGCCCTTTCCATCAAATTATGATACACTGTGTTTCCTGGAAATCAGATTATGAGTCTTTGGAAAGGAGTCGAATCAGATGTCTGCTACACCCATTCCATCGCCCAGTGCAACCGCTGGACCGGTGGATGAGATTTTGGATACCGCAGGAAGTTCCGTCACCGATGTGATCAATGAAGTGGTTGATTCCACCGGACTGGCGCCCATCCTGAAGGATTTTACCGGACTGACCCCTGCAAGGCTGATCTCCTTGGCACTCCTGATCGTATGCTGTCTTGCCGTGATCAAGGTGATCCAGCATTTTCTGAATCGGATTTTGGAGCGCGGGAAGATCGAAAAGAGCCTGCATACCTTTTTGCGGACCAGTGTGAACATCCTGCTCTGGTTCCTGTTTGCGCTGATTGTGGCCAGCGCCCTGAACATCGACGTGACCTCTCTGGTGGCGGTGTTGAGCGTGGTAGGCCTTGCCATTTCCCTGGCCGTACAGGGGAGCTTGTCCAATCTGGCGGGAGGGATCCAGGTCCTGCTGTCCAAGCCCTTTAAAGTGGGGGACTACATCGAGACCAACAGCGTCAGCGGAACGGTGGCGGAGATCAGCATGTCCCACACCAAGCTGGTGACGGTGGATAACAAGATCATTTTTGTGCCCAACAGTGAGATCTCGGCGGCCAAGATCGTCAATTATAACGCTCAGGAGAACCGCCGGGTGGATCTGACCTTCAATACCTCCTATGATGACACCACGGAGGCGGTGATCGGGGCCATTCGGGGTGTGATCGATGCCCATCCGATGGCGCTCTCCGATCCGGAGCCCTTTGTGCGCCTGTCGGCCTTCCGGGACAGCTCGGTGGAATATACGGTGCGGGTCTGGTGCCGGACGGAGGATTACTGGTCTCTCTATTTTGACCTGCTGGAGCAGGTACGTGCGGCCTTTGACCGCGCGGGGATTGATTTGACCTATCCGCACTTCAACCTCCACGTGCTGGAGGGGAAGAGCGGATCGGAAAGGAGTTCATAATCACATGACAAAAAATCGCGCCCTGAACCAGGGATTGCAGCTGCTGCTGGCGGCGGAAGGGCTTCAGCTCCTGCTGGGCCTGGCCAATCTGGTGGGATTGAGCCAGCTGTTCTTCTCCGGATTTTTGAGCCTGGGATGCATGGCGATGACGCTGGCGGGGCTGTACACCCTGCGCAGTGTTGACGGGTCCTATCAGCTGGCTTTCCACTTTTCCATTGCCAATGTGGTTGTGGTCTTTGCCGGTTCGATCGCGGCCTCCATTTTGGGAGTGATGATCACCCTTGAGATCCTTCCGGTACTGGTGCTCCTCCTCAGCTGCATCGCACAGATCCTGGTCTGTCTGGTGGTCCGCTTCTGCTGCCGGGCCACGTGCGGACAGCTGATGGAGCGGAGAGCGGACGGCCTGGCGGCACAGGGAGAGCAGGCGGCGCTGCTCTATATCATCGTAACCGCTGTGGCGGTCTTCAGCTATGTGCTGAGCCTGCTGCCCACGCCGGCCGGCGTCATGCGCTTTGTGACCATCCTGGCCAATGTGCTGCTGCTGACGGCCATGGGAATGTACGTCAAATTCCTCTTTTTGAGCATGAAGACCCTTGCGGTGGAATAGAAAAATGTTCCAGGAACTCGTTCCTGGAACATTTTTTATGGGATTTTTCAGGTGGGCATGGTCAGACCGTGGATAAAGCCGCCCAGTGCGTTGGACAATACGTCCCCGCCGATCACGGTGTTTCGATAGAGGAGCAGACCGGCCTGAACACCGCTCTCTCCCGTTGGGTAGTTGGTGACGGCATACGTATAGCGTTTGACCCGCTTTCCGCGGTATTTGGTCAGGTCAAAGCCCTGTTGTGCCTGAAGATCCAGATATTGGGTGTATGTGTCGTCAAATTCTTCCGGGATCTGCAGTTCCTCCACCGAGATGGGCTCGGGGGAGACCTCCCAGCCATAGGAGGCCAGATAGGCGATCCGATCCTCGTTGGTTTTGATCCCCTTGCCGCTGACCGTGGCGGAGGCCTCCGCATCCTGTGTCTGCAAAGCCGCCACACCTGTCAGCACACAGCCGCAGATCAGCACGGCGGCCGCAACGCCGGCGACGATGCGCCCCCGGCTGAGCCGAGTCGTCCAAATAAACACAGCGCAACGCTCCTTTCCATTCTTTGTCTCTATGGATATGTGCACCCGGAAAAAAATATGATACAATAGCACCGATTGGATCTCGCGCCGGAAGGCGATGGAAGAAACGGAGCAAGGAACATGGAACGACTGGATAAGATCCTCTCTGGCACGGGACGCTGGTCCCGGCGGGAGGTCAAAGAGCTGGTGCGCGCCGGCCGGGTGACGGTGAATGGAAGCAAGGCGCGCTCTGCGGAGGAAAAATACGACCGGGAGGGGCTGGTGCTGGAAGTGGACGGCCTCCCGGTCTCCGGGGAGAAGTATACCTATCTCATGCTGCACAAGCCGGGAGGGGTGGTCTCTGCCACCGAGGACCCACGGCAGAAGACCGTGCTGGATCTGCTGCCGCCCCACCTGAAGCGGATTGGGCTCTTTCCGGCCGGGCGGCTGGACCGGGATACGGAGGGACTGCTGCTGCTGACCAATGACGGGGCCCTGGCCCACGATCTGCTCTCCCCGCGCAAGCATGTGGACAAGACCTACTTTGTGCGGGTTGACGGGGTCCTGAATCAGGAGGACTGCGCCGCCTTTGCCGCCGGGATGAAGCTGGAGGATGGACTGGAATGCCTGCCCGCCGGTCTGGAGCGTCTGGAGCGCCCGGATGAGGGGATCGTCACCCTGCGGGAGGGAAAGTACCACCAGATCAAGCGGATGCTGGAGGATCGGGGGAAGCCGGTGGTCTATCTCAAGCGCCTGACCATGGGGCCTCTGGTGCTTGACCCGTCGCTGGAGAAGGGACAGTGGCGCCCTCTGTCAGCGGAGGAAGTACAGGCACTGCGGGAGCATGGGCCCCGCGCGGGCAGAAAGGAAACGCTGTAGTTCGGCATTTTCCACAAAAAACTTTACACAACCTATTGAAAAGAGAAAAAAAAGCCGCTATAATAGTTCCATATGAGTGAAATGGTAGAAATGCGTGTGAATTTTTGAGAAGGGTTCCCAACGCAAGTACAAAGTTTAGGGGGGCATTGTAAATGTCTAGCAGGATTTTTCAAAGCGTCGTTCTCCAAATGAAGGACAGCACGGACCGGGCCATCGGCGTGATCGACTCCGAGGGAACGGTGGTCGCCTGCAACGAGCTTACCTGCATTGGCGAGCGTTGGCCTGGTGTGGTAGAGGCGGTCAACAGTGGTGAGGGCAACGCCGTGGCCTATGAGGGCCGCACCTTCAAGACCCTGACCGGCTGGGGCTCCCAGTTTGACTATGCCGCCTTTGTCCGTGGAGATGACGCCGAGGCAAAGCTGGTGTGCTCCATGGCGGTGGTGGCCCTCAATGGCGCCAAGACCTATTATGAGGAAAAGCACGACAAGGCGACTTTTATCAAGAATATTATTTCGGACAACATTCTTCTGGGCGATATCTATGTCCGGGCCAAGGAGCTTCATTTTGTCTCCGAGCTGCCCCGGGCCGTGTTCCTGATCCGTCAGGTGGAGAGCAATGATGTGGCCGCCATTGACGTGGTGCAGAATCTCTTCCCCGACAAGCAGACCGACTTTGTGCTCTCCATCAGCGAGACCGACGTGGCCCTCATCAAGCAGCTCAACGAGGGGACCGAGGGCAAGGACCTCTACAAGATCGCCAAGCAGGTGGAAGAGGCCATCACCGAGGAGCTCAACATCAAGGTGGTCATCGGTATCGGCACCATCGTGGGGCACATCCGGGATCTGGCCCGCGCCTACAAGGAGGCCCAGGTGGCCATCGAGGTGGGCAAGGTCTTTGACACTGAGAAGTCCATCATCAACTATGAGAACCTGGGGATCGGCCGCCTGATTTATCAGCTGCCCACCACCCTGTGTGAGATGTTCCTGCAGGAGGTCTTTAAGAAGAATCCCATTGACGCGCTGGATCAGGAGACACTCTTTACCATCAACAAGTTCTTTGAGAACAACCTGAACGTGTCCGAGACCGCCCGGAAGCTCTTCGTCCACCGGAATACCCAGGTCTACCGCCTGGAGAAGATCAAGAAGCTCACCGGTCTGGACCTGCGGGAGTTCGACGACGCCATCACCTTCAAGGTGGCCCTGATGGTCAAGAAGTACCTCATCTCCCGCGGCATCGACAACTGAGCATGAGAAGTCTGCGGACCGCTGCGGCGTGACAGCGCCCGGGATCCGCGGCAATACCGGCAGAGCCGGATATGGAACGATGCAGAATACAGAAACACAGGAGCACTCTGTATTCTGCATTCTTCTTATACAGTTCCTTTACATAAAAGAGGTAGTTATGATTCGTTTTATCGATATCTATAAGGCCTATGACAATGGGACCAAGGCATTGAAGGGCATTTCCATGCGCATTGACGACGGGGAATTTGTCTTTCTGGTCGGCCCCTCCGGTTCGGGAAAGTCCACCATCATCAAGCTGATCACGGCGGAGGTGGCCCCCACCGATGGACGTCTCATGGTCAACGGCTATAACCTGAACACCATCCGGCCCAGACAGGTGCCCTATATGCGCCGGACTCTGGGCGTTATCTTTCAGGACTTCCGCCTGATCGAGAAGAAGAGTATCTACGACAATCTGGTCTTTGCCATGCGGGCCGTGGGCGCCTCCCCCCGGGAGATCAAGAAGCGCATCGCCTACGTGCTGGAGCTGGTGGGACTGGACACCAAAGCCGACCGGCGGCCGGATGAGCTCTCGGGCGGCGAACAGCAGCGCGTGGCCATCGCCCGGGCGCTGGTCAACAATCCCAGCATGATCATCGCGGACGAGCCCACGGGAAACCTGGACCCCCAGCGCTCACTGGAGATCATGATGCTGCTGGAGAAGATCAATGAGCTTGGCACCACCGTGCTGGTGGTCACCCATGAGAAGGAGCTGGTCAACCGCTTTGCCAAGCGGGTGATCGCCATCGAAAACGGACGGATCATCAGCGACGGAATGGGCGGGTATTACGACAATGAGACGATTTAATATTGGTTACTTTTTTGTAGAGGGCTTTCAGAGCATCTTTACCCATGGACTGATGTCCTTTGCGGCGGTGTGTATGATCATCTGCTGTCTGCTGATCATGGGTTCCTTCTCTCTGGTGGCGGTCAACCTGGACAATATGCTGGGGGACTTCGAGAAACAGAATGAGTTTCTGGCCTACATCGACGAGACCTACACCGAGGAACAGGCCCGTGCCCTGGAGGAACAGATTCTGGCGATACCCAATGTGGCGTCGGCAGAATTTATGAGCCGGGGGCAGGCCAAAGAGGAATTTGCCGCCAAGCAGGAGGAGACCGAACTCTTTGAGAGCCTGCCCGATACGGTGCTGCGGGACCGCTTCCGGATCCATGTGAACGATCTCAACCAGCTTCGACAGACGGTGGAGCAGGTGAAGGGGATTACCGGCGTGGCGGAGACCAGCGCGGCCTATGAGGTTGCGGAGGGCTTCACCGTGGTGCGCAACGTGGCAAGCGGCGTGGCGGTGATTCTGGTGGCCATTTTGCTGCTGGTCTCTCTCTTCATCATCACCAACACCATCAAGCTGGCCACCTTCAACCGCCGGGAGGAGATCGCCATCATGAAGATGTGCGGCGCCACCAACGGATTTGTGCGCTGGCCCTTTGTGTTTGAGGGATTGATCCTGGGACTGGTGGGCGCGCTGCTGGCCTACCTCATCCAGTGGGGCGTGTATACCCTCATCGGAAAGGCCATCAATGCGTCGGACACCATGCAGCTCATCACCATTCTGCCCTTTGAGCAGATGGCCATGATGGTGCTGGGCGTCTTCCTGGGCACCGGTTTTGTGATCGGTGTGGGAGGAAGCTTGATGGCGATTCGTAAGTTCCTTCAGGTTTAATACAAGGAGTAATATGTCTATGGCGAAGCAGACAAGAAAGAAACCGGAAAAGGAGAAGTGGGGCGTTCACCGCGTGGTGGTGGCAGGGCTTGCGCTGCTGATGGCGGCGCTGATGATTCTGCCCATGGTCAGCATGATCGTCAGCGGCACGGCCGGCGCAGTGAGCCAGTCGGAGATCGACAAGCTCAAGCAGGAGCAGCAGGCCTCCAAAGACCGCCAGGAGGAGCTCAAGCAGGAGCTGAACGACCTCAAGAACGATCAGGCGGATGCCCGGGCCAAGCGGAACATCCTTCAGCAGCAGCTGGAGGCCATCAACACGGAGCTGACCAACATCCAGAACCAGATCACCTATTATGACGGCGAGATCGCCCAGAAGGAAGCCGAGCGGGTGGAGGCTGTGGCCCGGGAAGAGGCCCAGTACGAGCTCTTCTGCCAGCGGGTGCGGGCCATGGAGGAGGGCGGAAATGTCTCCTACTGGTCCATCATCTTCCAAGCGGAGGACTTTACCGATCTGCTGGACCGGATCAACATGGTCGATGAGATCATGAGCTATGACCAGGCCGTCATGGACGAGCTGGTGGCCACCCGTAAGCAGATCGAGACCCTCAAGGCCGATCTGGAGACGGCCCGCGCCGAGCAGGAGGCCAAGAAAGCAGAGCAGGAGGCCAAAAAGGCCGAGCAGAAGCAGAAGGTGGCCGAGGCCCAGGCACTGCTGGATCAGATCAACGCCGACGCCGCTGAGGTCAACCGTCAGCTGGAGGCTGAGAGCGCGGCGGCCGCTGAGATCCAGAAGGAGATCGTGGCCAAGCAGAAGAAGCTGGAGGAAGAGCGCAAGCAGAACAACATCGTTCTGGACCCGGGCGGCGACTATCTGTGGCCCCTGCCCGGCTACTATAAGCTCACTTCTGCCTTTGGCTACCGGATCCATCCCATCACCCATCGGCCCCAGAGCCACACCGGCATTGACATCCCGGCGCCCGGCGGCACGGCCATCAAGGCCTGCAAGGGCGGACAGGTGGTCACGTCGGCCTATCACAGTTCCTACGGAAACTATGTGGTCATCGACCACGGCAACGGCAACTCCACCCTCTATGCCCACATGAGCAGCCGGGCGGTGTCCGAGGGACAGATGGTGAGCCAGGGACAGGTCATCGGCTATGTGGGGACCACGGGTTCCTCCACCGGAAACCATCTGCATCTGGAGATCCGGGTCAACTACACCCGGACCGACCCGGAGAAGTGCTTCCCGGGACTGTATAACTCGTTTGTACGCGCATATAACTGGTAAGCTGTCATAGAATAGAGCACGAAGGAGGGGAGCGCGGGATCCGCGCTCCCCTCTGTTTCATCCGGCAAGGAGGTCCGCTATGGAAGAAAGAAGAAAGCAGAAAAAACGCTTTGGCGTGGGCGCTCTCATCGGTACGGCTGCCGTCACGCTGGTGGTGACGCTGATCGGGCTGGGATGCGCGGTATGGCTGGTGCTGGGACGGGATGGACTCTCCCTGCTCCAGGGGATCACGCTGGTCAAGACCCAGTTCGTGGGGGAGAAGACGGAGGAGGTGACCGATCAGGCCCTGTCCGGCATGATCGAGGGCCTGGGAGACCGCTGGTCCTATTATCTGGACGAGGAGGCATACCAGGCCGAGCAGGAGCGCCGGGCCAATGTCTATGTGGGCATCGGCGTCACCGTGGACTACACCAGCGAAGCGGGACTGACCATCCGCGCCGTGGTGCCGGGCGGCTCAGCCGAAGAGGCGGGGCTGGTCGAGGGCGAGATCATCACCGCGGTGGACGGCGAGGATATTGCCGGAGAGGCGCGGTATGAGGCCCCCGACCGCATCGCGGGAGAAGAGGGGAGCACCGTCCGTCTCACCGTCCAGGGCTTCGATGGGAACCGTCGGGAGGTGGAGCTGGTGCGCAAGAGCATCCAGACCGACCCGGTCTCCTACGAGTACCTGGAGAACGGCGTGGGCTATGTCAAGCTCTCCAACTTCTTTGCGGGAAGCGCCGACCGGGTGAAGGAGGCCGTCACCGACCTTCAGAGCCAGGGGGCCACCGCGCTGGTCTTTGATATGCGGGACAACGGAGGCGGCTATCTGGATGAGCTCATTCCCATGCTGGATTTCCTGCTGCCGGAGGGCCCCATCTTCCAGACCCGCAGCCACACCGGCGCGGAAAAGATCTATGAATCGGACGCGGCATGTGTGGACCTCCCCATGGCGGTGCTGGTCAATGAGAATACATACAGCGCGGCGGAGATCTTTGCCGCCGAGCTCCAGGAGGAGGGGGCGGCCGTAGTGATCGGGACCCCCACCAGCGGAAAGGGGTACTCCCAGCAGCTCTTTCCCCTGCTCAACGGGGGCGCTCTGGGGATCTCCACCGCTGAGTATTTTACCGGCAACGGTGTGAGCCTCATCGGAACCGGACTGC
The DNA here is from genome assembly GCF_014288125.1 of Pseudoflavonifractor hominis. Lineage (NCBI taxonomy): Bacteria > Bacillati > Bacillota > Clostridia > Eubacteriales > Oscillospiraceae > Pseudoflavonifractor > Pseudoflavonifractor hominis. The sequence goes on along the minus strand of NZ_JACOPR010000001.1, from coordinate 475,574 downwards.
ACCTGGACCGGGAGATCGCCCTTTCCGAGGAGGATCAGGCCGAGTTCACGGCCGGGGTGCTGCCTCTGGCGGAAGACGAGCAGTTCCAGGCGGCTCTGGAGCTGCTGGGGATCGCGGCATAAGATGAGATTTTGCTGCATACCCTCCCTCTGAGGTGAGGGTATGATCGGTTGGATGGTCCTGGAAGAGCGGCGGGGCTGGAGAAGTACCGTGGAAGAGGTGCGCCTGGAAGGACTGCGGGTATGCCGTGCCGGTATACCCGCGCCCGCCGCGCTCTCCCCCGCGGCCCGGAACCGGCGGGTGAAGCGGGGCGCGCAGCTTCTGCGGAAAGCGGGCTGCCGCCGCTGCCTCACGCCGCCGGGCTTCCCGCTCTGGGACCTTTTGCACGAGAGCGGCTTGCAGGCGGTGGACCCCGGCGGGCTCTGCCAGGCCCTGGCCGCCCGGCTGGCGGGGACCTACCTGGCGGAGCACGGGGTCCCGGAGACCGGGGCCACGGTGGTCCTTCTGGGCAGCCGGGTGGACCGGAGCCTCTTTGACGCGGCCTGCACCCTGGTCCCCCGGGTCCGCCGTCTGGTGATCCGGGCGGGCGAGGAGGGACGGGAGCTGGCCCAGTGGCTGGAGCGGGAGTACGGCATCCCGGTGCTGGAGAACGGAAGGGGCGCCCAGGTGCGCCTCTGGTTCACGCCGCCGGAGGGGGAGACCGGACCGGAGGATCTGGTGCTGTGCGCCCCCGGGTTCTCCCTGGGCGGACTGGAACTCCATCCCGTGCGTCCGATACCGGATGAAGTGGAGGTACACGCCTTTGCGGCGCTGCTCTGGGAAGAGGGGCGGCTTGCGCTGGAGGACATAGAAATATCTTCCAGTGCGGCGGCGCAAATGACTTGACAGGACCGGACAAACTACATATAATGTATAAACACAAAATGATAGTCTGGAGGACTGCGAGCCGGAGACGGCTCATTTCTCATATTTCCGGCGAAAAGAAAGGTGTGCACGGCAATGGCAAAAGAATATAAGCTGAGCCCCGAGCGCTTTGAAAAGCTGAAAGAGGAGCTCAATTATCTCAAGACGGTGCGTGAGAAGGAAGTGGCCGATCAGATCAAGGAGGCCCGCTCCTTCGGCGACCTGTCCGAGAACAGCGAGTACGACGAGGCGAAAAACGAGCAGGGCAAGCTCTACTCCCGCATTGCGGAGGTGGAGAACATCCTGGCCAACTGCATCGTCATTGAGGACGAGCACAGCGACGACACCACCATGGTCCGGCTGGGCAGCCGCATCACGGTGCTGGACAAGGAGTTTGAGGAAGAGGTCCAGTATGAGGTGGTGGGCTCTCAGGAGGCCGACCCCATGAACGGCCTGATCTCCGAGGACTCCCCCTTCGGCAAGGCGCTGCTGGGCAAGGCCGTGGGCGACGAGGTGGAGGTGGAGGCCCCCGCCGGCACCCTGTACTATAAGATCCTGAACATTCAGAAGGCATAAAAGAGAGGAAGAACAGACGCATGAGTGAAGAGAAGAAGAATCCCCAGCAGGAGGAGCCCTCTCTGTCTGAGCTGCTTCAGATCCGGCGCGCCAAGCTCAAGGAGCTCCAGGACGCCGGCGAGGATCCCTTCCAGCAGACCCGCTTTCCGGTAACTGCCCACAGCACCGAGATCCGGGAGAATTTTGAGGCGATGGAGGGCCAGATCAAGGCCATCGCCGGACGTCTCATGTCCAAGCGCGGCATGGGCAAGGCCGTGTTCTGCGACCTGCAGGATGGACAGGGCCGCATCCAGATCTATGTCCGCATCGACGAGCTGGGCGAGGAGGCCTTTGCCAAGTTCAAGAAGGTGGATATCGGCGACATCGTGGGCGTGGAGGGTGAAGTGTTCCGCACCAAGCGGGGCGAGATCTCCGTGAAGGCCCACTCGGTCACCCTGCTCTCCAAGTCCCTGCTGCCCCTGCCGGAGAAGTTCCACGGTCTGACCGACCGGGAGACCCGGTACCGTCAGCGCTATGTGGACCTCATCATGAATCCCGAGGTGCGCCGGGCCTTTGTCATCCGCTCCAAGTTCATTCAGCATGTGCGCAGCTTCCTGGACAACCGGGGCTATATGGAAGTGGAGACCCCCGTGCTCAACACCATCTCCGGCGGCGCCACGGCCCGTCCCTTCATCACCCATCACAACACCCTGGACATCGACATGTACATGCGCATCGCCACCGAGCTGCCCCTCAAGCGCCTGGTGGTGGGCGGCATGGAGCGGGTGTATGAGATCGGCCGCATCTTCCGCAACGAGGGCATGGACCCCAAGCACAACCCCGAGTTCACCACGGTGGAGCTCTATGAGGCCTATGCCGACTTCAACGATATGATGGACCTCTTTGAGGACCTGCTCTCCTCCGCCGCGGACAAGATCCTGGGCACCTACGATGTGGAGTGGCAGGGAGAGAAGATCTGCCTGGCGCCCGGCTGGCCCCGCCTGACCATGGCCGAGGCGGTCAAGAAGTACACGGGCCTTGACTTTATGGCGGTCTCCGACGACGCCGAGGCGGTGGCCATGGCCAAGTCCATCGGTGTGGAGCTGCCCGAGACGGCCGATCCCACCTGGGGCAACGCCCTCTACGAGTGCTTTGACCAGAAGGTGGAGGAGAAGCTGATCCAGCCCACCTTTATCACCATGCATCCCGTGGACGTCTCCCCCCTGGCCAAGCGCTCCCCCAAGGACCCCCGCCTCACCGAGCGCTTTGAGCTGTTCATCTGCCACAGTGAGATGGGCAACGCCTTCTCCGAGCTCAACGATCCCATTGACCAGCGCGGCCGCTTCCAGAAGCAGGTCGAGCTGCGCGCCAAGGGCGACGATGAGGCCGGCATGATGGATGAAGACTATATCACCGCCCTGGAGTACGGTCTGCCCCCCACGGGCGGCCTGGGCATCGGCATCGACCGCTGCGTGATGCTGCTGACCAACAGCGATTCCATCCGGGACGTCATCCTCTTCCCCACCATGAAGCCCCTGGATAAGAAGGACACCTCCGCCAAGGCCGAGAAGCGGGCCGAGCCGGTGGTGGTCACCGACGAGAAGATCGATTTCTCCAAGGTGGAGATCGAGCCCCTCTTCCAGGATTTCGTGGACTTTGAGACCTTTGCCAAGTCCGACTTCCGGGCCGTCAAGGTCAAGGACTGCACCGCGGTGCCCAAGAGCAAGAAGCTGCTGAAGTTCGTTCTGGACGACGGCACCGGCACCGACCGGGTGATCCTGAGCGGCATCCACGACACCTATGAGCCGGAAGAGCTGCTGGGCAAGACCCTCATCGCCATCACGAACCTTCCGCCCCGGAAGATGATGGGGATCGACTCCTGCGGCATGATCATCTCTGCGGTCCATCATGAGGAGGGCGTGGAGAAGCTCCACTGCCTGATGGTGGATCCGCACATTCCGGCGGGCGCGAAGCTCTATTAAGGGTGCGATGATCCGGTCTCTGAAACGGCGGGGGATGGAAACGAATGACGATCACATACGCATAGGAGTACTTCCCACCATGAAGCATCTGGACAGATTCAGAGATTCTGGAGGCCGTGCCCGGTCCCGGGTGCGGCCTTTCGTCGGTATGGGCGCAGGACATGCTCCCATACCGCGACTAAAGCGGCCTGTCGGTGTGTGTGGACAGGCCAGTGCGGTCCAGGCTGTGCCGGACCGGGAGAGAAAGGCCGATCAGATATTATGAGTATTACCATTCGCGCACGCAATCTGCTGCTCAGCAAACGAGGGATGAATCCCACGCGCATCGTGGCAGCATCCTTTGGGTGCATCATCCTGCTGGGCGCACTGCTGCTGACCCTTCCCATCGCCTCGCGCAGCGGGATGAGCGTCGGTTTTTTTGACGCACTGTTTACCGCCACCTCAGCCACCTGCGTCACCGGACTCATTACCGTGGATACCTGGGTCCAGTGGAGCCTCTTTGGGCAGATCATCATCATTATGATGATTCAGCTGGGGGGCCTTGGCTTTATGACCCTCATCACCATGGTGTCCTTTGCGCTCCACCGCCGCATCGGCCTGTCGGAGCGGCTCATCATGGTGTCCACCTTCAACCTCAACGATCTGGATGGTGTGGTGCGCATGGTACGCCATGCGCTCATGGGCACCTTTCTGATCGAGGGGGTGGGGGCGGTGATCCTCTCCATCTGCTTCATTCCAACCTTTGGACTGCTCCGGGGGATCTGGCATGGCATCTTCCACGCCATCTCCGCGTTCTGCAACGCGGGCTTTGATCTGATGGGCGGAGAGTACGGCCCCTTTTCCAGTATGATCGGGGCGAACCATCACCCGGTTGTACTGCTCACCACGGCCGCCCTCATCATCATCGGCGGCCTGGGATTTTTCGTCTGGGAGGATGTGGTGCGCAGCCGGTGCTGGCGCAAGCTCTCCCTGTACAGCAAGCTGGTGCTGGTGATGACGGCGGGACTGCTGCTCTTCGGCACCGTCTTTACCCTGCTGGCGGAATACCACAATCCCGCCACGCTGGGGAACATGCCCCTGTGGCAGAAACTGCTCAACGCCTTTTTCCAGTCCACCACCCTGCGTACAGCCGGCTTTGACGCGCTGGGACAGGGCGGGCTCCACGACAACACCAAGGCCATTTCGGTGGTGCTCATGCTGGTGGGCGGTTCGTCGGGCTCCACCGCGGGCGGTATCAAGACTGTGACGCTGGCGGTGCTCATGCTGGCTCTGCGGGCGGGGCTGAAGGGGAAGGAGCAGGTGACCCTGCGGGGCCGGGCTATCTCCTATCAGCGGGTCATCAATGCCATGACCCTGACGCTGGTGGTGATCACGCTGTTTCTGACCGGGTCCATCATCCTCTCCTCGGTGGAGAGCCTGCCCTACATCGACTGCGCCTTTGAGGTGGCGTCGGCACTGGGTACGGTGGGCCTGACCACCGGCATCACCGCGCATCTCTCCCGTTTTTCCCAGGCAGTGCTTGTCCTGTTTATGTATCTGGGCCGTGTGGGCGTGCTTTCGTTCTCCATCGCATTCCTGACCCGGCGTAAAAAACTGGCCAAGATCCAGTATCCCAATGTGGACATTATGATTGGATAAAAAAGAAGGGGATTGCATGAAAACATTTGTTGTCATCGGTCTGGGCCGATTTGGAAACGCTGTGGCCACCGAGCTGTGCACGCTGGGCCATGAGGTACTGGCCATCGACGCCGACCCGGAGAAGGTGCAGAAGGTGGTGGATCTGGTGACCCACGCTGTCACCGGAGACGCAAGAGATGCGGCGGTCCTGCGGGCGCTGGGCGTGCGCAACTATGACTGCGCCATCGTGGCCACCGGCAATGACGTGGGCAACAGCGCCCTCATCACCCTCAATCTGAAGGAAGTGGGGGTCAAGCAGGTGGTGTGCAAGGCCCAGAGCCATGTACATCGGAAGGTACTGGAGAAGATTGGAGCCGACCGGGTGATCTTCCCCGAGCATGAGATGGGACTGAAGCTGGCCCAGGGCCTCTCCAGCTCCAACGTGCTCAACTTTATTGAGCTCTCCGACGACTTCAGCATCGTGGAGCTGGCGGTGCCCAAGGTGTGGATGGGCAAGAGCATCCGGGAGCTGGACATCCGTGCCAAGCACCATGTCAACGTCATCGCGGTGCGCGGCCCGGAGGGCGTGCTGGACGTGGCCCCCGGCGGCGACTACCGGCTGGTCCAGGGCGGACGGATCGTGGTGCTGGGCCGTACCGAGTATATCAACCTGCTGCATAGCCTGTAAGGAAGATGAAGATGGAATCGATTACCAGCCGGCAGAATCCGCTGGCCGTCCACATCCGCAAGCTGGGGGCGGAGGGAAAGTACCGCCGGAGCCAAAAACAGTACCTCTGCGAGGGCGAAAAACTGGTGGGGGAGGCCCTGCGCTGGAGCGCCGGGGTGGAGACCCTGGTCTACGCCCGGGGAAAGACTCCCCCCGAGGACCTGCCCCAGGAGATCCGTCTGGTGGAGGTGCCTGAGGGACTCTTTGAGAGCCTCTCCACCGTGGAGACCCCTCAGGGCGTCCTGGCCGTGTGCCGCAGACCGGAGACGGCGCTGCCTGAGACCATGGCGCCGGGCGGGTATCTGGTGCTGGACGGACTCCAGGACCCGGGGAACGTGGGCACCATCTGGCGCACTGCCGATGCGCTGGGAGCAGCGGGAGTGGTTCTGCTGCCCCGCTGCGCCGACCCCTTTTCGCCCAAGACGGTCCGCTCCACCATGGGGGCCTGCTTCCGTCTCCCGGTGTGGGAGACCGATCTGGAGCACCTGTGTCCCCGGCTGGAGGCGGCGGAGATCCCCCTGTACGCAACCGCCCTGCGGGAGGATACGGCCGATGTGCGGGAGCTGCCTCTGGAGCGGGCGGCCGTAGTCATCGGCAGCGAGGGCAGGGGCATCTCCCAGGAGGCCCTGGCCCGGTGTGAAAAGACCATCCGCATCCCCATGCGGGAGCGGTGTGAGTCCCTCAACGCGGCGGCAGCTGCCACCGTGGTGCTCTGGGAGATGGCCCGCGGCCACTGAACAAAAGGGAAGAACGGATAGACGGAGTGAGATCCCGGTAGAGAAAGAGAGGGAGAAATTCCATGTCTGTGCTGAAGTATTGGCTGTGGCTCACCACCCGGCCCTCCATCCGGCCGGGGGAGGCGGCCGCCCTGGCCGAGCGTCTGGGCGGGGCCGAACAGGTCTATGTGGCCGACCGGGCGGAGTATGAGCTGCTGGGTCTGCCCTCTAAGCTCCGGGAGGAGCTCTGCCACAAGGAGATGGACTGGCCGGAGCGCATCCTGGAGGACTGCGCCCGGCGGAACATCCGGATTTTGACCATACAGGACGCCGCCTACCCGGAGCGTCTGCGCCAGATCGACGCGCCGCCCGCCCTTCTCTACGTGAAGGGGAAGAACCTCTCCTTTGACGAGCGGGTGGTCATCGGCGTGGTGGGCTCCCGCCGAGCCAGCCCCTACGGGATCGAGAAGGCGGCGGAGCTGGGCCGGGACCTGGCCCGCCGGGGCGCGGTGGTGGTCTCGGGCGTGGCCCAGGGAGTGGACGCCGCCGCCCTGCGCAGTGCTATCCGGGCCGGAGGGACCGTGTGCTCGGTGCTGGGCGGCGGGATCGACGTGGTCTATCCATCCTCCAGCGCGGACCTCTACCGGGTGGTGCCCCAGGTGGGCACCCTTATCAGCGAGTATCCGCCGGGGACCGCCACCGAGGGGTGGCACTACCCCATCCGCAACCGCATCATCAGCGGTCTGAGCCTGGGCGTGGCGGCAGTGGAGGCCAGCGTGAAGAGCGGCACCCTCATCACCGCCCGCACCGCGCTGGACCAGAACCGGGACGTCTTTGCCTTTCCGGGGTTAGCGGGAAATCCCGGCAGTCAGGGGACCAATCTCCTCATCCAGCGGGGGGAGGCCAAGCTCATCCAGTCGGCCGCCGACATCCTGGTGGAGTACGAGGGACTCTATTCGGCCCGCCTGCGGCCCGGCCCACCGCGAAAGCGGGAGAAAAGGGAACCAGGAGCGCAAGAGGCTCCCCAGCATCCCCGCCCCAAAGGGCCGGAGCCGGCCCCCCAGGCGGTTGACAACTCGGAAGGAAGGGCTTATAGTACCTTTCAAGAGCAGACCGGAGAGTTTACGGCCGAAGAGAAGGCCATCCTCCTGGCCCTGGGGGAGGAGCGGCTGCGGCCGGACGACCTGGTGGAGCGTACCGGCCTCCCGGCCAGCGGGGTGCTGGCCAGCCTCACCATGCTGACTATGCGGGGCATCCTGGCCCAGCGGCCGGGCAATTTCTTTGAAGCCCTGATCCTGCTGCGGGAGAAGGACTGAGCACCGGCGGGATCTCCCGCCCAAGGGCGTACCTGAACATCGGCAAACCAAACCCGGAGCGCGGTGGTTTGCCGATGATCAGATCCGCTCTGACGCCCACCAGAGGGCGCAGTTGGTCCGCCCAGGCGCGGACGAGAGAAGGGCCTCCGGAACAGAGACGGAGAGACCCAATTGGAGGTACTATTGTGGCGAAATCGAATCTTGTGATCGTGGAGTCCCCCGCCAAGGCCAAGACCATCGGAAAATACCTGGGTCCCGGCTATCAGGTGAAGGCGTCCATGGGACATGTGCGCGATCTTCCCAAGAGCAAGCTGGGCGTGGACGTGGAACACGGCTTCACGCTGGATTATCAGCCCATCAAGGGCAAGGAAGAGGTCATCGACGACCTGCAGAAGACGGCCAAGAAGAGCGAAAAAGTCTTTCTGGCCACCGACCCGGACCGGGAGGGCGAGGCCATCTCCTGGCACCTCAAGGAGCTGCTGGGGATCCCCGACGACAAGACCTACCGGGTCACCTTTAACGAGATCACCAAGAAGGTGGTCAACGAGGCTATCGCCGCCCCCCGTGCCATCGACCAGAATCTGGTGGACGCCCAGCAGGCCAGAAGAGTGCTGGACCGCATCGTGGGCTACCAGATCTCCCCCCTGCTGTGGAAGAAGATCCGCCGGGGCCTGAGCGCCGGACGGGTCCAGTCGGTGGCCACCCGCCTGGTGGCCGAGCGGGAGGCCGAGATCAAGGCCTTCGTGCCCGAGGAGTACTGGTCCCTGGATGTGGACCTGGAGCGCATCGCCCCCAACCTGGGCCAGTTCCGGGCCGCCTTCTACGGCCGGGAGAAGAAGATGGACCTGCACAGCGAGGAGGAGGTCCAGGCGGTGGTCTCCGCCGTTCAGGCCGACTCCTTCACCGTCCAGGGGGTCAAGCGGCAGGATAAGCAGCGCAATCCCGCGCCCCCCTTCACCACCTCCACCCTGCAGCAGGAGGCCAGCCGCAAGCTGAACATGACCCCCCGCCGCACCATGTCCATCGCCCAGCAGCTCTACGAGGGCGTGGACATCGAGGGCGAGGGGACCATCGGTCTCATCACCTATATGCGTACCGACTCCCTGCGCCTTTCGGACGAGGCCACGGAGGCTGCCAAAAACTTTATCCAGGGCCGCTACGGGGCCGACTACTACCCCGGAAAGCCCCGGGTGTTCAAGACCAAGTCCGGGGCCCAGGACGCCCACGAGGCCATCCGTCCCTCCAACGTGAACCTGACCCCCGAGCAGCTCAAGAAGGACCTGACCAGCGAACAGTACCGGCTCTACAAGCTGATCTGGAGCCGCTTTTTGGCCTGCCAGATGGCCCCCGCCGTCTATGACAGCGTCACCATCGAGGTGGAGAGTGCCGGCTACCGCTTCCGTGCCAACCACTCGGCCCTCAAGTTCTCCGGCTATACCGCCGTCTATGTGGAGGGCAAGGACGAGGACGAGGAGGTCCTCCGCCAGTCCCCCCTGCCCGACCTGCGGGAGGGGGAGGCCCTCGAGCTCCTCAAGAGCGAGCCGGGACAGCACTTCACCCAGCCCCCCAGCCGCTACACCGAGGCCACCCTCATCAAGGCCCTGGAGGAGAAGGGGATCGGCCGTCCCTCCACCTACGCCCCCACCATCTCCACCATCCTGGACCGGGAGTATGTGGTGAAGGAGGGGAAGAACCTGCGCACCACCCCCCTGGGCGAGGTGGTCAACGACCTGATGAAGGAGAAGTTCCCCGACATCGTGGACACCGCCTTCACCGCCCGGATGGAGGAGCTGCTGGACGAGGTGGAAGAGGGGAAGGAGAACTGGAAGGACATCCTCTCCGGCTTCTACGGGGACTTTGAGCGGGAGCTCCAGGCCGCCGAGCAGGACACTGAGCGCATCAAGGTGCCCGACGAGGTGTCCGATGTCATCTGCCCCCTGTGCGGGCGCAATCTGGTCTTTAAGTCCGGCCGCTTCGGCCGCTTCCTGGCCTGCCCCGGCTGGCCCGAGTGCCCCCACACCCAGCCCATCGTCATCGAGATGCCGGGCAAGTGCCCCAAGTGCGGCGGCAAGATTTTGAAAAAGACCTCCAAGCGGGGCTATGCCTACTACGGCTGTGAGAACAACACCAACAAGGATGAGAGCAAGCGCTGCGACTTCATGACTTGGGATGTGCCGGTCAAGGAGACCTGTCCCGAGTGCGGACACACCCTCTTCAAGAAGTCGGGCCGGGGCTTCAAGAAGCCCTTCTGCATCAATCCCGAGTGCCCCAACTTCCTGCCGGAGGATCAGCGGGGCTATAAGAAGAAGACCCCGGAAAACGCCAATCCCGCCGAGGGCGTGCCGCCCGAGGAGGAGAAAAAGACCGTCAAGAAGACCGCCGCGAAAAAGCCGGCGGCCAAGAAAACCGCGGCCAAAAAGACCGAGACCACCAAAAAAGCGGCGGCCAAGAAGACCACCGCCAAGAAGGAGCCGGCCAAAAAGACCACCGCGAAGAAGACGGCCAAGAAGACAGAGGAAGCGTAAGGAGAACACATGGAACCTGTTATCGTGATCGGCGCGGGCCTGGCCGGATGTGAGGCCGCGTGGCAGCTGGCCCAGCGGGGCATTCCGGTGGAGCTGCATGAGATGAAGCCCCGGAAAAAGACCCCCGCCCACCACTCGGACGACTTTGGAGAGCTGGTGTGCTCCAACTCCCTGCGCTCCGACCAGCTGGAGAATGCGGTGGGCCTGCTCAAGGAGGAGCTGCGCCGCCTGGGCTCCCTCATCCTCCGCTGTGCCGACGAGCACCGGGTGGAGGCGGGCGGCGCCCTGGCGGTGGACCGCCACGCCTTTTCCGGGGCCATCACCCGGGCGGTGAAGGAGCACCCCCTCATCACCGTGGTGGAGGGGGAGGTCACCGAGATCCCCGCGGAGGGAAATGTGATCGTGGCCTCCGGGCCCCTCACCTCCGAGGCCCTGAGCGAGCGCATCAAGGCCTTTTTCCCCGAGAGCCGATATCTCAACTTCTACGACGCGGCGGCCCCCCTGGTCACCTTTGAGAGCGTGGATATGACCTCGGCGTGGTTTGCCTCCCGCTACGACAAGGGCACGCCGGACTATATCAACTGCCCCCTCACGGAGGAGGAGTACGACGCCTTCTGGACCGAGCTGTGCGCCGCCCAGGAGGCCGAGGTCCACGGCTTTGAGGACAAACAGGTCTTTGAGGGCTGTATGCCCGTGGAGGTCATGGCCCGCCGGGGGAAGCAGACCCTCTGCTACGGCCCCCTCAAGCCCCGGGGCCTCAAGGACCCCAAGACGGGGAAGGAGCCCTTCGCCGTGGTGCAGCTGCGCAAGGACAACGCCGAGGGCTCCATCTACAATCTGGTGGGCTTCCAGACCCATCTGAAGTGGCCCGAGCAGCGGCGGGTCTTTTCCATGATCCCCGCCCTGCGCAACGCAGAATTCGTGCGCTACGGCGTGATGCACCGGAACACCTACCTGGATTCCCCCCGGATGCTGGACCGCTATTACCAGGTCAAGCATGAGCCCCGGGTGTGCTTCGCCGGGCAGATCACCGGCGTGGAGGGATATGTGGAGTCCACCGCCTCCGGCTTCCTGGCGGCGGTGGAGCTGGCCCGCAGACTTCAGGGCAAGCCCCCGGTGGACTTTCCCCAGGAGACGGCGGTGGGGGCGCTGGCCCTCTACATCAGCAACGAGACGGTGGGTGACTTCCAGCCCATGAACGTGAACTTCGGCATCATCCCGCCCCTGGGCTATAAGGTCAAGGGCAAAAGAAACAAGAATGCCGAGCTGAGCCGCCGGGCGCTGGAGATCCTGGACAAGCTGGACCCGGCAGAGCTGTAACCGCCCCTTACAGCCGGTGGAGGGCCAGTCCCAGCCGCAGGCCCCGGAGAAAGGCCGCCTCGGCGTCCAGCTGGGCGCACTCGTCGGCCGCGTCCCGGAGCTTTTCGCAGAAGGGATTGCCCATTTCCTCCCGGACCCGGCCCAGGTGCCGCTCCCGGAGGGCATAGCAGTCCGGGAGATCCCCGGCGTCCCGGTCCAGCCGGGCAGCGAGTTCATACAAGGCAAAGAGTAAGTTATCCACACCATCACCCCAATAAAACCATGATTGCAATATACACGGTTTTATTGGATATGTCAAGGGGGAGCCATGTACCATAACGAATTATTTGGTTTGCGCTTACGCAAGATGCGCAGTCACAACCATGAGACGCAACGGGAACTGGCGGAGGTTTTGGGTGTAAAGCCAAACCAGATCGGAGAAATGGAAAATGGCCGGGGTGCTACGACCCTTGCAAAATTAGCGCAGCTCTGTGCGCATTACAATGTCACGGCTGATTATCTTTTAGGTTTGACGGATGAGCCACGGCCATTGAGATGAGACAAGGAGTAACCCTGTCAATCAGAAGCAGGACCAAATGCAGTCAAAATGAGATTGTATCTGATCTGTGAGGGGGCAGCGTATGTTTGAGCGCGCTATTTTTTCGGCCCGGCTGAAAGAACTCATTCAGCGGCGGAACATGACCTATGCCGAGCTGGCCCGGGCGCTGGGGGTCTCCACCGCGCAGATCAGCGACATGGCCAACGGAAAAGCCGGGACCTCCATGGAGCGGCTGTATAAGCTCTGCAAGACCTTTGAGGTGTCTGCCGACTACCTGTTGGGTCTGACAGACGAGCCGCGGCCGTTGGCATAGGGCCGGTCCGGATGAGAACACAGAAAGAAGAGGGAAAAGTCATGAAGATCATCGTAGACGCCATGGGCGGCGACAACGCGCCCGCCTCAAACGTAAAGGGTGCACTGGCTGCCATCCGGGAGCAGGGAGTAGAGGTCATCCTGGTGGGCCGGGGGGAGGAGATCCTCCAGGTCCTCAACGAGGAGGGCATGAAGGAGCCCCCGGCAGGGATGGAGATCGTCCATGCCTCCGAGGTGGTGGAGATCTGTGACAATCCGGCCACCGCCTTCCGGGAGAAGAAGGACTCCTCCCTCACGGTGGGGCTCAATCTGCTCAAGGACGGCAAGGGCGACGCCTTTGTCTCGGCGGGCAGCACCGGCGCGCTGCTGGCGGCGGCCACCCTCATCGTCAAGCGCATCAAGGGCATCCGCCGGGCGGCCATGGCCCCGGTGGTGCCCACCGGAAACGGCGGGGCCGTCCTCATCGACTGCGGCGCCACCGCCGAGTGTACCCCCGAATACCTGCTCCAGTTCGCCTTCATGGGCTCCTACTATGCCGAGCGGGTGCTGGGCCGTCCGGAGCCGCGAGTGGGCCTCCTGAACATCGGGGCCGAGCCCTCCAAGGGCACCGAGCTGCAGCAGAAGACCTACGCCCTCCTGCAGGAGGCCGGGGAGCAGGGCCGCATCCACTTCACCGGCAACGTGGAGGGCAAGGAGGCGGTCTACGGCGCGGTGGACGTGATTGTCTCCGACGGCTACTCGGGCAACATCTTCCTCAAGACCATGGAGGGGACCGGCGGCTTCCTGGCCAAGCAGCTCAAGGCCATGTTCAAGAAGAACCTGATCACCAAGCTGGCGGCCCTTCTGGTCTCGGGCGGCATCCGCTCCTTCAAGAAGATCCTGGACGCCGGAGAGGTGGGCGGCACCGCCTTCATCGGCATCTCCAAGCCGGTCATCAAGGCCCACGGCTCCTCTGACGACTATGCCATCAAGAATGCCATCCGGCAGGCCGCCAAGTTTGCCGCCTCGGGCATCATTGAGGACATCACCGAGAATGTGGAGCACATGCGTCTCCCCGTGCAGGCGAAAAAGGAAGAGGGCTGATTGTGGGTTTTCCACGATTTTCCCACGGGGAGAGAAAAAATCAAAAATCCTATTGACAGCTTGCCTTATCTTGCCTATTATTTTAGTGCAATTACCGTTCCTGAATACAGAACGATATGATAGGAGAAGATAGATATGATTTTTGAGAAAATCGTGGCGCTGCTGTCCGAGCAGCTGGGCGTGGACGCCGAGAACATCACCATGGACACCTCCTTTGAGGAGCTGGGCGCCGACTCCGTGGACGTGGTCGATCTGACCATGGCGGTGGAGGAGGCCTTCAACCTGGAGGACCTGGCCGATGAGAACCTGTCCGACATGACCACTGTGGGAGACTTCGTCCGTTTCCTGCAGACCAAGCTGGATTGATCGTTTGCCTGCAAGCCCCGCCCACGGCGGGGCTTGCGTTTTGAATCGTATGGAACTGGAGAAGAGGAGGAACCACCATGCGCCATCTGGAAGAGACCCTTGGATATACCTTTCACGACCGTTCCCTCTTAGAGAACGCGCTCACCCACAGCTCCTATGCCAATGAGAACCGGTTCAAGGGCTGCCAGAGCAATGAGCGTCTGGAGTTCCTGGGGGACTCGGTGCTGGGCATGGTGACCGCCGACTATCTGTTCCGCACCCACCCCGACCTGCCGGAGGGGGACCTGACCCGCACCCGGGCCGCCCTGGTGTGCGAGGAGAGCCTGGTGGAAGTGGCTAAGGCCTGGGGACTGGGGGAATACCTCCGCCTGGGCAAGGGAGAGAACGCCGGCGGAGGCCGCCGCCGTCCCTCCATCCAGGCCGACGCGGTGGAGGCCGTGCTGGCCGCGGTCTACCTGGACGGCGGCATCGGCTCGGCCCGCAAGATCATCCAGAAATACATTCTGGACCGGGAGAGCGAGAAGGCCCGCAACCGGGACTACAAGACCGCCCTGCAGGAGCTGGTGCAGCGGGAGAGCGGCCAGGTCCTGCAGTACCGTCTGACCGGCTCCAGCGGGCCCGACCACGCCAAGATCTTCACGGTGGAGGTGGACCTGAACGGCGCCACCATCGGCCAGGGCGAGGGCCACAGCAAAAAAGAGGCGGAGCAGAACGCCGCCCGGGCCGCCATCGGCCATCTGGAGCATCCATAAACCAAAACACGCCGCGGAGGGGCTGCCGCGGCGTGTTTTTTGTGGGAAAGCGTTTGCAATGGCAGGGGGAAATTGATATAATACTTTATTACCATGTGATTTTGTGCCCTGTGGGGCGGTCGACGACTGAGAGGTGTCCGGTTTGTACTTAAAAGCGCTCGAGATCCAGGGGTTCAAGTCCTTTCCGGACAAGACCGTGCTGACCTTTGGGGAGGACATCACCGCCATCGTGGGCCCCAACGGCTCGGGCAAATCCAATCTGTCGGACGCCATCCGCTGGGTGATGGGGGAGCAGTCCACCCGGGCGCTCCGGGGCGGCAAGATGGAGGACGTGATCTTCGGCGGCACCGAGAAGCGCCGTCAGGTGGGCTTTGCCGAGGTCAGCCTGGTGCTGGATAACCAGGACCACGCCCTCTCCCTACCGGAGGACGAGGTCATGGTGACCCGCCGCTACTACCGCTCCGGAGAGAGCGAGTACTATATCAACCGCCGCACCGTCCGCCTCCGGGACGTGAACGAGCTCTTCATGGACACCGGACTGGGGCGGGAGGGCTACTCCATCATCGGCCAGGGCAAGATCGACGAGATCCTCTCGGTCAAGAGCGCCGACCGCCGGGAAATCTTTGAGGAGGCCGCGGGCATCTCCCGCTTCCGCCACCGGAAGGAGGAGGCCGAGCGCCGTCTGGAGCGGACCGAGGAGAACCTGGTGCGCATCCGGGACAAGATCGACGAGCTGGAGCTCCAGGTGGGGCCCCTCCGCCAGCAGGCGGAGAAGGCCCGGCGCTTCCTGCTCCTGCGGGATGAGATGCGCGGGCTGGAGATCTCCCTCTGGCTGGAGCAGCTGGACCGGGTACGTACCGCCGCCATCAAGACCAACGCCGCCTGCGAGCAGGCCCTCCGGCAGAAGGAGGAGGAGCAGCGGGAGCAGGAGCGGCTCTATGCCGAGGCTGAGGCCCTGGCCGGGGAGATGCGGACCCGGGAGGTGGAGGCCGAGGCGCGCCGGGCGGCCGTCATGCAGGGACAGAGCGAGGCCAACACCTTAGAGAGCGCCATCGCCGTCCTGCGCAGCGGGATCGCCCACAATCAGGAAAACGAGGGGCGTATCCGGCGGGAGCTGGAGCAGCAGACCGGGCGGGACGACGCCCTGTCGGCCCAGATCGCGGCCCGCCGGGCGCGTCTGACCGCCATTTTGCGCGACGGGGAAACCATTCGCGGGGAATTGGCGTCTAAAGAAAAAGAAGCCGGGGCGGCGGCCGGACAGGCGGGCGCTCTGGCGGCGGAGCTGGAGGCTCTGCGGCAGCAGGAGCGCTTGGACAGCGCCTCGGCCGCCGAGGCCCGTGCCCTCCTCTCCGCCCTGGCGGCGGCTGCCCAGGAGCTGCTGGACCGGGAATCCACCCTGCGCCGGGCCCTCGCCGAGGAGGAGGAGAGCCTGGGCAATCTGGAACAGGAGGCCGGGGAGAACGATACGGCCCTGAAGAGCGCCCGGTCCGACCGGGACGCCCTGGAAAACATCATCCAGGGCCATGTGCTGCGGGTGGAGGCCCGGGAGAAGAAGGCCGCCGCCGCCCGGGAGCGCGAGCGCGCGCTGGAGCTGGAGGACCACACCCTCCGCTCCCGCATCCACATGCTCACCGAGTTGGAGCGGTCCTATGAGGGCTATTCCAGAGCGGTCAAGCTGGTGATGGGGGAGGCCGAGCGGGGCCGCCTGAAGGGCGTACGGGGTCCGGTAGCCAGCCTCATCCGGGTGCCGGCCCCCTATGCCGTGGCCATCGAGACCGCCCTGGGCGGCGCCATGCAGCACCTGGTGGTGGAGCGGGAGGAGCACGGAAAGGCGGCCATCCAGTGGCTGAAACGCCGGGAGGGCGGCCGGGCCACCTTCCTGCCCATGGACACCATCCGTCCCGTCCCCTTTCGGGAGAGCGGGGTGGAGCAGTCCCCCGGCTTTGTGGGCATGGGGGACGCCCTGGTGGAGTGCGAGGCGGCCTATGGAAAGATCTGTGCCAACCTGCTGGGGCGCACGGTGATCGCGGAGGATCTGGACGCCGCCGTGGCCATCGCCGGTGCCTACGGCCACCGCTTTAAGATTGTCACCCTGGACGGACAGGTGCTCAATCCGGGCGGCTCCATGACGGGCGGCTCGGTGAGCCGTTCGGCGGGGATCCTGAGCCGCTCCAACGAGCTGCAGCAGCTCTCCGCCCAGGAGCAGGAACTTGCCGCCGCCCTGGAAGAGGCCAAGGCGCGGCAGTCCGAGACCGAGCGGGAGGCCACCGCCGGGCGCTATGAACTGGAGAGCGCCCGGGGGGAGCTGCGCCGGCACGAGGACCGCATCCTCCAGCTGGAGGAGCGGGCGGAGCGCCAGAAAGAACGCCTGGGTGAGCTGCACGCCCGCCTGGACGAGCGAAAGGAAGAACTGGCCCAGCTGCTCCGGCGGCAGGAACAGACCGAGGCGGACACTGCCCAGGCCCGCTCGCGCATCGAGACGCTGGAGGGCGCGGCCGAGGCCCTGCGCTCCGAGGCGGCCGGAAAAGAGGCGGGACAGGCCGCCGTCCGGCAGCGGGCGGAGGAGATCCGCACGGCTATGGACGCCCTCCACCGGCGTCTGGCCGGACTGGAGGCCGAGCGGGAGACCACCGAGAGCAGCCTCCGGGAGCTGGAGGCCCTGCGGAAGGAGCTGGCCGGAGACCGGGAGCAGCAGGCCGAGCGCCTGCGGGAATATGCCGGACAGAACGAGGCCATGGAGGCCGAGATCCGGGAGAAGGAGGCCGCCCTCCAGACCATCCGGGAGGAGAAGGAGGCCGCCGAGGCCGACATCCTCCGGCTCAACCAGGAGAAGCTGGAGCTGGAGGCCAGGCGCAACCGGGCCGACCGGGACAGCCGGGAGAAAAACGCCCAGCTCCTCCAGCTGGAGCGCACGGCCGCGGGCCTGGAGCAGAAGAAACAGGCCCACGCTATGGAGGAAAAGGGCCTTTTGGACAAGCTCTGGGAGAGCTATGAGCTCACCCACCAGGCGGCTCTCCAGCAGCGGGTGCCCCTGGAGAGCACCGCCCAGGCCCAGCGCCGGGTGGCCGAGCTCAAGCGGGGCATCGCGGGGCTGGGGAACATCAATCTGGACGCCATCGAGGAGTTCGAGCGGGTAAACGAGCGGTATACCTATCTGACCGAGCAGCGGGACGACGTGGAAAAGGCCAAGGCGGATCTGGCCGGGATCATCGCCGGCATCACCGCCGAGATGAAGCGCCTCTTCGGGGAGCAGTTCGTCCTGCTCAACGAGGCCTTTCAGACCACCTTCCGGGAGCTCTTCGGCGGCGGTCAGGCGGCCCTGGAGCTGGAGGACGCGTCGGACATCCTCAACTGCGGCATCGAGATCCGGGTCCAGCCGCCGGGCAAGGCGCTGAAGGTGCTCTCCCTCCTCTCGGGCGGGGAGAAGGCCTTTGTGGCCATCGCCCTCTATTTTGCCATTTTGAAGGTCCGGCCCACCCCCTTCTGCGTCATGGACGAGATCGAGGCGGCGCTGGACGACGCCAATGTGACCCGCTTTGCCCGCTATCTGCGCAGCGTGTCCAACAAGACCCAGTTTATCGTCATCACCCACCGCCGGGGCACCATGGAAGAGGCCGATGTGCTCTACGGCGTGACCATGCAGGAGCGGGGCGTGAGCCGGATGCTGACCATCAACCTCAACGATGTGGAGCGGGAGCTGGGCATCGAGTAAATTCCACAGGACCTACCGCGGAACGCAACCGATAAGAAAGAGAGAGGAAACAAGAGATGGATTATAAGAAAGCCTGGAAATACTCCAACCGGCTGACCGTGCTGGCGGTCTTCATCGTCATGCTGGGCGGCTACTTTGCCACCCGCTCCCAGATCCTGTTCTGGGGACTGGTGGGACTGGCGGTGGTGCTGGCGGCAGCCGGCTTTGTGGTGCACTTCAAGTGGTGCCGCTGTCCCCACTGCGGGGACCGGCTGCGGGTGACCGACTGGCTGATGCGTATGCCCAAGATGTGCCCGAAATGCCACAAGGAACTGAATTAACGAAAGGAACAGAAGGATATGGGCTTTTTTGATAAGATCAAGGCGGGCCTGACCCGCACAAAGGATAATATCTCCAACATCGGCCACTCCTTCGACCAGCTCTTTGCAGGGGAGCTGGACGATGACTTCTATGATGAGCTGGAGGAGACCCTCATCCTCTCCGACATGGGAGTGGAGACCGCCATGAAGGCGGTGGAGGAGCTGCGCCGCCGGGCCAAAGCGGAGAAGATCAAGAACGCCGAGGAGGGCCGGGAGTGCCTGCGCGCCATCCTCACGGAGTTTTTGGAGGTGGGGGACCTCTCCCTCAAGCTGGATACCAAGCCGTCGGTGGCCCTGTTCATCGGGGTGAACGGCGTGGGCAAGACCACCACCATTGGCAAGCTCTCGGCCCACCTGAAGGGAGAGGGCCGGCGGGTGCTCATGGCCGCCGCCGACACCTTCCGGGCGGCCGCCGCCGACCAGCTGGAGATCTGGTCCCAGCGCTGCGGGGTGGACATTGTCCGCCAGCACGAGGGGGCCGACCCGGCGGCAGTGGTCTTTGACGCACTCTCGGCGGCCAAGGCCAGAGGAACCGACGTGGTGCTGGTGGACACCGCCGGCCGGCTCCACAACAAGCAGAATCTGATGAACGAGCTCAACAAGATCAGCCGCATTCTGGACCGGGAGCTGCCGGGCGCCGACCGGGAGACCCTGCTGGTGCTGGACGCCACCACCGGGCAGAACGGGCTCATCCAGGCCAAGCAGTTCAAGGAGGCCGCCGGGATCACCGGCATCGTCCTCACCAAGCTGGACGGCTCGGCCAAGGGCGGCATCGTCATCGCCATCGCCCAGGAGCTGGGCGTGCCCGTCAAGTTCATCGGCGTGGGCGAGGGCATCGACGACCTGATGCCCTTTGAGCCCGCCGAGTTTGTGAAGGCATTCGTATAAAAGGGACCATTCGGAACAAACGGCCGCCCCGGCGGCCCACAGTCAGGAGGTTTTATACCATGGAAAGAATCGACGGCCGCCGCCCGGACCAGCTCCGGCCGGTGGAGATCATTCCCGGCATCAACCGGTTTGCGGAGGGCTCCTGCCTGATCCGCTGCGGCAACACCCATGTGCTGTGCACCGCCAGTGTGGAGGACCGCACCCCGCCCCACGTCCCCGAGGGGGAGGGTTGGGTGACCGCGGAGTACTCCATGCTCCCCCGGGCCAACCGGGAGCGCTCCAAGCGGGACATCGCCAAGCTCAAGCTCTCTCCCCGTTCGGCGGAGATCCAGCGGCTCATCGGCCGGGCGCTCCGGGCCGTGGTGGACCGCAAGGCCCTGGGCGAGCGCTCCATCACCGTGGACTGCGATGTGCTCCAGGGAGACGGCGGCACCCGTACCGCCTCGGTCACCGGCGGATTTGTGGCCCTGGCCCTGGCCTGCCGGAAGCTGATGGAGGAGGGCGTGCTGGAGCAGATGCCCCTGCGGGGCTATGTGGCGGCGGTCTCGGCCGGGATCGTGGGGGACACCCCCCTGCTGGACCTGTGCTATGAGGAGGACTCCTCCGCCCAGGTGGACCTGAACTGCGTCATGGACGGCAGCGGCCGCCTCATCGAGATCCAGGGCACCGGCGAGGGCCGCCCCTTCACCATCGAGGAGCAGCGCGCCCTGGTGGACCTGTGCGGCAAGGGCATTCAGGAGCTCCAGAAGCTCCAGGCCGACATCGTGGGGGTGCTGTGAGATGAAAATGGTATTAGCCAGCAAGAACCCCAAAAAGCTCCTGGAATTGCAGGCCATCCTCTCCGCCCAGGGGATCGAGGTGGTGCTGGAGTCCCAGGTGGGCATCGACGTGGACGTGGAGGAGACCGGCACTACCTTTGAGGAGAACGCCTTCCTCAAAGCCCATGCGGTGATGGAGGCCAGCGGACTTCCCGCCGTGGCCGACGACTCGGGCCTGTGCGTGGACGCCCTGAACGGCGCTCCCGGGGTCTACTCCGCCCGGTACGGCGGGCCGGGGCTGGACGACGTGGGCCGCTACCGGCTCCTGCTGGAGAACATGCGGGGCCAGCTGGACCGGCGGTGCCGGTTCGTCTCGGCCATCTGCTGCTGCTTCCCCAACGGGGACCGGGTGGAGGCCCGGGGCGAGTGCCCGGGCACCCTGGCCTATGCCCCCAAGGGGAGCGACGGCTTCGGCTATGACCCCATTTTCTTCCTGCCCGAGCGGAAAAAGACCTTTGCCGAGCTGACGGCGGAGGAGAAGAACGCCATCTCCCACCGGGGCAGGGCGCTGGAGGCCTTTGGCGAGAAGCTCAAGGCCTACCTGGAAGGCTGAACAACAAATCAAACACAAAGGAGATAGAACATTGGATCTGACAAGCAAGCAGCGGGCCCAGCTTCGGGGCCTGGCCAACAGCATCGACACCATCGTACAGGTGGGCAAGGACGGCATCGGGGAGAACCTGCTCAAGCAGGTCAACGACGCCCTGGAGGCCCGGGAGCTCATCAAGGGCCGGGTGCTGGAGAACTCCATGCTCTCCCCCCGGGAGGCCGCCGAGGAGCTGGCCGTCAAGGCCCGGGCCGAGGTGGTGCAGGTCATCGGTACCAAATTTGTCCTCTACCGGAAGAGCCACCGCAAGGATCTGAAAAACCCCATCGTGCTGGTGAAGGACACCAAAAAGCGGGGATAAACAATTAGGCCGGAATCCCGGCGCGGAAAGGGTGCGGTATGATGAAAATCGGTATTTACGGAGGAACCTTCAATCCGCCACATCTGGGCCATATGGCAGCGGCCCGCTTCGCCATGGACGCCCTGGGCCTGGACAAGCTGCTCTTTGTCCCGGCGGCCCTCCCGCCCCATAAGACGCTGCCGGAGGGGACGCCCCCTGCGGCGGAACGTCTTGCCATGACCGAATTGATGGCGGACAATCTCCTGCGCCCCGGACAGGTGGAGGTGGACGACCTGGAGCTCCACCGGACGGGGAAGAGCTATTCCTCCGACACCATCCGGGCGCTCCATGAGCGCTATCCGGAGGATGAGCTGTGGTTCCTCATGGGGACCGATATGTTCCTCACCCTCCAGAACTGGCACGAGCCGGAGGTCATCCTGCGCTACGCGGGGGTGGCGGCCTTTGCCCGCACCCAGTCCGACTGCGGGGAGATGCTGGAGATCCAGAGCAAGTATCTCCACGACACCTACGGCGCGCGGGTGTGCACCGTGCAGCTGCCCGAGATCGTGGAGGTCTCCTCCACCGAGCTGCGGGGTATGCTGGCCCGGGGAGAGGGGGGGACCTATCTGTGTCCCGCTGTGTACGGCTATATCCTGATGCACGGGCTGTACGGCACCCACGCGGATCTGACCAGGCTCACCGACGAGCAGCTGCGGGCCTGCTCCTATTCCATGGTACGGGCTAAGCGGATCCGGCACATCCGCGGGACGGAGGAGGAGGCGGTGCGCCTGGCCCTCCACTGGGGCGCGGATGCGGAGCTGGCCCGCAAAGCGGGCATCCTCCATGACTGCACGAAATATTTGGAGTTGGACGAGCAGTTGCATTTATGCGCGAAATATGGTATCGTTTTGGACGAATTGGAGCGGCGCGCGGTCAAGCTGCTCCACTCCAAGACCGGCGCGGCCATCGCCCGGGAGGTCTTCGGCATGCCGCAGGAGGTGTATGACGCCATCTACTGGCATACCACCGGCAAGGGGAATATGACCCTGCTGGAGAAGATCCTCTACGTGGCCGACTATATGGAGCCAAACCGGGATTTTGAGGGAGTGGAGCGGCTAAGGGAGCTGGCTTACAGCGACCTGGACGCCGCGGTGCTCCTGGGGTGTGAAATGAGCATCCAGGATATGGAGGAGCGGGGACAGCCCGTCCACTTCCGTACCCAGGAGGCCTATGATTGGTTGCGGAACAGAAAGCGAGACTAGACGGAATGGAAACAGATAAGAGAGAACACCGGCGGGGCGGCGCGCGGCTGCAGCATACTGCCTCCGGTCCCAGCAGGAAAGAGCCGGGCAAGCCCCGGAAAAACCGGTCCAAAGGGCCGAAAAAGCCATGGAAGCAGCTCAGAACGCAGGAGAAGGTCCTCCGGGTCCTTCTGATCGTGGCCGCGGTGCTGGCCGCGGTGCTGCTGGCAGCCTTCCTCTTTCTGCACTTCTTTATTCAAAAGCCCACGCTCCCCACGGAGCCCAAGGTCCCCATGCCGCAGGAGAGCGGGGAGCTGCTGGCCACAGACCGGCCCGGCCGCACCTCCGCCGACCGGAAGGAGGATTTCTTCACCTTCCTGGTGATCGGCCGGGATACCGGCGGCGGCGGCAACACCGATACCCTCATGCTGGCGGCCTACGATGTGCCCAATCAGAAGCTCAATGTCATGAGCATCCCCCGCGACACCATGGTCAATGTGCCCTGGGATATTAAAAAGATCAATTCGGTCTATAATTTCTACGGCGGCGGGGATGAGGGCATCCAGGCCCTGTACAAGGAGATCAGCCAGCTGGTGGGCTTTGTCCCCGACTACGAGGTCATCGTGGAGTGGGAGGCCGTGGGCGAGCTGGTGGATGCCCTGGGCGGCGTGTATTTCGACGTCCCCATCGACATGAACTATGACGATCCCACCCAGGACCTGCACATCCACATCAACAAGGGCTATCAGAAGCTCAACGGCGAGCAGGCCATGGGCGTGGTCCGCTACCGCCACGACAATATGGTCAACGGCAAGATGAAGGGCTACCCCAACGGGGACCTGGGCCGGATCGAGACCCAGCAGGCCTTCCTCACCGCCGTGGTGGAGCAGTGCCTCCAGATCCAGAACGTGACCCGCATCAATGAGCTGGCCAAGGTCTTTACCAAGAATGTGACCACCGACCTCACCGTCAACAACCTGGCGTGGTTTGCCCAGCAGGCCATTTTCGGCGGCTTGCAGATGGAGAACGTGAACTTCTGCACCATGCCCAACCAGGGAGAGATGGTGTGGAGCCGCAGCTACCACAACTACCAGTCCTATGTGACCCCCATTGAGGACGAGCTGGTGGATCTGGTCAACGAGTGCTTCAATCCCTATAAGGAAGATCTGGACCCCAGTGAGCTGGACATCATGAGCGTGGACGACAACGGCCGCCTCCATTCCACCACCGGACGGGTGGAGGACACCAAGGCCAACAGCTCCGGCGGCGGAAGTTCCTCTTCCAGCAGCCAGAGCGGGAGCAGTACCTCCAAGCCCTCCAGCACGCCCAAGCCCTCTGCGACCCCCAAGCCCGAGGTGACGGCCACTCCGACAACCAAGCCCAGCGAGGCCCCCACCGAGAGCGCGCAGCCCTCTCAGCCGGTGGAGAGCGCGACCCCCGCGCCCAGCACCCCGGTTGAGACAACTACCCCGGCGCCCAGCGCAGAACCCACTCCGGCGCCGACGGCCGCTCCCACGGCAGCGCCCACCGCTCCGCCCGCAGATGGCGGCGGAGAGGTCGTGCTCCCGCCCGAGGCGGTCAGTTAATCCACAAAAGAGAAAAAAGGAGAATCGTCTATGACGCCCAAAGAACTTGCGTTGGCCGCGGTCAAGGCCCTGGACAGCAAAAAGGGCCAGGACATCAAGGTCCTGGAGACCGGACACCTGACCACCCTGGCCGACTATTTTGTCCTGTGTACCGCCACCTCCACCACGCAGGTCAAGGCCCTGGCCGACACCTGTGAGAAGATGCTCAAGGATCAGGGGGAGATGCCCCACCATGTGGAAGGCCACCGGGACGGCGGCTGGATCCTGCTGGACTTCTCCTCCGTGGTGATCCATGTGTTCATGGAGGAGTCCCGGAAGTTTTATGATCTGGAGCGGCTCTGGTCCGATGCCACCGAGGTGGACATCAGCGACATCGTGCTGCCCAACGGCTAAAGAAAACGCCCCATCTCCGCATCGGAGATGGGGCGTTTTTGTGTACGGAGGAGCTCAGACCTCCTCGTCCGGAGTATCCTCCCCGTGGGGGTCGTCATAGACCTGGACCTCGTCCGGGGAGAGGATGCCCTGCCGGACATAGTAGTCCCCGATGGCGGCCTTGATGGCCTGTTCGGCCAGTACGGAGCAGTGCATCTTGTGCAGGGGGAGTCCGCCGAGGGCCTGGGCCACCTGGTCGTTGGTCAGGGTGAAGGCCTGCTCCACCGTGCGGCCTTTGATGAGCTCGGTGGCCATGGAGCTGGTGGCCACAGCGGCGCCGCAGCCAAAGACCTTGAATTTGGCGTCGGTGATGATGCCGTCCTCCACCCGCAGGGTGATCTGCATGATGTCGCCGCACTTGGGGTTTCCGGCCACGCCGACCGCGTCGGCATGCTCGATGGTGCCCAGATTGCGGGGATGATAAAAATGGTCCATGACCTGATCGGTATACATAGCAGGATCCTTTCCGGGCGCCCACAGGCGCACCAAACAGTTTAAAAGTCCTAATATGAATTATAAGAAGCAGGGTGGGAAAAGTCAAGACAGGGGCTTTTCATTGACGAACGGTTCGGGGAATGGTATAGTGGACAAAAAGCGGCATATTCTGCGAAGGGAAGGGCCGCACAGAAACCTGCTCCCGCCGGAATGGAGGGGCAGGAAAGGAGAACGTATGGATAAAAAATTACTTCGGAGCATTCTTCTCATCATCACCTATACCGTGTTGCTGGTGCTGGTGGTCATCAAGTTTGATGAGCTGATGCGGCTGTTTTCCTATCTGGTGGGGCTGCTCAAGCCGGTCTATATCGGGTTTGCGCTGGCCTTTATCCTCAACCGGCCCTGTCAGGCCCTTTACCGGCTCTATCACCGAGGGCTTGGCCGCACCAGAGCCGACGGACTCAGCCGCCCCCTGGCGGTGGCCTCCTCCTATGTGCTGCTGATCGCGGTGGTGACCGTCATCACCTCTTTCATCACGCCCAAGGTGGTGGAGAGCATCCAGATCTTTGCCTCGAACCTGAGCGGATACCTCTATAATCTGCAAAAGATATGCTGGGAACTCTCTCAGTATCTGCATCTGGAGAATCTGGCCCAGAGTCTGCCCAACATTCCCCAGCTCAGCACCTATCTGAAGGACATCCTGGATAACCTGGCTCAGGGACTGAGCAGCACCCTGCTGGGCGTGGTCTCCCTGACCAGCAGCCTGATCTCTATGGTGGTGACCGGCGTACTCTCCATCATTTTCTCCATCTACATGCTGGGCGGCCGGGAGAAGCTGCTGCCCCAGTGCCGGCGGCTGCTCCAGGCCTACACCCGGCCCCGCACGTCGGCGGCGGTGCTGGATGTGGTCCATCTGACGGCGGACACCTTCACGAATTTTGTCACCGGACAGCTCATCGAGGCCTGCATCCTGGGCGGTCTGTGCGCCGGGGGAATGCTCTTCATCCAGGCCGATTATGCCCCCCTGGTGGGCGTCATCATCGGCGTCTCCGCCCTCATTCCGGTGGCGGGCGCCTATATCGGGGCCATTCTGGCGGCCTTTCTGCTGGTGATGGTCTCTCCCCTCAAGGCCCTTATTTTCCTGATTTTCCTGTCCATCCTCCAGCAGATCGAGGGCAACGTCATCTATCCCCGGGTGGTGGGCACCTCCATCGGCCTGCCCGGCATCTGGGTGCTGACGGCGGTCACGGTGGGCGGCGGTCTCTTCGGCCTGCCGGGCGTGCTCCTCAGCGTTCCCGTGGCCTCGGTGCTCTATGCGCTGCTGAAAAAGGATGTGCGCAAGCGCCTCGCCGAAAGACATGATCTGTGATACACCCATTTCCCGGTCCAGTCGGACCGGGAAATTTTTTTGGAAAGACCGGTAACCTTTTCACGCCATAGGCCGTGTTATGAGTAGAAGGGCCAGGAGGTGACGGTCAACTGCGCGGGGGATCTGTTCCGCGCTCCGTGGCGCAGGCACAGCCGCCCGCTGGATGACGCGGATGGCCTCACCGCCCCGGAGCGGGAGGAGAGCGGCGTGCTGGACGCGGTGCTCTCCCTGCCCGAGCGGTACCGGGCGGTGGTGCACCCTGCAATACTGGTACATCCCCATCGGCTCCGAGGATACCGCTGGGCCGGGACACTGGCTGGAGCAATTGCCGAAATAGAGACAGAAAGCGCCGCTCCCGGACTGCTGTGATGGTCCGGGAGCGGCGCAGTTTGTGGAAAAGATCAGTCGTCGACCTGGAAATCCGGGTCAGCGGGACTTCCGGGCAGAAGTTCCAGCGAGAAGGATCCGCTGGTCTCATAGGCAGCCAGGACCACCCGGGTCTCCCCGGCAGGGAGCGTGAGGGTATTGTCCCCCGGCTCCAGATCGGTGAGGCCGCCCTCCGGATCGGAGAGGACCAGACGGTAGCCGGTACCAGGGTCCTCCACCGTATAGCGCAGGGTACAGGTCCCACCCTCCGGCAGGGAGAGGGTGCCCAGGGTGTCCCACCCGGTCATGGAGTGCCACTGAGCGGCATAGCCGCCGGGTAGGGTGTGGCCCATCCAAAAGGTCTGGCGATAGGAGCTGCTTCCCCCGCGCAGGTCCTCATCGGTAATATCGGCAAGACTGTGGATCGGATGGAATCCAAAGCTGTGGAGAAGGAAAAACAGGAGAGCCGCCGCAGCTGCCAGCAAAACCGCCGGCACGGCCAGAGCAATCACAAGGGCGTGGACTGAGATGCCCCGTTTTTTCATATGGGACCACCTCCTTTTGCCTCATTTTAGCATGGAGGGACGGATCAGGCAAGAAAAACACCCGCTCCGCCCGCTTTTGACGGGAGCCCCTTGCAATCCCGGCACTTTTTCGGTATAATAAAACAGATTCCGTAAAAAGCCGGTCCAAGGGCGTCAGCTGGGGCCGGAACCGATATTTTCTAGGAAAGCGTGATAGCGTTGAAGTACGATTTCGCATCCATTGAGCCCAAGTGGCAAAAGAAGTGGCAGGAGGCCGGCGTCTACAAGACGCCCGACCACAGCGACAAGCCCAAGTTCTACGCCCTGGTGGAGTTCCCCTATCCCTCCGGACAGGGCCTGCACGTGGGCCATGCCCGCCCCTACACCGCCATGGACGTGGTGGCCCGCAAGCGGCGCATGGACGGCTATAACGTTCTCTTCCCCATGGGTTACGATGCCTTCGGCCTGCCCACCGAGAACTATGCCATCAAGAACCACATCCACCCCGCCAAGGTGACCCACGACAACATCGAGAATTTCCGCAAGCAGCTCCAGATGCTGGGCTACTCCTTCGACTGGGACCGGGAGGTCAACACTACCGACCCCAGCTACTACAAGTGGACCCAGTGGATCTTCCTCCAGCTGTGGAAGAAGGGCCTGGCCTACAAGACCACCATGCCCGTGAACTGGTGCACCTCCTGTAAGTGCGTCCTGGCCAATGAGGAAGTGGTGGAGGGCGTGTGCGAGCGCTGCGGCTCCCCCGTCATCCGCAAGGAGAAGAGCCAGTGGATGCTCAAGATCACCGAGTACGCCCAGCGCCTCATCGACGATCTGGACGGACTGGACTTCATCGAGCGGGTCAAGACCCAGCAGAAGAACTGGATCGGCCGCTCCACCGGCGCGGAGGTCACCTTCAAGGCCACCACCGGGGAGGAGATCGTGGTCTTTACCACCCGTCCCGACACTCTCTTCGGCGCCACCTATATGGTGCTCTCCCCTGAGCATGCCCTGGTGAAGAAGTGGCTGGAGAACGGCACCCTCACCAACGCCGCCGAGGTGAAGGACTACCAGGCGGCCGCCGCCTCCAAGTCCGATCTGGAGCGCACCGAGCTCAACAAGGAAAAGACCGGCGTGTGCCTGGCCGGCGTGAAGGGCGTCAACCCGGTCAACGGGAAGGAGATCCCCATTTTCATCTCCGACTACGTCCTCTCCACCTACGGCACCGGCGCCATCATGGCCGTGCCCGCCCACGACGACCGCGACTGGGAGTTTGCCAAGAAGTTCGGCTGTGAGATCATCGAGGTGGTCTCCGGCGGCGAGGACGTGCAGAAGGCCGCCTTCACCGCCAAGGACGAGACCGGCATCCTGGTCAACTCCGAGTTCCTCAACGGCATGACCGTGAAGGACGCCATCCCCGTCATCACCAAGTGGCTGGAGGAGAAGGGCATCGGCCACGCCAAGGTCAACTTCAAGCTGCGCGACTGGGTCTTCTCCCGTCAGCGCTACTGGGGCGAGCCCATTCCCATGGTCTACTGTGAGAAGTGCGGCTGGCAGCCCATTCCCGAGGACCAGCTCCCCCTGCTCCTGCCCGACGTGGAGAGCTATGAGCCCACCGACGACGGCGAGAGCCCCCTCAGCAAGATGACCGACTGGGTCAGCACCACCTGCCCCTGCTGCGGCGGTCCCGCCCGGCGGGAGACCGACACCATGCCCCAGTGGGCCGGTTCCTCCTGGTATTTCCTGCGCTATATGGACCCCCACAACGACAAGGCTCTGGCCTCGCCCGAGGCCCTGAAGTACTGGTCCCCCGTGGACTGGTACAACGGCGGCATGGAGCACACCACCCTGCACCTGCTCTACTCCCGCTTCTGGCACAAGTTCCTCTACGACATCGGTGTGGTGCCCACCAAGGAGCCCTATCAGAAGCGCACCAGCCACGGCATGATCCTGGGCGAGGGCGGAGAGAAGATGTCCAAGTCCCGCGGCAACGTCATCAACCCCAACGACGTGGTGGCCCAGTACGGCGCCGACACCATGCGCCTGTATATCATGTTCATCGGCGACTTTGAGAAGGCCGCCGCCTGGAGCGACAACGCCGTCAAGGGCTGCAAGCGCTTCCTGGACCGGGTGTGGAACCTGGCCGAGCAGTGCGCCGACTCCATGGAGTACTCCAGCGCCAACGAGAGCGCCATCCACAAGGCCATCAAGAAGGTCTCCGCCGACATTGAAGCCATGAAGTTCAACACCGCCATCGCCGCCCTCATGGCGCTGGTCAACGACTTCTATCAGAACGGCTGCTCCAAGGGCGACCTGAGCGCCCTGCTGCTCATGCTCTCTCCCTTTGCCCCCCACATGGTGGAGGAGATGTGGGAGAACCTGGGCCTGGCCAAGGAGCGCGGCATGGCCTGCACCCAGAGCTGGCCCACCTACGACGAGAGCAAGACCGTGGCCAGCGAGGTCACCATGGCCGTGCAGGTCTCCGGCAAGCTCCGCGGCACCATCACCGTTCCCATGGACAGCGGGGAGGAGGCCGTGGTGGCCGCCGCCCTGGCCGATCCCAAGGTGCAGAAGTTTGTGGAGGGCAAGCAGATCGTCAAGACCATCCTGGTGCCCAACAAGCTGGTCAACCTGATCGCGAAGTAAGACGGCGCCCCGGTCTGAGCAGGATTTTTCCACTGCGTCCCGCCGGGATGTGGACAAAGGAAAATTTATAGCTTGACAAAAACAGAAAATTTGCATATAATATCTTATTGTTAAAGCCATAACTATCAGTATGTGGCCCTTTGGCGGCGTGACCGCCGCTTCGGAGGGAGGGGAAATCAATGTCGGAAGTCCGTGTGAAGGACGGTGAGTCCTTGGAGAACGCGCTCAAGCGCTTCAAGCGCAGCTGCGCCAAGTCGGGCGTCCTGGCCGAAGTGCGCAAGCGTGAGCACTACGAGAGCCCGAGCGTCAAGCGCCGCAAGAAGTCTGAGGCTGCCCGTAAGAACCGCAAGAAGTTTTATTAAAAGCAAGCTGGGCCCCGCACCACATCGGTGCGGGGCTTTTCTTGTCCGCAGACGGCGGGAAGGATGCCGGATTCTTGCAATGGGACGGGAAAAATGGTAGACTGGACCTGTTACGATGGAACTTTGGTTCCAGTTCAGCGGCGTCCCAGCCAGATCCGGGCGGGGGACGCTTTTCCATGAAGTACGGATCACAGAGACAGGGCGGGCCTGGGTGCTCTCCCCGAGAAGGAGGGCGGTTCACGCCATGATTTATCGATGCAGCCATCCGGGATGCTCCATGATCCTGGAACAGGAGGAGAACGGCGCGGTATGTCCGGAGTGCGGGCATTCCATGGCGGCGGTGAGCGAGGCCGCCCTCACCGGAAAGGACTGGGCCCTGCTGGGCAGCTGGTGGATCGAGGGTCCCCGGCGGGACGAGGCGCGGGCCTATGCCTGCTTCCGGCGCTCCGCCCAGGTGGGGGATCCCTGCGGCATCAGCAATCTGGGCTGGTGCCTGGAAAACGGCATCGGGGTGAAGGCCGACCCCAGACAGGCCGCGTGGCTCTACGAGCAGGCCGCCCTGCTGGACTACGTCCCGGCCATGTGCAATTTCGGCTTCTGCCTGCAAAACGGCATCGGCACCGGACGGGACCCGGAGCGGGCGGTGGAGTGGTACCGCAAGGCCGCGGAGATGACCTTTCCCCGGGCCCAGATCCTGCTCTCCCGCTGCTACCACGAGGGCATCGGGGTAGAGCGGGACGAGGCGGAATCCCTGGCCTGGCTGAAGGCGGCGGCCTTTCAGGGGGACCCGGGCGGACAGGCCGAGCTGGGCCGCCGGTATGAGTTCGGCGACGGGGTGGAGCAGTCCGCCGCCATCGCCGTGCGCTGGTACCGGGCCGCTGCCGAGCAGGGCCATGCGGACGGCATGTGCTGCCTGGGGGTGTGCTATGAGTACGGGGTGGGCGTGCCCGCCGACCGTGCCCGGGCCGCTCAGTGGTACCGGGCCGCCGCTGAGGCCGGAGACGTGCGGGCCATGGGAAACTACGCCTGGTGCTGTGAGACCGGCTCCGGAGTCCCCCAGGACCTGGAGACGGCCGCCCGCTGGTATCGCGCCGCCGCCGAGCGGGGCAATCCCCGGGGCATGTGCTGCCTGGGCTGGTGCTATGAGTATGGCACTGGCGTCCCAAGGGATATGAGCGAGGCGGTGCGCTGGTACCGTGCCGCCGCCGCCCTGGGCTATGCCCGGGCCCAGTGCAACCTGGGCGTGTGTCTGGAGCGGGGCGAGGGGACGAAGGCCGATGTGCCGGGGGCGGTGGCCCTCTACCGGGCCGCCGCGGAGCAGGACTATGCCCCCGGGCAGTGCTGTCTGGGCTTTTGTTACTACATGGGGATCGGTGTGGAGCAGGACTCGGAGGAGGCGGTGCGCTGGTACCGTGCCGCCGCCGAACAGGGCTATCCCCGTGCCATGCGGGAGCTGGGGGTGTGCTGTGAGACCGGCTCCGGCGTGCCCAAGGACCCGGCCGCCGCTGTGGAGTGGTACCGCCGGGCCGCCGAGCTGGAGGATGTGCCCGCCATGTGCAATCTGGGCTGGTGCTATGAGTTCGGCTCCGGCGTGCCCCAGGACGACGCCCAGGCCGTGGCGTGGTATGAGAAGGCGGCGAAGCAGAACTATCCCCGGGCCATGACCAATCTGGGGGTGTGCTATGAGCAGGGCCGGGGCGTCCCACAGGCCGACAGCCGGGAGGCCATGCGCCTCTACCGTGCCGCCGCCGAGCAGGACTATGGCCGGGCCCAGTGCTATGTGGGGATCAACTACTACTACGGGGACGGCGGCGTGGAGCAGGACGACGCCCAGGCGGCAGACTGGTTCCGCCGCGCCCTGGACAGCGGCTATGAGGAGAGCGCCTACTGGCTGGGTCTGTGCGCCTGGAACGGACGGGGCATGGCCGAGGACCGTACCGCCGCTGTGGACTGGTTCCGCCGTGCCGCCGAGGCCGGCGTGGTCCGCGCGGGCTTCTACCTGGGCCTGGCCGCCGAGCGGGGCTGGGGCGCGGAGCAGAGCGGAGAAGAGGCCGCGCGCTGGTACCGCTGGGCCGCGGAACAGGGGGACGCCTCCTCCCAGTACAATCTGGGCTGGCTCTACACCCGGGGCGAAGGGGTCCCGGCGGAGGAGGAGCAGGCCGTGGCCTGGTTCCGCCGTGCCGCCGAGCAGGGCGATCCCGACGCCATGTGCGTGCTGGGCCTGCGCTATGAGCGGGGCGAGGGCGTGGAGCAGGACTGGAGCACCGCTGTGTCCTGGTACCGCCGCGCCGCCGACCGGGGCAGCCTGACCGGCATGTGCAATCTGGCCTGGTGCTGCGAGCGGGGCCTGGGGATGGAGACCGACTATCCCCAGGCGATCCACTGGTACCGCCGGGCCGCCGAAGAGGGCAGCCTGCGCGGGATGAACAACCTGGGGGAGCTCTACCGGAAGGGAAAGGGCGTGGAGCGGGACTATGACGCCGCCCTGGCCCTTTACCGCCGTGCCGCCGAGCGGGAGGACGACACCGCCCTCTACAACCTGGGCGAGTGCTATGAGCTGGGGCAGGGGGTGGAGCCCGATCTGGAAAAGGCCCTCACCTACTACCGCCATGCTGCCAAGCTGGGGGAGGGCAGCGCCCTGTGCGCCCTGGGCCGGTTCTATGAGAAGGGCGTCCAGGTGACGGCCGAT
Source organism: Pseudoflavonifractor hominis (assembly GCF_014288125.1). Taxonomy (NCBI): domain Bacteria; kingdom Bacillati; phylum Bacillota; class Clostridia; order Eubacteriales; family Oscillospiraceae; genus Pseudoflavonifractor; species Pseudoflavonifractor hominis. The sequence goes on along the minus strand of NZ_JACOPR010000001.1, from coordinate 442,551 downwards.
CCGGCCAAGGCCCTCTCCTATTACCGACAGGCGGCCGACCGGGAGGACGCCGAGGGGATGTACCGCCTGGCCCTGTGCTATCTGGAGGGGAAGGCGGTGGAGACCGACCCGGCCGCCGCCCGGGAGCTGTGCCGCCGCGCCCTGGAGAGCCAGGACCTGGAGAACGAGGGGGACGCCCATCTCCGGGAGGCACTAGAGGGCCTCATGGAGCGGCTGAAGGGCTGAGGGCTATTCCAGCAGCCCGGGCAGCAGGTCGTCCACCTGTGCGTAGGGAACAAAGGCATGGGAGATGCCCATCCGGGCGCCCAGCTGACATTTTTTCCGGATGGAGCCCGCATCGTCGAAGAGGACGAAGTGGGCTCCATCTGTTTTGGTCATGTAGGTGAAGTAGTGAGCGCACAGCTCGTGGGAGAAAAAGACCGAGCCGCCCCGCTCCTCCAGCTGCTCGGCCAGCGCCGGACGGGAGAGGGGGACCCCCTCTCCCGTGGGGGAGGGGAGGAGGAAATCCTGGGCCAGCCGCTCGATCCGGAGGGCCAGACGGGAGGGGCCGTACTGCTCGGCCGCCTCGGCCAGGCGCTGCTCCAGGGAGCCGCCCGACAGAGCCGTGGGGATGAGCACGCAGGCGTAGTCCGAGGCCGCCCCATAGCGCTCGGGCACATAGAGGGGCCAGCCCCGGCGCTGGAGTGCCTCCCCCAGCTCGGCCACCGCCCGCTGGAGCACGGGGATGGGCCGGTCGGGAAAGGCGCAGTATACCCCCTGAAAGCCCCGGGCCGAGCACTCCCGCAGGACCTCCTGGCAGAAGGCGGAGGGCTCCCCCCGGCCGTCGAAGCCCTCGCAGTCCATGGCCAGGATCCCGCCCCGGGCGGCCACGGGCAGATTGGCCCGGAACAGGTGGGGCCCGCCGCCCACCCGGTAGGCCAGATGGGCCGCGGGCAGGTTCTGTTCCCGGGCGGACCGCTCCAGGGCGGGCGGCGTGAGAAAAATGAGTTTGCAATCGGTAACCATGCTGAGGTACCCCCTTGTATCCATGGTGGAGCAATGTTATAATGCAAATTACGGCGTAAGCCGGTATAATGGACTCTATGCAGGGCAAGTTGGAAACAGTCCTGCGGAAAGGCGGTGGACCGTGGCGCTTTCCCTGCTGGCGGACCGGGTATTCCCCTCCGTACAAGCCATATCGCCCCGGTGGCTGGCGCAAGAGGGCATCACCCTCCTGCTGGCCGATCTGGACAATACCCTTTCAGCCTATGGCGTGCCCGAGCCGGACGAGCCGGTGCGGGCCTGGGAAAGGGCCCTGCGGGAGGCGGGCGTGACCCTCTTCATCCTCTCGAATAACCGCAAACCCGAGCGGGCCAGGCGCTATGCCCAGTCCCTGGGCGTGCCCTACATCGGACACGCGGGAAAGCCCAAGCCGGGCTCCTTCCACCGGGCCATGGAGCAGATGGGCGTGGGCCCCGGGCAGACTGCCATCGTGGGCGATCAGATCTTTACCGATATTCTGGGCGGGAAGCGGGCCGGGGTGCGCACCCTTTTGGTGGAGCCCATCCGGCTGGCGGGCAATCCGGGCCGCTATCTGCGCTACGCGGCGGAGTGGCCCTTCCGCGCCCTGGCCAAGCAAAGGAGCAAATAGCATGAGCGTATCATTTGGGCCCGCGGGCAATTCCGACTCCTTCTCCCGGGCGCACAAGTCCTCTCTGGCGGCCCCCGGCTGGATCCGGGCCTTTGGCCTGGACGCCTATGAGTACCAGTGCGGCAAGGGGGTCAACGTGGGGGAGGAGACCGCCCGCAAGCTGGGGGAGAACGCCCGGAAGGAGGGCATCCGCCTCTCCCTCCACGCCCCCTACTTTATTAACCTGGCCAATCCCGACCCGGAGAGCCTGCAAAAGACCATCGGCTATATCACCGCCGCCTGCCGGGCCGCCGACTGGATGGGGGCCGAACGGGTGGTCATCCACTCGGGCGCCCTCATGAAGCGGACGCGGCGGGAGGCGCTGGACATCGCGCTGCGCTCCCTGGAGGAAGTGGTGAAGGCCTGCGACGCCGCCGGATACGGACACATCACCCTCTGTCCCGAGACCATGGGCAAGATCAACCAGCTGGGCGATCTGGACGAGGTGCTGGAGCTGTGTCAGGTGGATGAGCGATTGCTCCCCACGGTGGACTTCGGCCATCTCTATGCCCGGAGCTTGGGCGAGGAGCAGGGGGAGGAGGCCACCGAGCGGATGCTGGACAAGCTGGAGCGCGCCCTGGGTGAGGACCGGGCCAGCCGCTTCCACAGCCATTTCTCCCGCATCCAGTTCACCCCCAACGGGGGCGAGAAAATGCACCTCACCTTTGAGCAGGACGAGTTTGGGCCCGACCATCTCCCGCTTATGCGGTCCCTGGCCCGCCGGGGGTGGAGCCCCACCATCATCTGTGAGTCGGCGGGGACCCAGGCGGAGGACGCCCTGACCATGAAGCGGGCTTATGAGCATTTTCTGGGGACGGACTGAGGGCCGCCCCCACGGATAGAAAGGAAGTCAGAACCATGAATCATCTGGAGAAGATCGCATCCAAACTGGATGCCTACGGTCTGGACGCCATGCTGGTGACCAGCGAGCCCGGCGAGTTCTACGCCATCGGCTTTCACGGCGAGGGCGCCGTGGTGGTGGGCAAGCAGGAGACGCGGTATTTCACCGACTCCCGCTACATTGAGGCCGCTGAGCATCAGGTGACCGGTGCCAAGATCACCATGACCACCCGCACCGTGAGCCAAAAAGCCATGGTGGTCCAGGCGGTGGAGGAGATGGGCATCCGCAAGCTGGGCATCGAAGAGGGCTACATGACGGTGCAGGACTATCAGAGCTATGAAAAGGCGCTCTCCTGCCAGCTGGTGCCCGCCCAGCAGCTGCTCACCGATCTGCGCGCCGTGAAGGACGGGGAGGAGCGGGAGGCCCTCATCCACGCCCAGCGCATCTCGGAGAAGGCCTTTGAGGAGATCCTCAAGTTCATCCGCCCCGGCATGACCGAGAAGGAGATTGCCGCCCGGCTGGTGTACGACATGCTCCGCTTCGGCGCGGAGAAGATGTCCTTTGACCCCATCGTGGTCTCCGGCCCCAACGGGAGCCTGCCCCACGGTATCCCCAGCGACAAGAAGGTGCAGGAGGGCGAGTTCATCACCATGGACTTCGGGTGCAAGTACCAGGGCTACTGCTCCGATATGACCCGCACCGTGGCGCTGGGAGAGCCCAGCGAGGAGATGAAGAAGGTCTACTACACGGTGCTGGAGGCCCAGAAGGCCGGCATCGCCGCGGCCAAGGCGGGGGTGCGGGGCTGCGACATCCACAACGCCGCGGCCAAGGTCATCGAGGACGCCGGCTACGGAGCGTACTTCGGCCACGGCTTCGGACACAGCGTGGGCATTGAGATCCACGAGTCCCCCAATGCCAATCACAGCAATCAGGACCCCATGCCCGAGGGGGTCGCGGTCTCCGCTGAGCCGGGGATCTACCTGCCGGGAAAATTCGGCGTGCGCATCGAGGATGTGATCCTTCTCACCCAGGATGGGTGCGAAGACATCACCCTGGCGCCGAAAGAGCTCATCGTTCTGTAAAAAACCTGAAAAACCCTTGCAAATATGGGGATAATGGAGTAAAATAGCTTAGCTAAAGTTCCATTCATATGAAATACCTTGTTTGGAGGATGAATACCAATGCCTACGATTACTGCCAGTGATTTCCGCAATGGCGTGACCTTTGAGATGGACGGCCAGGTCATGCAGGTGGTGGAGTTCCAGCACGTGAAGCCCGGCAAGGGTGCGGCCTTTGTGCGCACCAAGATGAAGAATGTCATCACCGGCGGCGTGACCGAGACCTCCTTCAACCCCACCGCCAAGTTTGAGCAGGCCTATGTGGAGCGCAAGGACATGGAGTACAGCTACAACGACGGCGATCTGTACTACTTCATGGACCCCGAGACCTACGATCTGGTGCCCATCGGCGCCGAGATGCTGGGCGACAACTTCCGCTTCGTGAAGGAAAACATGCCCTGCAAGATCAACAGCTACAAGGGCAAGATCTTTGCCGTGGAGCCCCCCACCTTCGTGGAGCTGGAGATCACCGAGACCGACCCCGGCTTCCGCGGCGATACGGCCACCAACGTGACCAAGCCCGCCACCCTGGAGACCGGCGCTGAGATCAAGGTGCCCCTGTTCATCAACCCCGGTGACAAGATCAAGATCGACACCCGTACCGGCGAGTACCTGGAGCGCTGCAAGGGCTAAGCGCTGAGCGCCTGAGAGCAGGCGCACAGCGAACCGCGCAAAGCGTGATACGCCAAGCGCCGTCCCTACCACAAGGCCCTTCGTGGCCGCCTGTAAAAAGGAGATTATTATGACTATTTCTGAGAAGGTCGCGTACCTGAAGGGTCTGGCCGAGGGCCTGAACATCGACACCGAGAAGTCCAAGGAGGGCAAGCTCATCTCCGTGATGATCGGCATCCTGGAGGAGATCGGCATGTCCATCGAGGACCTGGAGGAGAACACCGTGGCCCTGGGTGAGGAGATCGACGCCATCTCCGACGACCTGTCCGACGTGGAGAAGGTCGTGTTCGACGAGGACGACGAGGATGAGGATGACGAGTGCTGCTGCGACGAGGACGACGACTTCTTCGAGGTCGAGTGCCCCAACTGCAAGGAGACCCTGGTCATCGACGAGGACGTGCTGGAGTCCGGCGTGATCCAGTGCCCCAGCTGCAAGGAGAAGTTCGCTCTGGATCTCTCCGACGACTGCTGCTGTGAGGACGACGAGGACGAGTGCGGCTGCGGCTGCCACCACGACCACGAGTAAACCGAACATGGAAACAGCCGGCGGCCATAGGCCGCCGGCTGTTTTTGCGTGCGGAGCCGGTCCGTACGCTGCGCAGAGGTGCGGGCCGCTTGACAGGCCCCACAGGGCGATATATAATAGGCAGGCGTGTTAGTTACGACTAACAAATCAGCCGGTATAGGATGAATGACAGATGAAAACCGAGACAAAACGCGTACAGGGCACGCTGGAGGCGCTGGCTCCGGGGGAGCACGGCGTGATCCTGCGGGTAGGAAATGAACGAGGGCCGGTCAAACGCCGGCTGGTGGATATGGGACTGACGCCCGGGACGGAGATCTTGGTGCGCAAGATCGCCCCCTTCGGTGACCCCATTGAGGTCAACCTCCGGGGATATGAGCTCTCCCTGCGCCGGGAGGACGCCCGGCAGATCACCATGGCCATCGGGGAGGAGGCCCAGGCGGCCAGCCTGATCCGCAAAAAGCGGGTGGGCATGGTGCAGCGCATCCCGGATGAGGAGACCCTGCGCCGCATGAGCGACGACCACGACCATGAGAAGCGGGAGCACAGCGGGGTACCGGACTACGCCAGCCACGACACCCGGGAGATGAAGCTGGCCCTGGTGGGCAATCCCAACTGCGGAAAGACCACGCTCTTCAACGCGCTCACCGGTTCCAACCAGTATGTGGGCAACTGGCCCGGCGTGACGGTGGAGAAGAAGGAAGGACGGGCCCAGGTGGACGGAAAGCCGGTGACGGTGGTGGATCTGCCGGGCATTTACTCCCTCTCGCCCTACTCCATGGAGGAGATCGTGGCCCGGGACTTTATCGTGGGGGAGCATCCCGACGCCATCATCAACATCGTGGACGCCACCAATATGGAGCGCAACCTCTACCTGACCGCCCAGCTGCTGGAGCTGGAGCGCCCCATGGTCATCGCCCTGAACTTCATGGACGAGGTGGAGAAGCACGGGGACAAGATCGACGTGGAGGCCCTCTCCCGTTCTCTGGGCGTGCCGGTGATCCCCATCACCGCCCGCACCGGGAAGAATATCCAGACCCTGCTGGAGGTGGCCCACCGGCAGATGCACGTGGGCGTCACGGTGGAGCCCGACGATCTCTACGACGACTTTACCCATCAGATCCACCACAAGATGGGCGAGCTCATTCACGACAAGGCCTATGCGGCCGAGATCCCCGCCCACTGGGCCTCCATCAAGCTCATCGAGGGGGACCGGCTGGTGGAGCAGGCCCTGGGACTGGACGAGGCGGAAAAGGCGCGGGTGGAGTCCATCTGCTCGGAGTATGAGGGGGCCTATGTCCTGGGCGACCGGGAGACCCTGGTGGCCGACAGCCGCTATCAGTTCATCCAGTCGGTGGTCCACGCCTCCGTGCGGAAGGGACAGAAGCAGGGAAGCCTGACCCTGTCCGACCGGATCGACTCCATCGTGACCCACAAGTGGCTGGCCGTGCCCATGTTCCTCCTGATGATGCTGGGGATGTTCGCCCTGACCTTCGGGCCGGGGCAGGCCCTGTCCGATCTGGTGGAGAGCTTCATCAGCGGCCCGGTCTCCGACGGCATCCGGGCAGGGCTGGAGGCCGCGCAGGTGGCTCCCTGGGTGGAGTCCCTGCTGGTGGACGGCGTGGTCTCCGGCGTGGGCGGCGTGCTGGTCTTCCTGCCCCAGATCGCCCTGCTCTTTCTGGTGCTCTCCTTCCTGGAGGACTCGGGCTATATGGCCCGGGCCGCCTTCATCATGGACCGCCTGCTGCGGCGGTTCGGCCTGTCCGGCAAGGCCTTTATCCCCATGCTGATGGGCTTTGGCTGCACCGTTCCCGCCGTTATGGGAGCCCGCACCATGGAGAATGAGAAGGACCGCCGCATGACCATCATGCTGGTGCCCTTCATGTCCTGCTCGGCCCGGCTGCCGGTGTACGGCCTGCTGGCGGGGGCCTTCTTTGCCCAGTACAGCGGCCTGGTGGTCTTTTCCCTGTATGTGATCGGACTGTGCTTCGCCATCCTGTCCGGCATCCTGCTGCGCAAGACCATGTTCCAGGGAGAGCCCGCCGCCTTCGTGCTGGAGCTGCCCCCCTACCGTCTGCCCACCCTCAAGAATATGGCCATGCACGTGTGGGAGAAGGTGCGGGGCTTCCTGGTCAAAGCCGGTACCCTGATCCTGGCCATGAGCGTGGTGCTCTGGTTCCTCCAGTCCTTCGGCTGGTCGGGCGGCTTTGTCATGGTGGAGGACGCCTCCCACTCTTTCCTGGGCGCCATCGGCGGGGCCATCGCCCCCGCGCTGCGCCCCCTTGGCTTCGGCACCTGGCAGGCCGCCGTGGCCCTGCTCACCGGCCTGGTGGCCAAGGAGGCGGTGGTCTCCTCCATGAGCCTCTTCTACGGCTTCTCGGCCAGCGCCAGCGGCGCCACCGTGGCGGCGGCCCTCTCCGGGACCTTCCAGACACCGGTGGCCGCCTATGCCTTCCTGGTCTTTGTGCTGCTCTATGTCCCCTGTGTGGCGGCGGTATCCACCATCTACCGGGAGATGAACAGCCTGAAGTGGACCCTCCGCTCCATCCTGTGGCAGATCGGCGCGGCCTATCTGGGGGCGCTGGTGGTCTATCAGGTGGGTTCCCTCCTGTTCTGAGAAAGGAATGCTATGAAATACATCATCTATGGGGCCGTCGCGGCCCTGACGGTGTGGGCGGTCTGGTATGTGGTCCGCCAGATCAGCCGTCAGATCCGGGGGAAGGGCGGCTGCGGTTGTGGCTGTGGCTGCTCCTCCTGCGGGAAGGACTGCGCCCAGCGGAAAGAATGAGAAAAGGGCGTGTGCCGGAGGTTTTGTTCCGGTGCGCGCCCTTTTGCGCTGGGTCTTGCGGGTTTGGGACAGGGGGGTACAATGAGGAGGAAGGAACCAGATCCACGATTCATGGAACAGGGAGGCGCGCACATGGAAACAAGCAAGCTGGAAACACTTCAGGACTGGATCGACGGGAGCAGCCGCATCGTCTTTTTCGGCGGCGCGGGGGTCTCCACCGAGTCGGGCATCCCGGACTTTCGCAGTGTGGACGGGCTCTACAACCAGAGCTACCGCTATCCGCCCGAGACCATCATCAGCCACAGCTTTTTTGAGCAGGACCCGGAGGAGTTTTTCCGCTTCTACCGGGAGAAGATGCTCTGGCCCCAGGCCCAGCCCAACCCGGCCCACCGGAAGCTGGCCGAGCTGGAGCAGGCCGGGAAGCTGGACGCGGTGGTGACTCAGAACATCGACGGCCTGCACCAGGCGGCGGGGAGCCGGAAGGTCTATGAGCTCCACGGATCGGTCCACCGCAACTACTGCATGAAGTGCCACCAGTTCTACGGGCTGGAGGAGATGGTCCAGGGCACGGGCGCCCCCCGCTGCAAGGTGTGCGGCGGCATCATCAAGCCCGATGTGGTGCTCTATGAGGAGAGCCTGGACCAGCGCACCATCGAAGGTGCGGTGGAGGCCATCCGGAAGGCAGACCTTCTCATCATCGGCGGGACCTCTCTGGCGGTCTATCCCGCGGCGGGACTGATCCAGTACTACCGGGGGAGCCGCCTGGTCCTCATCAACAAGAGCGCCACCCCCTACGACCGGCAGGCCGACCTGGTGATCCAGGCCCCCATCGGCGCGCTGCTGGAGCAGATCCAGGTCCGTCCCTGATACAGCCAAGTCCCCGGGAGTACTCCCGGGGACTTGCGTGTCGAAAAATTTCAACACGCTTCTCAAAAATGCAAGCATTTTTTCGAGGGAAATGCAGGCCGCTGCGCGCACTTCGTCGGGTCAAAGTCCGCACCGTTCGCCCCGGCCTGACGGCCAGGGTTCACTCCGCTCCCTTGCCCCTCCTCTCCCAAACAAACCCGCTTCGCTGGGCTTTGTTTGGGTTCCCGGTTCGCACACTTGCAGCCTGAGAGGTGTGTTTTCCGACGTACACGCCGCCGGAAAACACACTTTGACCCTCTTCCGCCGTCTGCGAACGGCGGAACGCTGCGAGGCGTTTGCGGCAAAGAGTGCCGGAGTAAATAGTAGCGGTAGCTGAAATCCCCGGGAGTACTCCCGGGGACTTCTTACATGCTGCTATTTATTGAAAAGCAATAAATATAAATTGACTTTCAATAAGTGCGGCGCTATAATCAGAAAAAAGAGAGGGGAGAGCGGGGTGCGGAAGCAGGCGCCCGGAGAGAGACGAGGAGGTATGGAAGATGGACGTGGAAAAGCTGGCCCGGATCCTGAAACGATTGGTGAGCATCACCTTTGTATGTAATCTGCTGGTCCTTCCCCTGCTGGCCGGGCTGGCCCGGCTGCGGGGACTGGGGGAGCTGACCGGGGGAATCTCCTATTTCTCCATGCAGGGGGAGGGAGCGGCGGAGATCGTTCTGCGCCTGACCGGCTATTTTCTGGCCTCCTGGTGGGAGATCTGGCAGTTTGGAGAGCGGTATGCCCAGGTTCTGGCCCTCTTTCTCTTCTTCTGCGGCGTGTGTACCGCTGTCATCCTGTGGCAGGGGCGGCGGGTGCTGGACACCGTCCTGCGGGGGGAGACCTTTACCCGGGGCAATGCGGCCAACATGGGGCGGGCGGCGGTGTGCTGCTTCCTCATCTCGGGCGCGGCCCTTCTGCGGACGGTGTGGGGGCTCTTCCACTATGGGAGCATCGGGCCGCTGTTCACCTACAACACCCTCTTCATCCCCGTGTTTTTCATGGCGGGGCTGCTCTGCCTGATCCTGTCGGCCCTGGTCCGGCAGGCGGCCGAGCTGAAGGAAGAGAACGATCTGACCATATGAGGAGGGGATTGCGTGCCCATCGTAGTCAATCTGGATGTGATGATGGCCCGGCGCAAAATGAGCCTGAGCGAGCTGGCCGCCCGGGTGGATCTGACGCTGGCCAATCTCTCCATCCTGAAAAACAACCACGCCAAGGCGGTGCGCTTCACGACCCTGGAGGCCATCTGTAAGGCCCTGGACTGCCAGCCGGGGGATATTCTGGAGTACGTGCCCGAGGAATGAGACAGCCGGACAGGAGGGACGGAATATGAATCAGGGGAAGCTGAGGACCACACAGACCCGGCGTTTTTGCGCCTTTGCCTTAAACCATTTTCTCATTTCGGTGGTGAGTGCTCCGCTGGGCTTGCTTCTCTTCGTGGGATGGGTGGAGCTTCTGGAGACGACGGAGGCGGCCTGGTGGATCGCGATCGCATTTGACGCCTGTCTGATGCTCGCCTACGCGCTGGCGGGGGCCTGGGTGGCCCGGAAACAGCGGTGGGAGCCGCCCCGCTCCATCTGGGCTGCCCTCTGGTCACTGGTGGCCCCCATGCTGGTGGCCTGGGCCTGGGAGGCCCTGGTCCTGGTAGGGGCCGATCTGGAATGGGTGACGGTCTCCTACTATGCGCTCATGGTGGCCGTACCGCTGGCCTTCCCCTCCTTTCTGTTCGTGCTCCTCGGACTCATGGGCGGCATCTGGTGGGGAGAGGGGGGATGGGAGTTTTACCTCATGGCCTTTCTGGCCGGTGGATTGCCTCCGCTGCTGTTCTGGCTGGGCAGCCTGTGGGGGGCTAAAAACCGCCGGGAAGGGGAGGACGGGACAAAAAAAGATCCCTCTCTCCCGCAGAAGCGGGAAGAGGGATCGTAGCGGATCGGTATGAACCGGGGAAGGAGATCAGGCCAGGATAATCCGGCCGTCCTCCACGCCCTCCACGGTCTCCAGAGCTTCCACCCGGACGCCCATGCGGCGCAGGACCTTTCCGCCCTCGCGCATGGCCTTTTCGATGGCCACGGCTACGCCGGCCACCTCGCCCCCGGCCTTGGAGACCAGCTCCAGCAGGGCCAGGGTGGACTGCCCGTTGGAGAGGATGTCGTCCACCACCAGGACCACGTCGTCCTCCTCCAGGTATTTCTTGGACACCCGGATGGTGTAGGATTTCTCCAGCGAAAAGGAGTGGGTCTCCGCGGTGTAGACATTGGGATCGATGTAGCCGGTCTGAAATTTCTTGGCGTAGATGACCGGGACCCGCAGCGCCCGGCCCACAAAGCAGGCCAGGGCAATGCCGGAGCTCTCCACCGTCAGGACCTTGGTGATCTTGTCGCCCTTGAAGCGGCGGGCAAGCTCAGTCCCGGCCCGTTCAATGAGCTCCACATCCATGCAGTGATTGAGAAACATATCCACGTGGATAATGTCTCCCTCGCCCACCTGGGCTTCTTCCAGAATGCGCTGTCTTAATTCCTTCATGATGATCCTCTCTCAACGTCCTTCCAAACGATTGCGGCATTGTTCGATCAGCCACTGAAACACCGGCGCGCCGTCCACGGTATCCATCCGCCGGTGGGCGCCGGTCATGCGCTCGGGATGATATTGCAGGGCGAGAACGGGCAGGGCCGTGTGCTCCACCGCCTCCACCAGACCGGACTCCGAGCGGGCGGTGACGGTGAGTCCCTCCCCGATGCGGTCCAGCGCCTGGTGATGGGCGCTGTTGACGGAAAAGACCGGGCCATACCACCGCTCCAGAAGAGAGCCCTCCTCCGCGTGGACGGCGTGGACCTTATCCTCAGAGCTCCCCGGGGCATGGGTGTGGAAGCACACCTGGGTGGAGCCGATGTCCTGCAAGAGGGTGCCCCCCAGAGCCACATTCAGGATCTGGAGTCCGCGGCAGATTCCCAGCACCGGCTTTCCGGCGGCCAGGTAGGAGGCGGCCAGCGCCAGCTCCGATGCGTCCCGCTGGGGATCGATCTCACTGCTGGCCCAGTTTTCCTGCCCAAAGCGGCAGGGGTCGATATCTCCGCCGCCGCACAGCAGGAGACCGTCATACTCGGTACGGTCGGCGGGGCAGTAGGCGGCGTGCGGGATTCCTCCGGCGGCAAGGACTGCGGCCTCGTAGTTCTCCGCGCCGGAAGAGGAGGCAGAGACCAGAATATGAACTTCCATCATACACCTCAGAACCGTTATTAGACTGATTATAGACTATTTTACTTTCCTCTGCAATATTGACAAGTAAATAAAAATAGGGTATCCTATTAAAGATTCCGGACAGAGCGGTCCGGAGGAATCTGCCTGTACGGGCAGGGAAATCGAATATGCAGCGGTATCGAAGTGGTCATAACGGGGCTGACTCGAAATCAGTTTGCGGGCAACCGCACGTGGGTTCGAATCCCACCCGCTGCGCCAGCGTCGGAGCAAGCGTTTTATCGTTTGCTCCGACTTATTTTTTCGGACGGGTCAGCATGGAGCGATGTCTCTCCTGGCTCTTTTCAGAAAGTAGAAGCAGCGGCACGGAAGATTCCATGCCGCTGCTTTAGGTTTCCTCTGTGTCCTGACTTTGGGAAAGGACAATCAAATCGCCCTGGGGTGCGTTCATATATAGCTCCTCACACTGCTGCTGGGCGGCGATCAGGGTGTTGATCGCCTGCTCGGTGGCGCGAAACAAAGTCAGATACATTTCTTTGTAGTCAGGCATAGTATTCACCTCTTTACAACAGAATAGGACATATTGTCCTAAATGTCAATAGGACGATATGTCCTTTGTTATAGTAACTTTGGTGATGCATATGAATCTAAGGATTCGAGACTTGCGAGAGGATGCCGATTTGACACAGACACAGGTGGCTGAAATTCTCCTCTGTGACCAGTCACTTTACTCAAAATATGAGCGTGGCGAGCGAGATCTGCCTTTGGAATTAGCGGTTAAATTGGCAGACTTTTATCAAGTATCTCTGGACTATTTGATTGGGCGAAGCGATAAGAAATCATGAGGAATATAGAGAGCGGCACGGAATCTTCCGTGCCGCTGTTTTTGTGCCGAGGATCACAGAAGGGGAAATGAGGCTTGACAGAGGACCATTTGCTGTCTATAATATGTAGCGCGCTACATGTTTGGAGGTGAGCGATTGCAGTTGGAACAGAAAGAAATTGGGTATCTGCTGAAACAGATCACAGAGAAGATCAAAGTGGATGCAGATTCCTCCCTGAAAGCCCGCAATTTGACCCTTTCGCAGGTGCGGGTGCTGGAATGTGTGTTTGCCGCGGGCGGTTCCGCCACGCAGAAATTCATTGAGGAATCTCTGGATGTATCGCATCCTACCGTGGTGGGACTGATCACCCGCATGGAGAAAAACGGGTATCTGCACTGCTATGTGGATGAGCGGGATAAGCGCAACAAGATCGCCGCGCTGACCCCCCGGGCCGAGGCGGCTTTTGTGGAGATACGCCATGATATCGCCTCGCTGGAAGAAAAGCTGGTCAAGGGCATGGATGCCCGGAGCAGAAGCGAGCTGCACCGGCTGCTGGAGCAGATCTACCATAACCTCACCTGAAACGCCGCCAGGCGGCGTTTTTTTACCCGAAAGTGTAGCTAGCTACAAAATAAAAGGAGAAGCATATGATCAAAACCCTTTGGAAAAGCCTGCGTGGGTACAAAAAGACATCCCTGCTCACCATCGGCCTGACCCTGTTTGAAGTGGTGTTTGAAATTGTGATCCCCCTGTGCATGGCCGAGCTCATCGACCGGGGCGTGGAACAGGGGGAGATGAACCTGGTGCTGAAGTATGGTCTGGCGCTGGTGGTGTTTGCCCTGCTTCAGCTCATGACCGGAATGGGCTCCGCCCTGGCGGCCGCAAGATCGGCGGCCGGCTTTGCGGCCAACCTCCGGCAGGACATGTACGACAATGTCCAGACTTTTTCCTTTTCCAACATCGACAAGTTCTCCACCTCGTCCATTGTCACAAGACTGACCACAGACGTGACCAATGTACAAAACGCCTATCAGATGCTCATTAAGCTGGCCATGCGCGGCCCATTCATGATTCTGTTTGCCATGGTGGTGTCCTTCCGGATCAACCGGGGGATCTCCCTGGTGTTCCTGGCGCTGATCCCGGTGCTGGGCATTGGCCTGATCCTGATCGTCCGCACCGTACACCCGATCTTTCAGAAAGTGTTTGAAAATTACGACCGGCTCAACAATGTGGTGCAGGAGAATCTGCGGGGCGTGCGGGTGGTCAAATCCTTCCACCAGCAGAGCAAGGAGATTGAGAAGTTTGACCGGGTTTCCGAGCGGATCTATCAAGATTTTGCAAAGGCGGAGCGCCTCATCTCGCTCAATACGCCGCTGCTCCAGTTTTGCCTGTATCTGAGCATGCTGCTGATCTCCTGGCTGGGCGCGAAGGCCATTGTGGCAAGCGGGAACAACGCAGCCCTTGGACTGACCACCGGAGACCTGACGGCCCTGTTCAGCTACGCCATCCAGATCCTGATGAGCCTGATGATGCTCTCCATGGTGTTCGCCATGATGACCATTGCCCAGTCCTCTGCGGAGCGTATCTCGGAGCTGCTGCAGGAGACGTCGGACATTCAGAATCCGAAGGATCCGGTCCGCCAGGTGCGGGACGGAAGCATCTGCTATCAGAATGTGGACTTTGTCTATGCCTCCAAGGCGGGGAAGAAGGTCATTGACCAGGCAAACGTGACCATCCAAGCGGGCCAGACCGTGGGGATCATCGGAGGAACCGGCTCCTCCAAGAGCTCCTTTGTACAGCTGATCCCCCGGCTGTATGATGTGAGCGCCGGGGCGGTGCTGGTCGGCGGCGTGGATGTGCGGCGCTATGACCTGGACACCCTGCGCAACGCGGTGGCCATGGTGCTGCAAAAGAATGAGCTCTTCTCCGGGACCATCCGGGAGAACCTGCGGTGGGGCAATGAGAACGCCACCGAGGAGGAGATGCAGGAGGCCTGCCGCCTGGCCTGTGCGGACGAGTTCATCTCCGCCATGCCCAAGGGATATGACACCCATATCGAGCAGGGCGGTACCAACGTATCCGGCGGACAGAAGCAGCGCCTATGCATTGCCAGAGCCCTGCTGAAAAATCCCAAGATCTTGATCCTGGACGACTCCACCAGCGCGGTGGACACCAAGACAGACGCGTTGATCCAAAAGGCCTTTGCGGAATATCTCCCCCAGACCACCAAGATCATCATTGCCCAGCGGATCTCCTCCGTGCAGCACGCCGACCAGATCATCGTCCTGGATGACGGAAAGATCTCCGCCATCGGAAAGCACGAAGAGCTGCTGAAGGAGAGCGCCATCTATCGGGAAGTATTTGAATCCCAGCAGAAAGGAAGTGGGTGCCATGCTTAGGCAAGGAATGGATTGGAAAACCGCAAAACGAATCCTCTCCTATTTGAAGCGCTATCAGAAGCAGATGGCGGTGGTTACGGTCTGTATCATACTCTCGGCGGTGGCCAGTGCGGCCTCCTCGGTGTTCATCCAGACCCTGATCGACGGCTACATCGTGCCGCTGCTGGGACAGACCTCCCCGGTCTTTGGGCCCCTGCTCAAGGCGCTGGGGGTGATGGCGGTGGTCTATCTGGTGGGCGTCCTGGCCACCTGGATCTACAACCGGACCATGGTGACCATCGCCCAGGGGACCCTGAAGCAGATCCGGGACGAGATGTTCGCCAAGATGCAGGACCTGCCTGTATCCTATTTTGACACCCATACCCACGGGGATATCATGAGCCGGTATACCAATGATACGGATACCCTCCGGCAGATGATTGCCCAGTCCCTGGCCCAGCTGGTCTCCTCGGTGTGCACCATTGCGGCGGTCTTTTGCTGCATGCTCTACCTGAGCGTGTATCTGACCGCCATTGTGGTGGCGGCGGTGGCGGTGAGCCTGTTTCTGATCAAGGGGATCGTGGGGAAGAGCGGATACTACTTCATCCAGCAGCAGATGTCGCTGGGCGATCTGAACGGCTACATCGAGGAGATAGTCCACGGGCAGAAGGTGGTCAAAGTATTCTGCCACGAGCGCCAGGCCAAGGAGATCTTCCGGGAGAAGAATACGGCCTGGGAGCACAGCTCTGCCAGCGCCAACGGATACGCCAATACCATGATGCCCATGATGAACGCCCTGGGCTACCTGCAATATGTGATCGTTGCGGTGGTGGGAGCCTGGATGGCCATTGACGGCGTAACCAACCTGAGTATATTCGGAGTCAAAACGGTGACGCTGGGCATGATCGCCTCCTTCCTCACCCTGTCCCGCAGCTTTACCAGCCCCATCTCCCAGATATCCAACCAGTTCAACTCCATCGTCATGGCCCTGGCCGGTGCGGCGCGGATCTTTGCCCTGATGGATGAGCAGCCGGAAGAGGATCTGGGCCGTGTGACCCTGGTCAATGCCACGGAGCGGAACGGGGTTCTGGAAGAGACACGGGAGCACACCGGCACCTGGGCCTGGAAGCAGCCCGGCCGCGGCGGCTCCTCCCTGACCAAGCTGGAGGGCAGGATTGTTCTGGATCATGTGGACTTCGGCTATGTGCCCGATAAGCCGGTTTTGCAGGACATCAGCCTGTACGCGCAGCCCGGGCAGAAGATCGCGTTCGTCGGGGCGACCGGCGCGGGAAAGACCACCATTACCAACCTCATCAACCGATTCTATGAGATCGACCGGGGCCAGATCTGCTACGACGGAATCGAGATCGGCCAGATCAAAAAGGCGGACCTCCGCCGCTCGCTGGGGATCGTGCTGCAGGATGTGAACCTGTTTACCGGAACGGTGATGGAAAATCTGCGATACGGCAACCCGGACGCCTCCGATGAGGTGTGCATCCAGGCGGCCAAGCTGGCAAACGCGCACAATTTCATTATGATGCTCCCGGACGGCTATCAGACCGTGCTCCAGGGGGATGGCGGCGGCCTGTCCCAGGGACAGCGCCAGCTGATCTCCATCGCCCGGGCGGCTGTGACCGATCCCCCGGTCATGATTTTGGACGAGGCCACATCCTCCATCGACACCCGAACGGAGGCCCTGGTACAGAGCGGCATGGACCGCCTGATGGAGGGGAGGACCGTGTTCGTGATTGCCCACCGGCTTTCCACCATCATGAATTCCGACGTCATCATGGTGCTGGATCACGGCAGGATCATCGAGCGCGGCACCCATGAGAGCCTCTTGGAGAAGAAGGGCGTATATTATCACCTCTACACAGGCGCCTTTGAACTGGAGTAAACTCCTTTAGGCTATTTTAAGGCAGGTGTGCTATACTGGAGTAGAAAAACGGGGAGGTGGACCTATGAGACTGCTGGTAGCAGAGGATGACCCCAAGCTGCTCAAGTCGCTGGTGCATATATTCGAGAGCAACAAGTTCTGCGTGGACGGAGTCCCCAACGGAGAGGACGCGCTGGCCCACGGGCAGTCCCAGGAGTATGACGGGCTGATCCTGGATATCATGATGCCGGGCCTGGACGGTTTGAAGGTGCTTCAGACCCTGCGGAAGGAGGGGGTCACCACCCC
This sequence comes from Pseudoflavonifractor hominis, assembly GCF_014288125.1. NCBI lineage: Bacteria > Bacillati > Bacillota > Clostridia > Eubacteriales > Oscillospiraceae > Pseudoflavonifractor > Pseudoflavonifractor hominis. The sequence continues at coordinate 425,458 of NZ_JACOPR010000001.1, read as the reverse complement.
AGCCCTCTTTTTGACGGCGCGCACAGAGGTATCCCAGCGGGTGGAGGGGCTGGACGCCGGCGCGGACGACTATCTGCCCAAGCCCTTTTCCACCGCGGAGCTGCTGGCCCGGGTGCGGGCCATGCTGCGCAGAAAGGACACCTATCTGCCCGACCTGCTCTCTCTGGGTCCGGTGACCCTCAACCGCTCCACCTATCAGCTGGGGTATCAGGAGCGGGTGCAGTCCCTCAGCGGCAAGGAGTTCCAGCTGCTGGAGATGATGATGCAGGCCCCCAACACCATCCTGCCCACCGAGCGGTTCATCACCCACCTGTGGGGGTGGGACACCAATGTGGACACCAGCGTGGTCTGGGTACATATCTCCAACCTGCGCAAGAAGATCGCCGCCCTCCAGGCCCCGCTGGAGATCCGCTTTGTGCGCAACGCGGGCTATGTGCTGGAGGTCAAGGCATGATCCGGAATCTGCGCCGGCGGTTCATTCTCATCAGCGCCGCCTCCATCTTTGTGGTGTTCTTTGGCATCTTCCTGCTGATTCTCATTTTCAGCCGGGTGCAGATGAAGCGCACCATGGACACCCTCACCGACGCCATTTCCTCCAATGACGGCGTCTTTCCCAAGTTTGATCCCCTGGAAAAGCGCCCGCCCTCCCAGTTCCCCTACTCCGACGTCATTACGGCCGAGACCCAGTTCAGCACCCGCTTTTTTACGGTCTGGCTGGATGACCGGCAGGAGATCGACCGGGTCAACATCGACTCCATTTCCTCCATCTCGGAGTCGGAGGTGGAAAACTATGTCAAGCGCGCCGTGAAGGAGCGCGCCGAGCGGGGCTGGATCGCGGATTACCGCTACAAGGTGGTCCGGACCGACACGGGCTCCACCATGGTGTTCGTCAACGGGGCCATGAATCAGAACGTGACCAACCGTCTGCTCTTCACGGCCTTTCTGGTCCTGCTGGGGAGCGCCGTCCTCATTCTGGGGCTGACCATCATCATCTCCAAGCGGGCGGTGCGCCCCATCGCGGACAGCTATGAAAAGCAAAAGCAGTTCATCACCGACGCCAACCACGAGCTGAAAACGCCCCTGACCCTGATCTTGTCCAATCTGGACATCGTGGAATCGGAGGTGGGAAAGAACGAGTGGCTGGACGACATCCGCAGCGAGGGAGAGCGGATGGGCCTGCTCATCAACCAGATGGTCACCCTGTCCCGGATGGCTGAGAGCGACACCCCGCTGGAGTGCACCGCCTTTGATCTGAGCGGCGCGGTGACCGATACCGTCTCGGAGTTCCAGAGCCTGGCGGCCGAGCGGAACAAGACCCTCACGGCGGCCTTTGAGCCCCGCGTGACCTACTGCGGGGACGAGGCGCTCATCCGGCGCTTGACCGCCATCCTGCTGGATAACGCCCTGAAATACTGCGACCCGGGAGGGCGGATTCAGGTGACCCTCTCCCAGCGGCGGCACCCGGTCCTCACGGTGGAGAACACCTATGCGGAGGTGGGAACGCTGGAGCTGGACCGCCTCTTCGACCGGTTTTACCGGGCGGACAAGGCCCGGACCTTTTCCGGCAGCTTTGGCGTGGGCCTGTCCATCGCCCAGTCCATCGCCAAAAAGCACCGGGGGAGATCACGGCCTACCAGAAGGGCACCACCATCGGATTCCGGGTGGCCCTGAAATAGCCATACCACAAAAAAGAATGCCCGGAGGAAGTCTAAAAAGACTTCCTCAGGGCATTTGTTATGCCGTCGGGAGAGAGGGGCTCACACCGCTTTCGGCAGGGTGATGGAGAAGGTGGAGCCCACGTCCACCTGGCTCTTGAGCTCGATGGAGCCATGGTAGAGGGCCACGATGTGCTTGACGATGGCCAGCCCCAGGCCGGTGCCGCCGTCCTTGCGGCAGCGGCCCTTGTCCACCCGGTAGAACCGCTCAAAGACCCGGGCCTGATCCTCGGCGGGGATGCCCAGTCCGGAGTCGGCCACCTGCAGGGTCACCTGGTTGGTTCCGGGCGTGACGGTGATGGTGAGGCGTCCGCCGGGGCGGTTATACTTGAGGCCGTTTTCCGCCAGGTTGAGGATGACCTCCTTGAGCCGGGGGGCGGAGATGGCGGCGGAACACTCCTCGCCCTCCACGGTAAAGGTGATGTCGGACTCTTTGGCCTTGAGGTCCAGCAGCTCCCGCACCTCCTGGGCGGTGGCCAGGACGGGGGCGGATTCCTCCCCCTGCTCCATGGTGAGGGACTCCAGCTCGGAGAGCTTGAGGATGTCGTTGATGAGGGCGATGAGGCGGTCCACCTCCACCCCGATGAGGGAGGAGAAGCGCTTCTGATCCTCCGCCGAGGTCACCATCCCGCTGGAGAGCATGTCGGTGAAGCCCTTGATGGAGGTGAGAGGGGTCTTGAGCTCGTGGGAGACGTTGGCGGTGAAGTCGGCCCGGATGCGCTCGGCGGCCTTGATCTCGGTCACGTCGGAGATGAGGATGGAGGTCCCCACATTCTCCCCCTCATACTGCCGCCCGGAGACCGGGGAGAGGAAGAAGCGCAGGCTGCGCCCGGGCAGGGGCAGGTCGTCCACGTCCAGCATGACGGGGCTCTTCTGCCGGTGGCACTGCTCGGTGGCCTCCCGCAGGCGGCGGCTGCGGGTGAGTACCAGGAGCCCGGCCGCGTCGCTGGAGTCCTCCGGAACGCCGAAGAGGTTCCGGGCGGCCCGGTTGCTGGCCAGGAGCCCGCCGTCCTCGTCCAGGAGGAGGAAGCCCTCGTCCATGCAGTCCAGGATGAGATTGACCTTGTCCCGCTCCACGGTGAGGTTGTGGATGGAGCCGCTCAGCCGCTCCACCAGCTTGTCGATGTAGCGCAGGATGGGGTGCAGCTCATCGTCCCCCTGGAAGGCGTCCAGCGTGGTGGTGGACGCGCCCGAGAGCACGCCGGTCAGGGCGCCGCCCACGGCGTTGAGGGGCTCCAGCACCTTCTGGGCCATCCGGCGGGCCAGCAGGAGGGAGAGCAGGAGGGCCACCACCGAGGCGATGAGAAAGCCGGTGACGCTCTGCCAGACCAGACTCTCGATGGAGGAGAGCGGCATGGAGGCCCGGCCGATCATGCCGTCGGTGAACTTCTTGGCCACATAGAGCATGGGCACGCCCACCGTGTCGGAGGAGCGCACGTCAGCGCCCCAGCCGGTGGAGAGGGCCGTGATGACCTCGGGGCGGTTGGCGTGATCCTCCAGCTGATCGGCGTCCGCCTTGGTGTCTACCAGGACGGTGCCGTCGGGGGTGATGATGGTCAGGCGCTTGTCGGGCGCGGCCTGGTGGAACTGCTCGGCGGCGCTGTCGGCATTGGTGATCTGGCTCTGGCTGTCCATGAGGATGAGCAGCTCCCGCAGGGACTGGGTGGAGTCCCGCCGCTCCTGCTCATAGAGGAACCAGCACCCCGCCGCATTGGAGACCAGAAGAGCGGCCAGTACAATCAAAAGTGTGGAAAAAATCAGCTTTTTTTTCATCTTCCGCCCTCCTCTAGTTCAGCTTGTAGCCCACGCCGCGGACGGTGGCGATCACATCGTCCCCCAGCTTCTGGCGCAGGGCCTTGACGTGCATATCCACGGTGCGGGTCTCGCCGGTGAAGTCGTAATCCCAGACGGTGCGCAGGATCTCGTCCCGGCTGAGTACCGCGCCCCGGTGGACAGCCAGCAGGCGCAGCAGCTCAAATTCCTTATAGGTCAGCTCCACGGGCACACCGGCGCGGAGCACGGTGCGGGCGGTGGTGTTGATCTCCAGGTCGCCGCAGCGCAGGACGGGGGATTCCCGCTGGGTGCGGCGGAGCACCGCCTTGATGCGGGCCTGAAGCTCCATCAGGCCGAAGGGCTTGACCACATAGTCGTCCGCGCCGCTCTCCAGCCCGGCTACCCGGTCCATCTCGGCGGTGCGGGCGGTGAGCATGATGACGGGCACATCGGCGGTGGTCAGACTGGCGCGCAGGCGGCGCAGGATCTCCAGGCCGTCCATGCCGGGCAGCATGATGTCCAGCAGGTAGATGGAGGGAGCGGGGCGGCCCTGCTCGGCGGCGAAGAACTCCTCGCCGCTCTCATAGGTGCGCACCTCGTTGCCGGTGGATTGGAAATAGTAGCGCAGCATCTCCCGGATGCTGCTGTCGTCCTCCACGACGACGATGGTATTGGTGGACATGGGGTGGCAGCCTCCCTCGGGTTTAATTGGTCTCGACCAGGGTACCGGTGACGCAGTAGATGGCCCACTGGGCGATGTTCACGGCGTGGTCGGCGATGCGCTCCAAGTATTTGGCGATGATGATGAGGTCGATGGCCGGGTCGGCGTTCTCCCGGTCCTCCCGGATGAGGGCCACCAGATCGCCCTTCACCGACTGGAAGAGCTCATCCACCGCGTCGTCCAGGCCAATGACCTCCCGGGCGGCGGTCTCCTCCCGGTTGACGTAGGCAAAGATGGCGCGCTTGACCATGCCGCTGGCCTTGCTGCTCATCTCCCGGATGTGGCTGGGGACGGGCTGGCGCTTATCCAGCAGCAGGGAGATCTCGGCGATGTTGGCGCACTGGTCGCCGATGCGCTGGAGATCGGTGACCATCTTCAGGGCGGCCGAGATGGTACGCAGGTCCCGGGCCACGGGCTGCTGCTGGAGCAGCAGGCGCAGGCAGCGGTTTTCGATGTCCCGCTCCATCCGGTCCATGCTCTGGGTCATATGGATGGCCTCTTTGGCCTGCCGGTCGTCGGGGGCGGCCAGGGAGGTGGTGACCAGGTCGATGGCGTCCTCGGCGGCGGCGGCCATGTCGATCATTTCCGCGCCCAGCTCCTGGAGCTCGGCGTCAAAGGTTTTACGCATGGTGGGGTTCCTCCTTGTGAGTAAGAATGGGGACGCGGCGCGTCCGCATGGGAAAACGCTCCCCAAAGCGGGGAGCGGAAGGGCGTGTCGAGAAACCTCGACACGCTTCTCAAAAATGCAGGCATTTTTTCGAGGGGATGCAGGCCGCCGCATGCACTCGCTGACGCTCGCACACTTGCGGTCTGAGAGGGGTGTTTTCCGACGTGCATGCCGCCGGAAAACACGATCCCACTCTCTTCCGCCGTCTGCGGACGGCGGAACTCTGCGAGGCTCTTGCAGCACAAACCGCAGAAATGCACTTTATCGACACGCTTCCGCTCCCCAAAGCGGGGAGCGGAATAGGCGGGATTAACCGAAACGGCCGGTGATGTAGTCCTCGGTGCGCTTGTCCTTGGGCATGGAGAAGAGGTCGGTGGTGTTGCCGAACTCGATCAGCTCGCCCAGCAGGAAGAAGGCGCACTTGTCTGAGACGCGGGTGGCCTGCTGCATGTTGTGGGTCACGATGACGATGGTATACTTGTCCTTCAGGTCGGAGATCAGGTCCTCGATCTTGGAGGTGGAGATGGGGTCCAGGGCGGAGGTGGCCTCGTCCATGAGGAGGACGTCGGGCTCCACCGCCAGGGCGCGGGCGATGCAGATACGCTGCTGCTGGCCGCCGGAGAGGCCCAGGGCGGACTTCTTGAGGCGGTCCTTCACCTCGTCCCAGATGGCGGCGCCCCGGAGGGACTGCTCCACGATGTCGTCCAGCTGGCTCTTGTTCTTGATGCCGTGGGTGCGGGGACCGTAGGCGATGTTGTCGTAGATGGACATGGGGAAGGGGTTGGGCTTCTGGAAGACCATGCCGATCTGCTTGCGCAGCCAGGTCACATCCACGGACGGGGCGTAGATGTCCTGTCCCCGGTAGGAGACGGTTCCCTCGATGCGCACGCCGGGGACCAGGTCGTTCATCCGGTCCAGGGTCTTGAGGAAGGTGGACTTGCCGCAGCCGGAGGGACCGATGAGGGCGGTGACCTGCCGCTCGGGAATGGCGATGTCCACATCCTTCAGGGCGTGGGCGGCGCCGTAGTAGAGATTCAGCTTTTCCGCGGAGAGAATGGTAGTTTCGTTCATGGGGGACCTCCTTATTTGTGGCGGAGCTTGCGGCCCACCAGCTTGGCGGACAGATTGATCAGCAGGGTCAGGAGCATCAGGATGGCGGCGATGCCAAAGGCCACGTCAAACTCGGCCCGCTCCTTGGCGTAGACGTACAGGGCCACGGTCAGGCTGGCCCCGGAGCTGTGGAGAAAACCGTCGGCGGTGAAGAAGTTGTTCAGGGTCATGCCCATGCCGGCCGTGAAGAGCAGAGCGGCCGACTCGCCCACGATGCGGCCCACCGCCAGGATGCATCCGGTGACGATGCCGTCCACCGAGGAGGGGAGCACGAGGGTGCGGATCATGTGCCACTTGCCCGAGCCCAGGCCCAGCGCGCCCTCCCGGTAGCTCTGGGGCACGGTCTTGAGGGACTCCTGGGTGGTGCGGATGATGGTGGGCAGGGTCACGATGACCAGGGTCAGGGAGCCGGCCAGCAGGGACTTGCCCAGAGAGAGAAAATTACAGAAGAAGAGCATGCCCACCAGACCGAAGATGATGGAGGGGATGCCCGTGAGGGTCTCGGTGGCAAACTCGATGGCCGAGACCAGCCGGCGGTTCTGGGCATATTCCGTGAGGTAGACCGCCGCACCCACGCCCAGGGGCAGGGTGATGATGAGGGTGACGGCCACAATAAAGACGGTGTTGAGGATGTTGGGCAGAATTCCGATGGTGTCCCGGATGTAGCTGGGTTTGGTGGAGAGCAGCTCCCAGGTCACATGGGGGAGACCCTTGATAAAGATATAGCCGATGATGAACAGCAGCAGCGCACAGGTGAGGAAGGCGGAGAAGTAGAGCAGAAAGCGCAGTGTGCGGTCATAGGCCTTCCGGGCGCCGGAAAGAGTCTGGAGTTCCATTTAGTATATCATTCCTTTCCGTAAAATCCAAGCCGGGGGACCGGATCAGGCTTCCCGCTTCCACTTGAGCAGGAGGTTGAGGATCACATTGATTAGCATGATGAACAGGAAGAGCACCAGCGCAATGGAGAAGAGGGCCTGCTGCTGGAGGGAACCCACAGCGGCATAGCTCATCTCACTGGCCACGGCGGTGGTGAGGAAGCGGACCGAGGAGAAGAGGGAGGGCATATTGGCCACGTTGCCGGCCACCATGATGACGGCCATGGCCTCGCCGATGGCGCGGCCGATGCCCATGACGATGGAGGCGGCGATGCCGCTCTTGGCGGCGGGGACCGAGACGCGGAAATAGGTCTCGATCTCGGTGGCGCCCAGGGCCAGGCTGGCCTCCTCGTACTCCTTGGGAACCGCGTGGAGCGCGGTCTCAGAGACGCTGACGATGGAGGGCAGGATCATGATGGCCAGCACGATGATGGCGCAGAAGAGGCTGGCGCCGTCGGGCAGGTTGAAGAGCTCCCGCACCGCGGGGACCAGCACCATCATGCCGATCAGGCCGTAGACCACCGAGGGGATACCGGCCAGCAGGTCGATGGCGGGACGCACCACGGCGGCCACCTTCCGGGGGGCCACCTTGGCCAGGAACACGGCGGTGAGGAAGCCCACCGGCACCCCCAGCAGGATGGCCCCTGCGGTGCCGTAGATGGAGGTGAGGATGAAGGGCAGGATGCCGAACTGCGGCTCTGCGGCGGTGGAGGCCCAGGTCTGGCCGAAGAGGAACTCCGTCAGTCCGATGGTGCGGATGGCGGGCAGCCCGGAGAGGATCAGATAGAAGCTGATAAAGAGCACGAAAGCAATGGCAATGAGGCCGCACAAGAGGAAGAGAGCATGCATCACGCACTCCATGACGCGCAGGGGGCTTCTATGCTGCGGCTTGGGCGCGGTCTGCTCCGCGCCGGGCACATAGCTGAGATGTTCGTCCATTTGGATGGGTTCCACCTTTCTTCAAAATCCGGCCGGAGGCCGGAAGACATTCAAAAAACTCTCTCCGGGTGCCGCGCGCGGGGAGACCGCGGGGCGGGGTCACCCGCCTCGCGGTCGCTCCACAGTGACACTCCGACGGAGGGAGTTCATCAGGATCGGGGTATGGATCAGGCCAGAGGCACGGCGCCGGCACCGGTGATCAGGTCGGAGGCATCGGCGGAGGTAGCGAAGTCCACGAAGGCCTGGGCCGCCTCAGACAGCTCCTTGTCGCTGTTGATGATGAAGTTGAAGTTACGCTGGATGGCGTAAGTACCGTCGAGCACGGTCTCCTCGGTGGCAGCCACGCCGCCCACAGTGATGGCCTTGATGGTGTCATCCACAGCGGAGAGGGAGGCATAGCCGATGGCGTTGGGGTTGGAGGCCACGTTGGCGATCACCTCGCCGGTGGAGGTCAGCTCGTTGGTGTACTTGCAGGCGTCCTCGGTGCCGGTGATGGACTCGAAGCCGTCGCGGGTGCCGGAGCCGGCCTCACGGCCGATGGGCACCACGGTGCCGTCGTTGCCGCCCACCTCGGACCAGTTGGTGATCTCACCGGTGAAGAGCTGAGCGATCTGCTCGATGGACAGGTCGGAAACGGGGTTCTGGGGGTTGACGATGATGGCGATGCCGTCCTTGGCCACGGTGATGGCCTCGACGCCGGTCTCGGAATCCTTCAGGTCACGGCTGGCCAGACCGATGTCGGCGGTGCCGTCCAGAGCGGCGGTGATGCCGGCGCTGGAGCCGGTGCCGCTGTAACCCACGGTCACGTCGGGGTTGAGCTCCATGAAGGCCTCGCCCAGAGCGCCCATGACGCTCTCCATGGAGGTGGAGCCGTCGGTGTTCACCACACCGGAGAGGGTGGTGGTCTGCTCAGCGGAAGGAGCGGCGCTGCTCTCGCCGTCGGGAGCGGGGGTGGTGGCAGTGCCGGAGGAGCATCCAGCCAGCAGGCCAATGGAAAGAGCGCCGGTCAAAGCAAGAGAAAAGAGTTTATTCATGTTCTTCGATCTCCTATCCAAACAATCTAACGTTTTGTTTCCTTTTTTCAGGACGCTGTCAGTATAACGGATTTTTTGTAAAGGAGTCCTGCAAACATCAGTAAAGAGTTTGTAAAGAAAAAGGGGGAGGTGTATTTGATAGAAAGACAAAACTGGGTGGTTTGTCGTCGAAATGTCCGCCGTATGCAAAAAAACACAGAGGCCCGCCGGATCGGGGCCTCTGTGTTGTGCACTGTGGACGAAGGGATCAGAGCCCCAGCCACTGCCGCAGCTCCACCAGGTCGGGAGCGATGTGGACGCTGGGGAAGGCGCCGAAGGCATCGGCGGGGGTGGTGCCGTTGAGAACGGCGCAGAAGGGGGCGCCGGCGCGCTGGGCGGCCTCGGCGTCGATGACGGTGTCGCCGCAGTAGAGGACCTCACCAGGGGTGAGTCCCAGAGCGGCGATGGCGTTGAGAAGTCCCTCGGGGTGGGGCTTGTGATGGGTGACGTCCTCGCCGCCGGTAATGGAGGCCAGCAGGGGGAGCAGCTCCCGCGCGCCCAGCACCTCCCGCAGGGTGGAGGCGCGCTTGGTGCTGACGATGGCGGCGGGGATGTGGGCCTCGTGCAGGGCGCGCAGCAGCTCGGCGGCGCCGGGGAACATCCGGGTCACCTTGATCTGCATGGGGACGGCCACCTCGGAGAAAAGGGCGCGGAACCGGGCCCGGGCCTCGGGATCGGCCTGACCGGTGAGCTGGGTGTAGGCGTCCTCCAGCACCAGGCCGATGGTGCGCCGGACCGCGGCAGGATCGGGGGCGGGATGGCCCATCTGCCGGAAGGCGTGCTCAAATCCGGCCACGATGGCCTCCGAGGCGTCGGCCAGGGTAAAGTCAAAGTCAAAGAGTACGGCTTGATAGGACATGGGGATTCCTCCTGTGCATTCCTGAGATAGACGGTGTTCCCTCTGATTGTAACACAGACCGGGGGCTGGGGCAATCACCCGCTCCGGGCCAGCAGGGCGGCCGCCCCGTAGCGCAGGCACCGGCGCAGGCGCTCCTCCCCCCGGTGGATGGTGCGGGAGACGGTGGAGCGCTCTACGCCGAAGCGGTCGGCGATCTCCCGCATATTGAGCCCCTCACTATAATAAAGAAGAAGGTATTTCCGCTGGAGGGGGGTGACCTCCTCCTGAAGGGCCCGGATCAGATTCCGCTTGAGGCGCTGGTGCTCCGCACCGTTGTCCGAGCTGATGGTGCGGGTGTAGACCGCCATATCGGACGCAAAGGCCCGGCCCCGGCGGTAACGGGGTTCTCCCATATCCATTCCTCCTTTTGGGGTCGGCAGGCGGGACAGAGCTCCCGCTCCTCGCCGTAGAGCTCCGCGCCGCACCGGCGGCACCAGTCCGCAGGGGGCTGGCGCTGCAGGTCCCGCAGTGGGTCGAGCCGGATGGGGACGGGCATAAAACCCCCTCCTTTCCCTGTGTGAAAAAAATTTTAAAAAATTTGAAAAAGACTGTTGACAAATCGGGATTCGTCTGGTAAACTAAGCATCGTTGTGGACGAGCTGATTTGCTGGTGTAGCTCAGTTGGTAGAGCAGTTGATTTGTAATCAACCGGTCGGGGGTTCGAGTCCGTCCACCAGCTCCACCGTCCTAATGAGGGGCTGAAAAGTTCATATGGAGGAGTTCCCGAGTGGCCAAAGGGGGCAGACTGTAAATCTGTTGCGTTAGCTTCGGTGGTTCGAATCCACCCTCCTCCACCAAAAGCGTCCTGCCAATCGGCGGGGCGTTTTTTCATAGCTGGAAAGAACAAATGTTCTTGACTCTTAGTAAGATACCATATACGAAAATAAAAGTCAAGTATCTTTTTAAGATAATTTCAAGAGAGGAGCATAAGGATGCTGAAGGACGATTATCTGGTGCGCTCCACCGATGCGCTGGCCACTACCATCGCACACCTGGTCCTGCGCAAGACCGGGACCGACTACACCCCCAGCGGACTGGAGGCCGACGCCAAGGCGGACGGCCTGTGGTTTGCCCTGGATCAGCTGCTCAAGGAAAACCGCCTCAACGAGGCGGAGGATCTGCTCTATGAGGAGGCAGACCCCTCCGATCTGCGCTATCTGGAGATCGCGGTGGACTTCTATGTCCACCTGAACCGCTTCTCCGACGCCGATCTGAAGGCAGGCGGCTTTGAGCGGGAAGAAGTGGGGGAGGGCCTGCGGGATATGGCCCGGCAGTTCGGCGTGGATCTGGCGCTGTAACGGTTTCATACAAATTCATACAAATAGAGAGCGCCGTGACCGGTTTGGTCACGGCGCTTTTGTGCGTTTTCGGAGAATTCAGGAGAGTTGACCGCGCAGTTCCTCCAGAAGGGCGGCGTCCTTGCGGTCCAGGCCGTTTTCTCCGGCCAGACCCTCCAGGTGGTGGGTGAACTCGTGGAGGAGGGTGGTATAGAGCTCCTCCTCCCAGTCCTCCTGCGTCCAGCCCTCCGCCCGGGCCAGGGCGGCGAAGGAACCGTAATAGAGGTTGATATACCGCCCCATCTGGTCGTGGCAGTATTCCCCTAAAATATAGAGGGCTTCCCCGGGAAATGCCGGGTCGGGCAGTTCCTCGGGCAGGAGGGAGACGCCGCCGTTGAGTTCCCGGTAAAAATCCGGGGGCAGACTGTCGGCCAGCTCGTCCAGAATGGCGCCGGTCTCGTCAAAGGTGAGGATCATGGAAGGCTCCTTTCCGGGGAAATAGCGGGTTTGGGATCAAAGGGGCGGTTATTTGGGCCGGCGCATGGTCAGGGAGATGCGCTTCTTGGCCACATCCACCTCCTTGACCCAGACGGTCACCACGTCCCCCACCGAGAGGACCTCGGAGGGGTGCTTGACCCGGCGGTCCACCCCCAGCTGGGAGATGTGGACCAGGCCGTCCTGGTGGACGCCGATGTCCACGAAGGCGCCGAAGTCGATGACGTTGCGCACCGTGCCGGTGAGCTCCATGCCGGGCTTCAGGTCCTTCATCTCCATCACGTCGGTGCGCAGGATGGGGGGCGGGAGCTCGTCCCGGGGGTCCCGGCCGGGCTTGAGGAGCTCCTTGACCAGGTCCTCCAGGGTGGGCAGGCCCACGCCGCAGGCCGCGGCGGCTTCCTCCCGGCCGTAGGCATCCAGCCGCTCGTTCAGCTGGGAGAGGGTCCCGGCCGCCACGTCGGAGAGGGTGTAGCCGCACAGCTCCAGCAGCTTCTGGGCGGCGGCGTAGCTCTCGGGGTGGACGCCGGTGTGGTCCAGTACGCTCTGGCTCTCGGGCACCCGCAGGAAGCCGGCGCACTGTTCAAAGGCCTTGGGGCCCAGCTTGGGCACCTTGAGCAGCTGCCGCCGGGCGGTGAAGGGGCCGTTCTCCTCCCGGTATTTCACCACATTGCGGGCGGTGGTGCTGTTGAGGCCGGCCACCTGGGTGAGGAGGGGGACCGACGCGGTGTTCACGTCCACCCCCACGGCGTTGACGCAGTCCTCCACCACGCCCCGGAGGGTCTCGTCCAGCCGGGCCTGGGGCATATCGTGCTGGTACTGGCCCACGCCGATGGCCTTGGGGTCGATCTTCACCAGCTCGGCCAGGGGGTCCTGGAGCCGCCGGGCGATGGAGACGGCGCTGCGCAGATTCACGTCATAGTCGGGGAACTCCTCCGCGGCCAGCTGGGAGGCCGAGTAGACGCTGGCCCCCGCCTCGCTGACCACCATGTAGCGCACCTGCCCGGCGGGGAGCTCCTGGAGCATCTGGGCGGTCATGAGCTCGGTCTCCCGGCTGGCGGTGCCGTTGCCGATGGCGATGTGGACCACCCCGTGCCGCCGGATGAGGGTTTTGAGGGTGTCCATGGCCTCCCGCTTCTTCCGCTCGCTGAAGGTGGGATAGACCACAGCGGTGTCCAGCACCTTGCCGGTGCCGTCCACCACGGCCACCTTGCAGCCGTTGCGGTAGCCCGGGTCCAGACCCATGGTGACCTTGCCCTTCACCGGGGGCTGCATGAGCAGGGGCTTGAGGTTGAGGCCGAAGTTGTGGATGGCCCCCTCATTGGCCTGCTCGGTGAGGAGATTGCGCACCTCCCGTTCCAGAGAGGGCTTGAGGAGCCGGTCCCAGGCGTCGTCCGCCGCGGCGCGGACAAAGTCCATGGCCGCCCGGCCGGGCACCACCGCCCGGCGCACCGCGATGCGGGCGGTCTCGCCGTCCAGCTCCACCCCGGCCTTCAGGATGTCCTCCCGCTCGCCCCGGTTGATGGCCAGCACCTGGTGGCCCAGGACCTTGCCCACGGGGGCGCGGAAGTCATAGTACAGCCGGTAGACGCTGTCCTCCGGCTCCTTCTCCGCCGCGCGGGAGACCAGCGTCCCCCGGCGGAGGTACAGGTCCCGCAGGCTCTTGCGCAGGGCGGCGTCGTCCGAGATGACCTCGGCGAGGATGTCGCTGGCCCCCTGGAGGGCGTCGTCCACCGTCTCCACGCCCTTCTCCGGGTTGACATACCCTTCCGCCAGAGCCCGGGGGTCCACGGCCCCGCCCAGGGCGAACAGGGCCTGGGCCAGAGGCTCCAGCCCCTTCTCCTTGGCCACGGTGGCCCGGGTGCGCCGCTTCTGCTTATAGGGGCGGTAGAGGTCCTCCACCTCGGCCAGGGTGGCGGCGGCGTCGATGGCGGCCGAGAGCTCCTCGGTCAGCTTGCCCTGGCCGTCGATGGCGGCGCGGACCTCCTCCCGGCGCTTGTCCAGATTGCGCAGGTACTGGAGCCGGTCGGCCAGGGTGCGCAGGGTGGTATCGTCCATGGCCCCGTGGAGCTCCTTGCGGTAGCGGGCGATGAAGGGGATGGTGTTTCCCTCGTCGATGAGCTGGACCACGTTGGCCACGTGGCCCTCATCCCGGCCCAGCTCCCGGGCCAAAAGAGAGGTGATGGTATCCATAAGAGACTCCTTTGTCAAGAGATACCTCCCATTTTACTCCCAAAAGAGCGGTCCGTCCAGTGGGTGGATATGGACAGATGTTGTCGACTGGCGTATACTGAAAGAGAACAGAGGAGGGCGCGGCCCGCCGGACGGAAGGAGGGAGGACCATGGGGAAGACCTGGCAGGAGCTGGAACAGCAGCTGGCGGACACCCGGGCCGGGATCGCCGCGGCCCAGGGGGCGGAGGACGCCTGGAAGGAGGCCCGAAGCCGCCATGAGGCCCTGGAGCAGGAGAGCAGACGGGCCTGGGACTATGTCCTGCTGCTCTCCGGTCAGCTGGAGGAGCTGGAGGGCTGGGGGCCCTCCGGCCTGCACGCCCGCCTGACCCGGCAGGGGCGGGAGGCCCGGGCGGAGTGCCGCACCCTCCTGGAGCGGGAGCGGGCGAGCTACGAGGAGAAGCGGCGCGTCCAGGAGGAGGCCCGGGAAGAGATGGAGCGCCTGGCCGGTCCCGCGGAAGAGCGGACGCGGCTGGAGCGGCGCTATGAAGAGCTTTTGAGGGAAAAGGCCGACCTTCTGCGGGAGGACCCGGGGGAATTGGGGGAGCGGCTGCGCACCCTGGAGCGGGAGCGCAACGCCCTGTACAACCTGGAGCGGGAGCTGAGCCGGGCCCTCTCGGCCGCCCAGTCGGCCCGGGAATCCATCCGCCGGATGAGCGGCAGCCTGGACCACGCCCGCAATTGGGGCACGGTGGACCTGCTGGGGGGCGGACTGCTGAGCACCATGGCCAAGCACGACCACCTGGATGACGCCCAGCGCGCCGCCCGGTCGGCCCGATATGCCCTGGAGCGGCTGCGCAGCCAGATGACCGCCCTCCAGAAGGCGGTCCATGTGCCCCAGGTGGAGCTGAGCTCCTTTGCGGTCTTTGCCGACTACTGGATGGACGGCCTGTTCGCCGACTGGTATGTGCAGAGCCGCATCAAGGAGGCCCAGGCGGGGACCGCGCAGGCCCTCTCCAATCTGGGGGGCCTCATCTCGGCCTTGGGGAACCAACAGCGGAAGGCAGCCGGGCGGCTGCGCAGCGCGGAGGGAGCACGGCGGCTCTTTTTGGAGGAGCCCCTCCCCGGAACACAGACGGAATAGAGAAAGGAAGGGAAGTACCCTGAAACGAAGGCTGAGTCTTTGTCTGAGCGCCGCTGTGCTGCTGGGGATGGTCCCCGCCCAGGCGGCCGCCGTGGCCGTGCCCGATGTAACGGATGCCCTGGGCGGGACTGGCGTGGTGGTGGTCGAGGCCCAGGGGGGCGCGGATGGCCAGGCACTTTTTGATGCGTACGGCCCCTGGAACACCTGGACGGAGGAGCAGCGCCGGGAGGCCGCCGGCTGGAGCGAGGATGCGTGGTGGAGCTACTGGGGCGCCTACGAGAGCCACGCCTGGGCGCTGGTGGACCAGTATGACACCGACCTGAACGGCTGGTACACCGACTATTACGGGGAGCCCCTGTGGGGGGACGAGGATTCCTATTTGGACGAGCTGCGGGAAGAGCTGGGGCTGCCCTACCCGGACGGGATCAACGTCAACTGGAACGGGACCTGGATGGACTTTGGCTCCTGCGCGCCCCGGGCGGTGAGCGGCCGCACGCTGGTCCCCTTCCGGGGATTCTATGAGGCGGCGGGGGCAAAAGTATCCTATGAAAAGGGAACCCTCACCGCCGCGTGGGAGGACGGGACCACCGTCACCCTGGCCGCCGGGGATACCGTCCTGCGCTGGAACCAGGGGGAGAAGCTGCTGGAGGAAGCGATAGGGGAGCCCTATGCAGAGGACGGGCGGGTCTACCTTCCCGTGCGCGCCGCCGCCCGGACCCTGGGCCTGGAGGTGGAGTGGGACGACTACCTGAGCCTGGTCTATCTGACCGACTGGGAGAGCCTGCGGGAAGAGGTGGACAGCCATTTCACCCATCTCAACGCCCTGCTGGCGGCCGCTTCCGCCTATGAGGCGGACACGGTGTATGAGAGCGAAACCTCCTTCCAGCTCTCGGGGACCCTTTACGGGGAGAAGAAGCACGACACCGCCTCCCTCGCCCTGACGGGAGAGGGGCTCTACCGGGGAGACGGACGGGCCGTGGACGCCTCCATCACCCTGGATCTGGACGCCGGCGGCATGGAGGAGACCCTCTTTTCCCAGCTGCCGGACCAGGCGGCCGATCTGCTCCAGCAGCTCAGCGGCGCCCGGCTAGAGGTGCGCATGGACGCCGATGAGGGGAACCTCTACTTCCGCAGCAGCCTGCCCGAGGCCTATCAGGATACCTGGGTGGCCCTGGAGGGGGACCCCCTGCCCGATGTTGCGGGGGAGCCCCTCACGATCGGAACGCTGCTGACCACGTTCTACCAGAGCGATGGACTGTACAGCTACGGCTATGGTGCGGCCGCCTTGCAGGAGAGCAGCCTGTGGCTCCAGGCCCTCCTGGGAGATGAGAACTTCCGGGTCACCCGCAGCGGGGAGCGCACCGTCTACACCCTGGAGCAGACCACCCTTACGATCGGAAAGCGGGCCGGAGAGCTGGGCCTGCTGGAGGAGGGCTCCCTGCTGGATGCCCTCTCCGCGCTGGGGAGCGCGCCCGATGTGTCCTTCTCCCTGCGGGCCGAGTGCAGCGGGGAGAAGCTGACCTCCGCCGCGCTGGACCTGCGCATCCAGGCGGAGGGGACCAATCCGGTGGAGTTCACCTTGACCGCCCGGCGGGACGGACAGAACGCCGAGGGCACGCTGGCCCTGGCGGGGCGCTATCTGGGCCGGGTGGATGGCGCCTGGAAGGTGGATTCCGTTCCCACCCAGGCCGCCATCCCCACCGCCCCCGGAGAGAAGGATGAGGTCATCCCCCTGTGGACCTGGCTGGAGGAGCTGGACCTGATCTGAGCCCGGTTTCAAAAAGCAGACAACCGCCACCCAAATGGGTGGCGGTTTTTTATGCAAAAATATTTACATTTGGGCTTGACAAATCGGGATGGATATGAAATAATATTCACGAAATCAAGAATAAAGTGAATAAATTCAAAAATAAATCCAAGCTCATTCAGAATTTATTCATCAAAGCGAATTTGAGAGAGGGAACTGATCATGAAAAAGACTGCAAAAGTATTCAGCGCCGCCCTGGCGGCTACCGTAGCTCTGAGCAATGTGAGCGCCCTGGCCTGCACGGGCCTGTATGTCGGCAAAGAGGCCAGCGCCGACGGCACCACCATCATTGCCCGCAGCGAGGACATCAGCCCCTCGGATTATCAGAAGGTCCACAAGGTGGTCCCCCATGTGGAGAACCAGCCCGGCCGGGTGCTGGAGGATATCAACGGCTTCCAGATGCCTCTGCCCGCCACCACCTATCAGTACACCATGATGAGCGACTATTCCACCGCCGGGGACGGCGTGTATCCCGCGGTGTGCAGCAATGAGATGGGCGTGTCGGTCACCGGTACGGTTTCCGCCTCCCCCTGCGCGGCGTGGAAAGAGGCCGATCCCTATGTGGAGAATGGCCTGCGGGAGGCCGTCCTCCCCGCGGCGGTGGCCTGCTGTTCCGCCACCGCCAAGGAGGGCGTGGAGAACCTGCTGAAGATCGTGGACGAGTACGGCTCCGCTGAGGGCAACATCGTCATGATCGCCGACCAGAACGAGGCCTGGATCGTGGAGATCTACGGCGGCCACCAGTATGCCGCCATGAAGATGCCCGCCGATGCGGTGGCGGTCTACGGCAACCAGTTCATGATCGGTCTGGTGGATCCGGCGGCCACCGAGGGCTACATCTTCTCGGATGAGCTCTTCTCCACCATCGACGAGCTGGGCCTGGCGGTGAAGGAGGACGGCAAGTATCATCTGGCCAAGTCCATCACCGACGAGACCCGGAGCGACGGCAACAACATGCGGACCTGGATCGGCCACAAGGTCCTGGCCCCCTCCAGCGTGGGAGCGTACGACAGCGATACCTTCTATGATCTCTTCTACACCCCCGACGAGAAGGTGACGCTGGACGACGTCATGGGCATCTACCGGAACCGGTACGAGGGCACCGAGTATGACGCCGACCTGCCCGGCAACGAGGGCATGCGGGCCATCGCCGTCTCCACCACTCCCGAGACCCACATTGTGCAGATCCACGACGACTATCCCACCCAGAGCGCGGCGGTGACCTGGGTGGCCCCCGGCGGCGCGGAGCACTCCGTGTTCCTGCCTGAGCTGAGCGGCATCACCGATACCGCCGACGCCTGGAAGACCGACAGCGCCATCTACACTGACAACTCCGTCTACTGGACCTTCAAGCAGATCTGCGGCCTGGCGGATACCGACCGGACCCTCTACACCCAGGGCGTGGAGGACTACTGGACGCTCCAGGAGGCCATGATGCAGGCCGAGATGGAGCAGGCGGGCGAGCAGGCCAAGACCCTCTACGCCCAGGACGAGGCCAAGGGCGACGCCTATGTGACCGCGCTGGCCGAGGAGATGGTGGAGGAGCAGATGGCCAACGCCGAGCACCTGTATGCCGAGCTCCTCACCGTGGTGACCCACAACAACGGCCTGAGCAGCGGCAAGACCCCGGTCACCTTTGAGGCCACCACCGCCCTGCGGGAGGCCGCCCAGTTCAAGGGCTATACCGTGGGCTGGAATGCCGCCGACGGCGCCATCACCCTGACCAAGGGCAGCGACAAGATCTCCCTCAAGGCGGGCAGCGCTACGGCCGTCAAGAATGGCCAGGAGGTGGAGCTCTCCGCCGCCCCCTACACCCAGAACGGCGTGACCTATGTGCCCATGAGCTTCGTGCAGGGACTGTAATGGAAACTTCTCAAAAATGCAGGCATTTTTGAGAGGAGATGCAGGCCGCCGCGCGCATGGCCCGAAGGGCCACACACTTGCGGCCTGAGCAGTGTTTTTTCCGACGTACACGCCGCCGGAAAAAACGATTTGACCCTCTTCCGCCGTCTGCGGACGGCGGAACTCTGCGAGGCATTCGCAGCAGAAATACACTTTTATGGATAGAAAGAGCGGACGGAATCGAAAGATTCCGTCCGCTCTTGACATGTCGGGCAAAAAGACCCATGGGGGTTAGGGCAGCGTGTCGCTGTCCACCAGGATGTTGTCGGTGCCGTGCTGGTCGAATTCGGCGATATAGGCGTCGATCCGGCGGTTGAGCTCCTCATAGTTAGACTCGTCAATGGGTACGTCGTCCATATCCCGGCGGGCCAGATCCTCGGCCAGGATGTCGAAAAAGACGTTGTTTTCATATTCCATGATGGCCTCGTGAATGCCGCCCTCGGCAAAGGCGCGGGAGGGGACCACTTCGCCCTTCCAGTCCTCGGCCAGGATGCCCATTCCCTCTTCCCGGGCTTTGGCAAAGAGCAGGCTCTCCACGTCGTCATAGTCTTTGAAGCGGTCGTCGCCCCGGGTAGAGTTGAGGATCCAGTTGCCGATATAGGCCATATCCAACAGACGGCGGAATTGCTTGGTCGTCAGTTCCAGCTTCATGTCAGTAACCTCCTCGCTGTGCGGTGGTGGAGCGGGAGAGCACCCGCTCTTGTCATTATATTATAGTGCTTTTGCGATGGTTGTCAAACGGGTGGGACAGGAATTCACACAAATGAAAAAAAGACTTGTCAGGGCCGGTCCTTTCGCATATGATATTAGAGAAAAAGTATGACCTCGCCGGTCCGCCGCATCTGGCGGGCCGGCGAAATACCGTTGGCCGTGTGCGGCCGGGAGGGATCTGTTTTGGACCAGAAGCCCATTGGGGTATTCGATTCGGGCCTGGGCGGCCTGACCACGGTGCGGGAGCTGATGCGCCTGCTGCCCGGGGAGGATATCGTCTATTTCGGAGACACCGGGCGGGTGCCCTACGGCAGCCGCTCCAAGGAGACCATTCGCAAATATGCGCGGCAGGATGTGGCCTTCCTGCGCACCTTTGACCTCAAGGCCATCGTCATCGCCTGCGGCACCGTGTCCACCACCGCGCTGGACCTGCTGGCCGCCGAGAATCCCATCCCCGTCATGGGCGTGGTGGAGCCCGCCGCCCGGGCCGCCGCCCGGGCCACCCGGAGCGATGCCATCGGACTCATCGGCACCCAGGCCACCATCCGCAGCGGGGCCTATGAGCGGTACATCTCCGCCCTCCACCCGGGGGCGCGCATCCTGTCCAAGGCATGCCCCCTCTTTGTGCCGCTGGTGGAAAACGGGCGCTTCCACCGGGGGGATATCGTCATCGAGACCGTGGTGGAGGAGTACCTGTCCCCCATGAAGGAGGCCGGGGTGGATACCCTGGTGCTGGGCTGCACCCACTACCCCCTGCTGGAGGAGGTCATCTCCGCCTATATGGGGCCGGACGTGACGCTCATCAACGCCGGGGCCGAGGGGGCCCGGGAGGTGGCCCGCAAGCTGGAGGCCCAGGACGCCCTGGCCCAGCGGGAGCAGGGGAGCAGCCGCTATTTTGTCAGCGACAGCGTGGAGGACTTCGCCCGGCTGGCCTCCATTTTTCTCCGTCAGGATGTGACCGGAGAGGTAGCACAGGTGGATATTGGGCAGTTTTGACCCGGTTCGGGGCTTTACAGGTCGGTTTTATCCATAGTATAATAGTGCGACATGCCGTGGGCAGCCGCCCCGGATCATTTTGAGAAGAGAAGGGCCGACCATGAGCGAGAACAACGTGATCATTTCCATCAAGGGAACCCAGTCCTACGAGCAGCAGGAGGACGACGTCATCGAGCTGGTGACCGAGGGCCGGCTGGAGCGGGAGGACGAGGGACATTTTACCCTCAGCTACCAGGAGAGCGAGGTCACCGGGCTGGAGGGGACCCTGACCACCTTCCAGATCGAGCCCGAGCGCATCACCCTGATGCGCCTGGGGGGCGTGAACTCCGAGATGGTATTTGAGCTGGGACGGCGGCATCTGTCCATGTATGACACCCCGTACGGCGCGCTGGCCATGGGGGTCAACACCCGGGAGCTCTCCGCCGCCCTGGACGAGCAGGGGGGCCAGATCCGCATCGTCTATGACATCGAGCTGGACCACGCCCTGGCCGGGCGCAATACCTTTGATATCCAGATCCGCCAGGCCCGGCGGTGAGGCCGGGCGGTGGGGATCACCGTCGATCCATTGAAATTGATACAGATGAGAGGGAATAAGCTATGTCCAATATGATTCAAGCGGCCCGGGAACAGGTGTCCGCACTGACCCAGGCGGCCTATGAGAAGGCCGCCGCCCAGGGTATCCTGCCCGCCGGGGTGGAAGTAAAGGCCACCGTGGAGATCCCCAAGGATGTGAAGAACGGCGACTATGCCTCCTCCTTCGCCATGGCGGGGGCCAAGGCCATGCACATGGCCCCCCGGGCCATCGCCCAGGCCATCGTGGACCATCTGGACCTGGAGGGGAGCTATTTTGAGCGGGCCGAGATCGCCGGCCCCGGCTTCCTGAACTTCTTCATGGGCTCCAAGTGGTACGGCGACGTGCTCTCCGACATCGAGGCCGAGGGCATGGAGTACGGCAAGAGCGACGAGGGCCGGGGCAAGAAGGTCATGGTGGAGTTCGTCTCCGCCAACCCCACCGGTCCCATGCACATGGGCAACGCCCGGGGCGGCGTGCTGGGTGACTCCCTGGCCAACGTCCTCCAGCGCGCGGGCTTTGACACCTGGAAGGAGTTCTATGTGAACGACGCGGGCAACCAGATCCACAAGTTCGCCGAGTCCATCCACGCCCGCTACATGCAGATCCTCCTGGGGGAGGAGGGCTTCCCCTTCCCCGAGAACGGCTATCACGGGGACGACATCAAGGAGCTGGCCCAGGGCTTCTATGAGCAGCACGGGGACGCCTTCAAGGACGCCGACGAGGCCCAGTGGCTGGAGCCCATGAGCCAGTACGGCCTGTCGGTCAACATCCCTAAGATGAAGAGCGACCTGTCCCGCTATCAGATTGAGTACGACGAGTGGTTCTTTGAGTCCACCCTCCACAACAGCGGCTATGTGGCCCAGACCGTGCAGATGCTGGCCGACAACGGCTGGACCTATGAGAAGGACGGGGCCCTCTGGCTCAACACCACGGAACTGCTCAAGAAGAAGTTCCTGGCCGAGGGCAAGACCCAGGAGCAGGTGGACAAGCTGGACCTGAAGGACGACGTGCTCCGCCGGGCCAACGGCTTCTACACCTACTTCGCCGCCGACATCGCCTACCACCGCAACAAGCTGGAGGAGCGCAAGTTCGACGTGGCGGTGAACATCTGGGGCGCTGACCACCACGGCCATGTGGCCCGCCTCCAGGCCGCCCTGGACGGCCTGGGCCTGGACGGCTCCCACCGCCTGGTGGTGGTGCTCATGCAGCTGGTCAACCTCCTTCAGGACGGCAAGCCCGTCCGGATGTCCAAGCGCTCGGGCAAGGCCATCGCCCTGCACGACCTGCTGGACGAGGTGAGCGTGGATGCCGCCCGCTACTTCTTCAACTCCCGCTCCTCCACCAGCCCGGTGGACTTCGACCTGGACCTGGCCGTCCGGGAGGACAGCGAGAACCCGGTGTACTATGTCCAGTACGCCCACGCCCGCATCTGCTCCCTGGTGGGGCGCCTAGCCGAGGAGGGCTCCTGCGTGCCAGCCGCCGCCGCGGTGGACGCCGCCGTCTTCGCCACTGCCGAGGAGAAGGCCCTCATCAAGAACCTGGCCCAGCTGCCCGAGGAGATCCACCTGGCGGTGCGGGACTACGATCCCAGCCGTATCAACCGCTATCTGCTCTCCCTGGCCGGCGACTTCCACCGGTTCTACAACGCCTGCTACATCCGCGGCGAGGCCCCCGAGGTGCTCTCCGCCCGGCTCAAGCTGGCCGACACGGTGCGCCTGGTCATCGCCAACTGCCTGAACCTGATCGGCGTCAGCGCCCCCGAGAAGATGTAATCCCCCCGGGGAAATGTTACAAAAGTGTGAAATGCACCCTCTTTTTTACAAAAGAGGGTGCATTTTTTCGGCGGGAAAACTGGGTAGAAAGTAACGAAAACCGAAGAAATTAAAATGCAATTCGGGCCTTTTATATGAATGAAATAAAAAAAGTTTCTTAACAATTTATTAATTAGTGTGTAAAACACTTGTAATATTTTCAGAAGGTGCTATTATAACACCCCGAAGAAGTGATTGTAGGAAACGGGATCTCCGATCCCACGGATATGAGGAATGGATATGCTTTCATTTGTCAGAGATTTCAATTTGCTGCTGGCGGTGATTCTGACGCTGGCCTATTTCTATCAGCTGGTGTACCTGGTGATCGGCCTGACCCGCCGCAAGCGGTGCGCGCTGGAGCAGGAGGTGCGGCAGCACCGGTACGCCGCGGTCATCTGTGCCCGCAACGAGTCCAATGTCATAGCAGATCTGATTCAAGATCTCAAGAGACAGAACTACCCGGCCGAGCTGCTGGACGTGTACGTGGTAGCCGACAACTGCACCGACGACACCGCCGCCGTCTCCCGGAAGGCGGGCGCCGTCGTCTACGAGCGCTTCAACAAGGTCCAGGTGGGCAAGGGCTACGCCATGGACTACCTGTTCCACCGCCTGAAGGCGGAGGGGCGCACCGGGTACGAGGGCTTCTTCGTCTTTGACGCCGACAACCACGTGGACCCCAATTTCGTCCCCGCCATGAACCGGACCTTTGACTCGGGCAAGTACGACGCCCTGACCAGCTACCGCAACTCCAAGAATTTCGGAGACAACTGGATCTCCGCGGGCTACGGCCTGTGGTTCCTGCGGGAGGCCCGCTTCCTCAGCGGTCCCCGTATGGCGCTGGGCACCAACTGCCACGTGTCGGGCACCGGCTTCCTGGTCTCCGCCCGGCTGGTGGAGGAGAACGGCGGCTGGCCCTTCCACCTGCTGACGGAGGACATCGAGTTCTCGGTCAACTGCGCCATCCAGGGCAAGCGCATCGGCTACTGTGAGGACGCCGTCATCTATGACGAGCAGCCCGTCACCTTCAAGCAGTCCTGGGATCAGCGCCTGCGCTGGTCCAAGGGATTTTACCAGGTGGACTTCAAGTACGGCCTGGGCCTGCTGAAGAACTGCTTCAAGGGCGGACGCCGGGGCTTCTCCTGCTATGACATGCTCATGACGGTGGCCCCCGGCATGCTGCTGACCCTGCTGGGCATCGTCTTCAACGCCATCGTTCTGGTGGCCTGCCTGAATGAGACCACCTATATGGCCAAGCTGGTCATCGACGAGACGATGGGCTTCCTGGGTATGGCGGTGGTCAACTTCTACCTGGGCCTGTTCCTCTTCGGCGTGGTGACCACGGCCACGGAGTGGAAGAAGATCCAGGTGGCACCCGCCCAGAAGGTGCTCTATCTGTTCACCTTCCCCATCTTCATGTTTACTTATGTGCCCATCTCGGTGGCCGCGCTGGTCCGCCGGGTGGAGTGGAAACCCATCTATCACGGCGCCAAGGGCAGCCTGCGCGCCCAGGAATAACGCTCATCGGCCGGAGTCCTCTGTGGACTCCGGCCTTAGTCTGTCCATAAAGTGTATTTCTGCGGTGTTTGCTGCAAGAGCCTCGCAGAGTTCCGCCGTCCGCAGACGGCGGAAGAGGGTCAAATCGTGTTTTCCGGCGGCATGTACGTCGGAAAACACTCTGCTCAGGCCGCAAGCGTGCGCCCCAAAGGGGCGTGCGACGCAGCGGCCTGCATCCCCCTCGAAAGAATGCTTGCATTTTTGAGAAGAGTGTCGAAACACTTCGACACCCTTCCCCCAAGAGGTTGCGCTTGATTTTGAGCGGGGATTTGTATATACTTATCTGCGAATCAAAGCAGCCTATCGCCTTCCCGCCCCGGCGCGGGAAGACGCCTATCTGTGAGGAGGAATTTATTTCATGGACAACATTCCCTTATCCCTGCCCCTTTTGTTGGACGGCGCAACGGGCAGCGAGCTGTTGAAGCGCGGGATGCCCGCCGGCGCCTGTACGGAGCAGTGGGTACTGGAGCACCCCGAGGTACTGGTGGAGCTCCAGCGGGAGTATGTGGCGGCGGGGTCCAACGTGATCCTGGCGCCCACCTTTGGGGCAAACGCCGTCAAGCTGGAGGAGCACGGACTGAGCGGCAAGGTGGACGAGTACAACCGCCGCCTGGTGGCCCTCTCCCGGCAGGCCGCCGGCGGAAAGGCCCTGGTGGGCGGCGACATGGCCCCCACCGGAAAATTCATCGAGCCCTTTGGGGACTACACCTTTGAGATGCTGGTGGCCGTCTACACCGAGCAGGCCCTGGCCCTGGAGCTGGCCGGGGTGGACCTCTTCGTGGTGGAGACCACCATGACCATGCCCGAGGCCCGGGCGGCCGTCCTGGCCATCCGGAGCGTGTCGGATAAGCCGGTGTTCGTCACCTTCACCTGTGACGAGAACGGGCGCACCCTGTCGGGCACCGACGTGCTGGCCGCCCTCATCGTGATGCAGGGCATGGGCGTGAGCGCCTTCGGCCTGAACTGCTCCTCCGGCCCGGACGGGATGCTGGAGCAGCTGCGCCGCCTCACCCCCTACGCCCAGGTGCCCCTGATCGCCAAGCCCAACGCGGGCCTGCCCCATATGGAGGATGGCCGCACGGTCTACGACTGCCCGCCGGAGGAGTTTGCCTCCTACGCCAAGGCCATGGCCGAGGCGGGGGTGCGCATCTTCGGCGGCTGCTGCGGCACCACGCCGGAGCACATCGCCGCGCTGAAGGCGGCCGTGGCGGCGGTGGACTTTGCCGCCCTGCCCGCGGTGGAGCACGACCCCGACGTGATCCCCTGCGCCAGCGAGACCGAGGCCCGCTTCATCACCCCCGACGTGGACGTGGGGGAGACCATCGAGTGCACCAGCGACCTGATGGAGGACATCGTGGAGGCCGAGGAGAACTGCCCCCAGGGCGCGCTGAAGATCGAGATTCTGGAGGAGGACGACGTGGCCCTCTTTGCCGAGAACCAGTATGTGGTCAAGGACGCCCTGTGCATCACCACCGACGTGCCGGAGCTGCTGGAGGGGGCCCTGCGTGCCTTCCAGGGCCGGGCCTTCTGGGACGGCACCGAGGAGCTGGAGGATGCATTTTTGGAGCAGATGCGGAAAAAATACGGTCTGGTGATCCTGTAAAGACCATTCACAGAGAGACCGCGTCCATTTGGGCGCGGTCAGTCTGTTGATAACGTGTATTCCTGCGGCTTATGCGGTAAGAGCCTCGCAGAGTTCTGCCGTCCGCAGACGGCAGAATCAAGTCAAAGAGTGTTTTCCGGCGGCGTGTACGTCGGAAAACACACCTCTCAGGCTGCAAGTGTGCGAGCGTTAGCGAGTGCGCGCAGCGGCCTGCATCCCCTCGAAAAAATGCCTGCATTTTTGAGAAGCGTGTCGAACGTGTTCGACACGCTGGCCGCGTCCGAATGGACGCGGTTTCTTGTATCCGAAACGGGAGGAACCCATGAAAATTGCCTATGCGGGGTTTGACCTGCTCTATCCCTGCCTGGAAGCCCTGGAGGCGGCCGGGTGTGAGGTCATGCGGGTGTTCACCTACCCCACCGACAACGTCTACGAATTCAACCGCCAGGTCACCGGCTTTGCCGAGGCCCGGGGCATCCCCTGGACCGACGCCCGGGTGACCTCCGCCGACCTGAACGCCCTCTGGGAGGCAGGCTGTGAGGCCCTCTTCTCCGCCGGGTATATCTACCGCATCCCGGTGGACACCCCCCTGCGCTGCGCCAATGTCCACCCGGCCCTGCTCCCCCTGGGGCGGGGCCCCTGGCCCATGCCCTGCACCATCCTGCGGGGGCTGAGCGAGAGCGGCGTGACCATCCACAAGGTGGCCGCCGGGCTGGACACCGGGGACATCCTGCTCCAGGAACCCTTTCCCGTCACCGGGCAGGACACCCTGGAGACCATGACCGAGACCATCCGCGCCCTGGCTCCCCGGCTGGCCGCCCAGGTGGTACAGTCCTTTGACCAGCTGTGGGAGAAGGCTGTGCCCCAGGGAGAGGGAGAGTACTGGAAGGAGCCCACGGAGGAGGAGATGACCTTCACCCCCTGGGACAGCCTGGAGCGGGTGGACCGCATCGTCCGGGCCTTCGCCGGGTACGGGAGCTTCCTGCGCCTGGGGGAGGAGACCCTGACCGTGGTGCGGGGAGAGGTCATCCACGGCGGGGCGGAAGCGCCCCCCGGCACCCTGCGCCTGGAACAGGGCATCCCCCAGTACGCCCTGAAGGGCGGCTGGCTGCGCCTCTATGAGAGTCAGACCCACGAAGGAGGAAACCAAGCATGAAGATCATTGATCTGGAACACTGGCCCCGGCGGGAGATTTATGAGCACTATCAGGGCGAGGAGTGGCCCTTCTACGCCATGAGCTTCCCGGTGGACGTCACCGAGCTGAAGGCCTACACCAAGCGGCACGGCCTGTCCTTTTACTACTCCCTCATCTTCCTGGTGACCAAGTCCATGGATGAGGTGGAGAACTTCCGCTACCGGGATCGCAACGGCACCATCATCCTCCACGACCACCAGGTCCCCAGCTTCACCGACATGCGTCCGGGGGAGGAGCTCTTCCACATCACCGACCTGGAGGCCGGAGATGACATGGCCGCCTTCTGCCAGGCCGCCCGGGAGAAAAGCTACGCCCAGACCTCCTTTGTGGACCATGAGGGACCCTGGGACAGCGACCAGCGCATCGAATTCAGCAGTGAGCCCTGGCTCCCCATGACCTCGGTCACCCACGACCGCCGGTTCGACCCCAGCGACTGCATCCCCCGGGTGGCCTGGGGCCGGTATGAGAAGCAGCACGACGGGCGGCTGCGCCTCTCCCTGGCCCTGGACCTGAACCACCGGATGGTGGACGGCATCCACGTGGGGCGGTTCTACGAGGCCCTCAACCGGCGCATCGCCGCCCTGGCGGAGGAGCCATGACCCTGGAAGAGATCCGATCCCGGATGGCCCCCCGGCGCGCCGGGTTTCAGGACGTGACCGGGGAGTATGCGGTGCTGGTCCCGCTGGTGGAGACTCCGGAGGGACTCCAGGTCCTCTTTGAGGTACGGGCGGCCACCCTGCGCCGCCAGCCGGGGGAGGTCTGCTTCCCGGGCGGGCGGATGGAGCCGGGGGAGGAGCCCGAGACCTGCGCCCTGCGGGAGACCTGGGAGGAGCTGGGCATCCCCGTGGAGGGGATTGAGGTCCTGGCTCCCCTGGACAAGGTCCTCCACCAGAGCGGCTTTCTGATGCACCCGATTTTGGGCCGGATCGACCCCGCCTGGCTGGCCCGCCTGCGGCCCCAGGCGGCCGAGGTGGCCGAGACCTTTCTGGTACCGCTCTCCTATTTTCTGGAGGAGGAGCCCCTGTGCCCCTCCTACCCCCTGGTGCCCCAGGTGGGGGAGGACTTCCCCTATGCACAGATCGGCTTTCCCCAGGGCTATGACTGGAAGGGTGCCCGGGTGGAGGTGCCCATCTACACCTGGGAGGGCCGGGCCATCTGGGGCATCACCGGCCGGGTGATGAAGCATCTCGCGGAGGTGCTGCGTGGAAGAGCGTGAGCGCATGGAGCAGCTGGGGCCCTACCGCTATGACCGGGACCCCGCGTGTTTTCCCCTGGGCCGGGACAGCCTGGAGCTGGGGGAGTTTGCCACGGTGAAGCCCGGGTGGCGGGTGTGCGATCTGGGCTGCGGGGGCGGGGTGCTCCTGCTGCTGCTCTCCGCCCGGGCCGATGGGCTGACCCTGGCCGGGGTGGAGTTGGAGGAGGCGGCCGCCCGGGCCGCCCGGGAGAATCTGGCGCGCAACGGCCTGGCGGGGGAGATCCGCGCCGGGGACCTGCGGGAGAGCGGCTTCCCCCCGGGGAGCTGGGACCTGGTGATCTCCAATCCCCCCTACTTTGCCCTGGGAAGCGGGAAGAGCGGGGGAGGGGCGCGGATGGAGGAGCACTGCACCCTCCCGGAGCTGTGCCGCGCGGCGGCGGCGCTCCTGCGCCCCCGGGGCCGGTTCGCCCTGGTCCACCGGCCCGAGCGCCTGGTGGAGGTGCTCACCGAGCTGCGCCGGGCGGGGCTGGAGCCCAAGCGCCTGCGCCTCATCCAGCACGACGCCGCCCACCCGCCCTCCGCGGTGCTGGCCGAGGGGGTCAAGGGGGCGAAAACAGGGCTGGAGATCCTCCCGGCGCGCCTGCTGCACCGGGGAGGCGAATGATACATGGGAATGGAGAAGTGCATATGGCTGGAATTTTATACTTAGTCCCCACCCCCATCGGCAACCTGGGGGACATCTCCCGGCGCATGGCGGACACGCTGGAAGAGGTGGACTTCATCGCCGCCGAGGATACCCGGGTATCCATCAAGCTCCTCAACCATCTGGGCATCCGCAAGCCCATGGTGAGCTATTACCGCCACAACACCGAGGCCGGGGGCCAGGCGGTGCTCCAGCGGCTGCTGGCCGGGGAGAGCTGCGCCCTGGTCACCGACGCGGGCACCCCGGCGGTGAGTGACCCGGGCGAGGAGCTGGTGGCCCTGTGCGCCGCCAACGGGGTGGAGGTAGTGGCCATCCCCGGTCCCTGCGCCCTGGTGACCGCCCTGTCGGTGTCCGGCCTGCCCACCGGACGCTTTACCTTCGAGGGCTTTTTGGCCATGAACAAGAAGAACCGGCGGGCTCATTTGGAGTCCCTGCGGGGGGAAATGCGCACCATGATCTTCTATGAGGCCCCCCACAAGCTCCTCTCCACCCTGGAGGACTTCCAGACCTACTTCGGCGGGGAGCGGCGGCTGAGCCTGTGCCGGGAGCTGACCAAGCTCCACGAGGAGGTCCGGCGCACCACCGTGGGGGAGGCCCTGGAGTGGTACCGGGACAACCCGCCCAAGGGGGAGTTCGTGCTGGTTTTGGAGGGGGCCTGTGCACAGAAAGAGGACATCCCCACCCTGGAACAGGGCCTGGAGCGGGTGGAACACCTGCGGGATGCGGGGCATTCCCTGCGGGACGCGGTGCGGCAGGCGGCCAAGGAGCTGGGCCTTTCCCGCAATGAGCTCTACGACCGGGCGGTCGGAAAAACTGGAAAATCTCTTTCTGACTGAGTAAACTGTGAAAGTAATTTTCTGGGAAAACAGGGGGTGAAGGTACCCTGCCAATTGCATACAAATTTATACAGAACGTATAAACGCCTCTCCGCACCGGACGGCTCCGGGGCGGAGAGGCGCAAAAAGCCTCGGCGGTTCCATGGGAACGGCCGGGTTTTTTCGTTGGGTTCTTTATTTATTCTGGAGTTCCTTGAGGCAATTGGGGCAGATGTTCTTGCCGCGGAAGTTGATGACATCCTTGGCATCATCGCAGAAAATACAGGCGGGCTGGTACTTTTTCAGGACGATGGAGGCTCCATCTACATAGATCTCCAAAGAGTCCTTTTCGGCGATATCCAGAGTACGACGGAGCTCGATGGGAAGTACAATTCGGCCGAGTTCATCGACCTTTCTGACAATGCCGGTAGATTTCATAGCGATACGTCCTTTCTTGCGGCTTCCATGTTTTCCTATCTTTATCTAGAAACTGACATTATTATAACACTTTGTATTGCTATGTCAATTCCATTTTGGAAATTTCAATCGTAAAGTTTCGACTAATGTCGCAAAATTGGAATAAATTGTATTTTAAAAAATGTAGTATAAAAAAGTCCATATTTTGAACCAAACGTTTAAAAAATAAGGCATATTTTCCGGCTTTCCCCGCATATAGTAGTACAAATATTTTTAAATGGAAAGAAGAGGAATATATGGGAATGTCGGTTATCTGGTCGGGGATGGTCGGATGCGCGGTTTTTTGCGGGCTTCTCACCGGGCGGGGGCCCCAGGTGGCGGCGGCCGCCATGGAGGGCGCGGCGGCGGCGGTCGAATTATGTCTATCCATGGCGGGCGTACTCTGCCTGTGGATGGGCGTGATGGAGGTCATGCGCCGTTCGGGGCTGTCTCAGGGGCTCTCCCGGCTGCTGCGTCCGCTCCTCAAGCGGCTCTATCCGGACTTTGCCCGGGACCGGGAGGTGATGGACAGCATCTCGGCCAATGTCTCGGCCAATCTGCTGGGACTGGGCAACGCGGCCACCCCCCTGGGCATCCAGGCCGCCCGCCGGATGAGCCGGCGCACCCCCGGGGTGGCCTCCGACTCCCTGTGCATGCTGGTGGTGTGCAACACGGCCTCCATCCAGCTCATCCCCACCACGGTGGCCAGCGTGCGCGCCGCGGCCGGGTGTGCCGCCCCCTTTGACATCCTGCCCGCCGTGTGGCTGGCTTCGGCCCTCTCGGTGACGGTGGGCATCCTGGCGGCCAAGGTGATGGGGCGGCTCTGGCCGGCAGAGGAGGGGGCCGGACGGCTCCAAAGGAGGCGAGTCGGATGGAACTGGCGCTGACCATGCTGGTGCCCTTCCTCCTGCTGGGGGTGGCCCTGTGGGGCCTGGTGCGGAAGGTGGACGTCTACGACGCCCTGATCACCGGCGCGGCCGAGGGACTGGGCGTGCTCATCAAGATCGTCCCGGCGCTGGTGGCCCTTCTGACGGCGGTCTACATGCTGCGGGCCTCGGGTGCGCTGGAACTGGCCGCCCAGGCCCTGGCCCCGGTGCTGGGCTGGCTGGGCATTCCGCCCGAGACGGTGGGACTGCTCCTCATCCGACCGGTGAGCGGCTCGGCCGCCCTGGGAGTGGGGGCGGAGCTCATCTCCACCTATGGGCCGGACTCCACCATCGGGCGCACCGCCGCCGTCATGCTGGGGTCCACCGAGACCACCTTCTATACCATCGCGGTGTATTTCGGCGCGGCGGGGATCGTCAAGACCCGGTACGCCGTCCCGGCCGCCCTGTGCGCCGACCTGGCCGGATTTACCGCCGCGGCCTGGGCGGTGCGGGTGTGTTTTGGGGGATAGCCCCCGCGCCTTGACAGGGAGGGG
Organism: Pseudoflavonifractor hominis; assembly: GCF_014288125.1. NCBI lineage: Bacteria > Bacillati > Bacillota > Clostridia > Eubacteriales > Oscillospiraceae > Pseudoflavonifractor > Pseudoflavonifractor hominis. The sequence continues at coordinate 393,862 of NZ_JACOPR010000001.1, read as the reverse complement.
GATCTGTCATACAATAAACTCCGTATGACCGGTCGTTGGACCGGCCCAGCGATCCCTTTGAGACGGTTTACAAAGGAGAATCACAGCGTGATCGAATTAAAAGGACTGACCAAGATCTTTCCCACCGAGGAGGGGACCTTCACCGCGCTGGACCACGTGGATATCACCATCCGCGACGGGGCCATCTACGGCATCATCGGCATGAGCGGCGCGGGCAAGTCCACCCTGGTGCGGTGCATCAACCTGCTGGAGCGCCCCACCGAGGGCAATGTGCTCATCGACGGGGAGGACATGACCGCCCTTTCCCCCAAGGCCCTGCGGCAGAAGCGGCGGAGCATCAGCATGATTTTTCAGCAGTTCAACCTGCTCATGCAGCGCACCTGCCTGAGCAACATCTGCTTCCCCATGGAGATCGCGGGGGTGCCCGCCGCCCAGGCCAAGAAGCGGGCCATGGAGCTTCTGGAGCTGGTGGGCCTGCCCGACAAGGCCGACGCCTACCCGGTGCAGCTCTCCGGCGGACAGAAGCAGCGCATCGCCATCGCCCGTGCCCTGGCCAGCGACCCCAAGGTGCTCCTGTGCGACGAGGCCACCTCCGCCCTGGACCCCACCACCACCCGGAGCATCCTGCGCCTGATCCAGGACATCAACAAGCGCCTGGGCATCACGGTCATCGTCATCACCCATGAGATGGCGGTGGTGGAGGAGATCTGCTCCCACGTGGCCATTCTGGACCACGGAAAGGTCATGGAGACCGGCACGGTGGAGGAGGTCTTCTCCAACCCCAAGACCGAGGCCGGCCGGAAGCTGGTCTACCCCGACGGGGTCATTCTGGACCCGGTCAAGACCGCCCGGGTGGTGCGCATCGCTTTCAACGGCGGCTCCTCCTACGAGCCCCTCATCGCCTCCCTGGCCATCGACTGCGGCGTGAAGGTCAACATCCTGGGCGCCGACACCAAGAACATCAACGGACAGGCCTTCGGCACCATGCTCATCGGCCTGCCCGAGAACGAGGCCGAGGCCGCCAAGGCCATCGCCTACATCAAGGGCCAGCCCTATGTGACCATGGAGGAGGTGCGTGATTACCATGGCTGATCTGCTGCAAAATCCCGAGGTGGTCCGCCTGCTGGAGCTGAGCAAGGACGGGCTTCTCTTCGCCATCTGGGAGACCATGTATCTGACCGTGATCTCCACCTTCTTCGCCTACCTCATCGGCCTGCCCCTGGGCGTCATCGCCGTGGTGGGAGAGCCGGGGGGCGTGCGTCCCCTGCCCAGACCCGTGATGACGGTGCTCAACTTTGTCATCAACATCCTGCGCTCGGTGCCCTTCCTCATCCTGATGGTGGTGGTCATCCCCCTGTCCCGGCTCATCCTGGGTACCTCCATCGGCACCGTGGCCACCATCGTGCCCCTGGTCGTGGCCGCCTTCCCCTTTGTGGCCCGGCTGGTGGAGTCCTCCCTGCGGGAGGTGGACGGCGGCGTCATTGAGGCGGCCGAGTCCATGGGCTGCTCGCCCTTCCAGATCATCACCAAGGTGATCCTGCCCGAGAGCCGGCCCTCCCTCATCTCCGGCTTTACCACCGCCTTCATCACCATCCTCAGCTACGGCGCCATGGCGGGCGCCATCGGCGGCGGCGGACTGGGCGCCATGGCCCTCAACCTGGGCTATCAGCGCCGCATGACCATCATCCTGTGGGTCTCCGTGGTGGTGCTGGTCATCCTGGTGCAGATTTTCCAGTCGGTGGGTACCCGGGCCGCCGTGCGCATGGACAAGCGGGTGCGCGGCCAGGACCGGAAGAAGTCCCGGAAGGAGCAGAAAAAGAAGGTCCAGAAGGAGCGCCGTATCCCCGGCGCCATGTAACCAGATCGAGAGACGGGCAAAAAAACGGCTTGCCCGTCTCTCTTTTTTGTCTAAAATGGCGGCTTGACGGCGTGGGGGCAAGGGTCTATACTAAGTGCAACCCAAGCGGAACTGAATAACGCCCCTCAAACGCGAGGAAGAGAAGAGTAGCCAGAGAGATACGGCACAGAGAGCCCGGCATGGTGGGAACGGGTACGGAAGGCTTTGGTGAAGATGGTCTCGGAGCGGCGTAGCTGACTGTACCGGACGGTGCACAGGCTGCGACGGGTGCGCCCGTCAGCGCGCAGGAGTATGACTGTACTCCATAAGGCTTCTGCCGTGAGGCAGAGGTGAAGCAAGGTGGTACCACGAAGCGGAAAGCTCTCGTCCTTGAATTGGATTCAAGGGCGTTTTTTTGTGCCCTGATTTGGGTTGCAGCTCACATTCCATATCAGAAAAGGAGAATGAAACCATGAAAAAGACTGCCTCTGTGTTCCTGGCCGGTGCCCTCACCCTGGGCCTGCTCGCCGGCTGCTCCGGCACTTCCTCCCAGCCCGCCGGCTCTGCCGCCCCCTCCGGAGATCCCGCCCCCGCTGCCTCCTCCTCCCTGGAGGGCACCACCATCAAGGTGGGCGCCTCTCCCGCCCCCCACGCTGAGATCCTGGAGGTGGTGAAGGACATCCTGGCCGAGCAGGGCGTCACCCTGGAGATCGTGGAGTTCAACGACTACATCGTCCCCAACACCGCCGTGGAGAGCGGGGAGCTGGACGCCAACTACTTCCAGCACATCACCTACATGAACGACTTCAACGAGAGCGACGGCACCCATCTGGTGAGCGCGGCCGAGGTCCACTATGAGCCCTTCGGCCTGTACGCCGGCAAGACCGACTCTCTGGACGCCCTGGCCGACGGAGCCCAGATCGCCGTGCCCAACGACGCCACCAACGAGGGCCGCGCCCTGCTGCTGCTGGAGCAGGAGGGGCTCATCACCCTGAAGGAGGACGCCGGCCTCACCGCCACCAAGGCCGACATCGCCGAGAACCCCAAGAACCTGGAGATCGTGGAGCTGGAGGCCAGCCAGCTGCCCAGCCGTCTGGCCGACGTGGACCTGGCCGTCATCAACGGCAACTACGCCATTGACGCGGGCCTGAAGGTGGCCGACGCCCTGGCCGTGGAGGCCGCCGACGGCGAGGCGGCCACCGCCTATGTGAACGTGCTGGCCGTCAAGGAGGGCAACGAGAACTCTCCCGCCATCCAGGCGCTGGCCCAGGCCCTGTGCAGCGACGAGGTCAAGACCTTCATGGAGGAGACCTACGGCGGCGCGGTGGTGCCCGTGTTTTAAAGCTCAGACCGTACATGGACCCTCGACCCCGGCAGCGGAGCATTTGCTCTGCTGCCGGGGTTTTTCTGTTGGGAAAAAATTACTTGAAATACCTATTGAAATACTAGGGAAATGATGGTATACTGTACCCAACTTTCAACCGAGGAGGTCCTTCTTATGAACATCGCCCAACAGCTGACCGATCTGATCGGCGCAACCCCGCTGCTGCGCCTGGAGCGCGTGGCCCCCGGCTGCGGTATCCTGGCCAAGCTGGAGTGCTTCAATCCGCTCTCGTCCGCCAAGGACCGGGCGGCCTGGTATATGATCCGGGACGCGGAGGAGAAGGGCCTGCTCCAGCCGGGGGGCGTCATTGTGGAGCCCACCAGCGGCAACACCGGCGTGGGCCTGAGCTACGTGGCCTCGGTGCGTGGCTACCGGGTGATCCTCACCATGCCCGAGACCATGAGCCAGGAGCGGCGCAGCCTGCTCTCCGCCCTGGGGGCCGAGCTGGTCCTCACCGAGGGCGCCAAGGGAATGGGGGGCGCCATCGCCCGGGCCAAGGAGCTGCTGGAGGAGATCCCCGGCGCCTGGATGCCCGACCAGTTCAACAACCCGGCCAATGCCCGGGCCCACTATGAGACCACCGGCCCCGAGATCTGGGCCGACACCGACGGCACCGTGGAGGTCCTGGTGGCCGGGGTGGGCTCCGGCGGCACCATCACCGGCGCGGGCCGCTACCTGAAGGAGCAGAATCCCGCCGTGAAGGTGGTGGCGGTGGAGCCCGCCGAGTCCCCTGTCCTGTCGGGTGGAAAGGCCGGTCCCCACAAGATCCAGGGCATCGGCGCGGGCTTTGTCCCCGGCGTGCTGGACACCGGCGTGGTGGACGAGGTCCTCACCGTCAAGGGGGAGGACGCCATGGCCATGGTGCGCGCCCTGGCCCGGAAGGAGGGCCTTTTGGTGGGCATCTCCTCGGGCGCGGCGGCCGCCGCGGCGCAGGCGCTCTCCCGCCGGCCGGAGTACCAGGGCAAGAAGATCGTCGTCGTCCTGCCCGACACCGGGGAGCGCTACCTCTCCACCGGCGTGTTCCAGGAGCCCCGGAAATAATCGAAAATTGGGGCTTGACTTTAATGGCAAAAAGTGCTAAAGTTTGAGCAGAATCAAACTAGGAGGGATCTTGCCATGCGCCGGATGTACGGTTATGGATACGGCTATTACCGCTATTTTATGAGCGGTCCCTTTGCCTGCCCATAACCGGCCTGTCAGCATGGAAGTCCCGCCCCCCCGCACCGGAACGCGGGGGAGAGAAGGAACTTGAAACCGCGGCAGCCCAGTGGGGCGGCCGCGGTTTTTTTATCCAGAGAAAGGAAGGACGTTTTTATGGTCGTTATCATGAAACCCAACTTCACCCCCGAGCAGCTCCAGGAGGCCATCCAGGCCATGAAGGCGGGGGGCGTGCAGGTCAACATCTCCAAGGGCTCCGAGACCACCGTGCTGGGGGCCGAGGGCAACGCCGCGGGCATCGACCAGGAGCTGCTGGAGCAGCTGCCCGGCGTGGAGAAGGTCATGCGGGTCACCGAGCCCTACAAGAAGGCCAACCGCAAGTTCCACCCGGACGACAGCGTCATCGACCTGGGCGGCGGGGCGCTGATCGGCGGGAAGAAGCTGGCCGTCATCGCCGGGCCCTGCTCGGTGGAGAGCGAGGCGCAGATCACCGCCGTGGCCCAGGCCGTCCGGGAGAGCGGAGCCTGCGCCCTGCGGGGCGGGGCCTTCAAGCCCCGGACCTCCCCCTACTCCTTCCAGGGGCTGGAGTGCGAGGGCCTGAACCTCCTCCAGAAAGCCAAGGAGGCCACCGGCCTGCCCATCGTCACCGAGATCATGGGCACCGAGTACGTGGAGCTCTTTGAGGAGTGCGTGGACGTGATCCAGGTGGGCGCCCGGAACATGCAGAACTTCGACCTGCTGAAAAAGCTGGGCAAGCGCACCACCAAGCCCATCCTCCTCAAGCGGGGCCTCTCGGCCACCATCGAGGAGTGGCTCATGTCGGCCGAGTACATCATGGCCGGGGGCAACCAGAAGGTCATCCTCTGCGAGCGGGGCATCCGCACCTTTGAGACCTTTACCCGCAACACCCTGGACCTCTCCGCCGTGCTGGCCGTGAAGAGCCTGTCCCACCTGCCGGTGGTGGTGGACCCCTCCCACGCCTGCGGCAAGGCCTGGATGGTGGAGCGCATGGCCATGGCGGCGGTGGCCACCGGAGCCGACGGACTCATCATCGAGGTCCACAACGACCCCAAGAACGCCCTGTGCGACGGGGCCCAGTCCCTCACCCCCGACCAGTTCACCGATGTGATGGGGAAGCTGGCCGCCGTGGCCCCCTGCGTGGGCCGGGAGGTGTGAGCCATGGCCGAAGGGGAGAGAAAACGCATCGTCGTCGTGGGCCTGGGCCTCATCGGAGGCTCCCTGGCCCTGGCCCTCAAGGGCTTTGAGGGCTATGAGATCGTGGGCGTGGACGTGTCCCAGCCCACCCTGCGCTTTGCCGCCGAGCACGGCGTGGGAGACCGGGTGACCGAGGACGCCGCCGCCGTCCTCCCCGGGGCCGACGTGGTGGTGCTGGCCCTCCACCCCCGGGGCATCCTCCGCTTTCTGGAGGAGCACCGGGCGCGGTTCAAGCAGGGGTGCCTGGTCACCGACGTGTGCGGCGTGAAGAGCGCCGTCATGGAGGGGGCGGGGGTGCTGCCCGAGGGGGTGGACTTCATCGGCTGCCACCCCATGGCGGGCACCGAGTTCTCGGGCATCGAGCACGCCTTTGCCGAGATGTTCCAGGGAAGCCACCTCATCCTCACCCCCCGGGAGAGCAGCACCCCCGAGCACGTGGCCCTCATGGAGCGCCTGGGGGCGTACATCGGCTGCCGGGACGTGTACAAGACCACCCCCGAGGAGCACGACGCCATGATCGCCTACACCAGCCAGGTCATGCACATCATCGCCGTGAGCGTGTGCGACGACCCCATGCTCTTTGCCTGCCGGGGATTTGAGGGCTCCTCCTTCCGGGGCTGCACCCGGGTGGCCGCCCTGGACGTGGGGCTGTGGACCGAGCTCTTCTCCCTGAACCGGCCCGCCCTCCTCACGGTGCTGGACCGGCTGATGGAGAACCTGGGGGCATACCGGGAGGCCCTGGCCTCCGGGGACAGCGGGAAGCTGGCCGAAAAGCTGGCCTACTCCGCCGCACGGAAGCGGGAGATGGACCTGCCCGGCCCCGATCTGCTCCAGTAAGTCTCAAAAATGCAGGCATTTTTTCGAGAGGGATGCAGGCCGCCGCATGCACTCGCTTTCGCTCGCACACTTGCGGCCTGAGAAGAGTTTTTTCCGACGTACACGCCGCCGGAAAAAACGATCTCAATTCTTTCCGCCGCCTGCGGGCGGCGGAACTCTGCGAGGCTTTTGTCAAACGTAGCTTATTTAGAAAAAACGGGCTGCCGCAAACAGTGCGGCAGCCCTTCTGTATAATTTCTTATTTTTGAGGCATGTTCACCATGTCCAGGGTGACGGGGGTGGTGTAGGGGTTGATCATCTCGTTGATGATGGCGAGGGATTCCTCCTGCTCCAGCTGGTAGCAGTAGGTCCAGCCCTTGTAGGTGACGGTGCCGTCGCCGGGGAGGGTGGCGGTGGAGAGATTGGCCAGGTCAAAGCCCAGGGCGGGCTCCACAAACCAGAGCATCTCCCCCAGGGAGAGGTCGGTGTCGATGTATTCGGAGAAGATCTCCACATACTCGCCCACCTTCTGGGGCTGGGAGAGGACCTTTTTTGCGATCAGGGTGAGGATCTCCTGCTGGGTGCGGGTGCGGTCCACATCGGTGTAGGCCACCTGGGCCTCGTTGAAGTTGTTGTGCCGGAAGCGGCAGACCTCCATGGCCTCCTGCCCGTCCAGGTGGGTCATGCCCGGCTGGAAGTGGATGTGCAGGTCCTGGGTGGGGTCGTCGTAGCTCATGGGCACCGGGATTTCAAAGTCCACCCCGTCCACGGCGTTTACGATGGCCTCAAACCCGGCCAGGTCGATGGTCACATAGTGGTCCACCGGGATGCCCAGCAGCTCGGAGACCGCCTCCTGCATGCCCTTGGCCCCGTAGTAGGCATAGGTGGAGTTGATTTTATAGTAGTGTCCCCCGTCGGGCCGGGTGCCGTGGTAGATGGTGTCCCGGGGGATGGAGACCAGACCGGCCTTCTGGTTCACCGTGTCGTACATGCCCACCATGATGGTGTCGGCGTTGCCGCTGGCCTGGTCGCTGGCGGCCAGCAGGAAGGTCCAGGTGTCCTTTTTCCGCTCTAAGCCGGTGGGGGTGAGCTCCCCGCTGGGCTGGGCGGAGGGGAGAACGGCGCTGGGAGCCGGACCGGAGGCCTGGCCCGGCTTCTGCCGCAGGAGCTGATAGGCGCAGAAGAGCAGGACCACCAGGACGGAGAGGACCACCAGGAGACGGTATAAGAGCCTGCCCAGCAGAAACAGGCGGGAGGGCTGGTATTTTTGGACGCGCTTTCCCATGGGAGCGATCGGCCCCTTTCTCTCGGAGTGAATCGTTATGTCAACAATCGACAGAGGATAGTATAGCGAATCCCGGCACATTCGGCAAGCGGAAGTTGGGAAAAAGCGAAAGTTTTCTCTCCGGCGGGGCATCAGGTCCGGGTCAAACGGGACAAAATGGCGGTGGTCAGGGCCTGGACGGCCTCCAGGAGCTCCAGGAGGAGCAGCTTCTCCTCCAGCAGGGTCTCCAGGATGCGCAGGTCCACCGGGTCGGGCGCGGGGGGCGCGCCGCCGGAGGGGGCGGCTTCCACTTCGGGAACGGGGGGTCTGACCATTAGGATAGCCTCCTTTCTGTGAGCCTATACCATGGTATGCCATGGAGGCCCCTCCCGTCCCGGAACGGGGGCAAAGCGGCTTGACAGCGGGAGAAAAAGGGAGTAGAGTGCAAAGAGCCCTTCCAAGGGAAGGGCGAGGAACTGGAAAGGAACGTGATGATACCATGAAGAGCAAGCGATGGACGGCCCTGGCCCTGAGCCTGGCCCTGAGCATGACCCTGCTGGCGGGATGCGGCGGGGGAGAGCCCGCTCCCACCGCCACGCCCGCGCCTGAGAGCAGCGCCACCCCGGCGCCCACCCAGGAGAGCGAGCGCACGGAGGTAAGACTGGCCATGCTCAACGGCCCCACCGGCATGGGCGCGGCCAAGCTGATTTCGGATAATCTGGCGGGGGAGACCCGCAATGACTACCAGGTGGAGGTGGCCTCCCAGCCCACCGACCTGACCGCCAAGCTGGGGAAGGGCGAGGTGGACATCGCCGCCCTGCCCACCAATGTGGCGGCCAACCTCTACCAGAAGACGGGGAACATCCAGATGCTGGCCCTCAACACCCTGGGCGTGCTCTACATTCTGGAGAACGGGGATACGGTGCACTCCATGGCCGACCTGGCGGGGAAGACCCTCTACGCCACCGGACAGGGGGCCAACCCGGAGTACGTGCTGCGCTATCTCCTGGAGCAGAACGGCCTGGACCCTGAGAGCGATGTGAACATCGTGTGGAAAACCTCCGAGGAAGTGCAGACCCTGATGGCCTCCGGCGAGGCAGAGCTGGCCATGCTCCCCGTCCCGGCGGCCACGGCGGTGACCATGCAGAATCCCGACGTGCGTCTGGCGCTGGACTTCAATGACGCCTGGGAGGAGAGCGGCGCAGGCGGCACCTTCACCATGGGCTGCGTGGTGGCCCGGAAGGACTTCATCAAGGAGCATCCCCAGGCGGTGGAGGATTTCCTGACCGAGTACGCCGAGTCCATCGCCTTCATTGCCGAGGGGAGCGACGAGGCGGCCCAAATGGTGGTGGACGCGGGCATCGTGCCCAAGCTCCCCATTGCCAAGGCAGCCATCCCCCAGGCCAACCTGGTGTGCATCACCGGGTCGGACATGCTGGACATCAACTCCTACTATGAGGTGCTCTTCCAGGCCGACCCCGCCTCCATCGGCGGCGGTATCCCGGACGACGGATTCTTCTATATCCCCTGACAGCCTTCGGCTTCTCAAAAACGCAGGCGTTTTTGAGAGAAGGATGCAGACCGCCGCATGCACTCGCATACGCTCGCACACTTGCGGTCTGAGAAGTGTTTTTTCAAGGCGCATGTCCTTGAAAAAACGATTACACCCTGTTCCGCCGTCTGCGGACGGCGGAACTCTGCGAGGCGTTTGCGGCTGAGCACAGACCAGACAGCAAACCCAAACTCTGAGGCGCCCCGGCGGACCAGGCGGTCCCCGGGGCGCCCGTTTTGTTCCAGGGGGGAAAGAGGATAAAATGCTTGCCTTTCCCCCGGGGGGTCGGTATACTATCTCTTGTTTGTACGGTGAAGAAGGGAGGGAGAGGGATGAAGCTGCGCCGTCTGGCCAGGCGGGTGCTCCTGCCGGCGCTGTTCTGGCTGCTGCTCTGGCAGGGGGCCGTGTGGTATCTCCTGTGGGCCGAGGAGCTGGAGAGCACCGCCCTCTTCCTGCCCTCCCCCCTCCTGGTGGGGCGCACCCTGCTGGAGCTGATGGGCACGCAGGTCTTCTGGCAGACCGCCCTCGCCAGTCTGGGGCGGATCTTTGGGGGACTGCTGGCGGGGGTGTGCCTGGGGACCCTCCTGGCCGTGTGCACCAGCGCCTGGGGCTGGGCGGAGCTCCTCCTGGCCCCGGCGGTGCGGGTCATCCGGGCCACGCCGGTGGCCTCCTTTATTCTGCTGGTCATCCTGTGGGCCCCCACCGGGCAGGTGCCGGTGGTGGTGTCCGCCCTGATGGTGCTGCCGGTGGTGTGGGGGAACGTGTGCCAGGGCATCGCCCAGACCGACCCCCTGCTGCTGGAGGCCGCCCGGGCCTACCGCTTTGGCCGGTGGAAGCGGGTGCGCCTGGTCTACATTCCCTCGGTGCTGCCCTACTTTGCCAGCGGCTGCCACACCGCCCTGGGACTGGCCTGGAAGTCCGGGGTGGCCGCCGAGGTGCTGTGCGTGCCCCGGCTGGCCATCGGCACCCAGGTGTACTATTCCAAGATCTATCTGGAGACCCCCGCCCTCTTTGCGTGGACGGCGGTGGTGCTGGCCCTGAGCTTCGCCCTGGAGGGCGTGCTGGGGGCCCTCCTGGGCCGCCTGGAGAGGAGGGGGAGCCGTGCTGCGGATTCATGAGCTCACCGTGTCCTTTGGGGAGAAGCGGGTGCTGGATTCCTTCTCCCTCACCCTCCCCGGGGAGGGCATCACCGCCCTGGCCGGGCCGTCGGGCTGCGGCAAGACCACCCTGCTGCGCACCCTGGCCGGGCTGGAGCGGCCCGCCGGGGGGACCTTCACCCTGCCGGGGGAGGCGGTGCTCCTCTTCCAGGAGGACCGGCTCTTTCCCTGGCGCAGGACCGGCGAGCAGATCGCCGACGTGCTCCCCCGGGCGCGGCGGCAGGAGGTGGGGAAGTTCCTCTCCCTGGTGGAGCTGGAGGGGGAGGAGGACCGGCCCATCCAGGTCCTCTCGGGCGGGATGCGGCGGCGGCTGGCCCTGGCCCGGGCCCTGGCCTGCGAGGGCGGGGTGTACCTGCTGGACGAGCCCTTCACCGGCGTGGACAAGGAGCGCGCCGGGCGCATCCTGGAGCGCATCCGGGCGCTGGGGAAGCCGGTGCTCCTCTCCAGCCACGAGGAGGGGGTTCTGGCCCTGGCCGACCGCGTGGTCCATCTGGAGGGGCCGCCCCTGCGCCTCCGGGAATTGTGAAGATTTTATGAAGGATGGCCGATCCGTGCAAAATCCCCTTGCACATCCCGCTTTTGAGGGAGTATGATACAGAAAAAATCAAATTCGAGAGGAGCCGAGTGGAAGAACGGATGAACATGCCCACAAAACCGAAACGTCATACCGGCCGGAAGGCGCGTCCCCGCTGGCCGAAGCTGGCCCTGGAGCCGTCCCGGGCGGCCTGGCTCTCCCGGCTGGCCTTTGCGGTGGGACCTCTTGTCTCGTACAGCCTGGTGGAGGTTCTCAACTATAATCAGCCCTGGGGGAGCTTTACCCCCCTTCAGGTGGCCCTCAACCTGGTGTGGTACTATCTGGGGGCCTTCTTTTTCTACTTTGTCCTGGGCCGCCGGGACCGGGCCACCAAGGTGGCCATGCTCGTGGCCTGGGCCATCGGGATCGTCAACCGCTATGCCATTGCCTTCCGGGGGCGCACCCTCTTCCCGGGGGACATCGTCACCATCCGCACGGCGCTGAATGTGGCGGGCAACTACAACTACACCCCGGACCTCATGATGGTGCTGACCGGACTGTGCGTGGCCCTCTTCATCGGCGTGCTCTCCCTGCTGCCCGCTCCGGCGGAGCGGCAGCGGTTCTCCTGGAAGCTCTTCCTGCCCACGCTGGCCGGGTCCGGGGCCTTCCTCTACTTCTTTTTCTGCACCAACGCGGTCTCGGACGCGGGGATCTCCCCCTCCATGTGGACCACCCGGGGCAATGGGCTGGCCCTGAATTTCAGCCTGTGCCTCCGGTACAGCCGGGTGAAGGCCCCCGACGGGTACGGCAGGGACGCCCTCACCACTCTGGCGGAGGAGCACCCCTCGGAGGAAGCCGCCGTGAGCGCCTCGACCGACGGGATTACCCGCCCGGTGAACCTGATCGTGGTGATGAACGAGTCCCTCTCCGATCTGAGCGTCATCCCGGGGGTGGAGACCAATCAGGACCCCATGCCCTTCCTCCACAGCCTGGAGGAGAACACGGTGAAGGGCTGGGCCTTCTCCTCCGTGTTCGGCGGGACCACCGCCAACTCGGAGTATGAGTTCCTCACCGGCAACACCGTCACCTTCCTGCCCGCGGGCACGGTGCCCTACCACATGTACGTGGGGCAGGGGGATCCCTCCCTGGCCGGGCAGATGGAGTCCCTGGGGTATGCCACGGTGGCCATGCACCCCTACTACTCCTCCGGCTGGAACCGGGTGGCCGTCTACAACGACTACGGCTTTGACGAGCAGTATTTCCTGGAGGACTTCGACTACGACGAGAGCGACATCATCCGGGAATACCTCTCCGACCGGGCCAATTACGAAAACCTCATCGCCCGCTATGAGGCCAAGGAGGAGGGGCAGCCCCTCTTCCTCTTCAACGTGACCATGCAGAACCACAGCGCCTACACCGGCGAGTGGACCAACCTCCCGGAGGAGGTCCACCTCACTGGAGCATATGAGGGCCGCTTCCGCACGGTGGACCAGTACCTCAACCTGGTCTATCAGAGCGACCAGGCCTTTGAGTACCTGATCGACTACTTCTCCCAGGTGGAGGAGCCCACCATGATCTGCATGTTCGGCGACCACCAGCCCCAGGTGGCCACCAACTTCTACACCGAGGCCCTGGGCGGCGAGGTGGAGGCCCTGGACACCGACACGGCGGAGAAAAAGCAGATCGTCCCCTTTGTGATCTGGGCCAATTACGACATCCCGGAGCAGCAGGACGTGACCCTCTCCCTCAACTACCTCTCGGCCCTGCTGATGGAGACGGCGGGCCTGCCCACCACGGGGTATCAGGATTTCCTCCTCTCCCTGTGGGAGGACCTGCCCGTCATCAACCCGGTGGGCTACCTGGACCGGGACGGCGACTGGACGGCCGAGGAGCACTGGGAGGAGCTGCCCGACTACGCCCGGGAGAGCCTGGCCGAGTACCGCATCCTGGAGTACTGCAACATCTTTGACAAGGGGAGCCGTCCGGAGGACTTCTATACCCTGGATACCGGCGAGTAATCTACCACGAAGGCCGCAGGCACTACGGTGTCCGCGGCCTTTTTCTGCCCGGCCGGATGGGAAAACATGGACGGGAACGCATCCTCTGTGCTATAATGATACATTAAGCAAGCAGAAGAAACACAAACAGGCTGACGATAACGTGTATTTCTGTGCTTTGCGCTGCAAGAGCCTCGCAGAGTTCCGCCGTCCCGCAGACGGCGGAAGAGGATCAAATCGTGTTTTCCGGCGGCGTGTACGTCGGAAAACACTCTGCTCAGGCCGCAAGTGTGCGAGCGTCAGCGAGTGCATGCAGCGGCCTGCTTCCCCCTCGAAAAAATGCTTGCATTTTTGAGAAGCGTGTCGAAACATTTCGACACGCTGACATAGAGAACGACTTGGAGTGGAAATGGCATGACAGAACAGTTGCTCCGGCGGTTTGTCCGGGATTATGAGAAGGTACAGGATGCGCAGGTGCGGGAGCGGTACGGGATGCTCTCAGGGGGCGTTGGGATCTTTCTCAACCTGCTGCTCTCGGCGGGAAAGTTTTTCGCGGGGGTGCTGACCGGGTCCATCTCCATCACGGCCGACGCCTTCAACAACCTCTCGGACGCGGGCTCCTCGGTGGTGACCCTGGTGGGCTTCCGCCTGGCGGGGCAGAAGGCCGACGACGACCACCCCTTCGGCCACGGGCGGATCGAGTATCTGGCGGGTCTGCTGGTGTCCATGCTCATTCTGCTGGTGGGCGTGGAGCTGGGCAAGTCCTCCATCGAGAAGATCCTCCACCCCGAGCCGGTGGTCTTCTCCGCCGTGTCGGCAGGCATCCTGCTGTGCTCCATCGCCGTGAAGCTCTGGATGTGCTTCTTTAACCGCAATCTCTCCCGGCGCATCGGCTCGGCGGCCATGGCGGCCACGGCCATGGACTCCCTCTCCGACGTGGTGGCCACCAGCGCCGTGCTTCTGGGCGCGGTGGTGGGCGCCCTGACCGGCGTGTCCATTGACGGCTGGGTGGGCGTGCTGGTGGCCCTCTTCATCCTCCGGGCCGGGTGGGAGGCCGCCAAGGACACCATCGACCCCCTCCTGGGCCAGACCCCCGACCGGGACCTGGTGCGGGAGATCGAACAGACCATCCTGGCCCACCCGGAGGTGGTGGGCATCCACGACCTCATCATCCACGACTACGGCCCCGGGCGGTCCATGATGTCCTTCCACGCGGAGGTGCCCATGAACGCCGACATCATGGAGGCCCACGACGTGATCGACCACATCGAGCGGGAGCTCAAGGAGAAGTTCGGCATCGAGACCTCGGCCCACATGGACCCCATCGCCACCGAGGACGAGGGGGTCAACCGCACCCGGCTGTGGGTGGCCCAGCAGGTGAAGGAGCTGGACGAGCGCCTGACCATCCACGACTTCCGCATGACGGCGGGCCCCCACCACACCAACCTGATCTTCGACGTGGTGGCCCCCCACAATTTCTCTATGGAGGACGAGGCCCTGGCCGCCGCCATCCAGCAGCGCATCCAGGCCCACGATCCCCACTGCTACGCCGTCATCCAGGTGGACCACGCCTACGTGGAGTAGGGCGCGTGTCGGCCTGCGTGGAGTAGGTTTTACAGAATATTCACCCAATCCGGTGGAAAAAGCGCGTACAATAGAGACCATAAAACAGATTTCCCGGCGCGCAGGAAAGGAAGGAATGCCATATGGCCACAAAGGTCCTGATCGTAGAGGACGAAACCAACATCGCCGAGCTTTTGCATCTCTACCTGGAAAAAGAGGGGTTTGAGACCGCAGTGGCGGGGGACGGCGGGAAGGCGGTGGAGCTCTTCCGCTCCTTCCATCCCGAGCTGGTCCTGCTGGACATCATGCTGCCGGTCATGGACGGCTGGTCGGTGCTCAAGAAGATCCGGGAGAGCGACAAGACTCCCGTCATCATGCTCACCGCCAAGGGCGAGACCGACGACAAGGTCAACGGCCTGGAGATGGGGGCCGACGACTACATCGTCAAGCCCTTTGAGATGAAGGAGGTCCTGGCCCGCATCCACGCAGTCCTGCGCCGCTTCGGCGCCGAGGAGAACAGCGAGGAGAAGAAGCTCTCCTTCGACAAGCTCACCATCAACCTGGACTCCTACGAGCTGCTGGTGGACGGCAAGCGGGTGGACACCCCGCCCAAGGAGCTGGAGCTGCTCTACCACCTGGCCTCGGCCCCCAACCGTGTCTTTACCCGCAACCAGCTGCTGGACGAGGTGTGGGGCTTTGACTACTTCGGCGACTCCCGCACGGTGGACGTGCACATCAAGCGCCTGCGGGAAAAGCTGGAGGGGGTCAGCGACCAGTGGTGCCTCAAGACCGTGTGGGGCGTGGGCTACAAGTTTGAGGTCGTGAGCGCGGGATGAAGAGCATCTACGGACGCCAGTTCTCCATGATGGCCGCCATCATCCTCATCTCCTTCACCCTGCTGGGGTCGGCCTTCATCACCCTGACGTACCAGTATACCCTGCGGGAGAAGCAGGAGGCCCTGGAGCGCAACGTGGACTTCATCGCCGACTTCACCAGCGCCATGAAGTCCAACGGAGCCAGCCTGTACGACGCGTCCTACAAGGCCTATGTGGGCTCCATCGCCAGCATCTCGGACGCCTACGTGCTCATCTGCCGCACCGACGGGCGGGTGCTCCTCTACTCCGACGGGGCCATCCGCAGCGGCCTGGCCGCCCCCACGGTGCCCGCCTCCGTGTGCGGTGAGATCGCCCAGAACGGCAGCTATCAGGGGATGACCACCATGGGCGGCCTCTTCCCCGAGCGGCGGTATGTCTCCGGCCGGGCGGTGGTCCAGAGCGACTTCCTGGGGCAGACCCATGAGACCAACCTGGTCTTTGTGGCGGCCAACACCTCCAGCCTCACCGAGCTGTGGCGGGCGGTGGCCACCATCTTCCTCTTCACCTCGGTGGGCGTGCTGTGCATCGCCTTCATCAGCAGCTCGGTCACCTCCCTCCACCAGACCCGGCCCATGAAGGAGATCGCCGACGCGGCCCGGAAGTTCGGCCACGGCGAGTTCGACGCCCGGGTCACCGGCTATGAGAACCGCAAGGACGAGGTGGGCGAGCTGGCCGAGGCCTTCAACGCCATGGCCGAGTCCCTCTCCAAGGCCGAGGCCAAGCGCAGCGAGTTCATCGCCAACGTCTCCCACGAGCTCAAGACCCCCATGACCACCATCGCCGGGTTCGCCGACGGCATTCTGGACGGCACCATTCCCCCCGAGCGGGAGAAGGAGTACCTCAAGACCATCTCCTCCGAGACCCGGCGGCTCTCCCGGCTGGTGCGGCGGATGCTGGACCTCTCCCGCCTCCAGTCCAAGGAGAACGTGACCGCCCAGGAGCAGTTCGACGTCTCCGAGGTCATGCTGCGGGTGCTGGTGAGCCTGGAGACCAAGATCAACGCCCGCCACCTGGACGTGGACACCGCCATCCCCGACGGGCCGGTCACCGTCTGGGGAGACCCGGACGCCATCACCCAGGTGTGCTATAACCTGCTGGACAACGCCATCAAGTTTTCCACCGAGGGCACCACCATGGGCATCAGCGTGACCGCCAAGGGCGGAAAGGCCTATGTGTCGGTGCGCAACACCGGCGAGACCATCCCCCCCGAGGAGCTGGCCCCGCTCTTCGACCGCTTCCACAAGACCGACCGCTCCCGCAGCGAGGACCGGGACGGCGTGGGGCTGGGACTGTACATCGTCAAGACCATTCTGGGCAACCACAAGGAAAATATCACCGTCACCAGCGAGAACGGCGTGACCGAGTTCACCTTCACGCTGACGCTGGCGTAGGGGGTTCTTACCCCCGTGCAGGAGGAGTTGCATGCACAACTATTATTTTGACCGGCCCGACCTGGCCGGGGAGGAGCTTCCCCTCCCCGCCGGAGGGGAGGAGGGCTACCGCTTTCGCCCGGCGGATGGGGAGATGCCGCCCCTCCCGCCCCGCAGGCCACCCAAATACCCCCGGCGCCCCAACCGGATCCGGCGGCGGGCCGTATGGGTGCTGTGCCTCTTTCTGGTGGTGCTGCTGGGGGGGAGCGGGGCGCTCCTGGCCCTGGGGATGAACGGCCTGCTCCCCTGGAGCGGCACGGCCGATCCCCCCGATTACGTCTACTCCCTGCCCGAGGAGGAGCCGGAGTACCCCACCACGGTGGAGCGGGCCCCTCTGGGGGACGGGACCGTCCTCACCCTCCACGCCGCCCCCGGCGGGGCCGAGCTGAGCGCCGAGGAGATCTATGCGAAAAATTCCCCCTCCATCGTCAGCATTGAGAGCACCCGCCCCGACGGGGTCTCCCAGGGGACGGGGATCGTCTTTTCCCAAGACGGGTACATCCTCACCAACCACCATGTGATCGCCGGTGCCTCCGTGGTGACGGTGAGCCCGCTGGAGGGCTCCAGCCACTACAACGCCCTCCTGGTGGGGAGCGACAGCCAGACCGACCTGGCCGTCCTCAAGGTGGAGGGCCCGACCGACTTCACCCCCGCGGAGTTCGGCGTCTCCGACACCCTCCGGGTGGGGGAGCGGGCCTATGCCATCGGCAACCCCCTGGGGGCCCAGCTCCCGGGTACCATGACCGAGGGGATCATCTCCTTCCTGGACCGCTCCATGTCGGTGGACGGGTATGAGATGGAGCTCATCCAGACCGACGCCGCCCTCAACTCGGGCAACTCCGGCGGTGCCCTGGTCAACCGGTACGGACAGGTCATCGGGGTGACCACCCTCAAGATGATGTCCGACTTCGACACCATCGAGGGCCTGGGCTTCGCCATCCCCTCGGCCACCGTCAAGGCCATCGCCGACGAGCTCATCGCCCAGGGCCATGTGGGGGGACGCCCCACCATCGGCATCACGGCGGGCCCCTCCTACTACTACGTGGAGGAGGGATATGACGGGCCGGAGGGCCTGTATGTGGTGAGCGTGGAGCCCCGCTCCGACGCCTGGGCCAAGGGCCTGCGGGCGGGGGACATCATCCTCAAGACCAACGGACAGCCCACCCCCACCATCGAGGCCCTCAACGCCGTCAAGGAGGAGCTGGGCGTGGGGGACACCCTGGAGCTGGAGTTCTACCGGGACGGGGAGTACCGAACCATAACCGTGGCGCTGGTGGAGCAGTATACCCTCCAGCCGTGAGCAAAAAAGGGGGCACTCTCCCTGCGGAGAGCGCCCAAAGCATACATAAGAGAGAATGGAATGTGAGCTTATCCCTCGTGATAAGCCCAGACGCGGGATCGGACCAATTGGCCGAGCTGCAAGTATAAGATAACTCAATTTCCTGAAAATGTCAAATGGAACATTTGTAGAAAGAGGTCGAACACCAATGCTGATCTATAACGGAGTGGTCCATCCCATGGACGGACCGGTCATTCCCCACGGTTATGTGCGCATGGAGGGGGGTATCCTTCAGGAGGTGGGTCCCATGGAGGCCTGTCCCGCCGTGGAGCAGGGGGACCTGGACGCCGCGGGGGGCCACATTATCCCCGGCTTTGTGGACGCCCACTGCCACCTGGGGCTCTTCGGCAACGCCGTGGGCTTTGAGGCCGACGACGGGAACGAGTCCACCGACCCCTGCACCCCCCATCTGCGGGCCATCGACGCCATCAATGTGCTGGACCGCTGCTTTGAGGAGGCCCGTGCGGGGGGCGTGACCACCGTGCTCACCGGCCCGGGCAGCGCCAACCCCATCGCCGGGCAGTTCGCCGCCATCAAGACCAATGGACGCTGGGTGGACGAGGCGGTGGTCCTGGCCCCGGCCGCCATGAAATTCGCTCTGGGCGAAAACCCCAAGACGGTGTACAATGAGCGCAAGGAGACCCCGGTCACCCGCATGGCCACCGCCGCCATCATCCGGGAAAACCTCTCCAAGGCCCTGGAGTACCGGGACAAGCAGGAGAAGGCCGCCCTGGACCCCGATCTGGACGGGCCCGACCTGGACGTGAAGCTGGAGGCCCTGGGGGCCGTGGTCACCGGGACCCTGCCCGCCCACTTCCACGCCCATCGGGCCGACGACATCGCCACCGCCGTGCGCATCGCCCGGGAGTTCGGCCTGCGCTTTGTGATCGTCCACGGCACCGAGGGCTATCAGGTGGCCGATCTGCTGGCCGAGGCCGGGGTGGGGGTCATCACCGGCCCCTGCCTGGGGGACCGCTGCAAGCCGGAGCTGGCCGGCCACACCCTGGAGAACCCGGTGCTGCTGGCCAAGGCGGGGGTCAAGGTGGCCATCTGCACCGACCACCCGGAGACCCCGGTGCAGTACCTGCCCCTGTGCGCCGCCATGGCGGTGCGGGCGGGCATGGCGGAGGAGGAGGCCCTGGCCTGCATCACCCGCAACGCCGCCGAGCTGGGGGGCGTGGGGGACCGGGTGGGCACCCTCACCCCGGGCAAGGACGCCGACGTGGTGGTCACCAGCGCCCATCCGCTGGACTGGAAGAGCCGGGTGGAGCACGTGTTCATCCAGGGCGTGCCCGTGAAATAAGAACAAGAGACAAAAAGGGGAGAGCCGTTATGAGAGACATCAGCTGTGAGGAGATCACCCGCACCGTGCGGGATCTGTGCATCCAGGCCAACTGCCACCTGCCCGTGGACGTGCAGGAGGCCATCGTGAAGGCGGAGGGGAGCGAGCGCTCCCCGGTAGGAAAGGCCATCCTGGGCGACCTGGAGGAGAACTTCCGCTTCGCCGACGCGCGGGAGCTGCCCATCTGCCAGGACACCGGCATGGCCGTGGTCTTTGTGGAGCTGGGGCAGGAGGTCCACATCACCGGGGGCCTCCTCTCCGACGCGGTGAACGCGGGGGTGGCCCAGGGCTATGTGGAGGGACACCTGCGCTGCTCGGTGGTGGGGGACCCCCTGCGCCGGGTGAACACCAACAACAATACCCCCGCCATAATCCACCTGACGCTGGTGGAGGGGGACCGGCTCTCCATCACCGTGGCCCCCAAGGGCTTCGGCAGCGAGAACATGACCGCCCTGCGGATGCTCAAGCCCTCGGTGGGCCCGGAGGCGGTAGTGGACTTCATCGTGGAGGCCGTGTCCAACGCCGGGAGCAATCCCTGTCCCCCCATCGTGGTGGGCGTGGGCGTGGGCGGCACCTCCGAGATGGCCACCCTGCTGGCCAAGCGGGCCCTCCTGCGCCCGGTGGACCAGCACAACGAGGACCCCTTCTACGCCGATCTGGAGGCCAAGGCCCTGGCCCGCATCAACGCCCTGGGCATCGGTCCCCAGGGTCTGGGCGGCACCACCACCGCGCTGTCGGTGTGCATCCTCCACTACGGAACCCACATCGCCGGTCTGCCCTGCGCGGTGAACATCGGGTGCCATGTCACCCGTCACGCCAGCGCCGTCTTGTAAAAAATCCTGAAAACAGGGTGGAAATTTTTTGCGGATGTGGTATAATTGTGACAAGGAAATCGCTGGGCGGTTTCTCCATACGGGTCCCATGACCCGTGGGCAACGACAAAAGCCCTCTCATCCAGAGGGCGGAAGGAGCTGACACTATGAAGTTCGTGTTTACTGACAAGAAGGTTAACCTCCCCAACAAGGTGCATGCCTATGCTGAGAAGAAAGTGGGCAAGCTGGACCGCTATTTCAAGGCGGACGCGGAGGCTTCCATTGTCTTTAGTGTTGAAAAAGACCGCAACAACGTGGAACTGACGGTCCGCTCCGGCGGCACCATCATCCGCGTGGCGGAGAGTACGTCCGATATGTTCGCCACCATCGACGCCGCGGTGGCCTCGGTGGAGCGGCAGCTGCGCAAGAACAAGGCCCGCCTGGAAAAGCGCCTGCGCCAGGACGCCTTTGTCCGCTCGGTGGAGGAGGAGATCTCCTCCTTCGTGCCCGAGGTGGAGGAGGATGAGTTCCGCATCGTCCGCACCAAGAAGTTCCCCATCAAGCCCATGACGGTGGAAGAGGCGGTGCTCCAGATGAACCTGGTGGACCACACCTTCTTCGCCTTCAAGGACGTGGACAACGACGGCGCCTTCTCCGTGGTGTATAAGCGCAACGACGGCGGCTACGGCCTGATCGAAGACGCCGAATAACGCCAAATCAAAAAATACCAGACGGCCCCCCGGGAGCAATTCCCGGGGGGCCTTTTTGCATGTGCGGATGCGGGTTTGCTGGTAAGAGCCTCGCAGAGTTCCGCCGTCCGCAGACGGCGGAAGAGAGTTAAATCGTGTTTTCCGGCGGCGTGTACGTCGGAAAACACTCTGCTCAGGCCGCAAGTGTGCGAGCCGGGAACCCAAACGAAGCCCAGCGAAGCGGGGTTGTTTGGGAGAGGAGGGGCAAGGGAGTGAAGTGAGCCCTGGCCGCAAGGCCAGGGGGAACGGTACGGACTTTGCCCCGACGAAGTGCATGCAGCGGGCTGCATCTCCCTCGAAAAAATGCTTGCATTTTTGAGAAGACCCCCCGGGAGCAATTCCCGGGGGGCCTTTTTGCATGTGCGGCCTTAGCGGGCCGGGTGGACGCGGGGAACGGGGGAGGGGGATTCCTCCAGGACGGCGGTGCCCAGGCTCTTGGGCAGCTGCCGCTGGAGGGGTTCCAGGGTAAAGCCGTGCAGAGGGTCTGTCCCGCGGCGGACGATCCCCTTGACCATGGTCTGGGCGGGGTCCAGGTGGCCCGGGGCGTTGCGCCCCTCGAAAAAGACCCCCAGCTGGGAGGTGCGGAAGAAGACCCGGGCCAGGTATCCGGCGGAGCCGTCCGCCTCCTGGGGGGTGAGGGAGTAGCCGCTGACCTCCACCCCGTTTTCCGTCCAGGTGGCATAGCCCTCATAGTGCTCGTTCATGGGAGGGTCCTGTCCGGGGGCCAGGACCAGGGAGAAGGAATCCTCCCCCCGCTCCCCCTGGATCCAGGCCCGCCAGAGGGTCCCGTCGGCCCGGAGGATGTAGCCCCCCGTCAAGGTGAAGCCCTCCCAGCCGTAGGAGATGGCCAGGTCGGTGGGGTCCTCCGTGCCGAACACCGAGAGGATCTGCTCCGCCGTCATGACATACTGGGTGGTATCCGGGGTGGGGATCCCCGTGCAGGTCACCATGCAGGGGGTGCCGGTCAGGTCGGGGAGAGCCAGGGCCTCCTGGGTGAAGGCGTAGCCCTCCGGCAGGGGGGGCACGGTCAGGGTGTCGGCCTGGGGGTCCCAGGAGGGCGCGGGGGTGGGGGAGACCGCTGCCAGGGCGGGGAGGGTGGACTCGCCGGGGAGAAGGGCGGTCCCGGCGGTATTCCCCAGCCAGAGCCCCCAGGCCCCCGCGCACACCAGGGCGAACAGAGCGGCCAGCGCGCCCAGGGGCAGCAGGCGGCGGCGGAGCGGGCGGGCGGGGGGATGCTCCAGCGCCTCCATGAGCTCCAGGTGGGCGATGGGGGAGAGGGTCAGGCGGTCCATATAGGTGCAGTAGTCTTTCATGGAAAAGCTCCTTTCTTACAGCGTGTCGTCCTGGAGCAGGGCGCGCAGCTTCTTGCGGGCGCGGGAGAGCCGGGAGCGGACCGTCCCCTCCCGCTCGCCCAAAATTCCGGCGATCTCCGCCGTGGAGCAGCCCTCGTAGTAGAAGAGGTGGACGGCCGCCCGGTCCCGGGGCGGCAGGGCCTGCACCGCCTCCAGGGCGTCGTGCTCCTCCGGCGTGGCGGCGGGGTAGGTCTCCAGCAGGGGGGCGCGCCGCCTGCGCCAGGGGGAGCGGAGGCGGCTCTTGCAGCCGTTCACCGTCACCCGCAGCAGCCAGGCCCGCTCGTGGGCGGCGTCCGGACAGTTGGGCGTCTTCTCCAGCCAGGCCAGGAAGGCGTCCTGTACCGCGTCCTCGGCCTCGTGGGCGTCCCCCAGGATGGCCGCCGCCGCCCGGTAGAGGGTGTGTTCATGGGTGCGGACCAGATGGTCCAGACGCGTGGGATCGGTCACATCCGATTCCTCCTTTCCTCTCTTCAACCTATAAACGCAGGAGAGGGCCCAAATGCTGCACGGAGCCGAAAAAATTTCTTCTTTTCTTTCCAAATCTTAAACCTGGGCAAAGGGTGTGTAAAGATGCAGGGCGTAAGATACCTCTCGGAAAGGGGGGAGCGTCCTGTGAACGGACCTGACCTGCGCGGCCGCCCCGTCATCGAGGTGAAGGACCTCCGCAAGGAGTATCCCATCGGCGATGAGACGGTAGTGGCCCTGAAACGCATCAACCTGCACGTCATGCGGGGGGAGATCTGCTGCATCTTCGGCACCTCCGGCTCGGGGAAGAGCACCCTGCTCAACCAGCTGGCCGGCATGGAGAAGCCCACCCGGGGAGAGGTGCGCATCGGCGGCGTGCCCATCTCCCGCCTGAGCGAGCGGCAGCTGGCCTCCTTCCGGCAGCAGCACCTGGGCTTCGTGTTCCAGTCCTACAACCTGCTGCCCAACCTGACCGCCACCGAGAACGTGGCCATGCCGCTCATGTTCCGGGGAGTCCCCCGGGCCGAGCGGGAGGCGGCGGCCCGGAAGCTGCTGTGCCGGGTGGGGCTCTCCCACCGGCTGGACCACTTCCCGGGGCAGATGTCGGGCGGCCAGCAGCAGCGGGCGGGCATCGCCCGGGCCTTCATCGCCCGGCCCGACGTGGTCTTTGCCGACGAGCCCACCGGAAACCTGGACTCCAAGACCACCGCCGAGATCATGGAGATGATCTGCGCCTTTGCCCGCCGCTACCACCAGACCATCATCCTGGTCACCCACGACCCGGAGATGGCCGCCTACGCCGACCGCATCGTCACCCTCATCGACGGGGAGATCGTGGGCAACCAAGTCAACCAGAAGGAGAAGAGTCAATATGAAGCGTAATCCATTCCGCCGGGGCGGGGCCCTCCTGCTCCTCCTGGCGCTGCTGCTGGGCGTGCTGCCCGCCGCGGCCGCCGCCGAGGGGGGCACCCTCTATGTGACAGGCTACACCGTCCAGGACTCCGCCGGGCGCACCGCCGCCCGGGTCACCAAGGGCGACACCGTCAACATCGCCGTCACCGTCAAGGACACCGGGGACGGCACCGGCGCCGGCGACCCCGCCG
Source organism: Pseudoflavonifractor hominis (assembly GCF_014288125.1). Classification (NCBI taxonomy): domain Bacteria; kingdom Bacillati; phylum Bacillota; class Clostridia; order Eubacteriales; family Oscillospiraceae; genus Pseudoflavonifractor; species Pseudoflavonifractor hominis. The sequence goes on along the minus strand of NZ_JACOPR010000001.1, from coordinate 369,938 downwards.
CCCTGGACATCACCAAGCTGGAGGACAGCTTCACCGGCGGGAGCGTCAATGTCCGCCGGGTCTCCGAGGACGGAGCCCCCCTGCGCTACGAGATCCTCCTGAGCGGCGTCACCTACAAGGGCGTGGGGCAGAGCCTGCGCCTCCAGGTGGGCACCGCCGGACAGGCCGACTCCTACCAGACCATGGAGGTGACCGTCACCGAGGCCGTGGTCTACGAGGCCCCCGAGCGGGTCCCCGACATCCCCTCCACCCCGGACGCCGCCCCCGTCCCCCTGGTGACGGTCTCCCGCAATGAGCTCAAGCAGCCCATCCAGGCCGGGCAGGAGGCGGAGCTCACCATCACCTTCCGCAACCTGAGCAACGCCCGGCTGAAATCCCCCGTGGCCGTCTTCACCCCCACCGAGGGCCTGGAGATCCTGGGGGGGAGCAACTCCTTCCCCCTGGACGAGATCGCCGGGAAGAAGAGCGCCACCGTCAAGCTCCGGATCAAGGCGGCCAGCGTCATCCAGAGCCCCGCCCAGTCCCTGGGGGTGGAGCTGCGCTTCAACTACCACAACAACATCTCCCTGGTCCAGGGGAGCATCACCGACAAGATCAGCATCCCCGCCCTGGGCCGGGAGAGCGTGCCCCAGCCCCCGGTGCTGGTCACCCGCTCCCCCCTGGAAAAGCCCGTGGCCCCCGGGGAGACCCGAGAGGTGACCATCTCCTTCCAGAACAGCGGCACCACCAAGCTGGTGGGGGCGGTGGCGGCCGTCACCGCCAGCGAGTCCCTGATGCTCCTCAACGACACCACCACCTTCCTCCTGGGGGACATCGCGCCGGGCAAGACCGGGAGCATCACCGTCCGCTTTCAGGCCGCCCGGGACATGAACTCGGCCAACCAGTCCCTGAGCACCGAGCTCAAGTTCGGCTACGACAACGGCGGCATGCTCACCCAGGCCACCGCCTCCGACAAGGTGGGCATCCCCGCCGTGCCCCGGGAGAGCGTGGCCCAGCCCCTGGTGATCCTCACCCGCTCGGCCGCCCCCAAGCCCCTGGCCGCCGGGGAGAGCCGGAGCGTGGAGCTCTCCTTCCGCAACGCGGGGACCACCAAGGTGGTCTCCCCCATGGTGACGGTGACCCCCTCGGACGCCATCCTGCTTTTGAACGACGCCTCCTCCTTCCTCCTGCCCGACCTGGAGCCGGGGAAGAGCGCCTCCCTCACCCTGCGCATCCAGGGGGCGGCCGAGATCAGCTCGGCCAACCAGTCCCTGAGCACCGAGCTGAAATACAGCTACCACAACGGGGAGACCATGGCCCAGGCCACCGCCTCCGACCGCATCAACCTCACCGCCGTCCCCACCGGGAAGGGGGACAGCCCCCAGCCCAACGTGGTCATCCGCTCCTTCTCCTACGGGGAGGGGTCGGTGGCCTCGGGGAGCTCCTTCCCCCTCTCCTTCACCTTTGAGAACACCGGGCGGCTGGGGATCGAAAACCTGGTGATCACCGTGGAGGGCGGGGAGAGCTTCGCCATGAACGGCAGCACCAACACCTTCTACTACCCCGCCCTGGGCGCCGGGGAGAGCCAGACCCGGGAGGTCCCTATGCGGGCCGTCCCCACCGGCAAGAGCGGCGCCCAGAGCGTCTCCATCGGCTTCAAGTACGAGTATGTGGACGGGGCCAAGCGCGCCCAGGCCACCTCGGACATCAAGGTCTCCATCCCCCTCTATCAGCCCGACCGCCTCCAGATCAACGCCCCCACCCTGCCCGAGACCGCCACCGAGGGGGAGGAGCTGGAGCTCACCCTGGCCTATGTGAACAAGGGCAAGGACGACATCGCCAACGTGGAGGCCACCGTGGTGGGCGAGGGGGTGACCACCCCCGCCCGGACCCAGTACCTGGGCAACCTCAGCGCCGGGAGCAGCGGGGCCATCGGCTTCGCCGTCACCCCCGAGAAGGCCGGGCCCCTCTCCCTGGTCCTCCGGGTCACCTATGAGAACGCCGACCAGCAGCTCCAGACCCGGGAATTCCCCGTGGAGCTCCAGGTGGAGGAGTTCGTCCCCGCCGAGGACCCGGCCCCCGGAGCGGGGGAGGAGGAGGGACAGCCCTTCCCCTGGCCCCTGGTCCTGGGCGGCAGCGGCGGCGGACTGGTGCTCCTCCTGGCCCTCCTCCGGTGGAAGAAGGGCCGCGCCAAGCCCCAGACCGAGGAGGGCGGGGACTGGACCTCCTGGGAGGAGGAGAGTGAGCCTTGAGACGCAAGGACCTGATGCGCATGTGCCTGCAAAACCTGCTGCGGCGGAAATCCCGCACCCTTCTGACGGTGCTGGGGGTGTTCATCGGCTGCTGCTCCATCGTCATCATGGTCTCCCTGGGCATCGGCATGAAGGAGGCCCAGGAGAGCCTGCTGGCCCAGATGGGGGACCTGACCATCATCACGGTCAACGCCCCCCAGGGGGGCAAGGGCAAGACCAAGCTGGACGAGGCCCTGGTCAAGCGCCTGCGCAGTCTGGGGGGCGTGGAGGCCGTCACCCCCAAGCAGAGCCTGGAGGCCGACCGCATCCGCCTTCTGGCGGGCACGGGCAACCGGTACATCGCCGAGTGGACCACCGTGGCCGGGGTGGACATGGACACCCTGGAGCCCCTGGGCTTCCGCCTCACCCAGGGGGCGGCCGCCCACCGGAGCGGGGAGGTCATGGCGGGGGAGTACCTGGCCTATAACTTCAAGGACACCCTGCGCCCCGAGGGGCGGAACATGGTGGACCGCTGGGGCGGGGAGCTGGACGAGAACGGACAGCTCACGGAGTTTCCGCCCCCCTACCTGGACCCCATGAAGGGGAAGATGACCCTGGAGATCGAGCACGACGGGGGCAAGTACACCTTCCCCATCACGGTGGCCGGGGTGACCAAGGAGGACTACGCCAAGGGGAGCGAGACCTCCGACGGGCTGATGATGAGCCTGTCCGACCTGCGGGGCATCTGGGACAAGATCCAGCGGGGGAAGAAGAAGGCCCTCCCCTACACCTCGGTGCTGGTGAAGGTCACGGGCATCGACCAGGTGGAGCCGGTGGAGCAGGAGATCAAGGCCATGGGCTACAACACCGAGTCCATGGAGAGCATCCGCAAGCCCATGGAGCAGGAGGCCCGGCAGAAGCAGATGATGCTGGGCGGCCTGGGGGCCATCTCCCTCTTCGTGGCCGCCCTGGGCATCACCAACACCATGATCATGTCCATCTCCGAGCGCACCCGGGAGATCGGCATCATGAAGTCCCTGGGCTGCTATGTCACCGACATCCGGGTGATGTTCCTGGCCGAGGCGGGGGCCATCGGCCTGATCGGCGGGGTGGTGGGCTGCGTGAGCAGCGGGATCATCTCCCTGATCGTGAACCTGGTCTCCCTGGGGCCGTCGGTGGAGAACCTGCTCCCCGCCCTGCTGGGGGGCGAGGGGGTGCGGCGGCTGTCGGTGATCCCCCTGTGGCTGCCGGTGTTCGGCATCTTCTTCTCGGTGCTCATCGGCCTGGCCTCCGGGTACTATCCCGCCAACAAGGCGGTGCAGATCCCGGCGCTGGAGGCCATCAAAAGCGAATAGGATCTCCCTCTCACGGGGCTCTCCGCACACAGGGCGGGGGGCCCCGTTTTGGCGCGGAGCAGGGGGGTTGACCGAAATGACAAAGCGCAAAACACTATGCAGCCAGGATATTGTATCTTGTGACAAAATGGGATAGAGTTATCCCAGAAAGGTTTCCTTAATTTGACTTTCGTTCGGGAAACACAGGAGAGGAGTGGTATTTGACCCTGTTTTTCATTGCTCGGATACCCAAAATCAGAAGAAGGAGTGATACAAGATCATGACCAGAATCAAGCGCCTGCTGTCCTCGCTGGTGGCGTGCTGCATGGTGCTGATGCTTCTGCCGGTCTCGGCGCTGGCGGCCAATACGGCCAACCGGGACAACTTTATCACGGACTTCCAGAAGATGGACCACAGCGGATGGACCGCCGTGTCCACAGCGGAGGACCTGAAGAACATCAGCAGCGATCTGAGCGGCGCCTACTACCTGACCGGGGACATCGATCTCTCCGGGGAGGAGTGGGTCCCCCTCGGCAGCCAGAGCAAGCCCTTTACCGGCACGCTGGACGGCTGCGGGTATGTGATCCGCAATCTGACCATCACCGGGCGGAACGGACGGAACGACTTCGGTCTGTTCGGCGCGGCCAGAAATGCCCAGATCTTTGACCTGGGCCTGGAGAACGTGAACATCAAGGTGAACAGCGACTCCCAGGGCAGCACCACCGCCTCCAACGTGGGCGGCCTGGTGGGCTATGCCACCAGCACCGCCGGAGGGGCCACGGTCCTCATGAACTGCTATGTGACCGGCACGGTCTCCTTCAATTCCTCCGGCGAGTCGGCCGGCTACGTGGGCGGCCTGGTGGGCCGGGCCGAGACCAACCGCTACAGCAGCACCTACGGCAGCAGCGTGATGGTGTCGGCCTCCTACAACCGGGCCAAGGTGACGGGCAGCGGATACAGCTGCGCCGTGGACGCCGGCGGCCTGGTGGGCTATGCCCACTCCAAGGACGAGTACGGCCGCCTGGGGATGCAGTACTGCTTCAACACCGGCGCCGTGACCGCCTATGCCTCCACCGCCTACACCACGGCCGGCGGCCTGGTGGGCAGCAACTATTCCAGCAGCTCCATCCATGTCTGCTACAACGCCGGCGACATCTGGAGCACCGGCGGACAGGGGATGGGCGGCATGTACCGCTCCTCCTTCCTGGCCGGCGGCCTGGTGGGTGACAACGGCAATGCCGTGCTCATCCACGGCTCCTACAACTACGGCGACGTGACGGCCGAGAACACTGACTCCACCAACGACTGCGACGTGGTCGCCGGCGGCCTGGTGGGCCAGGGCAACTACCAGACCGGTGTGGAGCAGAGCTACAACGCCGGTGAGGTCAGCGCCGAGGGCAACTACGGCGCCGCCCGGGCGGGCGGTCTGGCCGGCCTCATCCACGCCATTCGGGAGGACTACAACCTGCGCAGCGGCGCCTACTTCACCGACAGCTTCGTCCTGTCCGACTCGGTGGCGGTCTACGGCCGCGCCGACGTGAGCAAGGCCGCCCTGGTCTACACCACCGACGCCGAGCCCGGCAAGTGGGTGGACAACGGCTTTGGCAACATCTGGCAGGAGGGCACCAAGGACACCGTCACCAAGAACACTGCCCTGGCCGTGGACGACATCAGCGGCAACGCCGAGGACAACGCCAAGGGCGGCAAGATCACCCGCGCCCAGGCCAGCCAGTGGAGCACCTACGCCGCCGAGGGCTGGACCAGCGATTATTGGCAGTCCGTGAGCGATTGCCCCTATCCCCAGCTCTTCTTCCAGAACGAGACTCTGGGCTACACCGGCGGCGCCGTGCGGGGCGAGCTGGGCGGCACCGTCACCATCGACAACCCCGCGCCCCGGATGGGCGACACCCTCACCGCCGTGACCACCGGCCTCACGGTGACCCCGGATGAGGCCGAGATGGGCACCCTCTCCTACCAGTGGATGCGCTCCGGCTCGGCCATCTCCGGCGCGGTGGGCGCCTCCTACCAGCTCACCGCCCAGGACGTGGGCCACACCATTCGCGTGGCGGTGCAGGCCTCCAACTGCACCGGCACCGTGACCTCCGACCCCACCGCCAGCGTGGGCAAGGGCATCTACTCCGGCACCGCCCAGCTGACTCAGAACATCCGGGTGGGCGAGACCGGCGGCTCGGTGGACGTGAACCTGAACCGCCTGGTGCCCGACGCCCTCAACCCCAGCTATACCTATGTGGGCATGACCGACACCGACGGCATCCTGAGCGGGGAGCCCGCCATCTCCGGCTCCACCATGACCGTGACCTACAACCCGGTCTATGAGGTGGACAAGACGGCCTCCATCGACCTGAAGATCGCCTCCGACACCTACGAGGAGATCAACGCCGTGGTGACCATCCGCTCGGCCAACAAGGACGTGCTCCCCGAGGGGGCCATCCTGTGCGGCGACGTGAGCGTCCCCTACAGCGGTGAGAGCCAGGGCGTGGGCCCGGCCAGCGTCACCGGCGAGTATACCGGCGGGGAGTTCACCTTCACCTACCAGTATCAGGGCCAGGGCTATGACAGCATGACGCCTCCCACCGACGTGGGTACCTACACCGTCACCATCACCGCCGAGAATGACGACTACCTGGGTACCGCCACCGCCGCCCTGACCATCACCCCCAAGGCCCTGAGCGCCGAGATGGCGTCGGTCTCCCGGGTGACCTATGACGGCCAGGGCCACACCCCCGCCCTCCTCGTGGAGGACGGCGGCAGCACCCTGGTGCAGGATCGGGACTACACCGCCGCCCTCACCGAGCGCACCGCCGCGGGCACCTACCCCGTGGAGATCACCGGTATGGGCAACTACACCGGCACCGTCACCGTGGACTTTGTGATCGAGCCCAAGGACATCGCGGGCGCCGCCGTGACCCTGCCCCAGGACGGCTTCGTCTACACCGGCAGCCCCGTGGAGCCTGAGGTCACCTCCGTGACCGTGGACGGCCTCACCCTGAGCCAGGGCGATTACACCGTAAGCTACACCAACAACACCGCCGTGGGCGTGGGCACCGTGACCGTCACCGGTCAGGGCAACTTCACCGGCACGGCGGAGAAGGACTTCGTCATCACCGAGTCTGACTACTACTTCTCCATCACCGCCCCCAAGACCATGGTGGTGGGCCAGAACGCCTCCGCCTCCGCCGCCCTGGTGGGCCTGGAGAGCGCGTCTGCCTATGACCACGCCCTCATCCAGATCACGGTGGAGGGTCCCGAGGGGGCCAAGCCCCAGATCCTGGCCACCGACACCACCGGTCAGGAGCACAACCTGGCCGAGGTGGGCCAGTGGGGCCCCGACGGCGGCTTCCATGTGGAGGCCGGCTACCGGGCCGACACCCCCCTGAAGCTGGTCTTTGATCAGCCGGGCACCTACAAGGCCACCTTCCAGCTGGTGGACCTGGACCAGGACCGCGCGGTGCTGGGCGGCGGGTCCTTCCAGATCACGGTGGGCCACGCCTACACCTTTGACATCGAGGCCCCCGACACCCTGCGTCCCAACCAGAGCGGCCAGGGCAGCGCCACCCTGAAGGGCGATCCCAACGCCCCCGCCTATGCCCACGCCCTCATTCAGATCGCGGTGGAGGGTCCCGAGGGGGCCAAGCCCCAGATCCTGGCCACCGACGAGACCGGCAAGGAGTACAACCTGGCTGAGGTGGGCCAGTGGGGCCCCGACGGCGGCTTCCCGGTGAGCGCCAATTACAGCGCCAAGACCGACCTGAAGCTGGTCTTTGACCAGAAGGGCACCTACAAGGCCACCTTCCAGCTGGTGGATCTGGACTCCGGCAAGGTCATCGGCGCCGGGGAGAAGACCATCGAGGTCCGCAATCCCAGCTCGGGCGGCTCCTCCAGCACCTACGCCATCAAGGTGGAGGAGAGCGAGCACGGCAAGGTGACCAGCAGCAGCACCTGGGCCTCCCAGGGCGCCACGGTGACCCTGACCGTCCAGCCCGACGAGGGCTATGTGCTGGACACCCTCACCGTCACCGACCGGGACGGGGAGGAGCGCAAGCTCACCGAGAAGAGCGAGAACAAGTACACCTTCACCATGCCCGACACCTCCGTCACCGTGGAGGCCACCTTTGTGGAGGAGGGCGCGGTGACCCTGCCCTTCACCGACGTGAAGGAGGGCGACTGGTACTATGAGGCCGTGTGCTACACCTATGAGCACCACATGATGACGGGCACCAGCGACACCCAGTTTGCCCCCGCCGCCAACCTCACCCGCGGCATGATCGCCCAGGTCCTCTACAACCTGGAGGAGAAGCCCGCCGCGGCCGGCACCTCCTTCGTGGATGTCCCCGCCGACGCCTGGTATGCCAAGGCGGTCAACTGGGCGGCCTCCGCCGGCATCGTGGACGGCTACGGCAGCGGCAAGTTCGGCCCCGAGGACCCGGTCACCCGGGAGCAGATGGCCGCCATCCTCTACCGCTACGCCCAGTACAAGGACTACGACGTCACCGCCACCGCCGACCTGAGCGCCTTTGCCGACCGGGACAAGATCTCCGGCTGGGCCGAGCACGCCATGTCCTGGGCGGTGGGCGACGGTCTCCTGAACGGCAAGACCGCCACCATCCTGGATCCCACCGGCACCGCCACCCGGGCGGAGGTGGCCCAGATCCTCATGAACTTCGCGGAGAACACGGCGAAATAAACCGCATTCATTTCCACCTTTTCGTAGCCAACGGGCGCTCTGAAACAGAGCGCCCGTTGGTCTTTTTTTACGGAAACTTGTCTTTCAAAAATATCTTGACAAGATACTAGAACGGGTGTATGATATCCTATAAGGAGATTATAGAACATTAGTACGAGGATATGCCATGGAACAGAGGAGACAGAGTGCATCGGACTGGGTCCGGATCCCGGCCGCCCTCCGGTATGACCGGCGGCTGTCCGCCAAGGCCAAGCTGCTGTACGGGGAGATCGAGGCCCTCGCCTGCCGGACGGGGTACTGCCACGCCCACAACGGCTATTTCTGCGCCCGCCTGGGGATGAGCGACCGGACCGTCACCCGGCTGCTGGCCGAGCTGGTCCGGGAGGGATACCTGCGCCTGGAGGTGCGCCGGGGGCCGGACCGGCAGGTGCTGGAGCGGCGGATCTTCCCCGGCCGGGCGGGGGAGGAGCGGGTACCCCCTCCCGACAGAAATGACGGGACCCCTCCTGACAAAATTGACGGGACCCCTCCCGACAAAAATGGCGGAGAGAGTAAGTCAAGAAAAGAGAATATACCCCCTGAAGTCCCCCAGGAGGGGGACGGTGTGTTCCACAGGAGCGGGAGGCGGAAGACGCGGGGGGCGCGCAGGTATCACCTGGAACTGATCGACGGGGAGGAGGTAGTGGTCTATGATGACTGACGGCCTGGAGGCCGAACAGGCGGTGGTGGGCTCCATCCTGCTGGACGGGCAGTGCCTGCCGGTGGTGGAGGGGCTGCTCCGGCCGGAGGACTTCGTGCTGGAGGCCGACCGGGCCATCTACCGCACGGCGGTAGCCCTGGCCCGGGCCAACCGGCCGGTGGACCCCCTGACCATCCTGGAGGAGGCCCGGACCCGGCACGCCGACGTGAGCCGGGAATACCTGATGCAGCTCATGGAGATCACCCCCACCGCCGCCAATGTGGAGCTCTACGCCAGGCAGGTGCGGGAGCAGTCGGTCCGCCGGGCCATCCGGAGCCTGGGGGAGGAGCTCCAGCGGCGGGTGGACGGGCACGACGAGACCGCCGCCATCCTGGCCCAGGCCGGGCGGCGGGTGGAGGAGCTCCAGACCGGGGGCGTGGGCGGGGACCTGCTGGCCCCGGAGGAGTCCCTCCTGGCCTTCTTCGACCACCGGGGGAAGGTGGACGCCGGGACGGCCTGCCGCTTCGTGCCCACCGGCTTCCGGGACATCGACCTGCTGCTGGGGGGCGGGATGCTGGCGGGGGGCATGTACATCCTGGCGGCCCGGCCGGGCATGGGCAAGACCACGGTGGCCCTCAACATCGCCGACCGGGTGGCCGAGCGGAGCGGGCCGGTCCTCTTCGTGTCCCTGGAGATGGACGAGGAGCAGCTCACGGCCAAGCGCCTGAGCCGCCTGGCCGGCATTCCGGGCAGCCGCCTGCTCATGGACCAGCTCACCGAGGAGGAGTATCAGAAGCTGGCCCAGGCCAGCGCCAAGCTCAGCCGCCTGCCCCTGCACATCAACCGCAGCCCCTCGGTCACGGTGGACGACATCGCCCTCCTGGCCCGGCAGGTGAAGGACCTCCGGCTCCTGGTGGTGGACTACATCGGAAAGATCTCCCCCGGCCGGGAGGGGCGGCGGAAGGACCGCATCGAGTACATGACCGAGATCTCGGGGGCCCTCAAGACCCTGGCCCGGACCCTGCGCATCCCGGCCCTGGTGCTCTGCCAGCTCAACCGCCAGACCGAGGGCCAGCGGGACCGGGTGCCCCAGCTCTCCCACCTGCGGGACACCGGGGCCATCGAGCAGGACGCCGACGGGGTGCTCTTCCTCTACCGGGCGGACTACTACGACCGGCACAGGCCCGGCGGCTTTGCCCCCTCCCCGCTGGAGATCATCGTGGCCAAGAACCGCCACGGCGGGACGGGGACGTGCGAGATGGCGGCCTGCCTGGCCCTGAGCAAGCTCCACCCGGTGAGCAACGATCCCCGGCGGGCCTGGCAGAGGGCCTGCGCGGCGGAGGGGGTGGGGAGGAAGGAGCATACCCCGGCGGAGAATGAGAAGCGTTCGGAGGAGAGGACAGGATGACCAATACGACCAACTATGGGCTGCGAAAGCCGGAGAAACAGGATCCCGTGGACATTGCGGACCTGAATTACAACGCCGACGCCATCGACGCGGCCATGCACGAGAACCGGACGACACGGGCCGACCTGAAATTGTCCAACCTGGACACGGCCCAGGAGGCACTGGCCAACCTGGGGGCGGAGGTGCGCAGGAACCTGCTGTGCAACGGCTGCTTTACCGGCGGGGGCAGCCAGAAGGGGGAGGGAGCCCTCCCCATCAATCAGCGGGGGGCGGTCCTCTATACGGGGGGCTACACCATGGACGGCTGGAAGCTGAGCGGGGGCACGCTGGCCATAAAGGAGGACTGCGTCGAGGTGGAGGCCCCGGCGGAAGCCCTGGTTACGCTGGAGTGCGCCGTGGAAGCGCCCGCCCAATACAGCGGCAGGACCCTCACGCTGTCCGCGCTGGCCGAGCGGGTCAGCGGGACGGAGTACTGCTATATCACGAACATCTTTGACACCTATAAAAAAGATGCGGCCATTCCGGACGAAAAGGGGGTCTGCGCCCTGACGGATACCGCCGGGACGCTGAGCGCCGCCCTGAAATTTGTGTTTGTGTGCGGCAAGGGGTGCAAGATCCGGCTGTACGCCGCAAAGCTGGAGGAGGGGGAGGTCCAGACGCTGAGCTGGAGAGATGCGTCTGGCAGGCCGCAGCTCTTTGCCGGGCCGGAATACGGGAAGGCGCTGGCCGCCTGCCAGCGGTATTTCCAGCTCTATTCCGCGGCGGACCAGCGGCCTGAGCGAGCGGTCGACTGCCGCCCGGTCATGCGGATCGACCCCACCCCCGGAACGGTCCGGATCGGGGAGGTCACTTATTACACGAATTCGGCGGAACTGTAAAGGAGGGGCTATGCTTTACGAAGAGAAGAGCACCGTGTACGTCCGGTTGGACGGCGACAGGATCACAGACATCAACAGCTCCGCGTTTCTGGGCGACACCCGCGGATGGACGGCCATCGACGCCGGAACCGGAGACCGGTTTCGGCACGCATATCGGCACTATCTCCCGGGCCGGCCGCTGGACGGCGACGGCATATCCCTGTGGAAGCTGGCGGGCGGCAAGCCGGTGGAGCGCACAGCGGAGGAGATGGAGGCCGACCGGGCGGCGCTGGTCCCGCCCGCGCCCACCGCGCTGGAGCAGCTCCGGGCGGACGTGGATTTTCTGGCCATCATGCAGGGGGTGGAACTGTGAATGTGGAGGAACTGGCCCGGAAATACTATCCCCGCCTCTGGGACAAGCGGCGCATCGAGGCGCTGGTGGCGGCGGGCCGCCTGAGCCGGGAGGCGGCGGAGGCCATCCTGCGCGAAGCGGAGCAGGCCTGAGAGGCAAACGAGCGGAAAATCCCCGGAGCAGAGACCGCCGCGGGCTGGCGGGCCGACCCGGGAGGGAGACAAGGAGGACACCATGAGCAGACAGTACACCGTCACGCCCGCCGTGGGCGTGAACATCCGCAGCGGCCCGGGTACGGGCTATGGAAAGACGGGAGCCTATCCCTGCGGAACGGTGGTCACCGTCCTGGAGGAGAAGGAGGGGTGGGGACGCACCGACAAGGGCTGGGTCTCCCTGGACTACCTGGAGCCGGTAAAGGCCCCTCAGCGGACCACTGACAACGGCATTGCCATCCAGACCGACTACATCCCCCAGGGCCGGAAGAACCGCCCCGGCGGAGCAAACCCGTGCAGCTACCTCACCATCCACGAGACCGGAAACGCCGCCCGGGGGGCGGACGCCGCGGCCCACGCCTCCTACCTGAAGGGGGACAGTGCCGCCAACGCCCTGGTGAGCTGGCACTACACGGTGGACGACCACGCCATCGTCCAGCACCTGCCGGATACCGAGACGGCCTATCACGCCGGGGACGGGGCCAAGGGCCCCGGCAATGCCCAGAGCATCGGCATGGAGCTCTGCGTGGACGCGGGCGGAGACTGGGAAAAGGCAAAGCAGAACGCGGCCGCTTTGGTGCGCCTCCTGAGGGCGGAGCACGGCATCCCCCTGGAGCGGGTGGTGCAGCACCACCATTGGAACGGCAAGGACTGCCCCCATACCATCCGGCACACCCCCGGCGGCTGGGAGGAATTCCTGGGGCTGTGCGAGGGGGCCCCGGCCGCCGATCTGGACGCCGATGTGGAGGTGCTGGCCCAAGCCGGGATCGTGAAGAGCCCGGACTACTGGAAGAGCGGCGGCGGCTACGCGGATGCCAACGTGGTGTGCCTCCTCCACGCCATGGCGGCCTATGTGAGGGGGAAGTGACCCGGCGGGGAGAGGAAACAGGGGTAAGATTTCGTGTAACTGTTTTTGTATCTTTTGAAAGCAATTGAGACAGCTGTTTTGAGTCGATATTTTCCCTGGACTGTTGCAGCTCCAGGACTTTTTAATAGAAAGTATGAGCGGCTTTGAGGACACGCAGCCACGGGGCCCCGCACAGCGGGGCGGCGCTTTTGTGCCGTACAAGCGTTTTGGGCCTTTGGTCCAAAACCTTGGCGCAGGGGCAATTCATTTGCCCCGAGCATTTTAAGTAAGAGGGTGGAGGCGGATTTCAGCCGCCGAAACCCAAAAAGAAGGACACGCCGAAGCGTGTCCTTCTTTTTGGAACATCGCAACAGTATAGATGTCGCACAATATGTGAAAGGATTATTTTTCTCTCAACCTCATGGTGTGCTGTATCCACAAGTCTGTGTAAGTTTTTGACAAGCGGTCACTTTCTTCTTTGGTCACTACGCCATTTGGAAATAAGACGCCACAGAAAAAGGCAATTTTACTTTGCGGATCATATATGCGTTCTTCCATTGGCCTATTAATACTTTCATGAGTTTCAGAATTTATCCATTTCAAAAAAAGTTGATCCATCAAATCTAATGCTTTGTTTTTTCCGTACAAGGCGTTTGCTATAAGTACGCCATAAAACGCTGTTGCATGTTCTCTCTTCAGAAAATGACAATTTTGCATTAAATAGTTTATGTAGTCATCATCTTCTTTCGCCTTTCGACTATTTACCATCTCTGTTAATAGGAGCTCAATATCCTGCGTTTTTAATGAAAAGTATTTATTTAATTCCGGACAGCTTACTTTAATACTGTTTAATAGTGCCTCGCTTCTGGGCTTTAGCTCGTCAAGTAGTGGCTTAATCCCATTCATAAAGAAAAGTGCTTCTGTCTGTTCCATACCAGAATACTTTTCGTAAGGAGCGATCTGGTTAAAAATTCCGATTATTATGGCAGCTTCCTCATAGTAACCTGTCAAATCTAATTCCATATTTGTCCGGCATTTCTGCAAGCATTGAAAAAGAGAATGCACAGCGCTAAATTGATTACTTGAGAGATTGCGTTTTGCGTCCGGCAAGTTAATAATAAGGTTAGTAATATCTGCAATAGAAAGAAGTTCCTTGCCACCAGCCTTTATCTTCTCCACTTTTTTCATGGCCTTCAGTCCAGAAAACAATCCCATAATTCAGCTCCCTACTTTAATATTTTGTTGTCATTCCAACAAATATTGAATAGACTGCTTTTCCACTATTTCCATTAATAGATTAGCATATTAGGGATAATTTGTATATAGTTTAATTTTCCAGGGAAACTTGCAGTATTCTGTGAACTCTCTATACACTTAAATTGCCGTAAACAGCAAAATAAAGTGAAAGGAGATCACATAATGCGTTACGATGAGAAAGAAAAACGTACATTGGTCAGTCTATATTACAACGGAAAATCGGTTACTGAGATCTGCCAAGATCACCAGATTCCCAGAAGCACTTTTTACAGTTGGATTCAAGCCTATCGGCCTGTTGAATCTAAGGACAGTTCCCGCACCATTACCCCAAAAGATTTTGATACCCTTCTCCGCCGCTGTGGAAAGCAGGAACAAATTATCGCGGTTTTGAAATCCATTCCTGCGATCACCAACGCGACAACTCAGGAGAAGCTTGCAGTACTGGAACCGCTCTATGGCCAGTTTAGTGTCCATGTTCTCTGCAAAGCCTTAGATGTTCCGAGGGGAACCTTTTACAACCACATCAAGCGGAACAAACGGGATAACAGCTCCTATGCCAAACATCGGGAAGAACTGCGAACGGCAATTCAGGAAATCTTTGAGGAAAGCCGACAGACGTTCGGGAGTGAAAGAATCTGTGCTGTGCTTCATGAGCGCGGTTATCGAGCTGGCACAACATTGGTACGGGAACTTATGACTGAGATGGGGCTGAGCAGCGTATCCACCACTTCTAAACGACAGTGGAAAAAATCCAACAGCTATGAGCGGAAAGCTAACATTTTACAGCGGCAATTCCATGTAGATGCACCGAACTGCATCTGGATCAGTGATGTTACCTGTATGAAACTGAAGGATCGGTATTATTACCTCTGTGCCATTGTTGATTTATATTCCAGGAAAGTAATTGCCCATAAGGTATCCACTCGGAACAGTACACAGCTAATCACGGCGACGCTCAGGATGGCCTACGATTCCAGAATGCCGGGAGAAAATTTGATCTTTCACAGCGACCAGGGGAGTCAATATACTTCCCATGCCTTCCGTCAGCTACTGAAGAAATTAAAAATCACACAGTCGTTCTCCAATGCGGGAACGCCCCATGACAACGCCGTGATGGAATCCTTCTTCGCTATGTTCAAGAAGGAGGAGTTTTACCGCAGTACTTACCGCTCCGAGGCTGAACTGCGAAAGAAGATTGACGAATACATTGCCTTTTATAATCAAAAACGCCCGCATACCACTCTGAACCTTCAAACGCCAGAGCAATATGAGGACGCATTTTTTAACGAACAATAGAAGTTCTGTTTCTGGAAAGCGGGGTTCGGATTTCAGATTTTTTGCTGCTTCTGCCGCTGTTTTCAACTGTTTGGATTTTAATGTCCAGATTCGCACGGACCGCTGATCACGGCAAAACCCTTGAATAGCAAGGCTTTGAGGATAAAACAAGGGCCGACTTTTGGGACAGTCCAAACAATCTGTTCCAAAAGTCGACCCTCGTTCATATGGTGACCCGTCGGGGATTCGAACCCCGGACCCACTGCTTAAAAGGCAGTTGCTCTGCCGACTGAGCTAACGAGTCATATTCAGATAAAATGGCAGGGATGGCTGGGTTCGAACCAGCGAATGCGGGAGTCAAAGTCCCGTGCCTTACCACTTGGCTACACCCCTACATTACGCAAGCCCAAAAGGGAAGGGCCGGAGCGGACGCTCCGGCCCTTCCGCCTTGAGTTGTTATGGGGTGGGTAATGGGACTCGAACCCACGACCCTCGGAACCACAATCCGATGCTCTAACCAACTGAGCTACACCCACCATATGTACAACCGCTGGACACCACCACGCCGTGTGGTAATGGCACGCCTGAAGGGACTCGAACCCCTGACCCACTGCTTAGAAGGCAGTTGCTCTATCCACCTGAGCTACAGGCGCATATGGAGCGGGTGATGGGAATCGAACCCACGCGACCAGCTTGGAAGGCTGGGATTCTACCATTGAACTACACCCGCATGGGCTTGCGGACGCCTTAGCGATGTCAGCTCAGTTATAATAGCATGGGTCTGTCCAAATGTCAATTACTTTTTTTGAAAATTTTGAAAAAAGCGGGATGGGAAACAAAAGGTCCCTCCCGCGCCCGGAGGCAGGGGAGGGACGGAGTACATCAATTCTCGGCCTCCAGGGGCTGGATGACCCGCTGGTAGAGATGCCGCAGATAGAAGATACACAGCAGGAAGGCCACCAGCTCCGCAATGGGGAAGGACCACCAGATCAGGGTCAGGTTCCCGCTCAGGGAGAGGAGGTAGGCCGCCGGCAGGAGGACCACCAGCTGACGGATGATGGAGATGACCATGCTGAGGAAGCCGTGGCCCAGGGCCTGAAGGGTGGAGGACACGATCACGTTGAACCCGGCGAACAGGAAGCTGATGCAGATGATCTTCAGGGCGGGCACGCCGATGGCCAGCATGTTCTCGGAGGCCTTGAAGAGCATCAGGATCTGGGCGCTGAAGAACTGGATCACCAGGAGGCCGGCCAGCATGATGAGCACGGCCGCGATGATGCACAGCCGGATGGCCTGCACCATGCGCTCCTTCTTCCGGGCGCCGTAGTTGTAGGCCACGATGGGGACCATGCCGTTGTTCAGGCCGAAGATGGGCATGAACACGAAGCTCTGGAACTTGAAGTAGATGCCCAGCACCGCCGTGGCCGTGGCCGTAAAGGCGCCCACGATCTGGTTGAGGCCGAAGGTCATCACCGAGCCGATGGAGTTCATCACGATGGAGGGGATACCCACCGAGTAGATCCGCAGGATGATGTGGCCGTCCGGGCGGAAGCCCCGCAGGGAGAGGTGAATATCATGGTTGCAGGCGGCATTGAAGAAGAACGCCAGGATGCCCGCCACGATCTGTCCGGTCACGGTGGCGATGGCCGCGCCGGCAATGCCCATCTGGGGGAAGGGTCCCAGGCCGAAGATCAGGATGGGGTCGAGCACGATGTTGATGACCGCGCCCACGCCCTGGGTGATCATGGTATAGAAGGTGCGCCCGGTGGCCTGCAGGAGCCGCTCCATGGTGATCTCAATGAAGATGCCCACACAGCCCAGGGAGCAGATGCGCAGGTAGAGGGTGCCGTACTCCACGATCTGGGGATCGGTGCTCTGCACGGCGAAGAAGACCCGGGCGGCCAGGGTGCCCAGGACGGTGAAGACCAGGCAGCTGATGACGGCCAGAAAGACCGCGTTCTCGGCGGCCCGGTTGGCGATGTCGTAGTTTTTCTCGCCCAGGCTGCGGGAGAGCAGGGCGTTGACGCCCACGCCGGTGCCCACCGCCACGGCGATCATCAGGTTCTGAATGGGGAAGGCCATGGAGACGGCGGTGAGGGACTCCTCATTGATCCAGGAGACGAACACGCTGTCCACCACATTGTAGAGGGCCTGGATCAGCATGGACAGGATCATGGGCAGGGACATGGTAAAAATGAGCTTGCCCACCGGCATAACGCCCATTTTATTTTCGGTCATAGACGCACCTCCAGCAAAATTGGAGCCGCAGCACGAGGCTGCGGCCAGAGTAGAACGGATTTACAAATCCTATTCTACCGAGATTTGGAGGAAACGTCAACTATGAAGCACGAATTTTGTTAGAAAAAACGAAAAAGCGGCAGAACCCAGGGAGAGGGGGGCTCCCTTTGCACAAAAGGGAACCTCAGCATGCCAAAAAAGGAGCGGCCTAGGAGGCGGGGAGCCAGCCGGGCCGGGCGGCCAGGGCAAACCCGGCCCCCGCGGCGTCGGCGGTGATGACCACGCCCCCCAGACTGCGGGAGCAGTGGAGCACCGGCACCGTGCCGTCGGGGGCGGGCGTCAGGGCCAGCCCGATGTGGGAGAGGTCGGGGAAGCAGAGAAGGTCCCCGGGCAGGAGGTCGGACCAGTCGATGGGGGTGCTGGCGGCATACTGGGCCCGCACCCCGTCCCCCACCAGGGCAAGGGCGTCGGAGTCCTCCAGGGTGTTGGCCGCGGCCCAGGAGACCAGGCCGGAGCAGTCCAGACCGTAGGGGAGGCGCTTGCCCGAGTCGGCGCAGCCGGGGGCGGTGACCTGCCGGAGCTCTCCCCAGGCCGGGTCCCAGCCGGGGGCGGCGGACTTTCCGCCCCAGAAGTAGGGCACATGGCCCACCAGGGTGCAGGCGTGCTCCAGGAGGGCCCTGCGCTGGGGGGAGAGGGAGGCGGGCAGGGCCTCCAGGGCGGCGCGGGCCGCGGGGACCATGGCGGGGGCGGAAGGGGTCTCCCGCCCGGGGGAGCGGAGGGGGAAGAGCAGGGCCAGGCACAGGCACAGGAGGACCGCCCCCCAGCACAGGGGGATGGCGGCGGCTCCGGTGGGCCGGGCGGGACGGACAGCCGGACGGGGCATCCTCTCAGACTCCTTTCGGGGGCACGCCGGGGGCGCGAACACCATAGGATAGGAGGAGGAAACTCCCTTTCCTCCTGGCAGAGACTGCCAACATCATCCATATGTCCGGAGGGTTTCATATATGAGAGAACAACCACGACTGAGCGCCCTGGGTGTGGGCGAGGAGGCACGGGTGTGCCGGGTGGAGGCCGCCTCGGCCCTGAGGCGGCGGCTGATGGATCTGGGGTTGGTCCCCGGCACCCGGGTGACCTGTGTGGGCAAGAGTCCGGCGGGGGACCCGGCGGCCTATGCCTTCCGGGGAGCGGTCATCGCCCTGCGCCGGGCGGACGCGGAGGAGGTCTGTCTCTTTGCGGGGGCGGAGCTCCCCCTGGAAGAGGAGGCGGTGGGCGCATGGGACTGACCGCGGCCTCCACCGGTACGGGCGCGGTGGAGGGGAAATGGGTCCTGCGCCGGGAACACCCGGAGGACCGGGTCATCGCCCTGGCGGGGAACCCCAACGTGGGGAAATCCACCCTCTTCAACGCCCTGACCCATCTGCGGCAGCACACCGGCAACTGGCCGGGGAAGACGGTGGCGGCCGCCCAGGGGCGGTGTGAACACAAAGGGCGGGGCTATCTGCTGGTGGATCTTCCGGGGACCTACTCCCTCCTGGCCCGCTCGGCGGAGGAGGAGGCGGCCCGGGATTTTCTCTGCTTCGGCGGGGCGGACGCGGCGGTGGTGGTGTGCGACGCCACCGGGCTGGAGCGCAACCTGAACCTGGTCCTCCAGACCCTGGAGCTCCACAGCCGCACGGTGGTGTGCGTCAATCTCCTGGACGAGGCGGAGCGGAAGGGGATCTCGGTGGACCTGGCGGAGCTCTCCCGGCGGCTGGGGGTCCCGGTGGTGGGGACGGCGGCCGGCCGGGGGGAGGGGCTGGAGGAGCTCCTGGCGGCGGTGGAGGACGTGATCGCCCATCCGCCCCAGGCAAAACTCCCCCGGTATCTCCCGCCCATCGAGCGGGCGCTGGAGGTGCTGACCACCCAGGTGTCCGGGCGGTGCGGGGCCCTTCCGCCCCGGTGGACGGCCCTGCGCCTGCTGGACGGGGAGAGCTCCGCGCTGGCGTCCATCACACAGGCCCTGGGCCGGGACCTGCGGGAGGAGCCGGGCATCGAGCGCTGTCTCACCGAGGTGCGCGCCGAGCTGGCCAGGGCGGGCCTGGAGGGGGAGCTGCTCCGGGAGCGGCTGGTCTCCTGCCTCATCTGGCGGGCCGAGGACATGGCCCACGCCGTGGTCTCCTCGGTTCAGCCGGACAGCAACCGCCGGGACCGGCGGCTGGACCGGATCTTCACCAGCCGTCTGACCGGGATCCCGGTGATGCTCCTGCTGCTGGCCGGGGTGTTCTGGCTGACCCTGGCGGGGGCCAACTACCCCTCTCAGCTCCTCTCCCAGGGGCTGTTCTGGCTCCAGGACCGGCTGAGCGGGCTCTTTACTTACCTGGGCGCGCCCCAGTGGCTCCACGACATGCTGGTGCTGGGGGTGTACCGGACCCTGGCCTGGGTGGTGGGAGTCATGCTGCCCCCCATGGCCATCTTCTTCCCCCTCTTTACCCTGCTGGAGGACTTCGGATACCTGCCCCGGGTGGCCTTTGTGCTGGACCACGCCTTCCAGAAGGCCCACGCCTGCGGCAAGCAGGCCCTCACCATGGCCATGGGCTTCGGGTGCAACGCGGCGGGGGTGACCGGGTGCCGCATCATCGACTCCCCCCGGGAGCGGCTCATCGCCATGCTGACCAACAGCTTTGTGCCCTGCAACGGCCGCTTTCCCACCCTGATCGCCCTGATCTCCATGTTCTTCGTGGGGACCGCCGGGGGATGGGGGGAGAGCCTGGGGGCGGCGGTCCTCCTGACGGGGCTCATCGTGCTGGGGGTAGTCCTGACCTTCTGGGCCTCCCGGCTCCTCTCGGCCACCGTGCTGAAGGGGACCCCCTCCTCCTTTACGCTGGAATTGCCCCCCTACCGCCGGCCCCGGGTGGGGCAGGTGATCGTGCGTTCGGTACTGGACCGCACCCTCTTCGTGCTGGCCCGGGCGGCGGCGGTGGCCGCTCCGGCGGGGCTGGTGATCTGGCTGTGCGCCAATGTGGAGGTGCAGGGGGGGAGCATCCTCCAGCACTGCACCGCCTTTCTGGACCCCCTGGGGCGGCTGATGGGGCTGGACGGAGTGATCCTGATGGCCTTTCTCCTGGGCTTTCCGGCCAACGAGATTGTCCTGCCCCTGATTCTGATGACCTATCTCTCCTCCGGGAGCCTGCTGGAGCTGGGGGAGCTGGAGGAGATGCGGGCTTTGTTGGTGGAGCAGGGCTGGACCGGACTGACCGCGGTGTGCATGATCCTCTTCTCCCTCTTCCACTGGCCCTGCTCCACCACCTGTCTCACGGTGCGGAAGGAGAGCGGCAGCTGGAAGTGGACGGCGCTGGCCTGGCTTCTGCCCACGGCGGTGGGGATGGGGCTGTGCATCCTGACGGCCGCCCTGGCCCGCCTGTTGGGTCTTGTGTGAGCATAAGAAAAGAGGGGGAGAGCGCCATAGGGCGCTCTCCCCCTCTTAAAAATGCCTGCATGTTTTTTAGTCGCGGAAAACCAGGTGCAGCTTCCGGTTGGTGTTGGCGGCCTGGGTCAGGACGCCCAGCAGCTGCTTTCCCCAGCTGCTCTCCCGCATCAGGTCGGCCCCGATGAGCACCAGACCCAGGGAGGTTTCCCCGTCGCTGAGGGTGTCCGACAGGCAGGAGAGGACGTCGTCCCCCTCGGGCAGGGACAGGGCGCGGCAGAGATAGGGCGCCCCCCGCTCCTCATCCAGCAGGTGCCAGGCCTCCAGCCGCACCACGGTGGTTTCTTCCATTGGAAAGGACCTCCTTACATTTGAGAATCAAAATCGGCTGCCGCGCCGGCAGTTCGGTCCGGCGCGGCAGCGTTCCAAGGGGGCGTGGGATCACGCCTGTCTGGCCCGGTCGGCCAGGATGAGTTTTTTCAGGGCCTCAATGCCCACCTCGATGGCGGCGGAGAGATCGTGGCTCTCGGTCTGATCGAGGCCGGCCAGCTCCCGCTCCTGGTTCCAGATCACGTGGAAGCAGGAGCCGCAGCGCACCCCCAGGGCGGCGGCGCAGCAGAAGAGGGCGGCCGATTCCATCTCGGAGGCCAGCACGCCCAGGCGCTTCCAGGCCTCCCACTTGTGGAGCAGCTCGTAGGACACGGGCATGCGGCTGGGGTCGTGCTGCCCGTAGAAGGAGTCCTTGCACTGGACCACGCCGGCGTGCCAGGGCTTGCCCAGGTCCTTGGCGGCGGCCACCAGGGCCTCCTGGACCTCGTAGTCGGACACGGCGGGGAACTCGATGGGGGCGTACTCCCGGCTGGCCCCCTCGTGGCGGATGGCGCCGGTGGCGATGACCACGTCGTCGCTCTTGACCTTCAGGTTGATGCCGCCGCAGGTGCCCACCCGGATAAAGGTGTCGGCGCCGATCTTGTGCAGCTCCTCCATGGCGATGACGGCGGAGGGGCCGCCGATGCCGGTGGAGCACACGCTCACCTTTTCCCCCAGCAGGGTGCCGGTGTAGGTGGTGTACTCCCGGTTGGACTGGACCTTGACCGGGTTGTCGAAGTAGGCGGCGATCTTCTCGCAGCGGCCGGGATCGCCGGGCAGGATGCAGTAGCGGCCCACGTCGCCCTGCCCACACTGGATATGGAATTGCAGTTCATGCTCATGCATACAAAATCACCTCATGTTTCCAAATCAGAATCCGTTCAGAAGGAGAGCGCGGCGCGCAGCGGGGCGAAACCGCGCTCTATGTGCGGTTTGGAACAGCTTTATTATAGAACAGATCGAACAAAGTCGCAAGAACATTTGACATCTGCGCCGGTTTTGTAACCATTTGTTGTTGTTTTTTTGATCATATTACAGTACAATAGGGAAGCCGTATCCCATGGAAGCGAGGTGTCCTATGAAAAAGGCCGTTTCCCTGTGCGTGCTCGTCCTGTGCTGCTGCGTTGCGATCGGAAGTCTGTGCACCAGCAGTTTTTTCTTTGGGAGAGAACTGCCCGTGCGCAATACGATGCGCACCGCCTCCTCCGCCGCACTGCCCAGCCGCGGTGCCGCCCCGTCCCGCGAGACGGCGCGCCCTCCCCTGGACACAGGGGACGACGCCCTCCTGCTGGAGCGGGCCAAGGAAGTGCTGACGAGCCTGTCAGAGGAAGACTATGCCGCATTGAGTCAAATGGTCCATCCGGTCAAGGGTGTGACCTTCACCCCCTACTCCACCGTGGACCCGGAGAGCGATCTGTGCTTCCTGCCCGACCAGATCGCCGATGCCGCGGAGGACAAGACCCGGTATCTCTGGGGATTCCGGGACGGTGTGGGCGACCAGATCAGTCTGACCATACCGGAGTATATCTGTACCTATGTGTACAATGCCGACTATCTCTATGCCCCCGAGCAGGCGGTGGACCAGGTGCTGGCCAGTGGCAACGCCCTGGAGAATGTCCGGGAGATCTTCCCGGAGGACCGCTTTGTGGAGTGCTACTTTCCCGGCCTGCGGCCGGAGAAGGAGCAGTTCGACTGGTGCTCCCTTAAGCTGGTGTTTTCCGCCTATGAGGAGCAGTGGTATCTGGTGGGGCTGATCCACAGCGAGTGGGTCATTTAAGCCGGCGGTAAAAGCGCTCTCTGTCTGCGGACAGAGGGCGCTTTTTGATGGGTTTGATTTGGTAATAATGGATGAAAAGAAAAGGATAAAATCATATAAATTGTGTAAAGAGTAAAAATGATATTGTCAGTACAATTATGGAACAGGAAGAGCTTGCAAAATGCAGTGGATTTGCGCTAAGATTAAGGCATCAAAGAGAGAAGGAAGCCGCCCCTTAGCGTGGTTTCCACATGATTAAAGGAGTTGGGAAAATGAACGCACAGAACCTCTTCTGGATCGGGCTGGTGGGCGCGGTGATCGCGCTGCTCTTCGCCGTGGTCCAGAGCCGCAAGGTGCTCAAGTTCTCCGAGGGCACCGAACTGATGCAGAAGATCGCCTCTTCCATCCGTCAGGGTGCCAACGCGTATCTGAAGCGCCAGTATTCCACCGTGGCAAGGATCTTTGCCGTGGTCTTCGTGATCCTGCTGATCCTGGTGGCCACCAATCAGCTGGACAACTGGTTTATTCCCTTTGCTTTCCTGACCGGCGGCATCTACTCCGCCCTGGCCGGCTTCATCGGCATGAAGATCGCCACCTCTTCCAATGCCCGCACCGCCCACGCCGCGCACGAGAGCCTCAACCGCGGCCTGAACGTGGCCTTCTCCTCCGGCGCGGTCATGGGCTTCACCGTGGTGGGCCTGGGCCTGCTGGACGTGTCCGTCTGGTTCCACATCCTGAAGTATGTGGCCGGCTATGACGCCACCAAGATCGCCCAGACCATGGTTATGTTCGGCATGGGCGCCTCCTTCATGGCTCTGTTCGCCCGTGTGGGCGGCGGCATCTTCACCAAGGCCGCCGACGTGGGCGCCGACCTGGTGGGCAAGGTAGAGGCCGGCATCCCCGAGGATGACCCCCGCAACCCCGCCACCATCGCCGACAACGTGGGCGACAACGTGGGCGACGTGGCCGGCATGGGCGCCGACCTCTATGAGTCCTACGTTGGCTCCATCCTGGCTACCTTCGCCCTGGGCGCCTCCGCCTATGCCGGCGCCGACAAGGCCTGGAACGCCATGCTCCTGCCCGTGGCCATCGCCGTGGTGGGCGTGATCTGCTCCGTCCTGGGCACCTTCCTCATCCGCACCAAAGAGGGCGCCAGCCAGCGCGACCTGCTGGGCACCCTGCGCAAGGGCACTTACACCGCCGCCATCCTGGCTGCCATCCTGGCCGCTCCTCTGACCTACTTCATCCTGGGCAGCATGGGCGTCTATGTGGCCATCCTGGCCGGTCTGGTGGCCGGCTGCGCCATCGGCTACTTCACCGAGTACTACACCTCTGATACTTACAAGCCCACCCAGAAGCTGGCCGACTCCACCGAGACCGGCGCCGCCACCACCATCATCGGCGGTATCTCCCTGGGCATGATGTCCACCGCCGCTCCTGTGGTCATCGTGGGCATCGCCATCATTGTCTCCTTCCTGGCCGCCGGCGGCTCCCTGTCCACCTCTTCCGCCGACTATGCCGAGCTCTTCAATAAGGGCCTGTACGGCATCGGCATCGCCGCGGTGGGCATGCTCTCCACCCTGGGCATCACTCTGGCTACCGACGCCTACGGCCCCGTGGCCGACAACGCCGGCGGCATCGCTGAGATGAGCGGCCTGGGCGAGGAGGTCCGCAACCGCACCGACGCCCTGGACTCCCTGGGCAACACCACCGCCGCCACCGGTAAGGGCTTCGCCATCGGCTCCGCCGCCCTCACCGCTCTGGCCCTGCTGGTCTCCTATGTGGACGTGGTCAAGGGCAAGATCGGCGGAGAGATCGACCTGGCCCTCACCAACCCCGCCGTGCTGGTGGGCATCTTCGTGGGCGCCATGCTCACCTTCATCTTCGCTGCCCTCACCATGAGCGGCGTGCAGCGTGCGGCCCAGTCCATCGTGGTGGAGGTCCGCCGTCAGTTCAAGGAGATCGCCGGCATCATGGAGGGCAAGACCGATCCCGACTACGCCTCCTGCGTGGACCTGTGCACCCGCGGCGCCCTGCATGAGATGGTGGTTCCCTCTCTGCTGGCCATCGTGGTGCCCATCGTCACCGGCTGCATCCTGGGCGTGGAGGCCGTTGTGGGCCTGCTGGGCGGCGTGACCGTCACCGGCTTCGCCATGGCCGTGTTCATGTCCAACGCCGGCGGCGCCTGGGACAACGCCAAGAAGTACATCGAGTCCGGTAAGCACGGCGGTAAGGGTTCCGACTGCCACAAGGCCGCCGTCATCGGCGACACCGTGGGCGATCCCTTCAAGGATACCTCCGGCCCCTCTCTGAACATCCTCATCAAGCTGGTCTCCACCGTGTCCATCGTGTTCTGCGGTCTGGTCATCAGCGTCAGCCAGTTCTTCCTGGGCTAATCGGACACACTCTGCCCCGCGGACCCTCCGGTCCGCGGGGTTTTCTTTTGACGGGCAGTCTGCTATAATCATTCCAAAGGAAAACATACCATCACAAACAGGAGGTCATGTCCCCATGAGCATCGTAAAAGACAGGTCCCTGGCCGAGTCCGGCCGCCGGAAGATCCAGTGGGTGCGGGATTTCATGCCCGCCCTGGGCGGGATCGAGGCCCGCTTTGAGCGGGAGCGCCCCTTTGCGGGATTGCGGGTGGCCGTATCCGTCCATCTGGAGGCCAAGACCGCCAATCTGGGCTATGTGCTCCAGAAGGGCGGGGCGGAGGTGCGCCTGACCGGCTCCAACCCCCTCTCCACCCAGGACGACGTGGCCGCGGGGCTGGACAGCATGGGGGTGGAGACCTTCGGCATCCACGGCGCCACGGCGGAGGAGTATGAGGCCCATCTCATCGAGACCATGCGCTTCAAGCCCCACCTGGTGGTGGACGACGGGGGCGACCTCATCCACCTGCTGGGCGGGAAGTGCGCCGATCTGGGGGAGAACCTGATCGGCGGCTGTGAGGAGACCACCACCGGCATCCTCCGCCTGCGGGCCCGGGAGCGGGAGGGCATCCTGCCCTGCGCCATGATGGCGGTCAACGACGCCAAGGCCAAGCACTACTACGACAACAAGTACGGCACAGGCCAGTCGGTGTGGGACGCCATCATGCACACCACCAACCTGGTGGTGGCGGGCAAGACCGTGGTGGTGGCCGGATACGGCTGGTGCGGCAAGGGCGTGGCCATGCGGGCCAGCGGCATGGGGGCCAACGTCATCGTCACCGAGGTGGACCCCTTCAAGGCCCTGGACGCCACCATGAACGGCTTTAGGGTCATGACCATGGACGAGGCCGCCGCCCTGGGCGACGTGTTCGTCACGGTCACCGGCTGTAAGGACGTCATCACCCCCCGCCACTTTGAGAAGATGAAGCACAACGCCATCCTCACCAACGCCGGCCACTTCGACTGCGAGGTGGACGTGGCCTCCCTGGCCGCCATGGCCGTCAAGCGGGAGGTCCGCCGGGACTCCATCGAGGGCTACACCCTGCCCGACGGACGGGTGCTCAACGTCATCGGAGAGGGCCGCCTGGTCAACCTGGCGGCGGGCAACGGCCACCCGGCCGAGATCATGGACATGTCCTTCTCAGTCCAGGCCCTGGCCCTGGAGTGGCTGGTGAAGCACCGGGACGAGCTGGAGAAGAAGGTCTACAACGTGCCCGACTCCATCGACGACGAGATCGGCCGGGTCAAGCTGGCCGCCATGGGATTGCACATCGACGCCCTGACCGAGGACCAGCGGGCCTATCTCAACGGCTGGAAGGCATAAATGCCATAAATCCCAGCAATATAGTTGGAATTGACTCTTGACAAGTTTCGGCAAAGAGGATAGAATACCTTGTACCAACTGAATAGCCTTATCGAGAGAGGTGGAGGGAACGGCCCTATGAAGCCCGGCAACCTGCCTGAACGCCGTAACACGCGGGAAGGAAAGGTGCCAAATCCGGCGGTGTAAATCGAAAGATGAGGATGGACAACAAGACTCCATGCGCTCCGCCGTCCGGCGGAGCGCTTTTTTGTGGTTCCCGTTCTCGGCAAGGCGTGTATTTTGGAAAGGAAGGAATCAAATTGGCAAAGCGACTTTTTACTTCGGAATCCGTGACCGAGGGACATCCCGACAAAATCTGCGACCAGATCTCCGACGCGGTGCTGGACGCCATTCTGGAGCAGGACCCCATGGGCCGCGTGGCCTGTGAGACCACCGTCACCACCGGTCTCGTCAACGTGATGGGCGAGATCACCACCCACTGCTATGTGGACATCCCCAAGATCGCCCGGGAGGTCATCCGGGAGATCGGCTACGACCGGGCCAAGTACGGCTTTGACTGCGACACCTGCGCCGTCATCACCTCCATCGACGAGCAGTCCGCCGACATCGCCCTGGGCGTGGACCAGTCCCTGGAGGCCAAGGAGGGCGGCCAGGGCGAGGACCTGACCAACGGCGCCGGCGACCAGGGCATGATGTTCGGCTATGCCTGCGACGAGACCCCCGAGCTCATGCCCCTGGCCATCTCCCTGGCCCACAAGATGGCCATGCGCCTGACCGCGGTGCGCAAGGAGGGCCTGGTGGACTACCTGCGCCCCGACGGCAAGACCCAGGTCACCGTGGAGTATGACGAGAACAACAAGCCCGTCCGGGTGGACGCGGTGGTCCTCTCCACCCAGCACGGCCCCGAGGCCAGCCTGGAGCAGATCCGCAAGGACATGATCGAGCTGGTCATCAAGCCCACCATCCCCGCTGAGCTGCTGGACGAGAACACCAAGATCTACGTAAACCCCACCGGCCGCTTCGTGATCGGCGGTCCCCAGGGCGACTCCGGCCTCACCGGCCGCAAGATCATCGTGGACACTTATGGCGGAAGCGCCCCCCACGGCGGCGGCGCCTTCTCCGGCAAGGACCCCACCAAGGTGGACCGCTCTGCCGCCTACGCCGCCCGCTGGGTGGCCAAGCACGTGGTGGCGGCCGGTCTGGCCAGCCGCTGCCAGGTCCAGCTGGCCTACGCCATCGGCGTGGCTGAGCCGGTCTCCATCCGGGTGGACACCTTCGGCACCGGCAAGGTCTCCGACCTGGCCCTGGAAGAGGCGGTGGAAAAGACCTTCGACCTGCGTCCCACCGCCATCATCCGGGACCTGGAGCTGCGTAAGCCCATCTACCGGAAGCTGGCCGCCTACGGCCACTTCGGCCGCACCGACCTGGATCTGACCTGGGAGCGCACCGACCGGATCGACGCCCTCAAGGCCAACCTGAAGTAAGAATTTTATCTCGTGTGAGGAAAAATCCCCCGTTCCGCCGACTGGCGGAACGGGGGATTTGCGTGTCGAACCAGTTCGACACGCTTCTCAAAAATGCAAGCATTTTTTCGAGGGGATGCAGGCCGCCGCATGCACTCGCTGATGCTCGCACACTTGCGGCCTGAGAGGAGTGTTTTCCGACGTACACGCCGCCGGAAAACACGATTAAACTTTGTTCCGCCGTCTGAGGACAGCGGAACGGGGGATTCTGTTTTGCGGCAGGGTTCAAGCTCAGAAAGAAATCTGATCCTGCTCAAATTCGTTGGGCACCTGGATCTCGCCGGATTTGATGGCCAGGAAGGTGTCCTCCACCGCCTGGACCGCCTCGGTGGAAAGCTGGGCCTTGACGGCGTCGTTCCAGTAGAAGTTCACGCAGCCGTTGCCGGTGGTCATGAACATGGGGGCGGACTCGGTGATGGTGCCGGCCATGATGGCCTCGGTGGCCTGGCGGTAGGCCTCCACGTAGTCACACAGGACGTTGCCCATGAGCTGCTCCGGGGCGTACTCGGTGTAGTTGCCCAGCATGCCGAAGGCGCGGGCTTTGCCGTTCTCCTGGACAGCCTGGAGGGCGGAGGGCTGGGCCTCGTTGGTGTTGCTGAAGATCACGTCCGCGCCGGCGGCGAGCTGCTCCTGCACGGCGGCATAGGCGGCCTCACCGTCGGGACCGTCCAGAACGGTCTCCAGGATCTCCACCTGGGGGTTGACGCTCTTGGCGCCCAGGATGAAGCCGTTGGTGGTCTTGTTGATGGCGGGATAGTCGGCGCTGCGGCTCACGCCCAGAATGCCGCTCTCGGTGGTCAGACCGGCCAGGACGCCGGCCAGATAGGCCCCCTCCTCGGCGCACATGGTGATGGGGAAGAGGTTGTCCTTCACCTGGTCGCCGCCCACGGTCACGAACCAGGTGTCGGGGTACTGCTCACACAGGGCGGCAAAGGGGGCGGCGCACTGGCCGCCGTGGCCGTAGATGATGGCGAAGCCCTCCTCGGCCATGGCCTGGGCCGCGGCGGAAATGGCCTCGTCGGTGGAGGCGGTCTCCACCTTCACGCTGTATCCGTAAGTAGCCTTGATTTCCTGGGCGGCCTTGTCGGCCACGCCGGAGAAGCGGTCCTCCGCCGGGTCGCCGGGCAGCAGGAAGCCCACCTTGGTCTGGGAGGGGTACTCCACTCCGGCAGAGGGGGAGGCGGGACGCTGGGAGGACGTGGGGGAGGGCGCGGCAGAGCCCGCCGTACAGCCCGCCAGACCGGCCCACAGGAGGGCCGCCAGGAACAGGGTCAGAACTTTCTTCATAAATCTTTCTCCTTTTTTCTCATGTAACCGATTTCCTGAAACATATTAGCACAGAGAATGGAGAAGAGTCAAACGCAGGAATAGACAAAAAGCGCCCTGGGAAGCCCGCAGGCCTTTGGGCCAGATGCGCAAAAAGAGAGCGCCCCGGCACCGACCGGGGCGCTTCTCAAAAACGCAGAGCGTTTTTTCGAGGGAGATGCAGGCCGCCGCAAGCACTTCGTCGGGGCAAAGTCCGTACCGTTCCCCCTGGCCTTGCGGCCAGGGCTCACTTCACTCCCTTGCCCCTCCTCTCCCAAACAAACCCGCTTCGCTGGGCTTCGTTTGGGTTCCCGGCTCGCACACTTGCGGCCTGAGCGGAGTGTTTTCCGACGTACACGCCGCCGGAAAACACGATCTTGACTCTCTTCCGCCGTCTGCGGACGGCGGAACTCTGCGAGGCGCTTGCGGCAACCCGTCTGACGAGAAGCCCGCGGGTGTTATCCCCGCCAGGGCTTCATGCCCCGGACCTGCTGGACCAGGTCCTTGGGGACGGCCATGCGCACCAGATTGGTGTGGTCGTAGGCGGGGACCGAGAGGACCTTGACCACCCGCCCGGTGCACAGGGTCTCGCCCAGGTTGTTCCGGGCCTCCACCTCCAGCCCCACCGGGGGGAGGGGAAGATACTCATAGGGGAAGTCGATGGTGGCCTCGCTCTCGCTGAAGTCGGGGTCGATCAGGAAGCAGGCCTGACCGGGGCAGGCGGCCACGCAGGCCCCGCAGCCCACGCACTTCTCCGGGTCGGCGTGGGGGAGCTCCGTGATGTCGTCTCCCACCACGATGGCGTGGGTGGGACAGGCGAACTGACAGGGATTGCAGGGGATGTGCTCCTTACAGTCAATGAGAATCCGGCGCATGGACCTCTCCTCCTTCCTCGCTCTCCACCGCGCCGTCCACGGTCTCGGCCAGCAGACTCAGGCGGATGGGCATGATGGGCAGACGGATGCTGCCGGGGAGAAACTGGTCCACCGGCAGGTGGTAATAGGCGCTTAAAATCTGGGCGATGAGGCGCTTGCAGGTGCGGCCCTGACAAAAGCCCATGCCCGCCCGGGTGCGCTTCTTGATGGCGTCCAGGGAGTCATCTCCCAGCCGGATGGCCTCCATGATCTCCTCCCGGGTCACCTCTTCGCAGCGGCAGACGATATCGCGTTCCTGTTTCATGCCTTCCAGACCTCCTCTTTCGCGCGGCGGCGTTTTTCTCCAAAGGGTCCCTGGCGCAGCCGGTCCAGGCGGCCCTGGATCTCGGCCCGGCGGCCCTCGTAGGTCCCCTCGTCCAGCAGGCCCAGGCGGTAGGCGGCCCGGGTGCCGGCCAGGCGGCCCTCGTCCAGAGCGGTGCTGGCCTCCTCGATGCCGGCCAGGTCGCCGGCCACCAGGATGTTGGAGCGGCTGCTCTCCATGTGCCGGTTGTGGCGGGGGAGCTTTCCGCCCAGGGGTCCGGACCAGACCAGGTCGCACCCGCTCACGTCGGCCAGCTCCACCCGGGGGGTGAGGCCCACGGCCAGGCAGAGGGTGTCGCAGGGGATGACCTGCTCGGTGCCCGGGATGGGGGCGAAGTGCTCATCCACCTGGGCGATCTCCACGGCCTCCAGGGAGCCGTCGCCCATGGCCCGGGTGACCGTGTGGCTCAGGAGGACGGGCACGCCCGCCCGGCGGACCTTTCCGGCGTGGACGGCGTAGCCGGAGAGCTTGGGGGCGGCCTCCAGGATGGCCTTGACGTTGGCCCCCGCCTGGAGGAGCTGATAGGTGACGATGAGGCCCACGTTGCCCGAGCCCACCATCACGATGTTCTGCCCGGGCAGGACGTGGTGGACGTTGGCGAAGGTCTGGGCCGCGCCGGCGGTCATCACGCCGGGGAGGGTGCAGCCGGGGAAGGCCAGGGCGTTCTCCGAGGCGCCGGTGGCCAGGATGAGGTAGGAGCCCTGGTAGCGGACGCTCTCGGTGTCGTTGGCGGCGGTGACGCTGCCGTCGGGGAAGATGCCCCACACCCGGCGGCCCAGGTGGATCTCCACCCCGGCCTCCTCGGCCTCCTGGAGCAGCTGGCGGCCGATGGCGAAGCCCCGGGTCCCGGCGTAGTGCTCCCGGGAGCCGAAGAACTTGTGGATCTGCTTGAAAAGCTGGCCGCCGGGGCGGTCGTTCTCGTCCAGCAGGAGGACCTTGGCACCCTGCCGTCCGGCCTCGATGGCGGCCCCCAGACCGGCGGGTCCGGCCCCCACCACGATCACATCATAGTGTTTCATGAAGCGCTCCCTCCATTTCCCTCCTGGGTGCGGACGGTCATGCCCTC
Source organism: Pseudoflavonifractor hominis (assembly GCF_014288125.1). Classification (NCBI taxonomy): domain Bacteria; kingdom Bacillati; phylum Bacillota; class Clostridia; order Eubacteriales; family Oscillospiraceae; genus Pseudoflavonifractor; species Pseudoflavonifractor hominis. Next base: position 338,150 of record NZ_JACOPR010000001.1, on the reverse strand, counting down.
CCGGACCCGGGTGATGCAGGTTTTCACGTTGGGCTTGCCGTCCACCTCCATCACGCAGTCGGTGCACTGGCCGATGCCGCAGAAGAGGCCCCGGGGCTCGTGATAGCGGGCGGTGTGGCGGAAGGTGCGGATGCCGTTGGCCATGAGGGCGGCGGCGATGGTATCTCCCTCCCGGGCCTCGATGGGGGTGCCGTCCACCGTGATGTGGACCACGGGGCGCTCCTCCACGGAGAGGATGGGATGTTGTTGGATCCGATGCATCAAAATTCCTCCTTTCAAAGGGCAGAGACGGTACGGTCGGGGGAGAAGGCGTCGCCCTCCCACACGAAGCCCTCGTCCAGGGCGCGCACCAGCACGCGGGCGGCGGCGGGGGCGATGGAGAAGGCCCCCTTGAAGCCGGTGAAGTGGAAGAGGTTGGGGAAGGAGCGGCTGAAGCCGAAGATGGGGAGCCCGTCGTGGGTGAAGGGGGTGACGCAGGCCCAGGCCCGGACGATCTCCAGGTCGCCCAGGGTGGGGAAGTGGTCCAGGAAGGTGCGGGCCGTGAGGCACAGGCCGGGGAGCGTGACCTCCCGGCTGTCCACCCCGGAGGTCTCGGTGGCCTGGGCGATGATGACGCTGCCGTGGGCGGTCTGCACGCCGCCCAGACCGATGTGGCGGCGCAGGGACATGTCCCGGTGAGCCAGGAACATCTCGCCGCCCACGATGGGACCCCGGATGCAGGGGGGAATGGGCTGGGAGACGAAGGCGGTGGCCCGGTGGTAGCCCAGGGGGATGGAGAGCCCCAGCATCCCGGCCAGATCCAGGCTCCAGGCGCCGGCGGCGTTGACAAAGAGGTCGCCCTCCACCCGGCCCTGGTTGGTCTGCACGGCGGTGACGGTGTCGCCGCAGGTCTCAAATCCGGTCACGCAGGTGTGGAGGCGGATCTCCGCCCCGGCGTCCTCGGCCTGGCGGTAGTAGTGGAGGGTGGTGAGCAGGGGGTTGAGCTTGCCCTCATGGGGGCAGTGGAGCACGCTGTGGATCACCGTGTCGTCCAGGAAGGGCTCCACCTCCCGGGCCTCCTTTCCCACCAGGATGCGGGCGGGCTCGCCCAGGCGGCGCAGGGCGTCGCAGACGGGGAGGGCCCCCTCGTACTGGGCCTCATCCTGGAGGACCACCACGCCGCCGGAGCAGTCGTATTCGATGGTCTCTCCCAGGTGGGAGAACTCCTCAAAGGTCTCGCAGGCCAGGGCATAGTGCCAGGGCTCGATGCGGTCGAAGAGGGAGAGCTGCCCCAGGTTGGCGCCCGAGGCGCCGCAGGCCAGTTCGCCCTTTTCCAGCACGGTGACCGGATGTCCGGCCCGGGCCAGAGCCGCTGCCGCCGCGGCGGACATCAGACCGCCGCCGATCAGTACCACACGTGGCTTCATGGGAAAGGCTCCTTTCATCAGTTGAGATAGAGGGTGGAAAACGAAAAAGGGCCGGCGCAGCTGCGCCGGCCCTCCTCGTATATTCGGTGAGGAGATAATGCGAAGTTCAAAGGATCGCGTTGGAAAAGCAGAGGTTAGTTGTAGGAAGCCAGCTGCTCCTTGGCAGCGTCCTGCTCATACTCGTTGGGAACGTCGATCTTGCCGCTCTTGATGTCCTCGTAGGCCTGATCCACGGCAGCCTGCACGTCCTCGGGCAGCGGGATGTCGGAGTTCCACTCCACGGACACACAGCCGTTGGCGATGGTCAGGTACATGATCTCGGCCTCAGCAGTGCCTTCCATGATGGCCTTGGTGGCCTCGTCATAGCCCACGTTGTAGTCGCCGATGATGTTGCCCAGAACCTTGCCGGGAGCCATGTCGAAGAAGTTGCCCAGGCAGCCGAAGGTGTAGACGTTCTCGCTCTCGCCCACGGCCTTCATGGCGCCGGCCTGACCCTCGTTGGAGTTGGAGAGGATGAAGTCGGCTCCGCTCTTGATCTGGTTCATAGTGGTCTCATAGCACTCGTTGGAGTCGGGGGAGCTGAGGACGGCCTCCTGGATCTTCAGGTCGGGGTTGACGCTCTTGGCGCCCAGGGCGAAGCCCATGGTGGTCTTGGTGTAGGCGGGGTAGTCGCCGCCCAGGGTGAAGGCGATGTTGTCGGTCTGAGTCATCATACCGGCCGCCACGCCCAGCACATAGGTGCCTTCCTCCGCGCACATGCACACGGGGAAGAGGTTGTCCCGGATCTCGGTGCCGCCGAAGGTGACGAACCAGGTGTCGGGATAGTCCTCGCAGATCTCAGCGAAGGGAGCGGAGCACTGACCGCCGTGACCGAAGACGATCTTGTAGCCCTCAGCGGCCATGGTCTCGGCCTCGGACTTGATGACGTCGGCGGTGCCGGCCTCAACGGTGGCCACCTCGTAGCCGTAGTTCTCCTCCAGCTTCTTGCCGGCCTCGGCGCCCTGCTGGGAGAAGCCGCCGTCGGTGGGGGAGCCGGGGATCAGGATGCCGATCTTCACGTCGGAAGCCTCGCTGCCGCCCTCGGCGGGAGGAGTGCTGCCCTCAGGAGTGGTGGAGGTGCCGCCGCCGCAGGCGGCAGTACCGAGCAGGAGCGCGCCGGACAGGATCAAAGGGATCAGCTTTTTCATGTTCATTCCTCCAATAAAATGTTTTTAAAACCAATGGTTTTGGTTACGGAATGGGATAAAACGTGATCAAATAGGATCCATACATTCTGCTGAGGAAGGGTGCTTGGATGGGAATGCTTACGCCTTCTCGTAGGCCACGCCCTTGGCGCTGGCGTCCACGGCCTTCTTCTTGCAGGCGGCCAGAACAGCCAGAACGGTGACGATGTAGGGCACCATCAGGATGAGGTTGTTGGGGATGTTGAGGCCCGCGTTCTGGAGGGTCATCTGCAGGGCATTGGAGCCGCCGAAGATCAGAGCGCCCAGAAGCACGCCGCCGGGCTTCCACTTGCCCAGGACCACCACGGCCATGGCGATGTAGCCCTTGCCGCCGGTCATGTCCACCTGGAAGGTGTTGGACTGGGCGATGGCCAGGTAGGCGCCGGCCATACCCATCAGCAATCCGCTGAAGAGGGTGGCGGCATAGCGGGTGGTGAAGACGTTGATGCCCAGGCTGTCGGCCGCCTTGGGATGCTCGCCCACGGCGATGATCCGGGTGCCGATGGAGGTGCGGTTCATCAGGAACCAGATGGCCGGAACCAGGATGAAGCCGATGTAGACGATGATGTTGTGCTGGAAGAAGACCTCACCGATGAAGGGGATGCTGGAGAGGCCGGGGATCTGGATGGGAGGGAAGGGGGTGACCTGGGTGCCGCCGGTCTGCGCGTCAAAGAACATCTTGCGGAACAAAACGGCGGTGAAGCCGGAGCCCAGCATGTTGATGGCGCAGCCGATGACCACCTGGGGTGCCCTGAAGCGGATGGAGGCCACCGCAAAGATCAGCGTCATGAAGCAGCCTGCCAGCATACCGGCCAGCATGCCCAGCCAGTAGTTGTTGGTGTAGTAGGCCACGGCGAAGGCGGCAAAGGCACCGGTAAGCATGGTACCCTCCACGCCGATGTTGATGAGGCCGGCGCGCTCAGAGACCACCAGGCCCAGAGCAGCGATCAGAAGGGGAATGGCCATGCGAATCGTCGCAGCGAGGAAAGAAGAGAGATCCATTACTGCTTCGCCTCCTTCAAAACAGGCTTTTTACCGGGACGGGCCGGAGCGGTACGCTTTTTCTTCACGCGGCTGACCGCGGCCACAGCGACAAAGATGATGATGATGCCCTGCACGATGTCAGCGAAGGAAGAGGAGACACCGATGTTGCGCTGCATGGCAGTGGAACCGGACGCCAGGAAGCCGAAGAGCAGGGAGCTGAGGATGACGCCGATGGGGTTGTTGTTGGCCAGGATGGCCACGGCGATGGCGGTGTAGCCGTAGCCGTTGGAGATCTTCTCGTAGAGGTAGTGGGCGGAGCCGGCCACCTCGAACGCGCCGCCCATGCCGGCCAGAGCGCCGGAGATGAGCATGGTGGAGATCATGGTGCGGCTGACGTTGATGCCGCCGTACTTGGCCGCGGTGGAGTTGTAGCCCACGGCGCGCACTTCATAGCCGAAGTAGGTCTTGAAGAGCAGGATGAAGATGACCACAGCGGCGATGCAGCCGAAAAGGAAGCCGGGATGCAGCTTGGTCTTGGCGATGAGGTAAGGCATGAAACCCTGCTCCGCGATGGTGTAGGACTGGGGCTCGGCCTGGCTCAGGTCGCGCATGGGGTTGCGGACCAGATAGCCCACCAGCTGGAGGGCGATGTAGTTGAACATGATGGTGGTGATGATCTCAGAGATGCTGAACTTGGTCTTGAGGAGACCGGGGATGAAGGCCCAGGCGGCACCGGCCAGCGCGCCGGCCAGAACCATGAGGATCATCAGGAGGATACCGGGCATATAGGTGAAGGTGATGCCCACCCAGGTGGCGGCGGTACAGCCCATGATGAACTGACCTTCTGCGCCGATGTTAAAGACGCTGCCGCGGTTGCCGATGGCCACGGCGATACCGGTGAACAGAAGGGGACAGGCCTTGTTCAGGGTGTTGCCGAACACGCGGAGATTGCCGAAGGTGGCGTCCCACAGGGAGACAAAGGCCTCATTGGCCGGATAGCCGAAGGCCGTCAGCAGCAGCCAGCTGCAGATGACGGCGAAGAACACCGCCACCAGGGGTTTCCAGATGGACTGTAACAGTCCCGTCAGTTTTTCTTTCATCCTTGGACGCCTCCTCCTGCGGCAGCGTGCTGCTCCGCCTTCAGATCTTCTTGGCTCTTACCGGCCATCATCAGGCCGAGAATGCTGACGTCGACATCGGGAGAGACCTCACCCATGACGCGCCCGCCGTGCATGACCAGGATACGGTCGGAGAGGGAGAGGATCTCGTCCAGGTCGGTGGAGATGAGCAGGACCGCCTTATCCTTGGCGCGCTCCTCCACCAGCTTGGAGCGGACGAACTCGATGGCGCCGATATCCAGGCCGCGGGTGGGCTGGATGGCCAGCATGACCTTGGGGTCACGGGAGACCTCGCGGGCCAGAATGACCTTCTGCTGGTTGCCGCCGGAGAGGCCGCCGGCCAGATACTCGGGATCGTGGGGACGGATATCAAAGGCCTCCACCATCTCGGCGCCGTGCTTGGTGATGGCGTGGTTGTCGGCCATGAGACCGTGGGCAAAGGGGGCTTTGCGCTGGGTGCCCATGATCAGGTTCTGCTTGATGGGGAACTGGAGGACCAGACCCTTGGTGAGGCGGTCGTCCGGGATGTGGGCCAGGCCCAGATCCAGGTGGCGGCGGATGTTGGCCTTGGTGACCGACTCGCCGTCCAGACGGATGTCGCCGTCCTCGATCTTGCGTCCGCCGACGATGGCCTCGCCCAGCTCCAGTTGGCCGTTGCCGTCGACGCCGGCGATGCCGACGATCTCACCGGCGTGGACCGCGAAGGAGATGCCGTCCACCGCGGGCAGGCCCTTGTCGTTCTTGACGCGGAGATGGTCGATCTCCAGCAGGGGCCGGCCGGCCTCCTTGGGCTCGATCTGGCGCTCCAGATGGACGTCGCGGCCCACCATCATGTGGGCCAGCTCTTCCTCGGTGGTGTCCTTGACGTTGACCGAGCCGATCACCTCGCCCAGCCGCATGACGGTGACGCGGTCGGCGTAGGTCATAACCTCGCTCATCTTGTGGGTGATGAGGATGATGGAATAGCCGCTGTCGGCCAGCATCCGGATGGAGGTAAAGAGCTCTTCCACCTCGTTGGGAGTCAGAACAGCGGTGGGCTCATCCAGAATGAGGATCTTGGCCTGACGCATCAGGACCTTGAGGATCTCCACCTTCTGCTGCACGCCGACGGGGATCTGCCAAATCAGGGACTGGGGATTGACGTTGAAGCCAAACCGGTCGTTGAGCTCCTGGACCTTTTTGTCCAGCTCTTTGATGTGGTGGACGATACCCGTCTCTTTATCCATGCCGAGGAAGATGTTCTGCGTGACGGTGAGCTGGGGGATCAGCATGAAGTGCTGGTGCACCATGCCGATGCCGTGCTGAATGGCCACGCTGGGGCTGGACATGTGAACTTCTTCCCCGTTGATGAGAATATGTCCTTCGTCATGGGCGTAAAGGCCGTAAAGGATGTTCATCAGGGTGGACTTACCGGCTCCGTTTTCGCCGAGCAGCGCATGGACTTCGCCTTGCTTCAGGGTAAATTCGATGTTCTTGTTGGCACAAAAATTCCCGAAGTATTTGCAGATGCCATGCATTTCTACAACGTTCATTTTCTGGCTCCTTTCGGATTGGTTTGTTTGCCGATGGGAACACGAGCTTTTCCGTTCGAAGCGCCGGAGAACCGCAGGGACACGGTAGACAGGCTTTCCAGCAGATCGCAGATGCAGAGACAGAGGTACAAGTCCTTTGTACTACATACAACTTATGATGATTATATAAAGGTACCCTGGTAAAGTCAATATAATTTTGACAAATCTCACGAAAGGGCGTGTAGATTATGAAAAAGAAGAAACTTAAAATAAAGCATTATTCTATAAAAAAGAAGGAAAGATCGGGCAAAAAAACGCGGGAATCGCAATAGAATATTACACAAAAGAAATACATTATAACATCATAAGACTATACAGTTTAAATAAAAAGGAAACAGAAAAGACAAAAAAGAAGAGGGTACGTCAAATCTGTTACAGAGTCATCGCATCGTAAAACAGGTTTGACGTACCCTCACAAAGGGTCGGATCGGGAGGATTTCCAGCCGGTAAGGCAGCTTTACCAGTTTTTCCGCAGGAACTTGAGGTCCAGGAACCCGCTGCGGAAATAGATGGTGGAGTGGGCCACGATCTCATGGTCGTAGTTATAGACATAGTCGTCCATCAGAAGGACGGGCTCGTGCTCGCCCAGGTGCATCAGCTCGATCACAGCGGGGGGCGGGATGACCGCGTCGATGTGGGAGAGGGTGTAGGCCATGGTGGTGTGGCAGTACTGCTCCAGGAACTGATAGTGCCCCATGTTCTGGAGCTTGAAGATGGAATCCCGGGCGGGCTCGGCAAAACGCCCGTCGATGTGGTCGGTACAGTAGGCGGCCACGACGCCGTCGATCCAGCCCAGTTTTTCGGTATTTAAATAAGAGGTAGACTCCGGACCGAAAGCGGGGTCGTTCTGGAACACGAAGCCCAGGTTCAGAGACTCGATCCGGGGGTGGTAGCCGGCCTCCTCCATGGAGCGGAAGAGCTCCGGAGCGGTATCCAGCCGGAACGCGTTGTCGGCCAGCTGCGGATTGGCAATGGTACCCTTTCCGCGCCGACGGGTGACCACACCCATTTCCTCCAGAGAGGCCAGCGCGTCACGCAGTACATTCCGGCTGATGCCCAGCCGGCGTGAGAGCTCGTCCTCATTGGGAAGTTTGAAAGGGGCGTTGTCCTGACTTGAAGTGCGGATGAGATCCAAGAGCGCACGCTTTGTTTTATAGGAGAGCTGCTTATTGTCTACCCGCAGGATATGCAACTGATCATCCATCTAGTACCACGTCCAACAAAGTTTAATTCGCCTGAGAAACATCCTTATTATACCTCCCGGACCTGTTGAATGCAAGACTATATTCAAATAAACGAAAAAAAGAAAAAATAAAACCGGAAAATAAGATAAAATAGACAATCGAAAGGCTGGTGTAGCGAAAAAATTGATTTTTGCAAATGGAAGAAATGCAGAATAAAAGGGAAGACCCTGCAAAACCGTTCGTTCTACTTTGTGAAAGTGCCGAAGAAAGAGACTCAAAAAAATATTTGGTAGTACTAATATACCAAAAAGTCATATAAAGTGAATGAAAAGAGATAGAAGCGAAACATAAAAAAGTAAAATTAGCATTTGAAATTTAGCATATTATACAGAATTGATAAAAATGAGGGAAATACGCAAATAAAATTGACATATTAGACGGAGCGGTCTATACTGACATTAGTACTACAAACGACCAAGGAGAGATGATTCAGACGCGGTGCCCCCCAGCCGGGAACCCCAGTGAAATGAGTGTTATTGCGGAAGATATGAAATAAGGTGTTATATATCCTGTCTCTCGGCGTTCTGTAAATCCAAAAGAAGGTGGATTCGAGATGGAAAACCTCAAGTATGGAATCAACGACAAGCCAACCCTTGTAAAGACCATTCCCCTTGCGTTCCAGCACGTGCTCTCCGCTTTCGCAGGCACGCTGTCCGGCGCACTGATGCTGGCGACCGGCATGGGCATGAACAGCCAGGATACCGCCCTGGTCGTCCAGTGTGCCATGCTCATCTGTGCCGTGGCCACCATCATCCAGTCGGTAGGCATCGGCCCTCTGGGCGCCCGTCTTCCCATCGTCACCGGCGGCAGCTACACCCTGATCGCTCCCATGGTGGCTCTCTCCAAGGATATGTCCATCGGCACGGTGTTCGGATCCTCCTTTGTGGCGGCCATCGCGCTGACCGTGCTCGGCCCTCTGGCGGTCAAGTATCTGCATCGCTTCTTCTCCCCCGTGGTGACCGGCAGCGCCGTGCTGGCCGTCGGTATGTGCCTGATGGGCAGCGCCTTCAGCTACATGGTCAACAACTCCGCGGATCCCGCCAATGAGCCTCAGATCTGGTTCTTCGTGGGCATCGCTCTCTTTACTCTGGTTCTCACTCTGGTGCTGGACTCCTTCACCAAGGGCTTCGTCCAGTCCTGCTCCATCCTGATCGCCATCGTCGTGGGCTACGTCCTGTGCGTGGTGCTGGGCCTGGTGGACTTCTCCGCCGTGGGCACCGCCTCCTGGCTGGCTCTGCCCAAGCCCGTGAACTTCGGCTTCGGCTTTAACTTCAGCGCCATCATCACCCTGTGCATCGTGCACATCGCTACCGTCATGGAGAACATCGGCGACACCACCGGCGTGGTCTCCGGCGTGGAGGACCGCCTGCCCACCAAGAAAGAGCTCATGCGCGCCGTCAGCGGCGACGGCCTGGGCAGCATCTTCGCCGCCCTGTTCAACGGCCTGCCCGTGATCTCCGGCTCCCCCAACGTGGGCATCATCACCATGACCGGTGTGGGCAGCCGCTTCGTCACCCTGGCCGGCGGCATCATCATCGGCATCCTGGCCTTCTTCCCCAAGTTCGCGCAGGTCCTGGCTCTGACTCCCTACCCCGTCCTGGGCGGCGTGCTCTTCGTTTCCTTCGGTACCATCGCGGCCTCCGGTATCCGCGTGATCGGCATGAGCCGTATGAGCAAGCGTGACATCACCATCCTGGCCATGGCCATCGTGGTGGGCATCGGCGGCAGCGCCGCTTCCGCCAGCCTGAGCTTCCTGCCCTCCACCGTGCTGACCCTCATCACCGGCATCCCCGGCACCGCCATGACCGCTCTGGTCCTCAACATCATCCTGCCCCGCAGCAAGGCGGACAAGGAGTTCGAGGCCAAGCAGGCCGCCGAGAACGCCCGTCTGGAGGCTGAGGCCGAGGCCAAAGTGGCCACCCAGACCCAGAAGAGCGGCAAGAAGTAAGCATTTTGTACCGGTTCCGGCGGGCGGGACAGGGGCGGGAAACCGCCCTTGCCCGATCTGCCAAAAACAGACCCTGAAGTTTGGTTGTTTTTTTCAAAAAAACAGGCGAAAGAGATATGAAGACTGCGTGACATTTCCGATGAGATTCGGTATAATAGGGCCAGGGAACCATTAATAAGACTTATGAAGGAGAACGGGTAACTATGGAATCCATTGAACTGAAAATCAACGGAGAAGTCAAGTCGGTCCAGGTGGAGAAAAACTGGACGCTGCTCTATGTTCTGCGTGAGGTCCTGGACCTGACCGGCGCCAAATGTGGATGCAACACCGGCGACTGTGGTGCCTGTAAGGTGATCATCGACGGCGAGGCGGTCAACTCCTGCCTGGTGCTGGCCCCTAAGGCCGTGGGCAAGGACATCTGGACCATCGAGGGCCTGTCCAACGGTCCGGAGCTCCATCCCATCCAGCAGGCGTTCATCGATGCCGGCGCGGTCCAGTGCGGTTACTGCACGCCGGGCATGGTGATGTCGGCCAAGGCTCTGCTGGACAAGAACCTGGATCCCTCTGAGGAGGAGATCCGCGCCGCGATCTCTAACAACCTGTGCCGCTGCACCGGGTATGTGAAGATCGTGGAGGCCATCCGGCTGGCCGCCGAGCGCATGCGCAACGCTTAACGAGGATACAGGAAAGGACGCAAAACATATGAGCTGTGAAACTCCTACCAACGGAATGATTGGAAGCCGCCTCCCCGTGCGGGACGCACAGGTCAAGGTCACCGGTCAGCTCAAGTACGTAGCCGATATGAAGATGCCCCACATGCTGCACGCCAAGGTGCTCTTCAGCCCCGTGGCTCACGCCCGGATCAAGAGCATCGACACCAGCGAGGCGGAAGCCCTGCCCGGCGTGCGTGCGGTGGTGTGCTACAAGAACGCCCCCGACATTCCCTTCAACTGCTGCGGCGAGAACATCGACGAGAGCAAGAACGAGCGCATCTTTGACCAGGTGGTCCGCTATGTGGGCGACAAGGTGGCCGCTGTGGCCGCCGACACCGTGCAGATCGCGGAGAAGGCTCTCAAACTGATTAAGGTAGAGTATGAGGAGCTGCCCTTCTACATCGACCCGGAAGAGGCCATGAAGGAGGACGCCTATCCCATCCACGAGGGCGGCAACATCGCCGAGGTGGTCAACCTGAACCAGGGCGATGTGGACGCCGGCATGAAGGAGGCCGACCTGGTCTTTGAGGACCGGTACAGCCTGCCCGCCATCCACCACAGCGCCATCGAGACCCATGCGGCCCTGGCCTCTTACGACGCCAACGGCAAGCTCACCGTCTGGTCTCCCTCTCAGGACGCCTTCGCGGTGCGGGTCAACCTCTCCCGGCTGTTCGGACTGAAGATGAGCCGGGTCCGTGTGGTGGCCTCCGCCATCGGCGGCGGCTTCGGCGGCAAGATCGACATGATCGTGGAGCACGTGGCAGCGCTCCTGTCCATCAAGACGGGCCGCCCGGTGCGCCTGGTCTACACCCGGCGGGAGGACATTCCCTCTTCCCACAGCCGCCATCAGATGATCGTTTACCTCAAGACCGGCGTGAAGAAGGACGGCACCGTCGTGGCCCAGGACTTCAACGTGGTCATCAATGCCGGCGCCTTCGCCGGCGGCACCTCCAGCGTGGCCTGGGCCATGGGCGGCAAGGCCTTCCGGATCATGGACACCCCCAACATCCGCTTCAAGGCCACCGAGGTCTATACCAACTGCACCTGCGGCGCGGCCATGCGCGGCTTCGGTTCGCCCCAGCTGTTCTTCGCCCAGCAGCGGCAGTTCAACAAGATCGCCAAAGAGCTGGGCATGGACCTGACCGAGTTCCTCCTCAAGAACCTGAAGGGGGAGCTGGGCATGGACCTGCGCAACAACACGCCTCTGGGCAACACCTATGCCAAGGCCTGTGTGGAAAAGGGCGCTGAGATCTTCAACTGGAAGAAGGCCCTGGAAGAGCAGGAGGCCTCCCGCAAGGAGAACGGACGCTACCGCATCGGCGTGGGCATGGCAGTGGCCGCCCACGGCAACGGCGTGTTCGGCGTCCATCCCGACACCACCGGCATCATCCTGCGGATGAATGAGGACGGCACCGTGATCCTCTCCAGCGGCTGCTGCGATATGGGCAACGGCTCGGTCTCCCTCCAGGGCCAGCTGGTGGCCGAGGTCCTGGGCATCCCCATGACCGACATCGAGTACATCCAGGCCGATACCGACGCCACCCTGTGGGATCTGGGCAACTACTCCAGCCGCGGCACCTACGTCAGCGGCGCGGCGGCGGTGAAGGCGGCCAACAGCCTGAAGAAGATGCTCCTGGAGGAGGCGGCCGACGTGCTGCCCGAGGATCCCGACCGGATCGTGTTCCACGACGGACGGGCCTGGAGCCTGAACTACCCCGACCGCTCCGCCAGCATGGCGGACCTGGCCCACCACGCCCACCACAAGAACCAGCGGGATCTGGTGGTGGCCGAGACCTTCGCCAGCCAGGCCATGGCGGTCTCCTACGGCGCCCACTTCGTCAAGACCCAGGTGGACACCGAGACCGGCGAGGTCAAGGTGCTGGACTATGTGGCGGTCCACGATGTGGGCACCCCCCTGAACCCCATGTCGGTGGAGGGCCAGATCGAGGGCGCCATCCAGATGGGCCTGGGCTATGCGCTGTGCGAGAGCATCGACCGGGACGAGAAGGGCAAGGTAAAGAACGGCACCTTCCGCACCTATCACATCTTTACGTCCACCGAAATGCCGCCCATTCGGATCGGCTTTGTGGATAAACCGGAGGAGACCGGCCCCTACGGAGGCAAGAGCATCGGCGAGTGCTCCGTGGTCCCCGCACCGGCCGCCATTGCCAACGCGGTATCCAACGCGGTGGAGGGCGACTACCATGACCTGCCTCTGCGCAAAGAGGTGGTGCTTGCGGGTCTTCCCCAGTAAGCAGCATCGAAACGCCTCGATTTCGAGGCGTTTCGGAAGAGGGACGGAGGGTTCCGTCTCCCTTCCGAGACGCCCCAAATGAATGGAAATGGAGCTGATACCATGGAATTTGAAGGAAAGGTTGCCGTCGTTACCGGCGCCGGACAGGGCCTGGGTGCAGGCTTTGCCAAGGACTTTGCCCGCCAGGGTGCCAAGGTGGTCCTGCTGGGCCGGACCCTCTCCAAGGTGGAGAAGGTGGCCGAGGAGATCAAGGCCGAGGGCGGCTGGGCGCTGGCCCTGGGCTGCGACGTGGGCGACCGGGACCAGGTGAAGGCCAGCTTTGAGCGCATCTTCGCTGAAGTGGGCGGCGTGGACATCCTGGTGAACAACGCCGCGTATCACCGCTCCCTCTCGGTGCTGGACACCAGCATGGAGGAGTGGGACAAACACATCAATTCCAATCTGAATGGTACCTTCTACTGCATCAAGGCAGTGCTCCCCGGCATGGTGGAGCGGCGCTACGGCAAGATCATCAACATCAGCTCGTCGGGCGCCAAGCTGTTCTTCCCCGGCTTCGGGGCTTACGCGGCCTCCAAGGGCGGCATCGTCTCCCTGACGCAGATCCTCTCGGAGGAGGTCAAGAACTACAACATCAACGTCAACGCCATCTATCTGGGCATGACCAATACCGAGCACACCCGGGAGCGCATCGACAGCGACCCCGCCGTCACCGTCAAGCTGGACGAGATGCTCCAGGTGGACGAGGTGTCCAAGGTGGTCTGCTTCCTGGCTTCCGATGCCGCCGCTCCCATCATGGGCGCCGCCATCGACGTATTCGGAAAGAAAGCATAAGAACGGAATAAAAAATAAGACAGAAAGAAGGTAAAACAAGATGGTCAGTACGAATCAGCGCGCCATGAAAGTGGTGGAGGAGCTGCTGGAGAACGCGGAAGCTCTGGGCTGCAAGGTGGTCAAGCTGGACTGCGGCGCCACCGTCATCGACCTGGGCCTCAACTGCCGGGGTAGCTGGCAGGCCGGCGTCCTCTTCACCCGGGCATGCATCGGAGACCTGGGCGTGGTCAGCCTGAGTGATTTCAAGCTGAATGACCAGTACAGCTTTGCCGCCGTCAATGTCTTTATCGAGCAGCCCCTCATCGCCTGCCTGGGCTCTCAGATCGCCGGCTGGAAGCTGGGAGAGGGCGAGTTCGCCACCATCGGTTCCGGTCCCGCCCGCGGCATCGCCCACGTGGCCTCCGACTGGTACTTTGAGATGACCGACTACAAGGACGACTACGACAAGGCGGTCCTGTGCATCCAGGATGTGAAGTATCCCTCCAATGAGATCGCCCTGGAAGTGGCCAACGCCTGCCATGTCAAGCCGGAGGACACCTACATCCTGATGTCTCCCAGCACCTGTGTGGCCGCCTCCATCCAGGTCTCCGCCCGGATGCTGGAGCAGACCTGCCACAAGATGTTCGAGAAGCACTTTGACCCCGCCCAGATCGTCATGATCCGCGGTAAGGCCCCCATCGCCCCGGTGGTGAAGGATGAGCTCAAGACCATGGGCCGCATCAACGACGCCCTCATCTACGGCAGCGAGATCGAGGTGTGGGTGGACGCCGAGGACAAGGACATCGCCAAGGTCATCCACCAGCTGGCGGGCAAGACCTCTTCCCCCAACTACGGCGAGCTCTTCGAGGACGTGTTCAAGGATGCCGGCTGCGACTTCTTCTATGTGGACCACGATGTCCATTCCGTGGGCAAGATTCAGATCCACAACGTGAACACCGGCCGGGCCTACTGCGCCGGCGAGATCAACTACGAGGCGCTGGAGCGCAGCTTCCTGAACTAAGGGATCTCAGCGCGTCACCTAAAATTTTTTAGGTGAATCCGTTTGTGATACATACTACTAATTTCAATAAATAGGAGGAAACAAGATGGCACTTTCGAATGAAAGATTATTGAAGCTGTATCGTGACATGGTCATGATCCGCCGCTTTGAGGAGGTCATCGAGACCTATGCCGCCAACGGCACCGTCCCCGGCTTCGTACACCTGAGCATCGGCCAGGAGGCCTGCCAGGCCGGCGTGGTGGACTGCCTGAAGAAGACCGACTATAAGTTCCCCGATCACCGCGGACACGGCGCCATCTGCCTGTGCGGCACCGATCCCAAGCTGGTCATGGCCGAGATCTTCGGCAAGGCCACCGGCATCAACCACGGCCGCGGCGGCTCCATGCACGTCAACGACCTGGACTGCGGCAACATGGGCTTCAACGGCATCCAGGGTTCCACCATGGTCACCTGCCTGGGCACCGCTTTTAACGCCGTTTACAACCACACCGACGCCGTTACCGCCGTGTTCATGGGCGACGGCACCCTGGGTGAGGGCACCTGCCATGAGAGCATGAACATGGCCGCCACCTGGAAGCTCCCCATCATCTACTGCCTGGTGAACAACCAGTACGCCATCTCCACCAAGTACACCGAGGCTCATCCCCAGAAGCGCCTGAAGACCTGGGGCGAGGGCTACGAGGTGCCCAGCTTCTTCGTGGACGGCAACGACATCGAGGCCGTCGTGGAGGCCGTCGAGGCCGCTGTGGAGCGCGCCCGCAAGGGTGAGGGCCCCACTCTGCTGGAGTTTGACACCTACCGCTGGCAGGGCCACTTCGCCGGCGACCCCGCCGCCTACCGTCCCGAGGAGGAGGTCCAGGCCTGGAAGGATCGCGATCCTGTGAAGCTGTGCCGCAACACCATGCTGGAGCGCGGCATCTCCGAGGCCGACATCAAGAAGATCGAGGACGAGGAAGAGGAGCACGTGCAGGAGATGCTGAAGTTCTCTCTGGAGAGCCCCTATCCCGGCATCGAGACCGCTACGACCTACACTTATGCTGACAGAGAGGTGGAGACGAGATGAGCAGAGGAAAGAAGCTTTCTTACGGCATGGCCATCAACGAGGCCCTGCATCAGATCATGGAGCAGGACGAGCGCGTGTTCGTCCTGGGCGAAGACGTAGCCAAGATGGGCGGCGACTTCGGTATCACCAAGGGCATCTGGGCCAAGTGGCCTGACCGCATCAAGGACACCGCTCTGTCCGAGTCCGCCATCCTGGGCCTGTCCTGCGGCGCCGCCGTCTGCGGCCTGAAGCCCGTGCCCGAGATCATGTTCGCTGACTTCCTGGGCGTCGGCTTTGACCAGATCACCAACAACGCCGCCAAGCTGAACTACATGTATCAGGGCAAGGCCCACTGCGGCATCACCGTCCGCGCCCCCCAGGGCGGCGGCATCCGCTGCGCCTACCATCACTCCGCCTGCGTGGAGTCCTGGTTCATGAACACCCCCGGCCTGGTCATCGTGTGCCCCACCACCCCCTATGAGGCCAAGGGCCTGCTGATCTCCGCCATCAAGAGCGACAACCCCGTGCTCTTCCTGGAGCACAAGGCTCTGTACAACGTCAAGGGCGAGGTGCCCGAGGAGATGTACGAGATCCCCCTCTACGAGGCCGAGATCGAGCGCGAGGGCAGCGACGTGACCATCGTGGCCACCCAGACCATGCTGGCCAAGGCCCACAAGGCCGCCGAGGAGATGGAGAAGGAGGGCGTCAGCTGCGAGATCATCGACCTGCGCACCGTCTTCCCCTACGACAAGGACACCATCCAGAAGTCCGTCGCCAAGACCGGCCGTCTGGTCATCGCCCAGGAGGGCGTCAAGTGCGGCGGCTGGGCTGCTGAGATTTCCGCTATGATCAATGAGGACGTGTTCGAGTACCTGCGCGGTCCCGTCAAGCGCGTGACCGGTCTGGATTCTCCCATGCCCTTCTCTCCGGATCTGGAGGACTACGTCATGCCTCAGCAGGACGACGTGGTCAAGGCCATCCGCGAGGTTATGGAATATTAAGGGGAGGATACGACAATGATTACGAAATACGGTATGCCGAAGTTCGGCCTCTCCATGGAGACCGGCATCATCGGCGAGTGGCTCGTGAAAGAGGGCGACTCCGTGAAGAAGGGCGACGCCCTGGTGGAAGTGAGCACCGATAAGATCACCAACACCGGCGAGGCTCCCTGCGACGGCGTGATCCGCAAGATCATCGCTCAGGTGGACGACGAGATCCCCTGCGGCGAGACCATCTGCCTCATCGCCGACAGCATGGATGAGCCCGTGGACGGCGACGCCCCCGCCGCGGCTCCTGCCGCCGCTGAGGCCGCTCCTGCCGCTGCCCCCGCTGCGGCTCCCGCCGCCGCGCCCGCCGCTCCCGCCGGGGATGTGAAGATCACCCCCCGCGCCAAGAAGATCGCCGAGGAGAAGGGCCTGGCCTACGCCCACATCAAGGGCACCGGCCTGCTGGGCATGATCACCATCGACGACCTGAAGAAGTACGGCAAGCCTCTCTCCGAGGTGGCTGCTCCCGCCGCTCCCGCGCCCGCTGCGGCTCCCGCCCCTGTGGCCGCCCCCGCGGCTCCTGTGGCCCCCGCGCCCGCGGCCGCTCCGGCTCCTGCCGCCGCTCCCGCCCAGGTCTACAACACCGCGCCCTGCGCCGAGGGTGACGTCATCACCAAGATGACTCCCATGCAGTCCGCCGTGTGCAAGGGCATGATGAACTCCCTCCAGGGTTCCGCCCAGATCACCATCGCCACCGAGGCCGATGTGACCAACCTGGTGAAGGTGTACAAGTCCATCAAGGGCAAGTACAAGAACGCCGGCGTGAAGCTCAGCTACACCGCCATGCTCATCAAGTCCGTGGCCCAGGCTCTGGAGAACCATCCCGCCATGCGCATGACCGTGGCCGACGCCAACCACATCAAGACCACTGCCCGCATCAGCATCGGCTGCGCTGTGGACATCCCCGACGGCCTGATCGTGCCCGTCATCCGGGACGCCAACCTGAAGGACCTGCGCACCATCTGCCTGGAGCTGGCCGATCTGACCGAGCGCGCCAAGGCCGGCAAGCTCAACAGCGATGAGCTGGGCAATGCCTCCATCACCATCACCAACCTGGGCATGTTCGGCATCACCTACTTCACCCCCATCATCAACGCTCCCGAGGGCGCCATCCTGGGTGTTGGCGCGATCCTGGAGAAGATGATGGTGAAGGACGGCGGCTTCTATCCCGGCTCCGTCATGAACCTGAGCCTGACCCACGACCACCGTGTCATCAACGGCGCGCCCGCGGCCCGCTTCCTCCAGGAGGTCATCACCGGCCTGCAGGACTTCAAGTGGCTGTAAGACACGCCCCACGGAATGGCTGACGACCACCCACTGATATTGACGTGAGCACTTCCGCTCACTGAACCGAACCGGCGGCGGCCAACCCAAACTGCGGTTGGCCGCCTGCTGTCTATCCGGCTTAGATTGGCATCCCCGCATGTATACGAAACGGAAAGGATCGTGGCTATGAAGCAGATTGACCTCATTATCAAAAATGCCTACCTCATCACCATGAATGCCAAGCGGGAAGTGATTCCCAATGCCTGCATCGCGGTGGAGGGAGACAAGATCCTGGCGGTTGGAACCGATGCGCTTTTGGAGCAGTATCAGGCCGACAAAGTTATTGACGCCGCGGGCAAGTATGTCTTCCCCGGCTTTATCAGCACCCACTCCCATCTCTTCCAGACCATGCTCAAGGGTCTGGGCCGGGACAAGTTCCTCATCGACTGGCTCAACAGCTCTGTGCGGGTGGCCCTGCACAACTTCGACGAGGAGACCGTCTACTATGCCGCCCTGCTGGGCTGCATGGAGGGCATCCGCTCCGGCACCACCACTATTCTGGACTATATGTACGCCCACCCCATCGCCGGGCTGGACGACTGCGTGACCCAGGCCTTTGAGGACATCGGCATCCGCGGCGTCCTGGGCCGCGCCTTCACCAACGTGGCTTCCTTCCCGCCTGAGATCGCCTGCCCCCGTGTGGAGACCGAGCGGGACTTCTTCGACGACGTGCGCCGTCTGAACACCAAGTATCAGAACCACTCCCGCATCAGCGTGTGCATGGCCCCCGGCATCATCTGGGACCACACCGACGAGGGCTTCCGGGAGATGCGCAGCACCGCCAACGAGCTGCACATGCCCATCACCATGCACCTGGTGGAGACCCCCGACGACGACGCTTTCTCCCGTGAGCAGTACGGAGAGGACACCATCCCCCACCTGGAGAAGCTGGGCGTCCTGGGCCCCGACTTCATCGCCGTGCACTGCGTGTATATGAAGGACGAGGACCTGGATACCTTCAAGAAGTACGACGTGAAGGTCTCCCACAACCCCAACTCCAACATGGTTCTGGCCTCCGGCGTGGCCCGCATCCCCGAGATGCTGGAGAAGGGCATCACGGTCAGCCTGGCCTGCGACGGCTCGGCCAGCAACGACACCCAGAATATGCTGGAGGTCATCAAGGCGGCCAGCCTGATGCAGAAGGTCCATCACTGCAATCCCTCCCTGATGCCCGCCTCCACCGTGCTGGAGCTGGCCACCCTGGGCGGCGCCCGCACCCTGGGCCGGGAGAGCGAGCTGGGCTCCGTGGAGGCCGGCAAGAAGGCCGACTTCATCCTCTTCGATCCTCTGAGCCCCTGGTCCGCCCCCGTGTATGATCCGGTCAGCACCCTGACCTATGCCTGCAGCCCCGACAACATCAAGGCGGTGGTCATCGACGGCAAGGTGGTCATGGAGAACGGCCATATGACCACGGTGGATGAGGAGAAGGTCATCCGCGAGGCCCAGCGTCTGGGCACCAAGCTGGTGGAGAAGTCCGGCCTGGGCAACGTCCAGTGGGGCCAGAAGATGCCCCTGATGCACATTTGATCTGGTGGGAGGTAGTAAAACCATGAATAAGCTGTTCTTTTTCCAGACCCCGAAGGAAAATCTGAAGATCAACGTGGTCTTCCGGGACGAGAAGCTGCTGGAGTCCTTCAAGGCCGACTCCGCCGAGACTGAGGTCCTGCCCGACGTCCACGACTACTATACCGACATCTACTTCCCCAAGGCGCCCGCGGATCGTCCTTACACCTTCTCCTCCATCGTGCTCTCTTCCGATGGTAAGATGGCCTATCAGGACAATCCCTCCGGCCCCCTGGTGGCCAAGAACAACTTCCTGGATCCCGACGGCTCCCTGGGCGACTTCTGGGTGCTCAATGTGCTGCGCTCCTATGCCGACGGCATCATCGTGGGCGCCAACACCCTGGCCAAGGAGCCCGGCATCACCTGCCACGTCTACGACGAGGACCTGACCCGTCAGCGCCGGGAGCACCTGGGCAAGAAGCATCAGCCGGTCAGCGTGGTGGTCTCCTTTGACGCCACCGACATCCCCTTCGACCACTACACCTTCGACGTCGACCCCGCCGAGGAGCTGAAGATGGTCATCGCCACCGGTCCCGACGGACTGGACTACATCCAGAAGAAGTCCCCCCTCAAGCACGTGGTCTACGGCCCCTTCACCTGCAAGGAGGATGTGGACAAGGCGGAGCTGGCTCCCCTGGACCGGGACTACGACGTGGTCCCCGTCATCGTCACCGGCGAGGGCAAGAACCCCGACGGCCATGTGATGATGTATGTCCTCAAGAAGCTGGGCCTGGAGAAGCTGTGCGTGGAGTCTCCCTCTTACTGCGCCTACATGCTCAAGGAGCAGATGCTGGATGAGTACTTCATCAACTACTCCATGGTCTTCGTGGGCGGCACCACCACCCCCGGCTCCTTCATCTCCTACGGCCACCTGGATCACCCCCACGCCGATCTCATCTCTCTGGGTACCCACAAGAGCAACTTCCTCTTTACCCGTCAGAAGATCCGCTACAACGTCAAGCAGGAGACCGACCTCTCCGCCTACAAGTATTAAACTGAAACCATTCGTCCAAGGCGCACAGCGCCATCGGGACACCGTCCGGCGGGGAAGGCCCCGCGGAATTTGTCCTCATGAAAATTAGGAGGAAAGAAACATGAATTACGATCTGGTTGTCATCGGCGCCGGCCCCGGCGGCTATGTGGCCGCCATCCGCGCGGCCCAGCTGGGCATGAAGACTGCG
This sequence comes from Pseudoflavonifractor hominis, assembly GCF_014288125.1. Classification (NCBI taxonomy): domain Bacteria; kingdom Bacillati; phylum Bacillota; class Clostridia; order Eubacteriales; family Oscillospiraceae; genus Pseudoflavonifractor; species Pseudoflavonifractor hominis. The sequence goes on along the minus strand of NZ_JACOPR010000001.1, from coordinate 317,700 downwards.
ATTGTGGAGAAGGACGCCTGCGGCGGCACCTGCCTCAACTACGGCTGTATCCCCACCAAGGCCCTGTACAAGAACGCCGAGGTGGTGGACGAGATCATGCACGCCGATGAGTTCGGGATCTCGGTCAAGGGCTACGACATCGACATGAAGAAGGTCCAGGCCCGCAAGGCCAAGGTGGTCAAGACCCTGTCCGGCGGCGTGGAGTTCCTGCTCAAGGCCAACAAGGTGGAGCTGGTGAAGGGCGCCGCCAAGATCCTGGCCCCCGGCAAGGTGGACGTGAACGGCAAGGTGCTGGAGACCAAGAACATCCTCATCGCCTCCGGCTCCAAGGCCTCCAAGCCTCCCATCAAGGGCATCGACAACCCCGGCGTGCTCACCAGCAAGGAGGCGCTGGAGATGGACCACGTGCCCGGTAAGATCGTCATCATCGGCGGCGGCGTCATCGGCATCGAGTTTGCCGGCATCTACAAGGCCTTCGGCGCCGAGGTCACCATCGTGGAGTTTATGCCCAAGATCATCCCCAACATGGACAAGGAGATCACCGACCGCCTCCAGAAGCTGCTGGAGAAGAAGGGCATCCAGTTCATGGTGGGCACCAAGGTGGAGGAGATCAGCAAGAGCGGCTCCGGCCTCTCCGTCACCGTGGACAAGGACGGCACCAAGAGCAGCCTGCCCTGCGACGAGGTGCTGGTCTCCACCGGCCGTGAGCTGGACATCGAGGGCCTGAACCTGGACGGCCTGGGCATCGCCTACGACCGCAAGGGCGTCAAGGTGGATGAGAACTTCCAGACCAACGTCCCGGGCATCTACGCCATCGGCGACGTGATCGGCGGCGTGATGCTGGCCCACGTGGCTTCCGACGAGGGCAAGGTCTGCGTGGAGCGCATGGCCGGCGAGGACGCCCGGGTGGACTATGACCTGGTGCCCAGCGCCGTGTTCACCTTCCCCGAGGTGGCCAGCGTCGGCATGTCCGAGGAGCAGGTCAAGGAGAAGGGCCTGGAGTACGAAGTGGGCAAGTTCCAGTTCTCCGGCAACGGCAAGGCCCTCACCATGAACAACGCCGAGGGCATGATCAAGGTCATCGTGTCCAAGGACAAGCAGCGCATCCTGGGCGTCCACATCGTGGGCCCCAACGCCAGCGACCTGCTCACCGAGGCGGCCCTGGCCATGCGCGGCGAGTTCACCGTGGAAGAGGTGGCCAACACCATGCACGGCCATCCCACCCTGTCCGAGGCCTTTGAGGAGGCCCTGACCCTGACTCTGGGCCGCGGCATCCACAGCGCCCCCGCCAAGAAAAAGAAATAAGGCTCCGTCCGGAAAACGGCGCATTTGGGCAGAGACACCCCTCCGTGCAGCAGCGCGGAGGGGCCTTTGCCTACCATTGAAGGAGGAATTACCATGGAACTCAAAGTCTATGACAAGCCCCAGTTCATCGAGGAGCTGGTGTTCCGCATCGCCCCCGGACAGGTGGAGCGCTATCTGGAGCTGGAGCAGGAGATCTTCTCCGAGCCCCTCTCCCACCGGGCCGGCTTCCTGGGAGCCGAGACCTGGATGAGCAAGGACCACGAGGGGGAGGTGACCTCCCTCTACTTCTGGGAGAGCGAGGAGGCCTACCACAACCTGGATCAGGTCTGGCTGGGCGGCCAGAAGGATAAGATGGGCCAGCTCATGGGCGAGGACGCGGTCTTTGTCCGGGCGGGCCATGTGTCCGACCGCCGCTTCCGGGTGCGGGAATACCGCTGATGGCAGCCGTCCGGTCCAAGCGGGACCTGCCGCCGGAGGGGCCTCTCCCGCGGCCGGAGCCCCGGCAGTGGTGGGAGGGGGAGGAGCCGGTGGAGCTCCGCCTCACGGCCAACGCAGGGGTGCTTCTGACCTTCCGGGGGGAAAAGCTGCTGGTGGACGGACTCCACGACAGCCGCGCCCACGATTTCAGCCCGGTCGCCCCGGAGACGCTGGCGGCACTGGCGGCCGGCGCGCCCCCCTGGGACGGGATCCGCTGGCTCTTTTATACCCATCTGCACATCGACCACTTTTCCGGCCGGGAGACCATCCGCTTCCTGGAGGGAAACCGGGTGGAGAAGCTCTTCCTGCCCGCCGGGAACGGGGGACCGGGGATCGACCGGGAGGACGTGTCCGCCCTGCGCAGCTGGCTCACCCAGCGGGCCGCGCCGGTGCAGGAGCTGCGCCTTCCCGAGTACCGCAGCGTGACCTATCCGCTGGTGAGCGGGATCCGGGTGACGGCCTTCCGCTCCCTCCACGCCGCGGAGGAGTTTGAGGAGGTGGAGCACGAGTGCTTCCTCTTCGACCTGGCCGGGAAGAAGATCCTCTTTCTGGGGGACTCCAACTACGACCGGGACTACTTCGCCACCATGCTGGACGGGGTGGAGGTGGATACGGCGGTGGTGAATCCCCTCTTTCTCACGAATCCCTCCGGACGCAGCGTGGTGCTGGAGGGGGTCCGGCCCCGCCGGGTGGTCATCGACCACATCCCCTTCCAGGAGGACGACAAGCTGCACATGCGCAAGCTGGTGGTGCGCAGCCTGGAGCGGTGGGGAGAGTCCTTTCCCCCCGTGGCGGTCCTCTGGGAAGCGGGGGACACCGTGCGCCTGTAAACCCGGAGGGCCCGGAGGGGAGAAGCGCTCCCTTCCGGGCCCTGTTTCGTCCCCGCAGATTCCTCCAGAATCCCTCATAGTACAAGCTGCCCCGCGCATAAGATGACAGCACAAGCGCGGAGAGCGCGCGTCGAATGGAGGGATCTCAATGGAACAGCGTATTGCCGACCTTCGGTGCAAGGAGATCATCAGCATCAACGACGGGACGCGGTACGGATTCGTGGGTGATGTGGAGGTAGAGCTGGACACCGGCCGGATCCGGGCCCTGGTGGTGCCGGGCCGCCTGCGGCTGTTTGGCCTGCTGGGGCGGCGGGAGGACCGGCTCTTCTCCTGGGAGAGCGTGCGCCGCTTTGGAGAGGACATCATCCTGGTGGAGGAGCATCCGAGGCGTTTGCCGGAGGAATAAATTTTTTGTTCGCCCGTTTGGTATGAAAAGCATGCTTTTTTTTCACAAACGGGAGGAAACGTCAGGAAATAGTAAAGGATGTTCCGGAAGGGGGCACCGCCCTCCGGAATCGGGGACTTTACGATGCTAAAAGATGTGATATAATAACGGGTATAGTTTAGGAACGATTTTTAAACTTGTTAGTATGTTAAAAAATGCACGAGACAGGCTGGGGGAACCATTATGTGCGGAATCGTAGGATTTGCAGGAAAAGAGGAAGCGGCGCCCATTTTGCTGGACGGCCTGCGCCGTCTGGAATACCGGGGATATGATTCGGCCGGTGTGGCCGTCTATCACCCGGAGCGGGGCCTCCAGGTCATCAAGACCAAGGGCCGCATCCAGGCGCTGGCCGACCAGGTGGAGGCCGCCGGCGGCATGCCCGGGAGCATTGGCCTGGGGCACACCCGCTGGGCCACCCACGGAGAGCCCTCCGATGTCAACTCCCACCCCCACATGAGCCAGAACGGCCGCATTGCGGTGGTACATAACGGCATCATCGAAAATTATGCCGAGATCAAGGAATTTCTCCAGTCCACCGGCGTGCATTTTGTCTCCCAGACCGACACGGAAGTGGTGGCCCAGCTGCTGGAGTACTACTATGACGGCAACATTCTGGACGCGGTCACCAAGGTGCTCCACCGGATCCAGGGGGCCTATGCCCTGGGCATCCTGTGCGCCGACTGCCCCGACCGGCTGATCGCCGCCCGGAAGGACAGCCCGCTCATCCTGGGCTTTGGGGAGGGATTCCACCTCATGGCCTCCGACGTGACGGCGGTCATCCGCCACACCCGGGAGGTCTGCTACCTGGACGACGGGGAGATCGCCGAGCTCACCCCCGACCACTGCTGGGTGTACGACGCCTATCTCCGCCCGGTGGAAAAGAAGCACCACCAGGTGGATTGGGAGATCTCCGCCGCCGAAAAGGGCGGATATGAGCACTTCATGCTCAAGGAGATCCTGGAGCAGCCCAAGGCGGTACGGGACACCATCTCCCCCCGCATCCAGAACGGGGAAGTGGTCCTGGACGGGGTGGAGCTGGACGCGGACTATCTCCACGGTCTGGACAAGATCTATGTGATCGCCTGCGGCTCCTCCTACCATGTGGGCGTGGCGGCCAAGTACATTCTGGAAAAGCTGCTGCGCAAGCCGGTGGAGGTGGCCCTGGCCTCCGAGTTCCGGTACTGTGACCCCATCGTGAGCAGCCGGACCCTGGCCCTGGTCATCAGCCAGTCGGGCGAGACCATCGACACCCTGGCCGCCCTGCGGGAGGCCAGACGGAGAGGGGCCCGGGTCCTGTCGGTGGTGAATGTAGTGGGCTCCACCATCGCCCGGGAGTCCGACGAGGTGCTCTACACCTGGGCCGGGCCCGAGATCGCGGTGGCCACCACCAAGGCCTACTCCACCCAGCTGGCCCTGGTGGATCTGATCGCCCTGTACGCCGCCCGGCAGATGGGGACCATTCCCGATGCGGAGTATGCCGCCGCCGTGGCCGCCCTGGAGGGGCTGCCCGAGCTGCTGGAGAGGGTCCTGGAGCAGCGGGAGCAGATCCAGTATCTGGCCTCCCTGTACTTCAACCACCCCTCGGTCTTCTTCATCGGCCGCAACCTGGATTACGCGGTGGGGCTGGAGGGCTCCCTCAAGCTCAAGGAGATCTCCTATCTCCACTCGGAGGCCTACGCCGCCGGAGAGCTCAAGCACGGCACCATCTCCCTGATCGAAAACGGGACCCTGGTGGTGGCCCTGGCCGGATACGCCCCTCTCTTTGAAAAGACCATGAGCAACGTGGTGGAGGTCAAGAGCCGGGGGGCCGACGTGCTGGGCCTGACCATGGAGGGCTTTGAGAAGCCCATGTCGGAGGCGGTCAACCACACCCTCGCAGTGCCCGCGGCCCATCCCATGCTGCTCCCCTCCCTGGAGGTGGTGCCCATGCAGCTGTTTGCCTACTACGTGGCCCTGATGCACGGGTGCGACATCGACAAGCCCCGCAACCTGGCAAAATCGGTGACCGTGGAATGACGGCACGTTTTTGACAAAGCGCCCCCTCTTCCGCCGGGAAGAACGGACGTAAAAAAGATCTGGAGGTATCCTGAATCGTGAAAAGACTGCTTGCACTGACGCTGTCCCTGGCTGTGGCCGGCACCCTGACCGCCTGCGGTTCCGCGCCCTCTGACTCCTCTGCGCCCTCTGGTTCCTCCGCGCCGACCCAAGAGCAGAACTCTGCACAGCCTGTTGTGATCAATTACGGACTCTCCAACCCGTGGGATTCGCTCATGCCCTACAACAGCCCCTCGGGCAGCAACTACTCCCGCATGATCTACGATAAGATCTACGACCGGCTGGTCTTTGTCCACGCCGACGGCACCCTGACCCCCAGAGCGGCCAAGTCCTGGGAGAGCGCCGACGACGGCCTGGCGGTGATCTTCCACCTGGACGAGAAGGCCGCCTTCCACGACGGCACGCCGGTCACGGCCCAGCACTGGGTGGACAGCATCGCCCTGGTGACCAACCCCGACTGCCCCGCCCTGGGACGCTCGGCCTTCGCCGTGCTGGCCGGCACCGACAGCACCGGTGCCGCCGTGGCGGGGGAGAAGCTGGGCGCGGAGGCCCTGGACGACACCACGCTGAAGCTGACCTTCAAGAACGTGACCACGCCCGAGGACTTTTTGCTGGACAAGAACCGGGAGTTCTACGTCCTGCCCACCCATCTGCTGGAGGGGACCGACCCGTCGCAGGTGATGGAGCTGGACCTGTGGAAGGCCCCCATCGGCTCCGGCCCGTGCAAATTTGTCTCCGAGGTGGCGGGCAGCACCCTGACGCTGGAGGCCAATCCGGACTACCAGCTGGGCGCGCCCGGCTTTGACCAGCTGGTCATCACGGTGATGGACAAGTCCAGCCTCCTCACCGCCCTGATCGCCGGGGATCTGGACTACTACGGCATCGGCGGCAGCGTCACGGCGGACACCGCCCCCGCCGCCACCGAGGCCGGGCTGACCGTGCAGGAGGGCACGGTGCCCAACACCTTCTATGAGCTGATGCTCAACAACGAGACCATCTCGGATGCCCGCATCCGCCGGGCCATCGAGCTGGCCCTGGACAAGGAGCTGCTGAGCGAGCAGTCCACCGGCGGATACGGCACGGTCACCGGCACCTCGGTGCTGCCCACCTGCGCCAGCTACGCCGGAGACTACAACACCCCCTACGACGTGGAGGGGGCCAAGGAGCTGCTGACCGAGGCCGGGTATGACGGGACCACCTATACCCTGGCCTGCGCCTCCAACCGCGCGGGTCTCGCCGCCCTCATGCAGCAGGAGCTGGCCGAGGCCGGCATCACCATCACCATTGAGACAGTGGACTCCGCCACCATGTTCTCCGGCATGGCGGACGGCACCTATGACATGGGCATCGCCAGCCATACCCCCAGCGCTCTGCCCCTGTGGTTCGTGGAGAGCCGGTTCACCGAGAACAACAACATCTTCCACGTCCAGGACCTGAGCGAGGTGTCGGCCCTCATCCAGGCGGTGAAGGAGGAGACCGACCCCGATGCCCGCACCCAGGCCGTGAAGGCGCTGGAGGACTGGATGGCCCAGGAGCGTCCCTTTATCCCCCTGTGGTTCGGGACGGCCCTCCACGTGGAGTCCCCCACGGTGAGCGGCATCGAGTACACTGCGGCCAGCTTCTCCAACGAGAACGTGTGGGAGTGGGTCAAGAACTGACGGCCGGACCAGACGCCCGGCGGTGAAATTTGGAAAACCTCCGTAAGAGCCTGCGGGCTCTATGCTCCCCCACCGGGGAGCCGGAAGTGTAGGAGGAAACAATCGTGCTACATTATATCCGCAAGCGGCTTTTGACGGTGATCCCGGTCTTTTTTGGGATCACACTGTGTGTCTTTCTCTTTCTCCATCTGGGGCCGGGGACCATCGCCGACCTGATGGGGGACGGAAGTTCCTTCAACGACACGGACCGGGCGGCGCTGGAGGCCCAGCTGGGCCTGGACCAGCCCTTCCTGGTGCGCTATGGCCACTGGCTGGGGGACCTGCTCCAGGGAGATCTGGGCAGTTCCTACCAGACCGGCCGTCCGGTGGCTGAGACCATCGAACAGCGGGTGATCCCCTCCCTGATCCTGACGGGGACGGGCGTAGTCCTGGCGGTGGCTCTGGCCATCCCCCTGGGGGTGGCGGCGGCCTGGAAGCCGGGCTCCTTCTGGGACAAGCTGGCCTCCGGGTGCGCCATGGTGAGCTTTGGAGTGCCCGGGTTCCTGCTCAGCCTGATGGCGGTCTATGTGTTCTCCATCACGCTGGGCTGGCTCCCCTCGGCCCGGATGTACACCACCGGGAGCACGGGCACCCTGCCCGACCTGCTGCGGCATCTGATCCTGCCCGCGGCGGTCATCTGCGTGAGCAATATGGGAGAGCTGGTGAAGCAGACCCGCTCGGCCTGCCTGGAGACCCTGGGGGAGGACTATATCCGCACCGCCTGGGCCAAGGGGCTGCGGGGGCGGGTGGTCATGGTGCGCCATATGTTCCGCGGCTCTCTCATCCCCATCGTGACCACCGTACTCAGCCACATCCCCCACATCATCGGCGGCTCGGTGGTGGTGGAGCGGGTCTTCGGCTGGCCGGGGATGGGAAGTCTCATGTTCTCGGCCATCAATAACCGGGATTTTACCATCGTCATGGGCGTGACGGTGGTCATCGCCCTGACCGTGCTGTGCACCAATCTGCTGCTGGACCTGGTCTACGGACTGGTAGACCCCAGGGTCCGGTATGGGAGGTGCGGCGGATGAGGCGGGGAGGAATGGCCGGCGTCTGGAGCCGGTTTTGCCAGGACCGCCGGGCGGTGGCCGGGTTGTGCATCCTGGTGGCTGAGATCCTGTGCGTGCTCCTTCTGCCCCCCCTGATGGGGCTGGAGCCCAATGTGACCGACCGCTCCGCAGGCTTCTGGGCGGCCCCCTCCGCGGCTCACTGGCTGGGCACGGACGATGTGGGCCGGGATCTGTTTGCCCGGCTGGTCTGCGGCGGGCGGATCTCCCTGCTGGTGGGCTTTGCCGCCGCCGGGATCAGCGTGGCGGTGGGCGTCCCCCTGGGGCTGCTGGCCGGATACCGCCGGGGCACGTGGGAATTCTGGATCATGCGCTGTGCCGACGTGGTCCAGAGCTTTCCCAGCATCGTGCTGGTGCTCTGCCTGGTGGCCATGGTGGGCGCGTCGGTGTGGAACATCATTCTGGTGATCGGACTGCTGGGGTGGACCTCCATCGCCCGGCTGGTCTACGGCAACACCCTCTCCATCCGGGAGAAGGAGTATATCCTGGCGGTCCGGGCGCTGGGCGGGAGCACCGCCACCATCCTGCGGCGGAACGTCCTGCCCAACGCGGTGGCCCCGGTGTGGGCCGCGCTGGCCCTGCGGGTGGGGCGTGCCATCCTGTCCGAGTCCAGCCTGAGTTTTCTGGGCGTGGGCATCCGGACCCCCCAGGCCTCCTGGGGCAATATGATCCAGTATGCCACCAATCCCGTGGTCTTCGCGGGAAAGCCCTGGGTGTGGATCCCGCCCAGCATCTGCATCGTGGTGACGGTGTTCTGCCTCCAGTTTATCGGGGACGGCCTGCGGGACGCCATGGACCCCAAGTGGGTCCGCACCGCGGGGGTGGCCGAGTCCCGCGGCGTGTGCCACGAGACGCCCGAGGAGCTGACCCAGGTGGAGCACTGCGCCGTGGAGACGGAGGAGCCCGACGGCCGGGTCTGTGCCTTTGGCCGCAAGCGGATGAAAACCCATCATTTGACCTGAGAGAAAAGCAGCGGTCCCGCTTCCTGTTTGGGAGGCGGGACCGCTTTTTAGTTTGCCCGGTATTCGATGTGGAGCCGTCCCCCGGGCAGGGGGATGGAGGCGGCATGGGAGCGGGGGGTGAGCCGGGTTGGGAAGGGTCCCTCCCGGGCCAGGGTGTCCATCCGGAACACCGACAGGAGCACCCCTGCCAGGAGGAAGGAGGGGATCTGTCCGGCGGGCGCGTAGGAGACAAAGGGGAGGGGGAGGGCGTTGGACAGCGGGCTGCACCCCAGGTTGCCCAGCCAGTAGAGGATGCCCTGGAAGAACAGGGGCCACAGGGCCGCCCAGGCCAGCAGGCGGCCGGAGGCACTTTGCAGGGCCAGAATGCGGCGGGCGCAGAGAAAGAAAAAGAGCAGGATGCACAGCAGAGCCGCCCAGAACACCACGCTCCCCATCCGGGAGGCCAGATTGGCCAGCATCAGGCTTATATCGTGGTAGAGGGCGGTGACCCGGTAGCCGGTATCCGTCCCCTGGAAGAGGGAGAGGCTGTCCCGCAGGGAGCGGAGGGTGGCGTACAGATAGCCCGCCCCGTCCCGGTCCGGATGCAGGAAGGTCTGGAAGCGCTGGGAAAAGAGGGCAGCGTGCCGGAGGCAGAAGGCCCCGGCCAGGAGGCACGGGGGTACCCAGATTGCCAGCAGGCCGGTCCGGCGCTTCAGAGAGAAAAACCCCTGCCAGACGGCGGCGGTCAGGACCAGAAGCATGGAGGCGTAGAGGATGGCGCAGACCTCCAGCGCGGGAAAGAGGGCGGGGACCAGCGCCCCCAGGAGCATCACCGGATGGCAGAGGAGGAGGGAGGGGAGGCCCCGCCCGGGCCGGGCGCTGAGCCAGGCGGCAAAGAGAAGGGGGACAAAGAGAAAGAGGTAGAGGAGCCACCGCCCGGGTGCGCCGGGGAGAGCGGACCGGGTGAGCGGGGCAGCGAGGCACGCGGCGGCGAAGGCCAGGACCAGCAGCAGGAAGCAGAGGGGGACCCACCGCCGCCCCTTCCGCAGCAGGCGGGGATAGTCACACAGCCAGACCGCCCCCATGCCCAAGAGGCCCAGGGAGATTCCCAGATACTGCTCCGGCCCATTGTAAAAGTGCGAGTTGGTAAATCCGTGCAGCACAAGGCCCACAAACACGATTCCCACCAGAAAGAGGACGATCTCCCAGCGGGTTTGGGGCCGGTGCAGGCGGTCCAGCTCCCGACCCACGGCCACCGGGTCCCCCATCTCTTCCACCGCCCGGGCGGCGGCCTCCTCCGGGGAGAGCCCCTGGTCCAGGAAGTCCCCCTCCTGGTCGGCAATGTGGTCGGAGAGCTCCCGGAGGAGATAGGTGCGGGCCCGGCCCCAGCGGATCTCCCGGCCCACGGAGTGAAGGTAAGTCCGGATCACGTCACGCTCCACACAGGGCACCTCCTTCCAGCACGCCCCGCACCGCGTCGGCGTAGGCATTCCACTCGGATTTCTGCTCCTCCAGGGCGGCGCGGCCCTGGGGGGTGATGCGGTAGTAGCGGCGCACCCGGCTCCCCGGTGCGCCGTCGTCGTAAGAGGTGACCCAGCCCTGCTGCTCCAGGGTGTGGAGCAGGGGATAGAGAGTTCCCGCCTTGAGCGCAAAGACCTGGTTGGAGCGCAGGCGGAGGGCCTCGATCATCTGATAGCCATACATGTCCTGTCCGGCCAGAAGGGCCAGCAGCAGCATACCCAGCCCGCCTGGACCATGCTTTTCCCGGGGCATATGCATTCCTCCCTGATAGATAGATTATCTATATAAGATTATAGATAGATCATCTATCTATGTCAAGAGGGCGGTGAGGCTGATCTGGAGGAACGGGCCGAAACAGAAAACTGGGACCGCTCGCATCCGAGCGGTCCCAGTGGCGCAGAGACAGGAGAACGGGATGGGAAACACAGTGTACGGTCCCTTAAAATCCCATGTTGCTGGACAGGTCGTCGGCCAGATTTCCCATGTTGCGCATAGCCTTGCGGGCGGTGCGCTTGAGGTCTTTTTTCTTGGGAGCCATGGCCATGCTCAGTGCGGCGCCGGCCACCATGCCCAGGCCCATCAGGCCCATACCGCCGAGAACGGGATGATGATTCATATGGTTTACCTCCTTACTTGAGTCTGCTGTTATTCTTCCCGAAAACCAGCAAAAATGCGTTGCTAAATCCTGAAAGTCACGGTATAATAAAAATGGATTTCCGGGCGATGGTGCGCCCGGAGGACCTTCATTCAGACAGGAACCGGATGCGGCCCCCAGGGGCGGTCCGGAGCAAGGGGCGGGGGAGGAACCTGGTCCCTTTTTCTATGTTCAAACGACCAGATTAATATGGTATCAAACGGGATACTGATCATGAGAAAGGAGTGATGGCGTGAAGCTGTTGATTCAACAGGGACGCCTGGTGGACCCGGTGAGCGGGATCGGCGGCGTCATGGACGTCCTGGTCGAGGACGGGAAGATCGCGGTTCTGGGCAGCGACATCCGTGATCCGGAGGCCGAGGTGCTGGACGCCCGCGGATTGACCATCTGTGCCGGCCTGGTGGATATGCACGTCCACCTGCGGGACCCGGGACAGGAGTATAAGGAGACCATCGAGACCGGCACCCGGGCGGCCGCCCGGGGAGGCTTTACCTCGGTGGCCTGTATGCCCAATACCCGTCCGGCCATTGACTGCGCGGAGCAGATTTCCTATGTCAAGCGCAAGGCGGAGGAGGCCTGCGGGGTCAACGTCTGGCCCATCGGCGCGGTGAGCCAGGGGGAGAAGGGCGAGGCCCTCACCGATTTTGAGGAGCTCAAGCAGGCGGGCGCGGTGGCCCTCTCGGACGACGGGATGCCGGTGCAGAACGCCAATCTCATGCGGGACGCCCTCATCCTGGCCCACCGGCAGGACCTGACCGTCCTCTCCCACTGCGAGGACGCCGACATGGTGAAAAACTATGCCGTCAACGAGGGACGGGTCTCCCGGCAGCTGCGTCTGCCCGGCCGTCCCGCCATCGCGGAGGAGATCATGGTGGCCCGGGACGCCATGCTGGCGGAGGAGACCGGCGCGGCCGTCCACATCTGCCACATCAGCACGGCCAAGGCGGTGGCCATCGTGCGCCGCTACAAGAAGAAGGGGGTCCACATCACCTGTGAGACCTGCCCCCAGTATTTCTCTCTCACCGAGGACGAGGTGCTGGAGCAGGGAGCCATGGCCCGGGTGAATCCCCCTCTGCGCACCCGCGCCGATGTGGAGGCCATCATTGAGGGCCTCAAGGACGGCACCATCGACGCCATCGCCACTGACCACGCCCCCCACTCCGCCGAGGAGAAGGCCCGCCTTCTGGAGGAGGCCCCCAGCGGCATGGTGGGCCTGGAGACCGCTCTGGGCGTGACCCTGACCTACCTCTACCACACCAAGCACATGCCCCTGTCCGATATCCTGCGGAAGATGACCCTGAACCCGGCCTGCATCCTGCGGATCAACAAGGGCCGTCTCGCCATCGGCGGGGACGCCGACATGGTGATCTTCGATCCCGATGAGGAGTGGACGGTGGACCCGGAGCAGTTTGCCTCCAAGGGCCGCAACACGCCCTTCGGCGGCCACAAGCTCAAGGGCAAGGTAAAGTATACCATCGTGGGCGGAAAGATCGTCTACCAGGACGCGTAAGCCCGGCAGATCCCGCCCCGGAAGAGAGAAAATAGAACAGAAGGAGAACATTCACATGTCTTTTGATGCACTTCAGGAGAAGATCCTTGCGGTAAAGAACCCCACCGTGGCCGGCCTGGACCCCAAGCCCGAGTATGTGCCTGAGCACATCCGCAAGGCCGCCTACGCCGCCCACGGCGAGACCCTGGCCGGCGCCGCCGAGGCCATCTGGCAGTTCAACAAGGGCCTGATCGACGCCCTGTGCGACATCGTCCCCTCGGTCAAGCCCCAGAGCGCCTACTATGAGCGCCTGGGCTGGCGTGGCATGGAGGTCATGGAGCGCACCATCCGCTACGCCAAGGAGAAGGGCATGTACGTCATCGCCGACATCAAGCGGGGCGACATCGGCTCCACCGCGGAGGCCTACAGCGACGGCTGGCTGGGTGCCACTCAGGTGGGCGAGCAGAGCTGCACCGTGTTTGACGCCGACTGCGTGACCCTCAACGGCTACATGGGTGCCGACAGCGTCAATCCCTTCCTGAACACCTGCAAGGAGTATGGAAAGAGCTGCTTCGTGCTGGTCAAGACCTCCAACCCCGGCTCCGGCGAGCTGCAGAACGTCTCCGCCGGGGAGAACGACACGGTCTACGGCCTGATGGCCGACCTCATCGAGAAGTGGGGCGTTGGCACCGAGGGCAAGTACGGCTACACCATGGCCGGTGCGGTGGCGGGCGCCACCCATCCCGAGGAGCTGCGGCAGATCCGTGCCCGGATGCCCCACACCTTCCTGCTGGTGCCCGGCTACGGCGCTCAGGGCGGCACCGCCGAGGATGTGCAGTACGCCTTCCACCAGGGCGGCAAGGGCGCCATCGTCAACTCCTCCCGCGGCATCATCTGCGCCTGGAAGAAGACGGGCCACAACGGCGAGGACTACCAGGAGGCCGCCCGCAACGCCGCGCTTTCTATGCGGGACGACATCTGCCGTTTCATCACCATCGAATAAAGAGGCAAAGAGAGCGCCATTCTGCGGAAGGAGCGTGTGCATATGGACTGTCCCATCTGTCACAGAGCCATGGAGCCCGGGAGCGTGAAGCTCCGGACGCTGGGGGGATTTATGAGCAGCCGGACCACCCTCACATGGTATCCCCGGAAGGCATCCGAGAAGCGCGGACTGGATGCCATCCTGCCCGCCGTGGGGAAGCAGCTGTCCGTCATCAGCGGGATGCAGAGTGAGACCTGTCCCGACGCCTGGTACTGCCCGGCCTGCGGGCACGTGATGGCGCTCTTTTCCGCCGATCCATGAACATAACATAGAAGAGACAAGGGCGTGATACCAATGAAAGTGGAACGCAAGTGTAAGATTGTATCCAAGGAGTGGCTCAACCAGGACGCGGTGTATATGGTCCTGGAGGTGGGCGATATGGTGCGGGAGGGCTTCAAGGCCCCCGGCCAGTTTGTCCATGTAAAGTGCGGGGAGGGACTCCTCCTCCGTCGTCCCATCTCGGTGTGCAGCTGTCAGGAGGGCGACCCCAGCGACCTGCTGACGCTGGTCTTTGAGGTGCGGGGCGAGGGCACCGCGTGGCTCTCTGAGCGCCAGGTGGGAGATACCCTGGATGTGCTGGGCCTGCTGGGCAACGGATTCCAGGTCCGGCCTGAGGGCCGCTACCTGCTGGTGGGCGGCGGCATCGGCATCCCCCCCATGCGGGGCTGCGCCCAGTACACCCAGGGCCGCTCCACCGCCATCCTGGGCGGCCGGTCGGCGGACAAGGTCATCCTGCAAAACTGCTTCCAGGACGAGTGCGCCAAGGTGCTCGTCGCCACCGACGACGGCTCCCTGGGCTACCACGGCTTTGTGGACGCCCTGGTGCGCCAGGAGCTGAGCGAGGACAAAAACTACGACGCGGTGCTGGCCTGCGGCCCCAAGCCCATGCTGCGCAACGTGGCGAAGGTGGCCGAGGAGTTCGGCGTGCCCTGCCAGGTCTCCATGGAGGAGCGGATGGGCTGCGGCGTGGGCGCCTGCCTGGTGTGCGTGTGCGACATGAAGGACGGCACCCGCAAGCACGCCTGCAAGGACGGCCCGGTGTTTGATTCCAAGGAGGTGGACTGGGATGCATAATGTGGATCTGTCGGTCACCCTGGCCGGGATGACCATGAAAAACCCGGTGGTGGTGGCCTCCGGTACCTTCGGCTTCGGCCGGGAGTACGGGGAGTTCTATGACCTCTCGGAACTGGGCGGCATCTGCGCCAAGGGCCTGACCCTCCACCGGCGGGAGGGCAACCCCGGTCCCCGCATCGCCGAGACCCCTATGGGCATCCTCAACTCCGTGGGCCTTCAGAACCCCGGTGTGGACGCCTTTATCGCCACTGAGCTTCCCTTCCTGCGGCAGTATGACGTGAAGGTCATCGCCAACATCTCGGGCAACAGCCCCGAGGAGTACGGCGTGATGTGCGAGAAGCTCTCCGAGGCCGGGGTGGATATGATCGAGGTCAACATCTCCTGCCCCAATGTAAAGGCGGGGGGCCTCGCCTACGGCACCCGGCCCGAGCTGGCCGCTGAGGTCACCGAGGTGGCCAAGGCCCACGCCGGGCAGGTGCCCGTGATGGTGAAGCTCTCCCCCAACGTCACCGACATCACCGAGATCGCCCGGGCGGTGGAGGGCGCGGGGGCGGACGCCCTCTCCCTCATCAACACCCTGCGGGGCATGCGGATCGACGTGAACACCCGCCGCCCCATCCTGAAGATGAACACCGGCGGCATGTCCGGTCCCGCCGTACTCCCCGTTGCGGTGCGCATGGTGTGGGAGGTCTCCAACGCCGTCAAGATCCCCGTGCTGGGCATGGGCGGCGTCTCCAAGGGCGAGGACGCGGCCCAGATGATGCTGGCCGGCGCCACCGCCGTGGCGGTGGGCACCGCCTGCTTTGCCGATCCCTACGCCCCGCTCAAGGTGCGGGACGGCCTGGCTGAGATCGCCGCCAGGCAGGGGCTCTCCGCCGTGTCGGAGCTCACCGGCGGCGTAAAGCCCTGGTAAAACGCGGAGAGGAGGCGCGGAACATGGAGGACCACTACTATGTATCCCTGAGCCTGGAGGAGTGCATCGACCGGGTCCACGCCGCCGTCACCGGCAGCATCACCGGCGAGCTCATCGACCGGTATGAGGTCCCCCATCCCAAGGGCGGGACCTGCGTGGTGCTGGTCTACGAGAAGCACTACTGGCGGGCGGGCAACCGCCTCACCCTCACCGTGGTGCTGGACGACTTTGCCGGAACCGACGTGACGCAGGTCCACTGTGCCGGCGGAGGCGGGGGCGAGGGCCTGTTCCGCTTTGACTGGGGCGCGGCGGGGAGCTTTGAGGACGCCGTCCACCGTGCCCTGGAGGCATACCGGCTCTGAGGCCGGAGAGACTGAGAGAGGGGGAGGAGTCCCATGGCTTGTACACTGTATATCGTCCGCCACGCCGAGGCGGAGGGGAATCTCTACCGCCGCATCCACGGCTGGTATGATTCCCTCATCACCGACAACGGCTACCGCCAGATCGCCGCGCTGGAGGAGCGCTTCCGGGACATTCCGGTGGACGCGGTGTACTCCAGCGATCTCTTCCGCACCAAGACGACCGCCGGGGCCATCTACCGCCCCAAGGGGCTGGCGCTCCAGACCCGGGACGACCTGCGGGAACTCTCCATGGGCGTGTGGGAGGACCATACCTGGGGCGAGGTGGCCCACTTCCAGCCGGAGCACTATCTCCGGTACAGCACCTGTGACCCCGGGTGGAAGAACGAGGGGGGCGAGTCCCGGCAGGAGGGCCGCCGCCGCATCCGCGCCGCCATCCTGGACATTGCCGCCCGGCATCCGGGCGAACAGGTGGCCGTGGTCTGCCACGGGGACATCATCCGCTGTCTCCAGGCCGAGGTGCTGGGGGTGCCGGTGGAAGAGATGCCCTCCCTGGGGCACTGCGACAACACCGGCGTGACCGCCCTGCGGGTGGAGGGGGAGCGGATGGAGCTCCTCTTCCAGAACGACAACTCCCACCTGCCGGAGGAGTGCTCCACCCTGGCCCGCCAGCGGTGGTGGAAGGACGTGCGCAACACCATGGGGGACGCCAACTTCTGGTTCCGTCCCCTCACCGCTGCGGATGAGGCCTTTTACTGCTCCCTCCACCGGGAGACCTGGACCGGGCTGTACGGCGCCGAGTCCGGCTATGACGCGGGAGCCTTCTTCCGGGACGCGCTGGAGTGGGCCGGGCGGGATGCCCGGGCGGTGAGCGTGGCCATGCTGCGGGAGGAGGCGGCCGGGATGGTACAGCTGGACCTCGCTCGGGATGAGGCCCAGGGAGCAGGACACATCCGCTTCCTGGCCCTGGCCCCCCAGCGGCGGGGGAAGGGGCTGGCCCCCCAGCTCCTGGGGCAGGCCGTGTCGATCTACCGGGGCATGGGCCGGGACCGGCTGCGCCTGCTGTGCGCGCCGAAAAATGAGCGGGCCCGGCGGTTCTACGACCGCCACGGCTTCCGTACCATCGCGGCTCAGCCCGGACACCGGGGGAGTCTGGATCAGATGGAAAAATACATCGGCTATCGTCCGGACGCCCGGGGAGGGCTCCTCTGACGGGGCCCATTTTAAGACAAGACGAGGTTTTTATGAATCAGTTTTTACCCGTATCCAAAGAGGAAATGGTGGAGCGCGGCTGGTACTGGTATGACTTTCTGGTCATCACTGGCGACGCCTATGTGGACCACCCCACCTTCGGCCCGGCCATCATCTCCCGGGTGCTGGAGGCGGAGGGCTACCGGGTGGCCGTGCTGGCCCAGCCCGACTGGCACAGTGCCGACGCCTTTGCCGCCATGGGGCGTCCCCGGCTGGGAGTGCTTCTCTCGGCGGGCAACATCGACTCCATGGTGGCCCACTACACCGCCGCCAAGCGCCGTCGGCACGACGACGCCTATTCCCCCGGCAATCAGGCCGGACGCCGTCCCGACCGGGCCACCATCGTCTACTCCAACCGGGTGCGGGAGGCCTTTGGGGACATCCCCCTCATCATCGGCGGCCTGGAGGCGTCTCTGCGCCGGTACGCCCACTACGACTACTGGGAGGACAAGGTGCGCCGCTCCATCCTGGTGGACAGCCAGGCCGACCTTCTGACCTACGGCATGGGTGAGCGGGCCACCCGGGAGATCGCCAGGCGGCTGGCGAAAAAGGAGCCCATCTCCTCCATCACCGATGTGAAGGGCACCTGCTTCCTGGCCCGCAGCGCCGACGCGTGCGCCTATCCCAAGGTGGAGGTGGCCTCCTTTGAGGAGGTGGCCCGGGACAAGCGGGCCTACGCCCTGGCCAACCAGGTGGAGTATGAGGAGCACGACCCCATCCGGGGCCGGGCCATCGTCCAGCGCCACGGGGATGCCTATGTCATCGCCAACCCGCCCGCCATGCCCCTGAACACGGCGGAGCTGGACGCGGTGGCGGAGCTCCCCTATGTGCGGGAGCCCCATCCCATGTACGATGCCATGGGCGGCGTGCCCGCCATCGAGGAGGTGCGCTTCTCGGTGGCCCACAACCGGGGCTGCTTCGGGGCGTGCAACTTCTGCTCCCTGGCCTTCCACCAGGGGCGGATGATCACCTCCCGCAGCCATGAGAGCGTTATCCGGGAGGTGGAGATGCTCACGAAGCATCCGGGCTTCAAGGGCTATATCCACGACGTGGGCGGCCCCACCGCCAACTTCCGCCATCCCTCCTGCGCCAAGCAGCTGGAGCACGGCCTGTGCAAAAAGCGGGCCTGTCTGGCACCCACGCCCTGCCCCAACCTGGACGCCGACCACAGCGACTATTTAAAGCTCCTGCGGGAGCTGCGCGCCATCCCGGGCATCAAGAAGATCTTTATCCGCTCGGGCATCCGCTTTGACTATATGCTGGAGGACAAGAACGGGGAGTTCTTTGCCGAGCTGGTCAAGCACCATGTCTCCGGCCAGCTCAAGGTGGCCCCGGAGCACTGCGTCAACGGCGTGCTGGACTATATGGGCAAGCCCCATATCCAGGTCTATGAGAAGTTCAAGCAGAAGTACGACCGCCTGAACCAGAAGTACGGCAAGGAGCAGTATGTGGTGCCCTACCTCATGTCCTCCCATCCGGGCTGTACCCTCCAGGACGCGGTGAAGTTGGCCGAGTGGCTCAACAAGACCGGACGCCAGCCCGAGCAGGTCCAGGATTTCTATCCCACGCCGGGCACCCTGTCCACCTGCATGTACTATACCGGCATCGATCCCCGCACCATGGAGCCGGTCTATGTTCCCACCGATCCCCACGACAAGGCCATGCAGCGGGCGCTCATGCAGTGGAAGCGCCCGGACAAGCGCCCCCTGGTACTGGAGGCCCTGCGGAAGGCGGGCCGGGGGGATCTCATCGGCTACGGGAAGGAGTGCCTGCTCCGTCCCGTCCACGGAGCGCCTGCCGGCGGACCGGCAGAGAGCCGGAAGAGCGCCGGGAAGGGCCGCACCGGGGAGAAGAGCCGGGGCGGCAAGCCCAAGCTCAAGCAGGCGGGCCTCCGGGTGGAGCACAACGAGTCCCACGCCAAGCGAAAGGCCGGCTGGGCCAAGCCCAAGAGCAAGAAGAACGCCAAGCCCGGAAAGGGCCGTTAAGCGCGTGTCAATGGAAAGGCCGCAGATAAAGTGTATTTCTGCGATTGGTGCTGCAAGAGCCTCGCAGAGTTCCGCCGTCCGCAGACGGCGGAAGAGGGTCGGATCGTGTTTTCCGGCGGCATGTACGTCGGAAAACACTCTGCTCAGGCCACAAGTGTGCGAGCGGAAGCGAGTGCGCACAGCGGCCTGCATCCCCTCGAAAAAATGCTTGCATTTTTGAGAAGCGTGTCGAAGTTTTTCGACACGCGGAAGGCCGCCGCGAAACCATTTCGGTTTCGCGGCGGCCTCTTTGCATCAGGTGTGGTTTCCCTGGATGACGGCCAGGAACTGCTTGCCGTACTGGGCCAGCTTGTGGCTGCCCACGCCGGGGACCCGCTCCATCTCGGAGAGGGTGGCGGGCTTGCGGGCCGCCATCTCCCGCAGGGTGCGGTCGGTGAAGATGACGTAGGCGGGCAGACTCTTTTTCCGGGCCAGCTCTCCCCGCAGGGCCCGCAGGTTCTGGAAGAGGGTCTCGTCCACCGGTCCTCCGGGGAGGGGCTGGGGCCGCTCCCGGCGGGCGGGATGGGACTGCCCGGCCTTCATGCGCATGGTGACCTGTGCACTTCCGGCGGAGAGCTCCCGGGCCCGGGGACCCTGGGAGAGAACAGGGTAGTCCCCGTCGCTGAGGGCCAGATACCCCTGGTCCACCAGGTGGCGGATCTGGGCCTTGACCTGCTCCACCTTCCGGTGGGACAGGAGCCCGAAGGAGCGCCGCCGGTCCAAATCCCACCGGAGGGTGCGCTCGTTCTCCCGGCCGCAGAGGAGGTCTGCGATGGTGGTCACGCCGAAGCGCCCGCCGCACTCATCCACGGCGGAGAGGATGGCCCGGGCCTCCTTGGTGATGTCCACATCCTCCCACCCATCGGTGCAGTTGGAGCAGTGGCCGCAGGAGGGGGACGGGGGCTCCTCCCCAAAGTAGCGGAGGATGAAATGGCGCAGGCAGTCGTTGGTGGTGGCGTAGAAGGTCATGGTCTTGAGCCGGTCCATCTGCCGCTGGCGCAGGGCGGAGAGGGCCTCCTCCTCCACCCCCTCGGGGGCCTGGGACTGGTCGATGAGGTAGCGGTTCGTGATTACGTCCCGCCCGCTGTACAGGAGGATGCAGTCGGCGGGACTGCCGTCCCGTCCGGCCCGGCCCGCCTCCTGGTAGTACCCTTCCAGATCCAGGGGCATGTTGTAGTGGACCACATAGCGGACGTTGGATTTGTCGATGCCCATGCCGAAGGCGTTGGTGGCCACCATGACGGGGCACTCGTCGGTGGCAAAGGCGTCCTGGTTGGCCTGCCGTTCCTCGGGGCTCAGTCCGGCGTGATAGCGGGTGGCGGCCACGCCGTGGGCCTGGAGAAAGGCGCAGACCTCCTCCACCGCCTTGCGGGTGGAGCAGTAGACCACGCCGCTCTCATTCTGCCGCCGCAGGAGGATGGAGAGAAGCTCGTCCTTCCGGTTCTGGGGATGGCGCACCTCGAAATAGAGGTTTTTCCGGTCAAAGCCGGTGGTAGTGGTCACCGGGTCCTGGAGGGAGAGCTTTTGCAGGATGTCCTCCCGCACCTCGGGGGTGGCGGTGGCGGTAAAGGCCCCCAGGGCGGGGCGCCTGGGCAGGGAATCCAGAAAGGCGGGGATCTTCAGATAGCTGGGGCGGAAGTCGGTGCCCCACTGGGAGACACAGTGGGCCTCGTCCACCGCCACCATGGAGATCTGGGCCTGCTGGGCGAAGCGGAGAAAGCCGGGGCTCTCCAGACGCTCGGGGGCCACATAGATGATCTTATAGCGGCCCTGCCAGGCCCGCTCCAGGGCCAGGGCATACTGCCGCTCGGTGAGGGAGCGGTTGAGATAGGCCGCCGGGATGCCGGCCTGCACCAGGCTCCCCACCTGGTCCTTCATCAGGGAGATGAGGGGGGAGATCACCAGCGCCACTCCCGGGAGCATGATGGCCGGGAGCTGGAAGCACAGGGATTTGCCCGCGCCGGTTGGCATGATGGAGAGCACGTCCCGCCCCTCCAGCAGGGCGTCCACCGCCCGCTCCTGGCCGGGAAGAAAGCCGCGGTATCCAAAATAGGCCTGGAGCATCTCCAGTTTATAGGACATGGGGGACCCCTCCTGTCTGCACTCGAACAATCGTTGCTATTGTAGCACAGATCGCGCCCCGAGACAACGGGGGAGGAAATTGCAAATGCCCTTTTACCATTTAGATTGATTTCGATGAAATGGGAATTCTATGTTCCAAATCGGAAGCGGTACAGATCAAAACCTCCACGAGATTTTCAATGCCTCGTGGAGGTTCTCTTCACATGGTCCTCAGAAAGTAATATTCACAACTTCGGTATCCACAATGGTTTCCCAGTTCTCGAAGTCGAACACATGGAACGACAATTCCACATCATTGATTGCCGTGATGTCGTTTTCACTCAGATCGGATTCCATAAATGTGATGGTATCCACCGCTTTCTTTCCTGCAACCACATTGCAGGAGAACATAGCATTCACCATAAAACCGTTGATGGATACGTCCCTGGTCTGCACCGTGATATCCTTGTCGCTGTTGTTTTCCATATAAACTACGATGCTTGGGCCAAAGATGGATTCATCCTCTGCAAGGCCCTTGATGACAATTTTTACACCATTTCCATCATAGGCTAAACTGCCGCTGTCGTCAAAAGTGTATTCATAAGTATCCGCGATGGAAGTTTTAAGCTGGATTGCATCGGTATCGAGGTAGGTCTCCCATTCGGCCGTATCAAAGATGTGGAATGCAATCTCCATATCAGCGATTGCATCAATACCGCAGGCTTCAAAACTTGATGCCGCAAAAATGAAACTGTCGTTGGCTTTTTTGCCATTCACAACATCCACAGACATCATTGTTTCTGCCATGTATCCGTTCACGCAGGCGTTTTTACATTGAAAGGTTAAGTCTTTACCGGAATTGTTCTCAATAAGGAGTTTAATCTCCGGTCCAAAGATTCCGTCCATTTCGAGGCTTTTGCTGTGATTTTTACTCCGGATTCCTCCAGAAGTACCGTTTCAGGAATCGTCACTTCTTCCGGCTCCGTTTTTCCTGCCTGCTCGCTCGGCTGTGCTTCTGCACCGCTGTTTCCAGTCGTAACAGAGGAAGCGTCTTTGATTTCTCCACCGGAAGAATCTCCGCAGGCGGCGAAGGACATCACGATGACGAGGGAAAGGATAGCGGCTAAAACTCTTTTCATGTTCTCTTCTCCTTTACTTTGCATCTTGTGGCATGAAAATAACTCCAATATTACCAGACAAACATACAGCTCAGCATTTCTTTTCCCGCCACATTTGGGTTCAGTATACCAAGTTTAAAAATATATGTCAATAATCGTATATATGAGTTATCGTATATATTAAAAATCGCACATACTTCCTATACTTCATAGTAATAGGAGGTACTGGTAGATGATCAGCTATGAACCGTTATTTCGGACAATGAAGGAAAAGGGGATCACATCCTATCGTTTGGGAAAAATGGGATTTCCCTTATCGAATTATTATGCTATGAAGCGTGGTGAGAATATATCTACACACACATTAAACCAGTTATGTAAATTACTTCAATGCAAAGTAGAAGATATATTGGAATATTTAGACGAAGAATGAACTGCGGATATGGGGAATGATCCTGTATCTGTGGTTTTTTATATCATAAAATATGACTTGAGTGCACCTGTTGGAGCATATTTGGACCCTAAATCAGGATTTTACAAATCCGGGCAAATAGGATATAATAAAGTGTTATAAATCCCTATAATTCCCTATAGGACCTAGATTCTGAGGTGCTTGCGTGAAAAAAACTTACCTGGCAGGCCTGGCGGCCTGCGCACTCCTGCTGACCTCCTGCGCGCCTGCGGGGGAGGGGAAGCAGGATCTGCCCACCGTAGCGGCCACCACCTGGCCGGTCTACTGCTTTGCCTCCGCGGTGGCGGAGGGCGTGGAGGAGATCCGGGTGGTGCCGGTGGTGAATGAGCCCATGAGCTGTCTCCATGACTATACCCTGTCCATCCGGGACATGAAGGCCCTGGACGGGGCAGACCTGATCCTGGAAAACGGCGTGGGGATGGAGGACTTCATGGCGGATGCCGTGGCTGCGTCCAGAACGCCGGTGGTGGACTGCTCCGCCGGCGTGGAGCTGCGCCACCTGGACGAGGACGAGGAGGGCCATGTCCACGAGGAACACGAGGGGCATGACCACGGCGAGTATGACCCCCACATCTGGATGGACCCGGAGCGGGCCGCCGTGATGACCGGGACCATCGCCCAGGCTCTGGCCCAGTGGGACCCGGACCATGCCGAGACCTACTATACCAACGCCCAGGCGGCCCAGGAGAAGCTGTGCGCCCTGGCGGAGGAGGGGCGGGAGACCCTGTCCGGCCTGACCAATCGGGAGCTCATCACCTTCCACGACGGCTTCGGCTATTTTGCCGAGGCCTTTGACCTGCACATCCTCAAGGCCATTGAGGAGGAGGAGGGGAGCGAGACCTCCGCCCGGGAGTTCAAGGAGCTGGTGGAGCTCATCCGCGCCGAGGAGATCCCGGCGGTCTTCACCGAGGTCAACGGCTCGGACGCCACGGCCCGGGCCCTCTCCCGGGAGACGGGGGTGACCAGCGCCCCCCTCACCATGATCATGAGCGGAGAGGGGAGCGGCCTGGACCCCTACCTGGAGGCCATGGAATCCAATCTTGAGACCATTTTGGAGGCACTTGCATGAGCGTACAGAAACATCAGAATGCCGGAGAGGGGTGCACGGGCGCCTGCTGTCTCCGGCTGGACAAGCTGGGGGTGGACATCGGCGGAGACTCCATTCTCCACGACGTGAGCTTCCACCTCCACTGCGGGGAGATCGTGGCCCTCATCGGGCCCAACGGCGCGGGAAAGAGCTCTCTATTCCGGGCCATCCTGGGGCAGATCGGCCACACCGGCAGCATCGACTTCCAGCAGGCCGGCGGGAGCCGGACCCGCCCCCTCATCGGCTATGTGCCCCAGAGCCCCAGCTTTGACCGGGGGGACCCGGTGAGCGTGCTGGACTTTTTTGCGGCGGCCATCTCGGACTGGCCGGTCTTTCTGCCCACACCCCGCCGGCTGCGGGAGCGGGTGCGCAGCTGTCTGGAGCGGGTCCACGGGGCCTCCCTCATCGACAAGCGCCTGGGGGCCCTCTCGGGCGGCGAGCTCCAGCGGGTGCTGCTGGCCCTGGCGCTGGAGCCGCTGCCCCACATCCTGATCCTGGACGAGCCCCTCTCCGGCGTGGACATCGACGGGGAGCGGCAGCTCCTGGACATGCTGGATGAGATCCGGCGCAGCTATGATCTCTCCATCCTCCTCTCCACCCACGACTTTGCCACCCTGGAGCAGTTTGCCGACAAGGTGGTCCTCCTCAAGAGCAGCGTGCTGCGGGTGGGCCCGCCCCGGGAGGTCCTCACCTCGCCGGAGTTCCGGGAGGTATTCCATCTGGATCTGCGAAAGGAGGGGATGTAACATGGAGCTGTGGTATGCTCTGGTAGAACTGCTCCCCTTTGAGTGGGCCCAGCCGGACAGCATGTATTTCATGAAAAACGCGCTGCTGGCCATCCTGGTGATCTCGCCCCTCTTTGGCCTGCTCTCCACGATGGTGGTGGAGAGCCGGATGTCCTTCTTCTCCGACGCGCTGGGCCACTCGGCCTTTACCGGGATCGCCATCGGGTCCCTGTGCGGTCTGGCCGAGCCCATGTGGTGCGCGGTGGTCTTTGCGGTGATCTTTGCCGTGCTGTTTACCTACGTCCGCCGACACACCAACCTGGCCAGCGACACGGTGATCGGGGTCTTTTCCTCCACGGCGGTGGCCCTGGGCATCTTCATCGCCACCCTGGGCGGGGGAAGCTTTACCAAATTCAACGCCCTGCTGGTGGGCGATATCCTGAGCGTGGAGCCGGGAAAGATCGGCCTCCTGGCGGCCATCCTGCTGGTGGTGGTCGTGCTGTGGGTGTGCTCCTTCAACCAGCTGATGCTCGCTTCGGTCCATCCGGCCCTGGCCGACAGCCGGGGCATCCGGGTGTTCTGGCAGGAGAGCCTCTTTGCCGCCGCCATCGCCGTGGTGGTGACGGTGTCCATGACTTGGGTGGGCCTGCTGGTCATCAACTCGCTTCTGGTGCTGCCCGCGGCGGCGGGGCGGAATCTGGCCCGGAACCTGCGGCAGTATCATCTCTTCTCGGTGGTGGGCGCCCTGGTGGCCGGAATTGCGGGGCTCTTGACCTCCTATCAGGTGGGGGCCTCCACCGGCGCGTGCATCACCCTCTATCTGGCGATCTATTTTGCGCTGACCTTCTGTTTCCGCACCCGGCGGATGTAAGAAAAGAAGGGGGAACACTTCATGAAACAACGGCAGAGTCTTCAAATCGTCCTGGTCCTGGTGCTGCTGGCACTTTTGGTGGGCGCGCTGTCCTACTGGGATGGACAGCACCGGAGGGAAGGGCCCCCGGGCCAGACCTCTGCCGTCTGTATGACGGTCCCAGCCGTGGGATAGAAAGAAGGAATGAAACCATGAAAACGGGAATCGTGCTGGAGGGCGGAGCGCTGCGCACCATCTTCTCCAGCGGCGTGACGGACGGCCTGCTGCGGGGCGGGGTGGACTTCTCCTATGTGGTGGGGGTCTCCGCCGGGATCGCCTACGGGGTGAGCTACCTCTCGGGGCAGTTCGGGCGGAATCTGGAGATTCTGACCCGCTATGCCAACGATAAGCGGTATATGAGCAAGCGCAACCTCCTCCGTCCGGGCAACCACTGCTACTTCGGCCTGCGCTTTACCTATGAGGAGATTCCCAACCGCCTGGTCCCCTTTGACTATGAGACCTTTGCCGCCTGGCCTGGAAAGGCCGAGGCGGTGGTCACCAACCTGGAGACCGGGCGGCCCGAGTACCTGGAGGTCCCCCGCCGGGACGACCAGTTCCTGCTCTTACAGGCCACCTGCGCCATGCCCCTGCTCTTTCCCATCTAC
Source organism: Pseudoflavonifractor hominis (assembly GCF_014288125.1). Classification (NCBI taxonomy): domain Bacteria; kingdom Bacillati; phylum Bacillota; class Clostridia; order Eubacteriales; family Oscillospiraceae; genus Pseudoflavonifractor; species Pseudoflavonifractor hominis. Next base: position 291,577 of record NZ_JACOPR010000001.1, on the reverse strand, counting down.
GAGCTGAACGGGATCAAGTGCCTGGACGGCGGGGCGGCCGACGCCATCCCCTTCCGGCGGGCCTTCCAGCAGGGATGCGACCGGGTGGTGGTGGTCCTCACCCGGGAGCGGAGCTACCGCCGGCAGCCGGAGAAGCTCCAGCCCCTCATCGACCTGCGCTATCACAAGTATCCCCATTTCTGCGAGACCATGCGCCGCCGGGCCGAGACCTACAACGCCGACCGGGAGGAGCTCTTCCGCCTGGAGCGGGAGGGAAAGGTCCTGCTGCTGGCCCCCGAGGACACCCGTGGATTCTCCCGGGTGGAGCGGGATGTGGACAAGATCCGCGCCCTCTGGCAGTCCGGCTATGACCAGGCCATGGAGCGCATGGAGGAGATCCGGGACTTTCTCGGCCTGGAGGAGACGGCGGGGCGGTAAAACGGTTTTGCAGGAAAATTTACAGGACCATTCATAATCTGGTAACATTTTTATGCTACAATAGACCTCAAACAATTGCGCCATAGGAGGCAAAAGTGTATGGTGCCGTGGAAAAAGTGCGCATAGAATGGAGGTTTTTGTATGGCGAGCAATCCGAATTACGGCGTCGTGACCGAAGAGATCCGGTGCTTGGCGGCCCTGACCCAAGAGAATAGTTGCATTAACCCGGATGACTACGTGCGTTATGACGTCAAGCGCGGTCTGCGAGACCTGAACGGCAAGGGCGTCGTGGCCGGTCTGACGGAGATTTCTGATATTGTGGCCAAGCAGGTGGTCAACGGTGAGAGCGTCCCCTGTGAGGGCAAGCTCTATTACCGGGGCATCAATGTGGAAGACCTGGTACAGGGCGTGCTGAAGGAGGGGCGCTACGGCTTTGAGGAGACGGCGTACCTTCTGATGCTGGGCCAGCTGCCCAATGAGGCCCAGCTCCGGGAGTTTTGCGGACAGCTCTCCTACTACCGCACCCTGCCCAACAACTTTGTGCGGGACATCATCCTCAAGGCCCCCAGCCGGGACATCATGAACTCCCTGGCCCGGAGCGTGCTCAACCTGGCCTCCTATGACGAGGACGCTGACGACATCTCCCTGCCCAATGTGATGCGCCAGTGCCTCCAGCTGCTGGCGGTCTTTCCCATGCTGGCAGTGTACGGCTATCAGGCCTACAACTACAAGAGCGGCAGCAGCCTGTACATCCACGCCCCCCAGCCCGAGCACTCCACCGCCGAGAGCATCCTGGCCCTCCTGCGGCCCGATTCGGCCTACTCCTACTGGGAGGCCCACGTGCTGGACATCTGCCTGATGCTCCACGCCGAGCACGGCGGCGGCAACAACTCCACCTTTACCACCCACGTGGTCACCTCCTCGGGGACCGACACCTATTCCTGCATCGCAGCCGCCCTGGCCTCCCTGAAGGGCCCCCGGCACGGCGGTGCCAACATCAAGGTCATCCAGATGTTTGAGGACATGAAGCAGGTGGTCCGGGACTGGAAGGACGAGGACGAGGTGCGGGCCTATCTCCGGGCCCTGCTGGACAAGCGGGCCTTTGACAAGTCCGGCCTGATCTACGGCATGGGCCACGCGGTCTACTCCCTGTCCGATCCCCGTGCCAACATTCTCCACGGGATGGTGGAAAAGCTCTCCCGGGAGAAGGGACGCATGGAGGAGTACGAGCTCTACTCCCTGGTGGAGCGCCTGGGTCCCGAGGTCATCTCCGGCGAGCGGAAGATGTACAAGGGCGTATCGGCCAACGTGGACTTCTACTCCGGCTTTGTCTATCACATGCTGGACCTGCCCCAGGAGCTCTATACCCCCCTCTTCGCCATGGCCCGCATGGCAGGCTGGGGCGCCCACCGGATGGAGGAGCTCATCAACATGGGCAAGATCATCCGGCCCGCCTATCAGTATGTGGGCACCCATCAGGATTACCTGCCCCTCAAGGAGCGGGACTGAGCGCCCAGACATCCATGAAAAAGCCCCCGGCTGTCCTCCCGCAACAGGGAGGATAGCCGGGGGTTTGTTTTGTACTCAGGCGCCGGGCTTCTGGATCTGGTCCAGGATGGAGGCCTTTTCGGCCCAGTTGTTGCCGTAGTCGGGGCGGTGGACGGTATCCATGATGTCCCGCACGTCATAGAACTGGGTGTAGTGGTGTCCGCCGTAGCGCAGGGTGGTCCCGTCCGGATGGAGCCGGTCGCAGATGACGGCGGAGAGATCGTCCTTAATGTAGGAGAAGGAGTTGACGCCCACGCTGGCGAAGATCCGGAAGCCCTGGCTCTGGAGGTACTGGAGCTTGGGGCCGGTCTGATGCCAGTCGTCCTCGTCGGGGCGGGCGCCGTGGGGATAGAAGAGGATATTGGTGGGACCCACCAGGGAGCCCACCTCCTCGGCCCAGCGGACGGTGTCCCGCTTGACCCAGTCCAGATCCACCTTGGAGGAGCCCAGGTTGATGTGGCCCCAGGTGTGGGAACCGAAGGTCCAGCCGGTGTCCTTGAGGCGCTGAATGATGGGCTTGACCGCCTCGATCTCGGCCTGGCGGTTGGCGTCAAAGGCGGGACGGCGGGGGTCGTCGGCGGCGATGTCGATGTCGTTCTGGGTCCGGTAGCCCAGGATGCCCTCATAGCCGGTGAGGGAGAAGCAGCCCTTGGCGCCGTTGAGGGAGAAGTCCGGGTGGGCCCGGACAAACTGGTCCAGAATGGGAGTGGCGTCCAGATCCTGGGTGAGGAAGGTCTCCTTGGTGTTGGGATCGGTGCACTCAGCCCAGATGTCCCCGTCCTCGCCCAGCACCAGCTTGGAGGTGAAGCCCTCGGCCAGCATGTACTCGTAGTAGTTCACATCGTCAAAGGAGAGGACCAGGGGCTTCTTGCCCTCGGGCAGCATGAGGGTGTTGCGCTGCATCCGGGACTCGCCGCTCTCGGTGGTGTACTCGCTCCACACATCGCACATGTTGACCAGGATGTAGTCCCGCCGGTAGAGCTCGTCCAGGATCTTCTTGAACTCGTCGGCGGTGAGCATCCAGTCGTCCAGGCCCTTCTGCCGGTTCTCCGGCACGGCGCTGGAGAAGGTGAACTCCGGATAGGCGATGACCGGGTGGAAGAAGAGATGCTCCACCACCTGGTTGGGGCCCCAGGCCTGGGTGAGCTGGTCCTCCGACCAGTAGGTGCGCACGGCCTCCTCCGGGTCGGGCGTGGGTGTGGGCGTGGGGGCCGGGGCGGCGGAGGCGCTCGGCTCCGGTCCGGGTGTTGCGCCGGGCTTTTGGCAGGCGGCCAGAGAAAAGGTCATCAGCAGGGCCAGAGAAAAGGCCGCGCCGCGTTTCAGGCAATTCATAAAGCTCGCATCCTCTCTTTATCATCTGTATTTCCGGAGGAAGGAGGAGAAGACGGCGTCCCAGGGGACGATGCTCCTCCGGCAGACACTATCATAGCGCGGAAAGGACCGAAAAAAACCACAAACAGGTTACAAATTCTTACGAAATTCCGTCGAATCGTGTAAGATTTGGAAAAGGCCCGGTCAGGCGGCAGAGAAGGGTGCGGGCACCCGCCGCACCAGCAGGAGGGAGACCGCCCCGGTGACCGCCCCTGTCACCAGAGAGCAGAGGAGCAGCGGGGCCAGATAGACCAGCGGGGCCCGGCTGCCCAGCACAGCCATGGCGGCCAGGATCTGCCCGGTGTTGTGGGCGGCGGCCCCGGCGATGGATACGCCGTAGAGGGAGAGGGCGGGGAGCCGGAGCAGGAGGGCCATGACCCCCAGTGCCAGCAGTCCGCCGGTCAGGGAGAAGGCCAGGGCCATCAGATTGCCCCCCAGAAGGTTGCCCAGGAAGCAGCGGGCCAGGAGGATGAGGAGAGCCTCCCGCCCGGAGAGGCGGCACAGGGCGTATACCGTCACCAGATTGGCCAGGCCCAGCCGCAGGCCGGGCAGGGGGATGAGGATGGTCAGCGGGGCCAGACCCTCGGCCACCGAGAGGGCCAGGGCCAGAGCCGTCAGTACGGCGCAGCGGGTCAGTCGGGAAACAGACAAGGCGGGCGCTCCTTTCACAGCAGGGGAGAAATCAGGATCTGCCCCGGCAGGCCCTGCGCAGCTGGGCCGGGGTGGAGGTGATGGCGCCGGTGGGACAGGCCTGGAGGCAGTCGCCGCAGCGGATGCACTCCACGCTGTTGGGGCGCTGCCAGACCGGGATGTCCAGCTTACAGGCGCTCTGGCAGTGGCCGCAGCTGGTACAGCGGTGGGCGTCCACCTTCAGCCGGTACAGGGAGATGGGGTTCAAGAGGCCGTAAATGGCCCCCAGGGGACACAGGTACCGGCAGAAGGGACGGTAGACCAGAAGAGAGAGCACGATCAGCAGGATGAGGAGCAGACTCTTCCAGGCAAAGAGAAACCCGAGGACGTCCCGCAGCATGGGATTGACGGCGGCCAGGGGCCAGCCGGCCAGCAGGGTGCCGGAGGGGCAGACGTACTTGCAGAACCAGGGGGAGCCCTGTCCGAAGGCGTCCACCGCAAAGAGGGGGAGCAGGATGACAAAGCCGATCAGCAGCAGGTATTTGATCCTGCGCAGCCATTTCTCCCCGGGCAGACGGCGCAGCTTCCGCACGAAGGGGATCTTGTGGAGCAGGTCCTGCACCAGGCCGAAGGGACACAGCCAGCCGCACACAAAGCGGCCCAGGGCCGCGCCGATGAACATCAGAAAGCCCAGCACATACAGAGCGGTCCTGGCCCGGCCGCTGGCCAGGGTGGACTGGAGGGCGCCCAGGGGGCAGGCGCCCAGCGCGCCGGGGCAGGAGTAGCAGTTGAGCCCCGGGACGCAGTAGGCCTTGGAGGGACCCTTCCAGATGGTCCCGGAGGTAAAGCCCTGCACATAGCCGTTGGTGAGGGCGGTCCAGGCCAGCTGGACCCAGGTCCGGAGACCGCGGCGCTTCTTATCCAATGCCAACACACTCCAGACAGAGATTCACGGCCTTCATAAAGACCGCGTCCCGTCCCCCCAGACGGGTGCCCACCACCATCAGGGCCGCCCCCAGCCCCAGCACAAGCAGGGTGGGGAGAAAGGCGCGCACATTCTTCACTGCACTTCCTCCAGGGTCTCCTCAATGACGGCGGCCCACTGGTCCTTGGTCTTGGCCCCCATGTAAAACTTCCCCACCTGGTTGCCCTCGGAGTCCACAAAGAAGGTGGAGGGCAGGGCGTAGATCTGCCCCAGGATGGGATAGAGGCTCTCCGAGGGGAGAAGATTGGTGTAGGTGACGCCCGAGCCCTCCGCGATGGTGCGGGCCTCCTCCACCTGCTCCGGATTGAGGGTGCCGTCCTGGTTGAGCACGTCGCTGACGATGCCCACGATCTGGAAGCCCTGGTCGGCATACTCGGTGTGCAGCTCGGCCAGCGCGGGCATCTCCTCCTTGCAGGGGGGACAGAAGGTACCCCAGACGTTGATCATGGTCAGGTCATAGTCGGCCAGGATGGACTGGTCCACCGCCTGGTCGTTCAGGTCGGTGGCGGTAAAGACGCTGAGGACGCCGCTCTGTTCCTGGGCCGTATCCTCCGCAGCGGCAGAGGGCGAGGGGGAGGGAGAGGGAGAGGCGGCGGTGGTTCCGCCGCCGCAGGCGCTCAGGGTACAGGCCAGCAGCAGAGCCGAGGGGAGCAAGAGTCGGGGAAATTTCATAAAATACTCCTTATAGATTTGGAATCAATGGGGGATTGCGGTAGTTTGATTCTACCACAGGGGAGCGGGAACGTCCATGTCTTTACCGGGCAGGGGACATGGACCAGGCCTGAAAGACGTGTCCGTCCTCCAGGTCCTTCCACTGGAAGCGGCCGTCCTCCAGCAGCAGGACGCTGTGGGGGCTGTTCTCTTTGGGGATGGAGACCGAGCCGGGGTTGAGATAGGTAAAGACCGGCCCCTCCACACAGACCGGGACGTGGGTATGTCCGTGGAGCAAAATGTCTCCGGGCTGGAGCTTGGGCGGGTGGTCCAGGTGAAACTGGTGCCCGTGGGTGGCGAAAATCAGGTGCTCCCCCTCCTGGAGGAGGGCATAGTCGGCCAGGACGGGAAAGTCCAGCACCATCTGATCCACTTCCGCCTCGCAGTTGCCCCGGACGCACAGGATCTGGGAGGCGAGGGGGTTGAGCATGGCGATGACCTCCTTGGGGGCATAGTCCCGGGGCAGGTCGTTGCGGGGCCCGTGGTAGAGCAGGTCCCCCAGCAGGAGCAGCCGGTGGGCGCCCTCGGTGTGGAAGGCATCCAGCAGGCGGGCTGTCCAGTAAGCCGACCCGTGCAGGTCGGAAGCGATGAGCCATTTCATGAGCGGATACTCCTTTGCGTTGGAATACGATTGAGTATACCACAAAGACATGGGGAAAGAAAAGAGCGCCTGTCCCCCAAACGGGTGGACAGGCGCTCAGCGTGCGTGAATAGGTTCGACCGCTTTTTCAAACAGGCTTTAGGACTTTGGCTTTGGCTTGAAGAGAAGGGCCACCAGGTAGCCAAAGAAGATGGCGGCGGTGATCCCTCCGGCGGCGGCAGTGATCCCGCCGGTGAGCGCCCCCATCACGCCCTGTTCCTCCACCGCCTTGCGCACGCCCTTGGCCAGCAGATAGCCGAACCCGGTCAGGGGGACGGTGGCCCCGGCGCCGGCAAAGTCCACCAGATGTTCATAGATCCCCAGCCCGCCCAGGACCACGCCGGAGACCACATAGGTCACCAGGATCTTGGCAGGCGTGAGGGAGGTCTTGTCAATGAGCAGCTGTCCGATCAGACACAGGACGCCCCCGCACAGAAAGGCGCGGGCATATTCCCAAAAGAGATCCATATGCATTCCTCCTTAGACCTGGGTGGAGATGGCCACCGCGTGGCAGATGGCTGGGATGCTCTCCCCCTGCATGGTGGAGGTGGGGGAGAGGAGGGCGCCGGTGCCGCAGAACAGGATGTGCTTCCACCGGCCCTGGAGCATGCCCTGGAGCAGGTGCCCTGCCAGCACCACCGCGGAGCAGCCGCAGCCCGAGCCGCCGCAGTGGACGTCCTGCCCCTCCAGATCGTAGATGAGCACCCCGCAGTCCACCAGGTTTTTCAGATCCACGCCGTCCCGGTGGAAAAAGTCCAGCACGATCTCATGGCCCAGCTTGCCCAGATCCCCCGTGACGATGAGATCGTAGAAGGAGGGCTTGCGCCCCGTGTCCGAGAGATGGGTGCGGATGGTGTCGTAGGCCGCCGGGGCCATGGCGGCCCCCATATTGGCCGGGTCCTGGATGCCCTTGTCTACGATCTTGCCGGTGGTGACATGGGTCACATAGGGGCCGCTCCCCTCGGCGGTCAGGATGAGCGCGCCCGACCCGGTCACCGTCCACTGGGCGGTGGGGGTGCGCTGGCCGCCGTATTCCAGGGGGGTGCGGTACTGCCGCTCGGCGGAGCAGAAATGGGAGGAGGTCACGGCGGCCGTCAGGGTGCCGAACCCCCCGTCCAGCAGCATGGCCGCCAGAGAGAGGGACTCGGACATGGTGGAGCAGGCCCCATACAGGCCGAAAAAGGGGACGTCGGTCCCCCGGACGGCAAATCCGGTGCCGATGCACTGGTTGAGCAGGTCCCCGGCCAGGATATAATCCAGACAGGAGGCGGCCTTTCCCGCCTTCTCCAGGGCGGCGGACAGGGCCAGACGCTGCATGGCGCTCTCGGCCTTCTCCCAGCTGGTCTCGCCGAAGGTGTCATCCGCGCCGATCTGGTCAAAGGTGGCGGCCAGCGGCCCCTCGCCCTCTTTTTTTCCCACCACGCTGGCAAAGCCGGCGATGGAAGGAGGGCGCGTCAGAGCCACGGTCTGCTTGCCCCGTCGTTTGCTGTTCATGCCTTTCGCCTCCAAATGTTGTTCTCGGGCCTAGTTTGAACAAAAAGAAAGGGTCTTATGCACGCGGATTTTGTGGGGGGAACGTCTGGTCAAAGCGGGATGTTTCGAGTATAATATTTTTATCCTGTGCGGCCGCGGAAGACAGCGGGCACTCCTTTTGGGGGGAGTGCATGCGCGGCGCGGCGGCACTGCTTTTGTGGAAAAAAGGAGTTTTTATGGCGGAAGAGAAACGAACCATTGCCTATATCTGTCCCGCCTGCCGGCAGAGCGTGATCCTGGAGCGGAGCGTGTTCCAGCTGGCCGCGGCGCCCAATGAGCTGCCTTGTCCCTGCGGGAAATCGGCCCTGCGGGTGGAGATGATGGGAGATCGGGTGCATTTGACCGTGCCCTGTGTCTCCTGCGGAGGCGAGCACCGGGTGACCTGCGCCAGCCATGACTTTCTCCACCGGCGGGGACTGGCCTTCTCCTGCGGGAAGTCGGGCCTGGACTGCTGCTATGTGGGCGAGGAGGACACCGTGTTCGGCGCGGTGCGCCGCCTGGAGGAGGCCGTGGACAAGCTCCACCGGGAGGCCGGCGAGCGGGGCGCGTTCCTGGATGAGATCGTCATGCACGAGGTGCTCTCCGAGATCCGGGACATCGCCAAGCGGGGCGGGATCTCCTGCTCCTGCGGCGGCAAGGAGTGGAAGCTACAGGTCAATTACAGCTCGGTGGACCTGGTCTGTGCCGCGTGCGGGGGCGATCTGCGCATCCCCGCCGCCACCGAGAGCGATATTGAGGACATCTGCTGCAAGCACACCCTCCGCATCCACGGACGCCGGGCGTGACGGCGGAAAGAGGAGGGAAATATATGTATTTCACCTATGAATATACCATTGACTCCCGGGATACCGATCCCTTCAACCAGTGCCGCCCCTCGGCCCTGCTGGGGCTTTTGCAGGAGGCGGCCACCGAGGCGGCCGTGGCCCTGCACGTCTCCCGGGAGGAGACGCTGGAGCGGTACAACTGCTTCTGGATGCTGGCCCGGATGTGGTACCGTCTGGAGCGGCCTCTCCACTGGAATGAGACCGTCACGGTAAAGACCTGGCACCGGGGCGGCAAGGGGGCCTCCACCTACCGGGACTATGACCTGTATGTGGACGGGGTCTATGTGGGCGAGGCGGTCTCCACCTGGGTGCTGGCCGATCTGGAGACCCACAAGCTCCTGCGCCTGTCCAAGGTGCCCGAGTTCACGGGGACCGACGGGGGAGAGCTGTGCAAGGAGCGCACCCTGGGCAAGATCCACCTGCCCGCGGAGATGGCCCTGGCGGAGGAGCGGCGCATGCACTACAGCGACGCTGACGTCAACCGCCATGTGAACAACAGCAAATACGCCGATTTTATCTGCGACGCTTTGCATATGGAGAAGCTGGGCGAGGGGAAGTTCCTCTCGGAGCTCCAGGTGGGATTTTTGGCGGAATGCCTGCCGGGCGAGACCATTGAGGTCTATACCGGCACGGAGAACGGCATGTGGTATGCCCACGGCTCCGACCGGGATGGAAAGAGCCGGTTTGACGCGGCCCTCACCCTTGCGCCCCTTCCGGAAACGGAGGGTTGACAACCTTCGACACAGATAGTAAAATAGGAAAAATTCATTGCAGATAAGGAGATGCACTATGGTCAATACGGATGCAAGCCAGAAGTTTACCAAGCAGGGGCTCACCTTCGATGATGTGCTCCTGGTGCCTGCTGAGAGCAACGTACTCCCCGCGGACATTGACCTGACCACCAAGCTCACCAAGAAGATCACCCTGAACATTCCTCTGATGAGCGCCGCTATGGATACCGTGACGGAGTACCGCATGGCGATCGCCATCGCCCGGGAGGGCGGCATCGGCATCATCCACAAGAACATGTCCATCGGCGCCCAGGCGGAGCAGGTGGATATGGTCAAGCGCTCGGAGAACGGTGTTATCACCAACCCCTTCTGGCTGGCGCCCGGCCACACGCTGGCCGAGGCCGACGAGCTGATGGCCAAGTACCGCATCTCCGGTGTGCCCATCTGTGACAACGGCCGTCTCATCGGTATCATCACCAACCGCGACATGAAGTTTGAGACCGATATGAACCAGCTCATCGACAACGTGATGACCAAGGAGAACCTGGTTACCGCCCGGGAGGGCATCACCCTGGAGGAGGCCAAGGAGATCCTGCGCCGCCACAAGATCGAGAAGCTGCCCCTGGTGGACGAGAAGGGCAACCTGAAGGGCCTCATCACCATCAAGGACATCGAGAAGGCCAGCGTCTACCCCAACTCCGCCCGTGACGAGAAGGGCCGCCTGCTGGTGGGCGCCGCCATCGGCGTTACCTCCGACGTGATGGACCGCGTCTCCGCCCTGGTGGACGCCGGCGCCGACGTGCTGGCTCTGGACTCCGCCCACGGCCACAGCCACAACATTCTGGAGTGCGTCAAGCGCATCAAGGCCCTGTACCCCGACGTGCAGCTCATCGCCGGCAACGTGGCCACCGCCGAGGGTACCCGTGCCCTCATCGAGGCGGGCGCCGACTGTGTGAAGATCGGTATCGGCCCCGGCTCCATCTGCACCACCCGCGTGGTGGCCGGTATCGGCGTGCCCCAGATCACCGCTGTGTATGACGCGGCCTGCGTGGCCGCCGAGTACGGCGTGCCCATCATCGCCGACGGCGGCGTGAAGTACTCCGGCGACATCGCCAAGGCCATCGCCGCCGGCGCCAACGTGGTCATGCTGGGCTCCCTGCTGGCCGGCTGTGAGGAGTCCCCCGGGGACACCGAGGTCTACCAGGGCCGTCAGTTCAAGGTGTACCGCGGCATGGGCTCTCTGGGCGCCATGGCCTGCGGCTCCAAGGACCGCTACTTCCAGCAGAACAACAAGAAGCTGGTGCCCGAGGGCGTCGAGGGCCGCGTCCCCTACAAGGGACTCACCGGCGAGACCATCTATCAGCTCATGGGCGGCCTGCGCGCCGGTATGGGCTACTGCGGCTGCCCCACCATCGCCGATCTTCAGCAGAAGGCTCAGTTCATCCAGATCACGGCGGCCGGCCTGCGGGAGTCTCACCCCCACGATATCTACATCACCAAGGAAGCTCCCAACTACACCGTCAGCCCCCAGTAAACGCAAACACAAGGGCCCGCGCCAGGCGTTGGCGCGGGCCCTTTTTGACAGGAGGGCGGCCAGAGGCCGCCCTGCGGAAGGAGGAGGTCCAGTATGCTGCATCTGTTGTTGAGCCGGGGAGGAGGCGCGGCCTCCGGCGAGCTCTTCCGGCGCATTCGGGAGAGCGGGGGGGAGCGCCCCCAGATCCTCATCGTGCCGGAACAGCACTCCCACGACAGTGAGCGCCGTCTGTGCGCCGCCGCGGGGAACCAGGTCTCCCGCTATGCGGAGGTCCTCTCCTTTACCCGGCTGGCCGGGCGGGTCTTTTCGGTCTACGGAGGAGTGGCCACCCCGGCGCTGGACGCGGGGGGACGGCTCCTGCTCATGTATGCCGCCCTGCGGCAGATTGCCGACAAGCTCACGGTCTACCGCCGGCCCTCCCGCAAGCCGGCCTTTTTGACGGGTCTCCTCTCCACGGTGGATGAGCTCAAGAGCTGCTGCATCTCTCCCGAGGCCCTCTGGGAGGCCGGGGAGGAGACCGGCGGGGGCGAGGGGGACAAGCTCCGGGACATCGCCCTGATCTTCGGGGCCTATGAGGCCCTCACCCAGCAGCAGGGGGCCGACCCCCGGGACCGGCTTACCCGGCTGGTCACCGCCCTGGAGGGGAGCGGCTGGGCCCAGGGAAAGGACTTCTATCTGGACTGCTTTACCGACTTCACCCCCCAGGAGCGCCAGGTGCTCGCCGTCCTGCTCCGGCAGGCCCGGTCGGTGACGGTGACCCTCACCTGTGACACCCTGGAGGAGGGGGACGGGGAGGGCGGACTCTTTACCACGGCCCGGCGCACCGCCCGACAGCTCCTCCGCCTGGCCCGGCAGGGGAGAGTCCCCGCCGATACCCAGGTGCTGGAGGGGAGAGGGGAGCGGAGCCCGGCCCTCCAGGCGGTGGAGGAGGAGCTCTTCGCCCTGCGCCCGGGCGAGGCCAGAAGCGACTGGGAGGGGATCTCCCTCTTTGAGGCGGCCGCCCCCTACGCCGAGGTGGAGCGGGCTGCCGCCGGGATCCTCCGCCTGGTCCGGGAGGAGGGCTACCGCTTCCGGGACATCGCGGTGACCGCCCGCTCCATGGAGCTCTACGGCCCCCTGATCGAGACGGTGTTCGGGCGCTATGGAGTGCCTGTGTTCCTGGGGGAGATGAGCGACATCCTGCAAAAGCCGGTGCTCTCTCTCATCACGGCCGCCCTGGATACGGTGGCGGGGGAGTACCGCTATGAGGACCTTTTCCGCTATCTCAAGACCGGGCTCACCGACCTCACCGACGAGGAGCGGGACCGGCTGGAGAACTATGCCCTCAAATGGAACCTGCGGGGCGGGCAGTGGACCCAGAAGGGGGACTGGACCATGCACCCCCAGGGATACGGCCTGTCCTGGAGCGAGGAGGACCGCGCCGCCCTGGCAGAGCTCAACGCCCTGCGCCGGAAGGTGACCGGGCCCCTGGAGAAGCTCCGGCTGGGGGTGGACCGGACCGGCCGGGGACAGACCATGGCCCTCTATCAGTTTTTGGAGGAGATCGGCCTGCCCCAGCGCCTTCTGGAGCGGGAGGAGGCCCTCCGCGCCCGGGGAGAGCCCGCCCTGGCGGAGGAATACCGCCAACTCTGGGACATCCTGTGCGACGCCATGGAGCAGTGCGCCCGCATTCTGGGCGATCTGCCGCTGGAGGGGGAGGAGTATGCCCGGCTCTTCTCCCTGGTGCTCTCCCAGTACAGCGTGGGCTCCATCCCGGTCTCCCTGGACCGGGTCCACGCCGGGGAGATGCCCCGCCTGGCCCACAAGAGGTGCAGGGCCCTCTTCCTGCTGGGGGCGGACGACGCCTCCATCCCCCAGGCCTCCCCTGGGCCGGGCCTGCTCAACGACGACGACCGGAGTCTTCTGGCCTCCTTCGGGCTGGAGCTGGCCCCCAGCCTGCCCGACCGGCTGGACCGGGAGATGACCACGGTCTATGAGTCCCTGTGCATTCCAACGGAGCGGCTCTCGGTGAGCTGGCCAGCCGCCGGACCGGAGGGAGAGGAGCGCCGTCCCGCCTTCCTGGTGGGCCGCCTGCGGGGGATGTTCCCCGGCCTGGGGGTGGAGCGGGAGAGCCAGACGGGCGGGACCTTCCGCCTGTGCGCCCCCCGGCCCGCCCTGGAGCTGGCCGGGCGCTATCCGGAGGTGGAGGAGGCCCTGGAGGAGCTCCCGGAATACGCGGCGCTGGTGGAGCGGATGAAGCGGGCCGCCGCCCTGGAGCGGGGGCACCTGTCCCCCGCGGCGGTGGCCGCCCTGTACGGACAGCAGGTGCCCATGTCCGCCTCCCGCATGGACAAGTTCAAGTCCTGCCATTTCTCCTATTTCATGCAGTACGGCCTCAAGGCAAAGGCCCGCCGCCCGGCGGGCTTCCAGGCCCCGGAGTACGGCACCTTTGTCCACTATGTGCTGGAGCACGTGCTGCGCACCCTGACGAAAGAGGGCACCGTCCCCGTCCCCCGGGAGATGGAGCAGGAGGAGCTGCACGCCCTGAGCCGGTCGGTGGTGGAGCGGTATGTCCGGGAGAAGCTGGGCGGCCTGGAGGGGGAGTCCCCCCGCTTCCGCTACCTCTTCCGGCGGCTGCTCAAGTCGGTGTACGCCGTGGTGGAGAACGTGGTGGAGGAGCTCTCCCGCTCCGACTTCCAGCCCATCGCCTTTGAGCTGGGCTTCGGCCAGGGGAAGGACCTGCCGCCGGTCCAGCTGAAGGTGGACGGCCTGACCGTGAGCATCTCGGGCTTTGTGGACCGGGTGGACGGCTGGGTGGACGGGGACAAACTCTGTCTCCGGGTGGTGGACTATAAGACGGGGCGGAAGTCCTTCGACCTCACCGACATCTGGAACGGCATGGGGCTTCAGATGCTCCTCTACCTCTTCACCCTGACCGAGGAGGGGAAGGAGCGCTTCGGGAAACATATCGTACCGGCGGGGGTGCTCTACCTGCCCGCCCGGGACGCCGTTCTGGCGGGGAGCCGCTCCATGAGTGAGAGCGAGCGCCGCCGGGCCATGGACCGGGAGCTCCAGCGCAAGGGGCTCATTCTGGACGAGCCGGAGGTGCTCTCGGCTATGGAGCACGCCGGGCCGGAGGGGATCCGCTTCCTGCCCGTCAAGGTCTCCAGCCGGACGGGGGCCATTACCGGCGACGCCCTGGTCTCGGCCGAGCGGCTGGGCCGGCTGGAGCGCCACATTTCCGCCATCCTCCGGGAGATCGGCGCGGAGCTGGCGGCCGGAAAGATCGCCGCCGACCCCTTCTGGCGGGGACCGGACCACAACGCCTGCCAGTGGTGCGACTACGCCCCCGCCTGCCACTTTGAGGAGGGGCGGGGCGAGGACCGCGTCCGCTACTTCCCCACAGTAAAGGGGGAGGATTTCTGGCGGAAGCTGGGGCTGTGAGGTCCCACACGATTTTGCAGATCAAATGTTTTAAGGAGAGAAGTATATGACCACCTGGTTCAACTCGCTGTTAGGAGAGCTGAGCAACTTTCTGTACACCTATATCCTCATCGCCCTGCTGGTGGTGACGGGACTCTATTTCACCTTCCGCACGAAGGCGGTGCAGTTCCGCCTCTTTCCCGAGGCCATCCGGGTTTTGGGGGAGAAGAAGCGGGACGGAAGGGACATCTCGTCCTTCCAGGCCCTGATGATCTCCACCGCCTCCCGGGTAGGGACGGGCAACATCGCCGGCGTGGCCACCGCCATCGCCACCGCCACCGCTGTGGGCGGATACGGCGCGGTGTTCTGGATGTGGCTGCTGGCGCTGGTGGGGGCGGCTTCCGCCTTTATCGAGAGCACCCTGGCCCAGTGCTATAAGGAAAAACACGGAGAGGACTGGGTGGGTGGTCCCGCCTACTATATCCAGAAGGCGCTGGGCAGCCGGAAGTGGGGCGTGGTCTTTGCCGTACTCCTCATCGCCTGCTTTGCCTACGGCTTCAACGCCCTCCAGGCCTTCAACGCGGGCACTTCTCTGAAATACTATATCCCCCACTATGCCGACTCGATCTGGCCTCTGGTGGTGGGCGGCATCCTGGCCGCCCTCACGGCGGTGAGCATCTTCGGCGGTGTGCGCCGCATCAGCGCCATCACCTCCGGCCTGGTGCCGGTCATGGCGGCCGTCTATATCGCCCTGGGCCTCTTCATCACGGTCAAGAACATCGGCCAGGTGCCTGTCATGCTCTCCATGATCTTCCAGCAGGCCTTTGACCCCAAGGCCATGTTTGCCGGTCTGGGTGCCTCCTGCATCATGCAGGGCGTCAAGCGGGGGCTCTACTCCAACGAGGCGGGCATGGGTTCCGCCCCCAATGCGGCGGCGGCGGCCGACGTCTCCCACCCGGTCAAGCAGGGCCTGGTGCAGATGCTCTCGGTCTTTATCGACACCATCCTCATCTGCTCCACCACCGCCTTCATGCTGCTCCTCTCCGGGGTGCCCATTGACCCGGCGGTCAAGGACATGGGCTACGTTCAGGCGGCGGTGCTCAACCAGGTGGGAGAGTTCGGACCCCTCTTCATCACGGTGTCCATCTTCCTCTTTGCCTTCAGCTCCCTGGTGGGCAATTACTACTACACCGAGACCAATTTCAAATTCATCCGGGATTCCAAAACCGGACTCAACCTGTTCCGGGTAACCTGTGTGGCCGCCGTCTTCCTGGGGGCCCAGATGGACTTCTCCACCGTGTGGAACCTGGCCGACGTGCTCATGGGCCTGATGGCTCTCGTGAACCTGGTGGCCATCCTTCTGCTGGGCGGACAGGCCCTCCGGGTCCTGAGGGACTACAACGAGCAGCGCCGGGCGGGAAAGAACCCGGTCTACCGGGCCAGCGAGGTGGGGGTGGGCGACCCCGAGATCTGGAACGAGGAACACGCCCGGAAGTGGGAGGAGTAAGCTCCTCCCTTGCATGAGACAGGGCCGGAAGAGCGGCCGGGAAAGGAGCCAGGCGCATGGGATTTCAACTGACCAAACAGCAGCAGGCGGTGGTGGACAACCGGGGCGGGACCCTTCTGGTGTCGGCGGCCGCCGGCTCGGGCAAGACCCGGGTGCTGGTGGAGCGGCTGCTGGACCGGGTGGAGCGGGAGGGGCTCAACGTGGACGCCTTCCTGGTCATCACCTACACCAAGGCGGCCGCCGCGGAGCTGCGCTCCCGCATCGTGGAGGAGCTCTCCGCCCGGCTGGCCGCCCATCCGGAGGACGGGCACCTGCGCCGCCAGTCCACGCTGGTCTACAAGGCGCAGATCTCCACGGTCCACGCCCTGTGCGCCCAGATCCTCCGGGAGCAGGGCCATCTGCTGGACCTGCATCCGGACTTCCGCCTGCTGGACGAGAGCGAGGCGGGCCTGCTCATGCTGGACACCCTCACAGAGGTGCTGGAGCGGCGCTATGAGACGCTGGAGGAGGGGGACGACTTCTCCTTCCTGGTGGACACCATGTCGGCGGGGCGGGACGACAGCCGCCTGGTCCAGATCGTGCTGGACATCCGGGGGCGGGTCCAGAGCCATCCCCGCCCGGCGGCGTGGCTGGAGGAGCAGGAGCGTGCCTTCCTGCTGGACGGCGTGGCCGAGGCCGGCGAGACGGTATGGGGCCGGCTGCTGCTGGAGGACGCCGGGCGGCAGGCCGACTACTGGGCCGGGCAGATGGCCCGGGCCCTGGAGCTGTGCGTTTGCGACGATGTGTTTGAGGGGAATTACGCCCCCAGCCTGTCCGCCACGCTGGAGGGGCTGCGCCGCTTTTCCCAGGCCGCCCGCCAGGGGTGGGACGCCGCCCGGGAGGCGCTTCCCATCCCCTTCCCCACGCCGGGGCGGAAGAAGGTCCCGGCGGGGCTGGCCGACGCCGAGCGGGTGAAGGACCTGCGCAATCGCTGCAAGAAGCGGATGGAGAAGCTGGCCGAGGGCTTTGTGGACGAGAGCGCCGATCTCCTGGACGACCTGCGGGCGGTCCACCCGGCGGTGCGGGCCCTCTTCGCCCTGGTGCGGGACTTCGAGGGGGCCTATGCCGCCGAGAAGAGCCGCCGGGGCGTGCTGGACTTCTCCGACCTGGAGCATTTGACCGTGGAGCTGCTGGTGGGACCGGAGGGGCCTACCGAGCTGGCCGGGCAGCTCTCCGGGCGGTACGCCGAGATCATGGTGGACGAGTATCAGGACACCAACGAGGTGCAGAACGCCATCTTCTCCGCCCTCTCTCGGGAGGGAAAAAACCTCTTCCTGGTGGGGGATGTGAAGCAGTCCATCTACCGCTTCCGGCTGGCCGACCCCACCATCTTTCTGGAGAAATACCGCACCTCCCCCTCCTATGAGCACGCCCGGGAGGGGGAGAGCCGGCGGATCAATCTGAGCAAGAACTTCCGCTCCCGGCCTGAGGTGCTGGAGGGGGCCAACTTCCTCTTCCGCAACCTCATGTCGGTGGAGTTCGGCGAGATGGACTATACGCCCGAGGAGTTTCTCTATCCGGGGCCCGATTTCCCGGAAATCCCCAATCCCGCCGTGGAGCTGGACGCCCTGGACCTGTCCGGAGAGGACGAGGAGGAGCGCCCCGCCGAGGAGCGGGCGGCCAGGGTCTCCCGGGACCTGCAGGAGGCCCGCTTTGCCGCGGCGCGCATCCGCGCCCTTCTGGACGAGGGCTTTCCCGTGGGGGACGGGAAGGGAGGGGTGCGCCCGGCGGAGCCCTCCGACATCGTTATCCTCCTGCGCTCCCCCAACACGGTGCTTCCCCACTATGCCCGGGCGCTGGCCGAGCGGGGCATCTCCTGGGAGGCCGACGGAGGAGGGGACTTCTTTGCCTCCACCGAGGTGAACGTAGCTCTGGCCCTCCTCCAGATCGTGGACAATCCCCGGCAGGACGTGCCCCTCATCTCGGCCCTGCGCTCCCCGGTGTACGGCTTTACCGCCGACCAGCTGGCCCTGCTGCGGGCGGGCTGCCCGGATGGAGACTTCTACCAAGCGGTTTGCTCCGGGGCCGAGCGGGGGGACGAGCCCTGCCGGGCCTTCCTGGAGGAGCTGGAGGAGCTGCGCTTCGGCGCGGCCGATCAGAGCTGCTATCAATTGCTCTGGCGGCTGTATGACCGCTCCAACCTGATGGGGGTCTTTGGGAGCATGTCCAACGGCGAGGAGCGGCAGGCCAACCTCCTGCTCCTCACCGAGCTGGCCCGGCGCTTTGAGAAGGCGGGCCACCGGGGGCTGTACGGCTTCCTCTCCTACCTCACCCGCCTGCAGGAGAAGGGGGAGCGCATCACCGCGCCCGACCCGGGACGGGAGGGGGGCGGCGTGCGCATCCTGTCCATCCACCGCTCCAAGGGACTGGAATTCCCGGTGGTGCTGCTGTGCGGCCTGAGCCGGCGGCTCAACCGGGAGGACATGCAGCGCCCCATCCTCTTCCACCCCAGACTGGGCGTGGGGCCCAAGCGGCTGGACGTGGGGCGGATGGTGGAGTACCCCACCCTGGCCCGCCGGGCGGTGGCCCGGCAGCTGGAGTATGAGATGATGGCCGAGGAGCTGCGCCTGCTCTATGTGGCGGTGACCCGGGCCAAGGACAAGCTCATCCTCTCGGTGGCCCTCACCGGGGGCGGACGGGACATTGCCCGGCTGGCCCCCGACGCGGGCTGCCCGGTGGAGCCTCAGGCCCTGGCCGCCTGTCAGTCGGTGGGGCAGTGGGTCCTCCTGCCTGTTCTGGCCCGGCCCGAGGCGGCCCCCCTCCGGGACGCGGGTGCGGTGGAGGTCCCGCCCACCCTGGCCACCCTGGGTCCGGCCTGGGACATCCGCTGGATCCCCGGCGGGGCGCTGAAGCGTCCCCCTGTGTCCTCTCAGACGGAGGAGCGGACCGTGCGGACGGTCCGTCCCACCGGCATGGGGGAGGGGGAGCTGCGGGAAGCCCTCACCTGGCGCTATCCCTGGGCGCGGGACGTGGAGATCCCGTCCAAGCTGACCGCCACCCAGCTCAAGGGACGGGAGCTGGACCGGGAGGCCGCTGAGCACACCCCCCAGGCGGGCACACGCCGGGGAGAGGGGGTGCTCCGCCGTCCCCGCTTTGCGGAGGAGGAGTTCGGTCTGACCCCGGCCCAGAAGGGAGTGGCCCTCCACCTGGTGATGCAGTACATTGACTTTTCCAGGGCGTCCTCGGAGGCCCAGGTGGCCCGGGAGGTGGAGCGCCTGGTCCGGGAGGAGTATCTTACGCCCGAGCAGGGGAAGGCGGTGGACCCCGCCCGTCTGGCCGCCTTCTTTGCCTCGCCCCTGGGGCGGGAGGTGTGTTCCTCCGCCACCCTCCGCCGGGAGTTCAAGTTTTCCATCCTGGTCCCCGCCCGGGACTACTGGCCCCAGGCGGGAGCGGGCGAAGAGGTCCTGCTCCAGGGCGTGGTGGACTGCTTCTTTGAGACGGCAGAGGGGATCACCGTGGTGGACTTCAAGACCGACCGGGTGGCGGGGGAGGCCCTGCGCCAAAGGGCGGAGGAGTACCGTCCCCAGCTGGAGGCGTACAGCCGTGCCCTGGAGGAGATCACCGGCCGCCCGGTCTGCCGCCGGGTGCTGTGGTTCTTTTCGGAGAACCGAGGGGTAGAAATGATGTGAACCTGCCGGAAAAATCGGCAGAGAGAAATCCCATGTGTTTGAGAAGAAAAAGAGGAGAGAAACATGATCAGTTTGCTGCTGGCGGAGCAGATAGGAGAGCTGTTCCTGATGATTTTGCTTGGGTGGGTCCTGGTGCGGAGCGGACTTCTGGGCTCCGAGGACAGCCGAAGTCTTTCGGTGGTGACCCTTTACCTGGTCTCGCCCTGCGTGATGCTCAACGCCTTTCAGATTGAGCGGACGCCGGAGCTGGTGAAAGGACTGCTCCTCTCTCTGCTGACGGCGGTAGTCATCCATGTGGTTCTCTTTTTGCTGGTCACCTTGCTTGGAAAGGTATGGCGGTTTCGTGCGGTGGAGCAGGCCTCTGTGATGTACTCCAATGCGGGAAATCTCATCATCCCCATCGTCAGTGAGATCCTGGGCAAAGAGTGGGTGGTCTTCACCAGCGTTTTTCTGGCCATTCAGGTCCCGCTGCTGTGGACACACTGCCGGATCCTCCTCAGCGGGGAGCGGCAGGTTTCCCTCCGGAAAATTTTGCTTAACCCCAATATTTTGGCGGTGCTGGCGGGAGTCGTTCTCTTTGCAGCGGGCATCCGGCTGCCCGAGCTGCTGACGGGCGCCATGGAGGGGATGGGCGGCATGATCGGGCCGCTCAGTATGGTGGTGGCCGGTATGCTGATCGGCGGGATGGACCTGAAGAAGGCCTTCTCCTTCCGGGGCATCTGGAAGGTGACGGCCCTGCGCCTGGTGGTGGTCCCGCTGATCCTGCTGGTGCTGCTGAAATTCAGCGGGCTTTCCGCCCTGGCGGAGAACGGCGAGACCATCCTGCTGGTGAGTCTTCTGGCCGCCATTACGCCGTCGGCGGCCACGGTGACCCAGATGGCACAGCTCTATGACCGGGAGGCCGACTATGCCAGCGCCATCTATGTGGTGACGACCCTCCTGTGCATCGTGACCATGCCCATTCTGGTGGGTCTCTATCAGATGGGATAGGCGCAGAGGTTCAGGGCTGGAGCTCCCGCCAATGGCGCAGCAGGCGGAGGGCCTCCGGGGTGAGGAGCAGGAGGGCCGCCAGGTTGGGCAGGGCCATGAGGCCGTTGAAGATGTCGGCCAGCTGCCACACGGCGGACACGTCCCCCACGCTTCCCAGCACCACCGTCACCAGAAAGACCACCCGGTAGAGGGCGCAGGCCCGGCGGCTCCCGGTGAGGTAGGCGAGGCCCCGCTCCCCGTAGTAGCTCCATCCCAGCAGGGAGGTAAAGGCAAAGAGGAGCAGGCACACCGAGACGAAGAGTCCCCCGTAGGGGCCGAACACGGTGGAGAAGGCCGCGGCCGAGAGGGGGGCGCCCAGCAGGGTGCCCGAGACATGGCCCCCGGCGATGGCGTCCAGGGCGGCCTGCGGATCGTACACGCCGGAGGTCAGGATGACCAGCGCCGTGATGGAGCAGACCGTCAGGGTGGCGATCCCAACCTCAAAGATCCCCCACATGCCCTCCTCGGCGGGATCGGTCACCTGGGCGGCGGCGTGGGCCATGGCGGAGGAGCCCATGCCGGCCTCGTTGGTGAAGACCCCCCGGGCCACGCCGTAGCGCATGGCGGCGGCCAGGCCATACCCCGCCGCGCCTCCCAGGGCGGCCTGGGGACACAGGGCGCAGGAGAAGATCTGGAAGAGGGCGGCGGGAAGGGCGTCGGCGTGGCGGAGGATGACAAAGAGCCCGCCGGTGAGGAAGAGCCCCGCCATGGCCGGGACCAGCTTCTCACTGACCGCGCCGATCCGCCCCACCCCGCCCAGGATGACCGCCCCGCAGCACAGGGCCACCGCCAGACCGATGGTCAGTGGATCCCAGCCCAGGGTGCTGTGGAGGGCGGCGGCGATGGAGTTGGCCTGCACCAGGTTCCCGCCTCCCAGGGAGGCTGCCACACAGCACAGGGAGAACCAGAGGGCCAGGGGCCGCGACCCAAGGCCCCGCTCCATGTAGCACATGGGGCCGCCCTGCCAGCCGCCGCCGGGGGCGCGCTCCCGGTAGCGCACGGCGAGGGTCTTTTCCGCACAGCTGGTCATCATGCCCAACAGGGCGGACACCCACATCCAGAAAACCGCCCCCGGACCGCCGTAGAAGATGGCGGTGGCCACCCCGGCGATGCTGCCCGTGCCGATGGTGGAGGCCAGGGCGGTGGAGAGGGCCTGAAACTGGGTCAGCCCCCCGGAGGACCGCTCTCCCCGCCGGCGGAAGAGGGAGCCCACGGTGGCGCGGAGCCAGCGGCGGACCTCGAAGATCTGAAAGAAGCCGGTGCGCAGGGAATACCATAGCCCCGTGAGCAGAAAAAGAAGCAGAAGCCAGGGGTTCCAGATGGCGTCCCCCAGCGCGGTGAGAAATGACATAGTTTACCCTCCGTCCGTTGCGCAGATCCGGGGGTACCCCCGGTGATACACAGGTATGCGCCGGGCGGGAGGACCATGTCCCTCAAAAAAGAAATCAAAAAAATTTGAAAAAACAGTTGCAATTTCAGGGGAAAGGTGGTAGTATATCAGTTGCGTTTATGACGACTGATCCCCTGGGAGAAAGAGGTGAACATAAAATGAAGGAAGGCATCCATCCCAATTACGAACAGACTACCATTAAGTGCGCCTGCGGTAATGTGATCGAAACCGGGTCTACCAAGAAGGACATTAAGGTTGAAGTTTGCTCTAAGTGTCACCCCTTCTTCACCGGCAAGCAGAAGATGGTGGATACTGGCGGACGTGTCAGCCGCTTCAACAAGAAGTTTGGTCTGGATCAGAAGTAAGATTCCAATGAAAACCCGTACCGGTTCCGGTACGGGTTTTTCTGTACCCGCCCCCCGGAGCGTCCGGGCGGAGCATCCATCCAAGGAGGGACAACCATGTTCAGGAAGATCAGACCGGAGGAGATCGATCAGAATCTCTTCTCCATGCTCAACGACCAGTGGATGCTGGTCACGGCCGGCACGCCGGAACACTGCAACACCATGACCGCCTCCTGGGGCGGACTGGGTGTGCTCTGGCGCAGAAATGTGGCCATGTGCGTTATCCGTCCCCAGCGCTACACGATGGAATTTGTGGAGCGGGAGGGATACTATACTCTGTCCTTCTTTGGCGACAAGTACCGCCGGGAGCTGGCCTTGTGCGGGGCCAAGAGCGGCCGGGAGCTGGCCAAGATCCGGGAGTGCGGCTTCACCGTGGCCGCGGCGGAGGGGAACGCCCCCTACTTTGAGGAGGCCGAGCTGGTCATCGTCTGCCGCAAGCTCTACTGGCAGGACCTGGAGCCCGGACACTTCACCGATCCGGCGGTGCTGGAGCAGTGCTATCCCGAGAAGGACTATCACCGGATGTATATCGGCGAGATCGTGGAGGTCCTGCAAAAAGCATAAGGGACGCCCACAGGAGGTACTATGACCGAACAAAACACGAAAGAGATCAACCGCGCCGTGCTGGTGGGCCTCTCCGCCCACTGCCTGAGCGCCGAGGAGAACGCCACCGAGACCACCATGGAGGAGCTGGAGGACCTGCTGGAGACGGCGGGAGGCACCTGCGTGGGCTCGGTGCTCCAGAACAAGGACACCCCCGATCCCCGCACCTTCATCGGCGAGGGCAAGGTGGCCGAGGTGCGGGAGCTGGTGGAGAACAGCGGAGCGGACATGGTCATCTTTGACAATGCCCTCTCTCCCTCCCAGCAGCGGGTGCTCTCCGAGGAGCTGAAGGTGGCGGTGATGGACCGCTCGGCCCTCATTCTGGACATCTTTGCCCAGCGGGCCCGTACCCGGGAGGGCCGCCTCCAGGTGGAGCTGGCCCAGTACCAGTACCTGCTCCCCCGGCTGACCGGCATGTGGGGACACCTGGTGCGCCAGACCGCCTCGGGCGGCAAGTCCCCCATCGGCACCCGCGGCCCCGGCGAGACCCAGCTGGAGACCGACCGCCGCCACATCCGCCGCAAGATCTCCAAGCTCAAGGAGGAGCTGGAGGAAGTGCGCCGGGTCCGGGGCGTCCAGCGGGAGCGGCGCATCAAAAACGAGGTGCCGGTGGTGGCCATCGTGGGCTACACCAACGCGGGCAAATCCACCCTGCTCAACAAGCTGACCGGGGCGGACATCCCCGCCAACAACCGCCTCTTCGATACCCTGGACACCACCACCCGCACGCTGGAGATCTCGGATACCTGCACCGTGCTCATCTCGGACACGGTTGGGTTCATCTCCAAGCTGCCCCACCACCTGGTGGAGGCCTTCAAGGCCACGCTGGAGGAGCTGAGCTACGCCGATCTTCTGCTGCACGTGATCGACTCCTCCAACCCGGAGTGGCGGGACCAGGCCGCGGTGGTGGAGAAGCTCATCGTGGAGCTGGGGGCCGCTGAGACCCCCCGCATCGACGTATTCAACAAGTGCGACCGCTATACCGGGGAGATCGTGCCCCACGGGGAGGATATCGTGGCCATCTCGGCCAAGACCGGCCAGGGTCTGGACCAGCTGCTGGAGCAGATCGGCAAGCGGCTGGATACCGGTGCCTGCCGGGTGGTGCTCCACCTGCCCTATGACCAGGGCGGCCTGCTGGATATGCTCTACCGGGATGCCAAGGTGGAGCAGGTGGAGTATGGGGAGACCATCGAGGTGACGGGCATCCTCACCCCCATCCTGCTGGGGCGCATGAAGGACTATATCGTAGAGGGCTGGAAACCGCCCAAGGAATTCTGGGAGGACTGAGGAGGAGAAAGGATGCGTCTGGAAACCGAACGGCTGATCCTGCGGCCCTTTGAGGCGGGGGACGCGGAGGATCTCTTCTCCTACGCCCAGGACCCCAGAGTGGGTCCCCCCGCGGGCTGGAAGCCCCATGAGAGCCTGGAGGAGAGCCGGGAGATCATCCGCACCGTATTCTCCGAGCCCGGGGTCTTTGCTGTGGTACACCGGCAGGACGGACGGGTCATCGGCTCGGCGGGTTTCACCGGGCGGCACCGGAAGGAGGCCGGAGGGCCGGACGACGAGATCGGCTACTCCCTGGACCCGGCCTACTGGGGACGGGGACTCATCCCCGAGGCGGTGGAGGAGCTGCTGCGCTACGGGTTTGAGGACCTGGGCCTCCACACCATCTGGTGCGACCACTATGACGGCAATCAGAAGTCCAAGCGGGTCATCCGGAAGTGCGGCTTTTCCTTCCGCTTCCTCCGGATGCAGCGTCTGACCGCGTTCGGCGGGGAGCCCCGCCTGACGCTGTGCTATGCCATGACGCGCGCGGACTGGGCGAGAACAAGGGGAAAGTGAGGGGCGGCGATGACCGAGTACTATATCCCCACGGGGGATGCGGAGACCGAGTTTGTGGAGAAGCGCTCCCGCTTCATCGGCCATGTCTGGCGGGTGGAGTCCGAGGAGGAGGCCCGGGCCCGGATCGAGGCCACCAGGAAGAAATACCACGACGCCCGGCACAACTGCTGGTGCTATCTGATCCGGGAGGGCGGGATCGTCCGCTACTCCGATGACGGGGAGCCCCAGGGAACCGCGGGACAGCCCATGCTGGGGGTGTTCCAGAAGGAGGAGATCACCAACGTCTGCTGCGTGGTGACCCGCTACTTCGGCGGCATCCTGCTGGGGGCTGGGGGCCTGGTGCGGGCCTATACCCGCTCGGCCAAGGACGCCCTGGACGCGGCGGGCCGTTCTGTAGTCCGCCGCTGGGTGGATACGGCCGTGCCCTGCCCCTATGCGATGTTTGAGCGGGTCAAGCTGGAAGTGGAGGCCTGCGGCGGCGTGCTGGGAGAGACCGAATACGCCGCCGACGTCACCGTCCACGCCCTCCTGCCGGAGGGGGCGGTGGAGCCCTTCCAGGCCCGCATCACCGAGCTCACCGCCGGCACCTCCACGGCCCAGGTGGTGGGAGAGGTATTCAAGGACGTACCCATCGGCTGAGTGAGGAGGAGAGAAGATGACAGAGGAACTGTATCTGGAGACCGAGCGCCTGGTGGGCCGGGTCCCGGAGGAGTCCATGGCCGCTCTGGTCCTGGATTTCTACACCCGCAACCGGGACTTTCTGGAGCCCTATGAGCCCGAGCGCGCGCCGGAATTCTACACGCTGGAGGAGCAGAGCCGCCTGCTCCGGCAGGCCCGGATCGACCGGGAGGAGGGCCGGGGCTATTCCTTCTGGCTCTTCCGCAAAGGGGAGCCGGAGCGGGCCATCGGCTACATCGCCCTCAACAACATCGTGCGGGGTGCCTTTCAGTCCTGCTTCCTGGGCTGCAAGATGGACGGGAGCGAGATCAACAAGGGCTATATGACCGAGGCGGTCAAGGCCTGCGCCGCGTTTGCCTTCGGGACGCTGGGCCTGCACCGCATCGAGGGGAACATCATGCCCCGCAACCGCCGCTCCCTCCGGGTGGCGGAGAAATGCGGCTTCCGGGAGGAGGGCCTGGCCCGGGCCTATCTGCGCATCCACGGGGTGTGGGAGGACCACATCCACATGGTCCGTCTGGCCGACGACCCGGTGTAAGCCGGAGTGCAAAAAAATTTTTGCAAAAAGAAGGATTTTCACGCCGGAAAGCGTATATAGTAATTGGAGTGCCTTTTCAGTCGTTTCGGGAGGAGGAGCGCCATGACAGTACGGGAAGCGGTGGAACAGGCCCAGCGGGAGCAGCTGTCGCCCTGGGCCTGCCGGGCGGAGGAGAGCCGCGGCCGGGCCCGGCCGGTACCGCCCTGTCCCATGCGCACGGACTTTCAGCGGGATGTGGACCGGATCGTCCACTCCAAGGCCTTCCGGCGGCTGATGCACAAGACCCAGGTCTTTCTGGCCCCCGAGGGGGACCACTACCGTACCCGCATGACCCACACTCTGGAGGTGGCCCGGGTGGCCCGGACCATGGCCCGGGGACTGCGCCTCAACGAGGACCTGACCGAGGCGGCCGCTCTGGGGCACGATCTGGGGCACACCCCCTTCGGCCACGCCGGGGAGGCCGTCCTCAACGAGATCATGCCCGGCGGGTTTGAACACAATGTCCAGTCCCTCCGGGTGGTGGAGCGGCTGGAGCAGGGGGGCGCGGGACTCAACCTCACCTGGGAGGTGCGCAACGCCATCCGCTGCCATACCGGCGCGGAGGAGGCCGCCACCCTGGAGGGGCGGCTCATCCGCCTGGCCGACCGGATCGCCTATATCAACCACGATATCGACGACGCCATCCGGGGCGGCGTGCTCTATCCGCTGGATGTGCCGCTGGAGCTGTCCCAGGTGCTGGGCTTCTCCCACGGGGAGCGGATTGACACCCTGGTCTCCGATGTGATCGAACAGAGCCGGGACAAGGGAGAGATCTGCCAGTCGGAGCCCTGCCGCCGGGCCATGGAGGAGCTGCGGGCCTTTCTCTTTGCACGGGTCTACCACAGCCCCCTGGCCAAGGGGGAGGAGCGCAAGGCCCAGGATATGCTCCGCTTTCTCTTTGAGTACTACCGGAGGGAGGCCGACCGCCTCCCCGGTGAGTTCCAGGAAATCCGGGCGCTGGAGGGGACCGAGCGGGCGGTGTGCGACTACATCGCCGGCATGACCGACAAATACGCCGTGGAGCAGTTCCGCACCCTGGCCATCCCAAGGGCCTGGGCGGTAAAATGAGGGGAGAGGGGGGGAGCGCCATGGCCATACCTGAGGCATTTATCGACGAGCTGGTGGCCCGGAACGAGATTTCCGACGTGGTCTCCTCCTATGTCCACCTGACCCGAAAGGGAAACAATCTCTGGGGCCTGTGCCCCTTTCACAACGAAAAGACCCCCTCCTTCTCCGTGGCGCCCGAAAAGCAGATCTACCACTGCTTCGGCTGCGGCAAGGGCGGCGGGGTGATCTCCTTCATCATGGAGATGGAGAACCTGCCCTTTGTGGAGGCGGTGCGTTTTCTGGCCCAGCGCTCCGGCATGGAGATGCCCGAGCAGGGGGAGAATGAGGGATACCGCCGCCGGCGGGAGCGGCTCCTGGCTCTGAACAAGGACGCGGCCCGGTTTTTCCACGAAAAACTGCGGGCCCCGGAGGGGAGAGCGGGGGCGGAATATCTCTTCCAGAAGCGGGGCCTCTCCCCAGGGGTGGTCACCCGCTTTGGACTGGGCGTTGCCCCGGAAGGGTGGGACAACCTGATCCAGGCCATGATGGAGAAGGGCTATGCCAAGCGGGAGCTGCTGGATGCCGGACTGGCGGTGGACAACAAAAAGGGGCGGATCTATGACCGCTTCCGCAACCGGGTGATGTTCCCCATCATCGACCTGCGGGGGGAGGTCATCGGATTCGGCGGCCGCGTACTGGACGACTCCACGCCCAAGTACCTCAACTCCCCGGATACGGTGATCTACAACAAGAGCCGCAACCTCTTTGCCCTGAACATCGCCAAAAAATCCAAGCAGGGCCGGATCATCCTCACGGAAGGGTATATGGATACCCTCTCCCTCCACCAGGCGGGGTTTGACTGCGCGGTGGCGAGCCTGGGCACCTCCCTGACTCAGGAGCACGCCCAGCTCCTCTCCCGGTATACCAAGGAGGCGGTCATCGCCTACGACGGGGACGGCGCGGGGATGAAGGCTGCCCAGCGGGCCATCCCCATTCTGGAAAAGACGGGCATCCAGGTCAAGGTCCTCCAGATGCGGGGGGCCAAGGACCCGGATGAGTTTATCAAGAAATACGGCCGGGAGGCCTTTGCCAAGCTGCTGGATCAGAGCGAGAACCACATTGAGTACCGCCTGCGCCAGATCCAGGTGAAATACGACCTGAGCGACGACGCCCAGAAGGTGGAATTTCTCCGGGAGAGCGCCGCCATGCTCTCCACCCTCCCCAGCCCGGTGGAGCGGGAGATCTACGGCGGCCGGGCCGCCCAGGCGGCGGGGATCTCCCCCCAGGCCATGGCGCAGGAGATCCAGCGGGAGTATCAGCGCCGGCTCCGGCAGGCCAAGAAGCAGCAGGAGCGGCGGGACCTGACCCCGGCGGCCCAGCTTCAGCCCCGGGAGTACGGCATCCGCTATCCCAACATGCGCTCGGGACGGGCGGAGGAGGGGGTTTTGCGGCTGATGCTGCTGGAGCCCGCCCTCTTCCGGGAGAGCGAATCCCTGACGCCGGAGCAGTTTTCTGTCCCGGTGCTGGGGCGGGTATACGCCCTCCTGCGCCAGCGCTTTCAGGAGGGACGCAGCACCCAGCTGGCCGCACTGGCCGGCGAGCTGACCAGCGAGGAGATGAGCTTCCTGGCCGGGGTGCTGGAAAAGCCGGAGTCTCTGGCCCACAGCCAGCAGGCTCTGCGGGATTACATAGCCATCATTCAGACCGAGGCCCTCAAGCGGGCGGGGGAGAGCGCAGTAGACCCCCTCCTGGCGGCCGCGGAAAAATTTAGAGAAAAAAAAGCCTACGGAGGATGAGCACATGAGTGAAAAGAAAGTAAACGCGGCCAAGGGTGCCAAGGGCCCCAGCGAGGCCCAGATCGAAGCCGGACGCCTGGAGATCATGAAGGTCGTGGAGGGTGTTCCCGGCGCGGAGAAGCTCAGCGAGCTCATCGAGCGGGGCAAGAAGAAGGGCAAGCTCTCGGCCAGCGAGCTGATGGACGTGCTGGAGAACATGAATCTGGAGAGCGACCAGATGGACAAGATCTACGATACCCTGGAAAACCTGGGTATCGACACCGCCGGTGAGGACTATCTCCCCGACCTGGGCGATGACATCGTCCCCTCCATCGACGATCTGGAGGACATCCCTGAGGAGGAGATCGTAGACCCCAACACTCTGGTGGACGCCTTCAACATCGACGACCCCGTGCGCATGTACCTCAAGGAGATCGGCAAGGTCAACCTCCTCTCCCCCGACGAGGAGATCCAGCTGGCCCAGGACATGGGCGCCGGTGACGCCGCTGAGGAGCAGTGGGCCGAGATTGAGAAGGCCCGCAAGAACGGGGAGGACTATCCCCTCACCGCCGAGGAGGAGGCCGCCATCAAGAAGGCCATCCGCCGGGGCAAGGCGGCCAAGCAGCGTCTGGCCGAGGCCAACCTCCGTCTGGTGGTCTCCATCGCCAAGCGCTATGTGGGCCGCGGCATGCTCTTCCTGGACCTGATCCAGGAGGGCAACCTGGGCCTCATCAAGGCCGTGGAGAAGTTTGACTACACCAAGGGCTACAAGTTCTCCACCTACGCCACCTGGTGGATCCGGCAGGCCATTACCCGCGCCATCGCCGACCAGGCCCGTACCATCCGCATCCCCGTCCACATGGTGGAAACCATCAACAAGGTCATCCGCGTCTCCCGTCAGCTCCTCCAGGAGCTGGGCCACGATCCCAGCCCCGAGGAGATCGCCGCCGAGATGTCCATGCCGGTGGACAAGGTGCGGGAGATCCTGAAGATCGCCCAGGAGCCGGTCTCTCTGGAGACCCCCATCGGCGAGGAGGAGGATTCCCACCTGGGCGACTTCATCCCCGACGAGGATGCTTCCGAGCCCTCCGAGGCCGCCAGCTTCACCCTGCTCAAGGAGCAGCTGGTGGATGTGCTCTCCACCCTGACCCCCAGGGAGGAGAAGGTCCTCAAGCTCCGCTTCGGCATCGAGGACGGCCGTACCCGCACCCTGGAGGAAGTGGGCAAGGAGTTCAACGTCACCCGTGAGCGTATCCGCCAGATCGAGGCCAAGGCCCTGCGGAAGCTCCGCCACCCCAGCCGCTCCAAGAAGCTCAAGGACTTTTTGAACTGATCCCACAGACGGATAAGAAATCAAAAAAGCAGCTCTCCCGGTTTGCGCCAGACGCACCGGGAGAGCTGCTTTCTTATCCCTCCCGCGGGTCCGGATCGCCGTCCAGGGAGGAGAAATAGGTGTAGAAGGGGAGCAGGAAGTCATATCCCTCCAGCAGAGTGTCCACCAGGTCGTGGGAGTAGAGAAGGTCGTCCAGCTTGTGATCGCACTCCAGCGCCAAACTCTTCTTGTTGTACCAGGGGGCGAGGAGGGGGGAGGGAGGGGCCCCCTTGGGACGCTTGTAGTCCACGCCGGTGAGCTGAAAGACCGCCTGCCGGTCCATGCTGCGGACCAGGCGCTCAAAGGGCGCGGGGTCCCGGTCCAGCCGGGCGCGGAACTTGGCCATGGTCAGCGGAGTGGCCGAGTAATACCCCAGACCGTAGGACCAGCCCTCCGGCTCCAGCTCAAACCAGAAGACCGGGCGGGTGGAGAAGGCGTCCTCGGTGGGACGCTCCATGGACCACCAGAGATGATCCTTATAGGGGCCTCTGCCGTGCAGGCGCCGAGCGTCCCGGTAGATACGGGAGACCTTGCAGCACAGGCCCGGGACCTGGTGCCGGGCCTGGAAGGCGTCATAGACCTCCTGGGCCAGGGCCTTCATGGGCTGGTAGAAGTGGGTCAGATACTCCTCTTTGTGGGCCTGAAACCAGGGGCGCTCATTGTTGAACCGGATGCCCCACATAAAGTCGATGGTGGCATCGGAAAAGCCTTGAAACATAGGGGAATCCCTCCTTAAAGTGATAAACAGGAGCGCGGGTCAGAGATGACCCGCGCTCCAGGTGGCGAAAAAACTCAGGTTCCGGTCTGGGCCTCCGGGGGAAGGACCGGCACATTGGGATCGGTGGATGCATTGGGTGCCGGTGTACTGCTGGGGGGTGCGGAGGTGGTGGGCGCCGGAGTCGGTGTCGACGTGGGCGCCGCAGTGGGAGCGGGGGTACTGGAGGGCGCCGGTGTGGGTGCCGGTGTGGGTGCCGGTGTCGCGGTGGGGGACGGCGTGGGCGCCGGTGTGGGCGTGACAGGCACCTCGGTCATCAGACCGGTGGAGGTGTCGATGCCCAGACGGGCCGCGTCAGCGGGGTTATAGAAGTAGACTGCGTTGCGCACATCAAAGCGGTCGTTGTGGATGACCGTGTCACTGATGACCTTGCCGTTGGCGTCCCGCAGGCGCTGATGGACCTCCACCACCTTGCCGGTGTAGGCGGTGCGGGTGGGGTCCTTCTGGGGCTTGGAGCCCTGGGGCACCGAGCTGTTGGGCTCGTAGACGGTCTTGGGGGCGGTGGTGCTCACCACCACCGAGTAGGGATCGCCGTAGATACCGGTGGTGTTGGTGCCGTAGATGGTGACGTTGCAGTACCGGGTGCCGCCGCTCTTGGTGAGAGAGGCCACGATCTTGATGGGGTAGTCGGTGTTGTTCTTGAACCGGAAGTCCAGGCTGTTGCTGTAGACCGTGGCATCCAGGCCGGAGGGGAGATACCCCACGTCGTACTTGTGCTTGTGGCGCTCCACGGTCTCCAGATTGGCCTTGAGGGTCGTATAATAGAGGGTGGAGGAGAGCTGGCACACGCCGCCGGCCCAGGTGTCCTGGGTGGTGCCGCTCACATAGGCGCCGGCCTTCTGATAGCCGCCGGCCTGGGAGTAGGGACCCACCGTAGCGTTGTAGGAGAAGGTCTCACCGGGGAGAAGAATGGTGCCGTTGACCCGCTGGCAGGCCAGATCCACATTGTGCCAGCGGGAGGAGCCGCCGGCGGTCTTGGTGGAGGACTTGCCCAGGACATCCTTGAAGAGATTGGCATTGAGCTTAGCGGTGGTGATGTTGGGCTCCTCCTTCTCCAGAGGCACGGAGCAGACCTCGCCCTCCGCGGTGTCGGCCAGGGCGGTACGGGCGGCGTCCGTGTCAAACCGGATGCCGGTGACCGAGGGGACGATCTCCTTGGTGTTCTTGTCCAGGTAGGCGTCGGCGGGCTCGGTGTAGACCTCCTGATAGATGGCCTCAAAGTCGGGCTCGGGGGGCTCTTCCGTCATCACGGGGACCTCGATGGGCACAGGGGCGGAGGTGCCGCCCTCGGACAGCAGGGTCTGGAACTCCCGCAGGAGCTGCTCCTCCAGGGCGTCCACGTCGATGGCCTGCCCGGTGGTGCCCTTGGTAAAGTCCAGCGTGTCGGCCGTTACGGTCCAGCTGGTCTCCACCATGGGGTTGGAGATATGCTCCTCCGCCTGAGTGATGGAGGCGGGGGTCTGGGAGAAGGAGAGCTGGACCTCCACCTCGCTGGACTGCCCTGCCAGGGCGGAGAGGAAGCGGAAGCCGCCGGCCGCCGCGCCGCCCTTTTGGTTGTCGTTCCAGGCCGCCTCTACCGCGCCGGAGATATCGGCGCTCAGGGCATCCCCGGAGACAGTAAAGGTGCTGCCGTTGCAGGTGAAGTCAGCGGAGAGGGACGAGAGCCGGGTGGGAAGCTCCGCCTCCAGCTTGGCCTGGGCCTCTTCCTGGGTCAGACTGCCCACCTGGACGCCGCTGATGCGGGTGTTGGGCAGCAGCTTCCCGCTGGTGGCGGCATAGGCGCACATACCGGCGTAGCCGGCACAGAGCAGCAAAAGGAAAATGAGTACACCGACCAGGACCTTGGGTGGTCGGCCGGATTTTCTGCGTCTGCCGCCCTCCGGGTCGGGCATGACGCGTTTGCCTTTCGAGTGTTCCATGGATATCAACTCCCAATATTGAGGTAACGAACTGGATACGCTCTCCATTATAGGTGTCCCTGCCCCAAAATGCAATTACAGAACGGTTACAGGGCTTATTCCTGCCGGTTTGCGCTCCATCTAAGCGTGTTGTATGAGTTTGAAGTACTTTTTAGACGTGCCAAAAGGGATTCGGTTCCCTGTGTGGGGCGGGTTTAAAAAAATTTAAATATATTTTTCATCGATTCTTTCAGAGTTCTGTGCTACAATCAGAGATAATAAGAGTGGAAAAACCATTGCCGAACAGGAGGGCCCGGATATGGCGGGTTATGGGAAGAAAGATACAAATAACAGTGAGATCGGATCCTGGATCCTGATCGTGCTTATGCTGGCGCTGTTTTGGCCGGTGGGTCTGTTTCTGCTGTTCCGGAAATTGACCGAGAACAACCGCCCGGCGAGCCATGGGCGTTCGGCCCCCACCGGACGGACCTATGTGCAGCCCGGTACCCAGGGCGTGCACCAGGAGGAGCGGCCGGTGGTACGCCGGCGGACGGAGGTGCGCCAGCCCGGCACCCAGGGGGTATCCACCGGAATGGGGGCAGCGCGGAAGGTCCAGCGCCGGGTCCCGGCAGAGCAGGAACACCTGCGCCTGAACCGGGGGAAGAGCATGATGATCGTCGGCGGCGTGATCGCGGGCGTCTTCGGTCTGGGCACTGCCAGCGCCATTTTGGAGATGGTGGAGAGCCTGTTCTGGGGCGGCAATCCCATCTGGTACCTGGAGGACGTATTCTTCCCCCTGGGCTTCTGCTGCGCCGGCTTCGTGGTGCTGGCCGTGGGGATGAGCAGGAACAAAAAGGCCCGCCGGTTCCGCAAGTATCTGGCGCTGATCGGGCATCAGACCTCGATTTGGGTGGAGACATTGGCGCAGGCCATGCCGGTGTCGGTGCATACGGCCTGCGATGATCTGCAGGAGATGCTGGATGAGGGCCTCTTGCCCACCGGCTATCTGGACATGAGCACCGGACGCCTCATCCTCAGCGACGAGGGAATTCAGGAGGAGAAGCCTGAGCCGAAGCCCGAACCCGCCCAGGGAGAGGACGACCGGACGCTGGCCCAGATCCGCGCGGTGAACGACGCCATTGAGGACGCCGCCATGAGCGAGAAGATCGACCGCATCGAGGAGATCACCCGCAAGATCTTTGAGTATCAGAAGAAGAACCCGGAAAAGGGCGGCCAGCTGCGCAGCTTCCTGAATTACTACCTTCCCACCACGCTGAAGATCCTCAACTCCTATGCCCAGCTGGAGGAGCAGGGCGTGGAGGGCGAGAACATCAGCGCCGCCAAGGTCCGCATCGAGGGGATGATGGATAAGGTGGTGGAGGGCTTTGAAAAGCAGCTGGATAAGCTCTTTGAGAACACGGCCATGGACATCACCACCGATGTGAAGGTGCTGGAGCAGATGCTGGAAAAGGACGGTCTCTCCCAGAAGGGGAGCGGCCTGACCCTGGGCGGCTGATCTCCCAAGGGGGCCGCAGGGTGTCCGAAAAGAGAGGCGGCGCATAGGATACTCCGGGAGGAGAGACCATGCAGCTGACCGAACACATTTTAACACGAAACGACTGCTATAAGGCGGGGCGCACCATCGTACCCAAGGGCATTATGGTCCATTCCACAGGGACGCCGCAGCCGGACGTGAATGTCTGGCTGCGGCTGTGGGACCAGCCGGGGGTGGATAAATGCGCCCACGCCTTTGTTCATGCCGACGGCGTGACCGAGACCCTGCCCTGGAACTGGCGGGGCTGGCACGCCGGGACGCCGCCCAACGGCGGCACGTCGGCCAACAACACCCACATCAGCTTTGAGATCCTGGAGCCCGCCGGGCACACCTACCAGGGAGGGACCATGGTGGGCTATGACGCGGAGAAGAATGCGGACTATTTCCGGCGGGTCTACGCCAACGCCGTGGAGCTGTGCGCCATGCTCTGCCGCAAATACGGCCTGGACCCCCTGCGGGACATCGTGGACCACCGGGAGGGCTACCAGGAGGATATGGCCAGCAACCACGCCGACGTGTCCCACTGGTTTCCCAGGCACGGCAAGAGCATGGATACCCTGCGGGCCGATGTGAAGGCCCTTCTGGAAGGAGAGGACGAGTTGACACAGGAGCAGTTTGACGCCATGTTTCAGACCGCCATGGCGGCCTACCGCAAGGAGCAGGCGGCTAAGCCGGTCAGTTCCTGGGCGGAGACGGACTGGGAGGCAGCGGTGCAGGCGGGGCTCTTTGACGGGACCCAGCCCTGCGCCCCCCTGACCCGGGAGCAGGCCGCCGTCGTATTCCAGCGCATGCAGAAATAACAGTGCGGGCATACCCGGGAAGAGGGGACTTTCCGGGTATGCCCGCTTTTTGACTGGATTACTGGTGCTTGACCAGAGCCTCTCCGGCGGTGTAGATGTCGCCGGCGCCCACGGTCAGGATGAGATCCCCCGGACGGGCGATCTCCCGCAGGAGAGCCGTGACCTCCTCCAGGGTGGCGCAGTAGCGGCTGCCCGGGATCTGCTCGGCCAGGTCCCGGGAGGAGATGCCCAGGGTGTCGGTCTCCCGGGCGGCGTAGATCTCGGCCAGGATGGCCAGATCAGGCTCCCGGAGCACCTGGACAAAGTCGGAGAAGAGGGCCTTGGTCCGGGTGTAGGTGTGGGGCTGGAAGGCGCAGATGATGCGCTCATAGCCCATGCCCTTCACGGCGGAGAAGAGAGCCTGGAGCTCTCCGGGATGGTGGGCATAGTCGTCGTAGACCTCCGCCCCGTGGAAGCTGCCCTTGTGCTCAAAGCGGCGGCCCGCGCCGTGGAAGGCGGCCAGACCCTCCTCCACCGCGGCGGGGGGGAAGTGCAGGGCGATGGCCGAAGCGGCGGCGGCCAGGGCGTTTTTCACATTGTGTACGCCGGGGACCTGGAGCTCCACATGGGCGAATTTCTCCCCGCGGCAGATCACGTCAAAGGCGGGCAGGCCGTTGACCCAGGTCAGACCGGCGGCGTGGACGTCGCCCTCCTCCAGACCGAAGGTGAGGATGGGACGCTCCTCCCCCTCCAGGGCGTGCATGGTGTTGGCATCGTCCCGGTTGGCGATGATGAGACCGCCCTCGGGCACCCGGTCGGCAAAGGCGCGGAAGGAGTGCTCCACGTCCTCCAGATCCTTGAAGAAGTCCAGGTGGTCGGCCTCGATGTTGAGGATCACCGCCACGGTGGGGAAGAAGGAGAGGAAGGAGTTGCAGTACTCGCAGCTCTCCAGAATGATGGTGTCCCCCTTGCCCACCCGGTGGCCAGCGCCCAGCAGGGGAAGGGTACCGCCGATCATGACGGTGGGGTCGGCAGCGGCGGCCATGGCGATGTGGGTGCACATGGAGGTAGTGGTGGTCTTGCCGTGGGTGCCCGAGATGCACAGGGCGTTGCGGTAGCCCCGCATGATGGAGCCCCAGGCCTGGGCCCGTTCAAAGACCGGGATGCCCAGACGGTGGGCCTCGGCGATCTCGGGGTTGGAGTCGTGGGCGGCGGCGGTGCGGATGATGAGATCGGCGCCGGCGACATTTTCGGCCCGGTGGCCGATGTCCACCCGGATGCCCAGGGAGCGCAGATGCTCCGTGGTGGCGCTCTCCCGCATATCGGAACCGGTGATGGTCATACCGGCCCCGTGGAGGACCTCCGCCAGAGGGGACATGGAAACGCCGCCGATGCCGACCAGATGGGCCCGCCGGCCGGGACGCAGATAATCATGGATGTCAGTTGCAGCCATGGGTTTACACACCCTTTCCAGAAGTTTATAATGACGATATGGTATCGTATTGCGCCCTGGGCGCAGAGGGAAAACAGATTTGGAACATATTATTATATACCGCAGTATAGTCCCCTTACAAGAGAAAAATACGGGAAATGGGGTGGTATGGTGAAAGAGCTGTACATACCGGACGGCGTGCGGAGGTGCCGGGACCGCCTGTGGGAGGCGGGGTGGCCCACCTATCCGGTGGGCGGATGTGTCCGGGATCTGCTCCTGGGACGGACGCCGGGCGACTTTGACCTGACCACGGCGGCACGGCCCGAGACCGTGATGGCCCTCTTTCCCCGCACTGTCCCCACGGGCATGCGCCACGGGACGGTCACCGTGCTCACCGGGGACGGGCCGGTGGAGATCACCACCTTCCGGCGGGAGAGCGGCTATACCGACGGGCGCCACCCGGGCGAGGTGCGCTTTGACGCCACGCTGGAGGAGGATTTGGCCCGGCGGGATTTTACCATCAATGCCATGGCTCTGGCCCCGGACGGAGGGGTGATCGACCCCTTCGGCGGACGGCAGGATCTGGAGCGGGAGCTTATCCGGTGCGTGGGAGAGCCGGAAAAGCGCTTTACCGAGGACGCCCTGCGGATGTTCCGGGGGGTGCGCTTTGCGGCCCAGCTGGGGTTTGAGCTCCAGACCGACACGGCGCGGGGCATCTGGCGGTGCGCGGCGCTGGCCGAAGTGCTCTCCCATGAGCGGGTGCGGGGAGAGCTGGAGAAAATCTTGTGCTCTCCCCGGCCGGGATGGGCCCGGATGCTCTTTGACACCGGGCTGATGCGGCGGTACGAGTGCATCCCCCGGGGGGCCTTCGTCACCCTGAGCCGTCTGCCCCGGACGCCGGAGGCCCGCTGGGCGGGCTTCTGCGCCGTGGTGGGAGAGGAGGGGCCCTCCCTGTTGGAGACGCTGCGCCTGGAGAGAAAGACCATCCGGGCCTGTGCCGACGGATTCCGGCTGTGGAAGGCGGGACTGCCCCAGACCGACGAGGCGTGGCGGCGTGCCCTGTGGGAGTATGGCGTCGACGGGGCCCGGGCCGGGGCCTGGATGGGCGACTGGGAGGGCCGTGAGAGCTCCCCTGCGCTGGAGCAGGTGCTCCGCCGGGGGGATTGCTGGAGCGTGAAGGACCTGGCCCTGTCCGGGCAGGACCTGGCGGCCCTTGGCTACCGGGGGAAGGACATCGGCGCGGCCCAGCGGCAGCTGCTGGACCACGTACTGGAAGACCCCTCTGCCAATACGCCGGAGCGGCTGCGGGCCTATCTGAGCGAGACATCCAAGACAATCGAGGAGGATACGACATGCTGACCTTGCATACCGAGGGGGAGGGGATCGCCCTGACCCTGACGGCCCAGAGCATGGGCCGGGACTGGAACGTGACCATCACCGGAGGGGAGGTTCCCCATCTGGGCGCGGCGGCGCTGGGCGCGCCCTACCGCCATCCGGACGGGAGCATCGGCTCCAGCGCGTCGGTGCTGGTCCTGCCCAGCCATAAGGAGGACGGCGTGGTGAAAAAGGCCGCCGAGCGGCTGGCCAAGCGGCTGGACTGCGCGGTCCTGGTGAGCGGCGGCATCCATGTGGACGGCATCACGCCGGAGCAGATCGGCGCGGTGGTCGCCCTGGTCGGCGCGGCTGTGGAGCGGCTGGCAGAGCAGATGGAGCAGGAAGCGAACAGAGCGTAAAAGGTGCCGCCCGGAGGTTCGGGCGGCACCTTTTTGGGCGGAGAGAGACGAAATAACCCAAAAAATTTACAGATTTGTACTTGATATCGGAAATGGATTCCGTATCATTGAAAGATAGAAATTTACCTCAGGTCCGGTGAGCGGACCGCCAAGGAGCGAGTGTACCATGACAAAAAAACGAGCGATCCTGCTGATTGGAGGAGGTATCCTGCTGGCTGCCGGTATTTTGCTGGGGTGTAAGCTGGCGGTGGATTCTTTTCTGGGCGCGGAGATGAGCAGCCGGGACAGCTGGGATATCGCGGTGGGAGAGCATATCTACACCAGTGAAGAGCGGGGGATCGAGGTCTATACGGCGCCCTGCGAGGCCAGCATCCCGGTGGTGCAGATGGTGCCCGAGGAGTATGAGCAGGAGGGCTTCACCTACTATGACGAGGCGGTACAGCAGCGTTTGGCCCAGCATCTGCTGGAACTCATCCAGCAGGAGGCGCATGGGATCGGGGAGCCGCTGGCGGTGCTCAATCCTTTCGGTACGGGCTCCAACGGACTGCTGCTGTGCTTTGACACCGGGGAGAAGACCCAGATCCGCTATACGGTCCATACCACCAGCGCGGATGATCCCGACTTTACCGCGACGGCCAAGAGCGGAAAGGAGGCCTACACGGACCG
This sequence comes from Pseudoflavonifractor hominis, assembly GCF_014288125.1. Lineage (NCBI taxonomy): Bacteria > Bacillati > Bacillota > Clostridia > Eubacteriales > Oscillospiraceae > Pseudoflavonifractor > Pseudoflavonifractor hominis. Next base: position 252,521 of record NZ_JACOPR010000001.1, on the reverse strand, counting down.
CCACTGCTTTTTGCTGATCGGTCTGGTCCCGGGGGAGACCAACCAGGTCACTCTGGAGGCGGTGGACGAGCGGGGGGAGGTACAGGAGTCGGCCACATTTACGGTGGCGATGCCGGACGCCCTCTCGGGCTATGATACCCGCCTGGACGCTACCGGCCAGGCGGAGGGAGAGGCCCTCTCCGACGGGCTCTTCTATGCCACGGGGATCGGAGATTATTACGGCTACACCTTCTTCTTTGACAATGAGGGGGTCCTGCGGTATGAGATGGTGCTGGAGGGCTATCACTCCGACCGCTTCCTGTGGGAGGAGCGGGGATTCTACACCTGTGTGGGCAGCCGGAAGATCGCCCTTCTCAATCCGCTGGGCCAGGCGGTGCGGGTCTATGATCTGGGACAGTATGAGCTCCACCACGACATCAACTGGGGGCCGGACGGGACCATCCTTGCCCTGGTCACCGACACAGAGCAGGAGACCACGATGGACGTGGTCATCGAGATCGATCTGGAGAGCGGCGCGGTGACCGAGCGGGTGGATTTTTCCGAGCTGATGGACTCCTACTGTCAGAGCACCCGGCCGATCAGCGCCACAGACCCCTTTTTCTGGCAGGCAGGGGAGCGGGACTGGCTGCACCTGAATTCCATCCAGTATCTGGAGGAGAGCGACAGCATCGTGGTCAGCTCCCGGGAGACCTCCACCATTCTACAGGTCACGGGCCTTCAGACCGAGCCGGTCCTCACCGCGCTCATCGGAGACCCGGATTTCTGGGCGGGCACAGAGTATGAGAGCCTGTGCTATCAGCCGGAGGGAGACTTTGTCTTTCAGTATGGGCAGCACGATGTGGAACGGGTGGAGGATGAGAGCCTGCCGGAGGGCGTGTACCTTCTGCGCATGTACAACAACAACTACTGGGGGCTGAGCACCCGGGACGGCTATGAGCCGGAGCTGGACGAGAGCGTCGGCACGTCCCTGACAGACGGAGCGGGCGTATCCTCCTACATCTACTACTACCGGGTGGACGAGACAAACCGGACCTTTGCTCTGGTGGAGTCCATCCCGCTGGTCTACTCCAGCATTGTGTCCAATGTCCAGGAGGTGGGGGAGCACTATGTGTTCAACAGCGGCGTGGCCCATACCTTTGGCGAGTGCGATAGGGAGGGAAATGTACTGCGCTCCTTCTCCTACCCGTGTATGATGAACGGATACCGGGTCATGAAAGACAGCTTCACCGGCTTCTGGTTTGAGGCGTCCTGAGTGAGCGGCAGAATACAGGGTGTGCGTCCGGAGAAGATCCGGATGCACACCCTTTTCGTTGGGACAGGCAATTCCGAGCGGGGCGGCGCATAAAGTAGTCGGGAACAGGAGGGCGTTGCCATGGCAGGGAAGCGAAAAAAGGAGAGCGTTCTGGAGCGGACCGCCCAGGTCTTTGATCTGCCCGGCGATCTGGTGGCGGGACTGCCCCGGATGGAGCTGATCGGGGACCGGGAGCTGCGGATGGAGAATCACCGGGGGATTCTGGCCTATGGGTCGGAGGAGATCCATATTTCCGGGGGAAAACTCATCCTGAAAGTGCGGGGCGAGGGGTTGGAGCTGCGTTCCATGAACGCCGGAGAGCTGCTCATCACCGGACAGATCCGGGCCGTGGAGCTGGATTAGGAGGAAGCGGATGAAAAAAGTGGTCAATTTCCTCCGGGGCAGCGTGGAGGTGGAGGCCCAGGGGGCCTTTCCGGAGCGGTTTCTCAACCTGTGTGCCCAGCGCGGAGTGTCCTTCTGGGGGGTGGAATGGGTGGAGAGCACCGCCGTGCGGCTCAAAGTGCCCCGGCAGGAGCGCGGCGACCTGGAGGACCTGGCGACCCGGTCCGGATGCACCCTCTCCGAGGTGGAGCGGGGCGGGCTGCCCACCTTTTTGGAGCGCTTCCGCAGGCGGTACGCCCTCTTGGCCGGACTGGCCCTGTCGCTGCTGGCGGTCCTCCTGATGACCCAGTTTGTGCTGGTGGTGGATGTCTCGGGCAATACCGAGGTGCCGTCGGCCACGATTTTGTCCACCCTGCGCCGTCAGGGGGTGCGCCCCGGGGCCTTTGGTCCGGCGCTGGAGATCAACTACATCGAGCAGCGGGCGCTGCTGGAGCTGGAAGGCATCTCGTGGATGTCCATCAACCTCCACGGGGCCCGGGCCGAGGTGCTGGTGCGGGAGCGGGTCAAGGCCCCAGAGCTGGTGGACGAGAGCGAGCACGGAGACATCATCGCCGAGACCGACGGCGTCATCACCCGCCTGGAGGTCCTCGCCGGAGAGACCGAGCGCAAGGTGGGGGAGCCGGTGGCCGCGGGGGACGTGCTCATCCAGGGAAATGTGCTGCTGGAGGGGCCCATGTACAGCGAACAGGACGTGGGCTGGCAGCAGGTCCGGGCCCAGGGACGGGTGGAGGCAAAGACCTGGCGCACCCTTCAGGCCACCATTCCCCTCACGGCCCAGGTCAAGGAGTACACCGGGCGGGAGACCGGACGCTGGTTTCTCACCATTCTGGGAAAACGCATCAATTTTTACCGAAAGAGTGGAATTTCCTTCCCACAGTATGATAAAATAAGCAGTACTTGGAATGCGGGGAGCGGAATGGATCTGGCTCTCCCTCTGAGCCTGGGCCGGGAGACCATGCGGGAATACACGCTCACCCCGGCAGAAGTGGACCTGGCTGCCGCCCAAGAGATGCTGGAGGCGCAGCTGGAGCGGGCTCTCACGGAACAGATCGAAGGAGGAAGCATCACGCGGACCGAGTATACCGCCGTTGTGACGGATGAGATGCTGACCGTCACCCTCCGGGCGGAGTGCACAGAAGAGATCGGACGGTTCGTACCCTTTGACGAGCCTGGATACCAGACCCGCCTGCCGGCGGGAAGAGGAGACGAAACAAATTCATGATCGAACACACCATCAACATCGAACGGATGGAGGAGGCCATCAATATTTTTGGCTCCTTCGATGAAAATATCAAACTGATCGAGCAGGAGCTGGGGGTAACGGTGCTCAACCGGGACTCCCAGCTCAAGGTGACCGGCGAGGCCGAGGCCGTCATGTATGGCGTGAAGGCCATCGAGGGCCTGCTCACCCTTTCGGCCAAGGGGGAGTCCATCAACGAGCAGAATGTGCGCTACATCATCAATCTGGTGCGGGCGGGCAATGAGGACAAGATCGGCACCCTGGCCAAGGACGTGCTCTGCGTCACCGCAAAGGGAAAGCCCATCAAGCCCAAGACCCTGGGCCAGAAGCGGTATGTGGAGGCCATCAAGAAGAATACCATCACCCTGGGCATCGGCCCGGCGGGCACCGGCAAGACCTATCTGGCGGTGGCCGCCGCGGTGGCCGCCTTCCGGGACAAGCAGGTCAACCGCATCATCCTGACCCGCCCGGCCGTGGAGGCGGGGGAGCGGCTGGGCTTCCTGCCCGGCGATCTTCAGTCCAAGGTGGACCCCTACCTGCGCCCGCTGTACGACGCCCTCTTCGACATGCTGGGGCCGGAGAACTATCAGAAATATGTGGAGCGGGGCAACATCGAGGTGGCCCCCCTGGCCTATATGCGCGGCCGGACCCTGGACGACTCCTTCATCATCCTGGACGAGGCCCAGAACACCAGCCGGGAGCAGATGAAGATGTTCCTGACCCGGTTGGGCTTCGGCTCCAAGATCGTCATCACCGGCGACATCACCCAGATCGACCTGCCCACCGACAAGGTCAGCGGTCTGAAGGAGGCCATGCGGGTGCTCAAGGGCGTGCAGGACATCGAGATCTGCAAGCTCAATGAGGGAGACGTGGTGCGCCATGTGATCGTACAGCGCATCATCAAGGCCTATGAAGAGGATGAAAACCGCCGCAACGCCCGGCGGGACAAGTAACGGAAAGCGCCGCACAAGGGGGAGAAGCAGATGGAACATCAGATCATCATTGAGACCGAGGTAGAGGGCGTCGAGGCCTTTGCCGACGCCCTGCGGGAGGTCATCCCGGCCGCACTGGAGGCGGAGGGAGTGGGGCTCCCCTGTGAGGTGGACGTGCTCTTCACCGACGACGAGGGCATCCACCAGATCAATCTGGAGCAGCGGGATGTGGACCGCGCCACCGACGTGCTCTCCTTTCCCATGTTTGAATTCACGCCGGGGGAGCCTCCCACGCCGGAGGACGAGGACCTGCTGGACCCGGGCAGCGAGGTGCTCCCCCTGGGAGACATGGTACTCTCGGTAGACCACATCAAGGCCCAGGCCGCGGAGTTCGGCCACAGTGAGCGAAGGGAGCTCTGCTATCTGGCGGTCCACTCGGTGCTTCACCTGCTGGGCTACGACCATCTGGACGAAGGCCCCCAGAAGAAGCAGATGCGGGAGCGGGAGGAGGCCATCCTGGGCGCGCTGGGTATCACCCGGGAGGAGGACCATGGCGCAGAATAAGTGGCCCCTGGCGCTGAGCGCCGCGGTACTGCTGACCGGCCTGTGCGCCTGCGCGGCCCCGGAGTCTGTACCCACGCCCACCCCGGAGGCCGCCGAGGATCCGGAGCAGGAAGCGGTGCGGTGGCTCTCCGACGAGAACCACCGGGCCTTCGCGGTAGGGGACTTCTGGGTCACCCTGAACCATATCGAGGAGGACAAGTCCCGCATCCAGGTGTGGGACCCCAACCACCTGTCCGCCCCCCTCCAGACCATGGAGCAGACGCTGGAGACCCCCTACTTTTTCGGCGTGAGCGAGGTGGCGGACGCCAATTTTGACGGATACCCGGACTTCGGATGTCTGTACTTTATGGGCAATCAGCCCACCTACTGGAACTACTGGCTCTGGGACCCGGAAGCGGGAGAATTTGTGGAGGAGCCCGCCCTGGCGGAGGTCTGCGCACCGGAGTTTGACGCAGCCGGGCAGGTGGTGCGCAGCTATACCCGGGGCGGCTATGCCGGGCTGGTGGGGACCCACGCCTTCTACCGCTGGGAGGAGGGCGAGCTGGTGTGCGTCCGCCGCACGGACAGCAGCGTCATCCCCGGCGCGACGGAGGAACAGGACCGGGTATTGCTGACCGTGGAGGACCGGATCGACGGGAAGCTCACCCCGGTGGTCCGGGCGGAGTACACCGTGGACAGCCGGGGGTGGTTCCCGGTGGAAGAGGCCTGGCAGGATCTCGCTTATCACGGAGAATCCTAACATAAATACGCTCAAGAAAGTTGAGGATAACCTATGGAAATCAAAAAATCGGGCATGATATCGATCGTGGGACGGCCCAACGTGGGCAAGTCCACTCTGACCAACGCCCTGGTGGGCGAGAAGATCGCCATTGTCACCAACAAGCCCCAGACCACCCGCAACCGCATCTGCGCCGTGGTCAACCGGAACGACTGCCAGTTCGTCTTTATGGATACCCCGGGCCTGCACAAGGCCCGCACCAAGCTGGGCGACTACATGGTGAAGGTGGTCAAGGACAGCGTGGCTGATGTGGACGCGGTGTGTCTCATCGTGGAGCCCATTCCCCACGTGGGTGGACCGGAGGAGGAGCTCATCGGGCGCATCAAGAGCCTGGGCGTCCCCTCGGTGCTCATCATCAACAAGATCGATACCGTGGAGAAGGAGGAGCTGCTGGCCGTCATGCAGACCTACGCTGCGGCCCATGAGTTCAACGCCATCCTGCCCATCTCCGCCAAAAACGGCGAGGGAGTGGAAGAGGTGCTGGACGTGCTCGCCCAGTTCCTGCCGGAGGGACCCCAGCTCTTCCCCGAGGACATGGTCACCGACCAGCCCGAGCGGCAGGTCTGCGCCGAGATCATCCGGGAGAAGCTCCTGCTGTGCCTGGACAAGGAGATCCCCCACGGCACCGCTGTGGAGCTCATCCGCTTTGCCGAGCGGGAGCGGGACGGCGTCATCGAGATCGACGCCACCATCTACTGTGAGAAGGACAGCCACAAGGGCATCATCATCGGCAAGGGGGGCGCCATGCTCAAGAAGATCTCCACTCTGGCCCGGCAGGACATCGAGCGCTTCATGGGCGCCAAGGTGTACCTCCAGACTTGGGTGAAGGTGAAGGAGAACTGGCGGGATAACCTGAATTTGATCCATAATTTTGGATATAAAGACGAGTGACCATAAAATTTACCGCTTATAAATCCACGCGTCCTCAGCCAAGCTAACCGTGAAAAGGGGGCTTGCGCCATGGACAGCGAGACCTTGTGGGAACTCTTCTGGGCCACCGGCCTGCCGGAGGCCGCCGCGCTGGCGGAGCATCTCCGGCACAGCGAGGAGGAGGCCCAAAACGATAAGACCGCCTGAGGCGGCGGGGGGACTTGTCCCCCTTACATAGAATGGGGAAAGGGACATGCTGCTCACCACACAGGGGATCATCCTGCGGGAGGTCAATTACAAGGAATCGGACAAGATCCTCACCGTACTCACCCGGAGCGGGGGGAAGGTGACGGTCAAGGCCAGGGGCTGCCGCCGGAAGGGGAGCCGCCTGGCCGCCTCCACCCAGCTGCTGGTCTACTCGGAGATGACCCTCTTCTCCTACCGGGACCACTATACCCTCAACGAGGCCGAGCCGCTGGAGCTCTTCTGGGGCGTGCGCTCCGACGTGGAGAAGGTGGCCCTGGGCTCCTACTTTGCCGAGGTGCTGGAGGCGGTGGTGGGGGAGGAGCAGCCCGATCCCGCCGTGCTCTCCCTCCTCCTCAACGCCCTCTACGCGCTGGACCGGCTGAACAAGCCCCTGCCGCTGGTCAAGGCGGCCTTTGAGCTCAAGCTCCTCTCCCTCATCGGGTATGAGCCGCTGCTGGACGCCTGTGCCGTCTGCGGCGTGCCCGAGCCGGAGGACGCCCGCTTTCAGCTGGTGGACGGGGTGCTGCTGTGTGCCCGCTGCCGCGGAGGCGGGGAGGGACTCTCCGTCCCGGTGAGCCCGGGGGTGCTGGCCGCCATGCGCCATGTGGTGTACGGCGACCCCAAGCGGCTCTTTTCCTTTGCACTGGGGGAGGAGGGGCTGCGGCAGCTGGGGCGTGTGAGCGAGCGGTTTCTGACCACGCAGCTGGACCGGGGCTTTCGCACCCTGGACTTTTATAAGAATCTGGCCTTTCCCATACCCGGGCTCAGCCCGGCGGCGGGGGGCAACGACCAACAGGAGAACCGATCAGTATGAACAGTATTTTTCAGCGGGTAAGCGTACGTAAATTTCAGGACAAGCCGGTGACCGACGCCCAGGTGGAGCAGCTCCTCCGGGCGGCCATGGCGGCTCCCTCCGCCACCAACCAGCAGCCCTGGGAGTTCTATGTGGTGCGGGACCGGGGGCTGCTGGAGCAGTTGTCCCAGTGTCATGCCTATTCCATGTGTGCCAAAAACGCACCCATGGCCATCGTGCCCTGTTACCGGAAGGACGCGACCCATCCGGAGTATGCCCAGATCGACCTGAGCGCCGCCACCGAAAACATCCTGCTGGAGGCGGTGGAGCTGGGCCTGGGCGCCGTCTGGCTGGGCATCGCCCCGGTTCCGGAGCGAATGGATAAGATGCGGGAGATCCTGAATCTGCCCGACCATCTGGAGGCCTTCGCCATCGTGCCTGTGGGCTATCCCGAGCGGGAGAAGGCCCAGCAGGACCGCTATGACCCGGCGCGGGTCCACTGCCTGTAAGGACGGGCGCCGGGAAACCGATTGGAGTATATCGAAACTATGACAGATCTATTTGAAAAATCCATACAGACGCTGGAGCTGCCCCGGGTGCTGGAGCGCCTGGCCGAGCAGGCGGTGACGGCCGAGGGTAAGGAGCGCTGCGCCGCCCTGCGTCCCCTCACCGACGCCGACGACGTGAAGCGGCGTCTGGCCGAGACCACGGCGGCGGTGGAGCTGATGACCCTGAGCGGGACGCCCTCCTTCTCCGGCGTGAAGCCGGTGGGAGCTTCCCTACAGCGGGCCAATATGGGGGGCGCCCTCAACACCCGGGAGCTGCTGGACATCGCGGCCGTCCTGCGTGCCGCCCGCAGCGCCAAGGAGTACGCCGACGGCCGGGCGGGCGGGGAGAAGCGGACCTGCATCGACCACCTCTTCGCCTCCCTGACCCCCAACCGCTATCTGGAGGAGAAGATCACCGGCTCCATCGTGGGAGAGGATGAGATCGCCGACTCGGCCAGTCCCGAGCTGGCCTCCATCCGCCGCCACATCCGTTCCACCGCCAGCAAGGTGCGGGACATCCTCAACAAGCTCATCTCCTCCAACCAGGCCAAGTACCTTCAGGAGGCCATCATCACCCAGCGCAACGACCGCTATGTGGTGCCCGTAAAGTCGGAGCACAAGAACGAGGTCCCCGGACTGGTCCACGACGTGTCCTCCTCGGGCTCCACCTTCTTCATTGAGCCCATGGGCGTGGTCAAGGCCAACAACGAGCTCCGGGAGCTCCAGGCCCGGGAGGAAAAGGAGATCGAGCGCATCCTGGCCGAGCTCTCCGCCGAGTGCGCCTCCTACCGGGAGGACATCGCCCAGAACTACGACCTGCTCATCCTGCTGGATGTGATCTTTGCCCGGGCCAAGCTCTCCTACCGGATGAAGGGGTCCGAGCCCAGGATCGTCTCCCGGGGGATCTACCTCCGCCGGGCCCGCCATCCCCTGCTGGACCCCAACAAGGCGGTGCCCAACGATCTGATGCTGGGGGAGGAGTTTGACACCCTGGTTATCACCGGCCCCAACACCGGCGGTAAGACGGTCACCCTCAAGACCATTGGCCTCCTGGTCCTCATGGCCCAGTGCGGCCTCCACATCCCTGTGGACGGGGACAGCCACATCCAGGTGTTCTCCCGGGTGCTGGCCGACGTGGGAGACGAGCAGTCCATTGCCCAGAGCCTGTCCACTTTCTCCTCCCACATGGTGAACATTGTGGGCATTCTGGAGGCGGCCGACGACGAGACCCTCATCCTCTTCGATGAGCTGGGAGCGGGCACCGACCCCATCGAGGGCGCGGCCCTGGCCGCCGCCATCATCGAGAGCGCCCGGGAACTGGGGGCCCTGGTGGCGGCCACCACCCACTATGCCGAGCTCAAGGTGTACGCCATGACCACCAAGGGGGTGGAGAACGCCTCCTGCGAGTTCAATGTGGACTCTCTGGCCCCCACCTACCGGCTGCTCATCGGCATCCCCGGCAAGTCCAACGCCTTTGCCATCTCGGAGCGGCTGGGCCTGCCCAAGCACATCATCCAGAAGGCCGCCGACCGGCTGGACGCGGAGAATGTCCGCTTTGAGGACGTCCTCACCCAGCTGGACGAGCAGCGCCAGCAGATGGAACAGGAGAAGGAGAACGCCGCCAAGCTCCGCCGGGAGATGGAGAACTCCGCCAAGGTGGCCCGGGAGTACCGGGAGAAGCTGGAGCAGGAGCGGGCCAAGGCGGTGGAGAAGGCCCAGGCCGAGGCCCGGCGCATCCTGGAGGAGGCCCGGGAGACCGCCGACCAGGTCTTCCAGGAGCTCAACGACATGCGAAAGCGCCAGCGCAAGGAGGAGGACTGGCAGCGGGTCAATGAGGCCCGCTCCGGCCTGAAGCACCGGCTGAACGAGGCCGAGGACAAGCTGGGCCGCCGGAAGGAGACCCCCGCGCCGCCCCCCACCCGGCCTGCCAAGGCCGGCGACACGGTGGAGCTGGTCAAAATGGGCACCCAGGCCACCGTCCTGAGCGTCAACAAGGACGGATCCCTCCAGCTCCAGGCCGGCATCCTGAAGATCACCGCCAAGCAGAGCGAGGTCCGGGTGGTGGAGGGCGAGAGCCAGACCAAGAAGGAGGCCCAGAAGGTCATCCGCCGGGCCGAGCACAAGCTGCGCAGCCTGGGCGCCTCGCCCGAGGTGGACCTGCGGGGCATGATGACCGACGAGGCCGTGGGCGCGCTGGACATCTTCCTGGACAACGCCGTCATGGGCCGCCTGACCGAGGTGGTGGTCATCCACGGCAAGGGCACCGGCGCGGTGCGCAAGGCGGTACGGGAGCACCTCAAGCGCAGCCGCTATGTAAAGTCCTTCCGGCCCGGCCGCTACGGCGAGGGCGAGGACGGCGTCACCGTGGTGGAGCTGAAGTAACCGACGGATATCGGAAGGAACGTCCGCCTGTGACAAACAGATGACTCTTTTCCATGCCTGCGTGGAAAGGAGCGACATGGTTCGCTGGAATTTGTGTAAAATGTCATTGACGGGTTGGGACAAATTTGCTATTCTATATTACAGAGTATGCAAGTGCATATGGGGAGGAAACGCTTATGTATATGAAAGAGGCAGTGGTGAACAACCAGGTCGGTCTGCATGCGCGTCCGGCGACGTTTTTCATCCAGAAGGCCAATGAGTTCAAGAGCTCCATCTGGGTCGAGAAGGAGGAGCGCCGGGTGAACGCTAAGAGTCTGCTGGGTGTGCTCTCCCTTGGTATCGTGAAGGGCACCTCCATCAACCTGATCGCGGACGGCCCCGATGAAAAGGAAGCTGTGGAGGCTCTCATCGAGCTGATCAGCTCCAATTTCTCCGAGTAATCTTTATGCGCACAAGAAAAAAGCGCCGCTGACCGCGGCGCTTTTTTTCAACCGTTTTCCTGGGATGTCCTCCAGAGGTGGAATATGACCTTTGACGAACTGAAAGAAAAAGCCCACAGCCTGCCCCTCCAGCCCGGCGTGTACATCATGCAGGACGCCAAAAACACGGTCATCTACGTGGGGAAGGCCAAGGCCCTGAAAAATCGGGTCAGCCAGTACTTTGCCAATCTGGCCTCCCACACGGAAAAGACCCGGGCCATGGTCAGCCAGATCGACCATTTCGACGTCATCGTGGCCGACTCGGAGTTTGAGGCCCTGGTGCTGGAAAACGCCCTCATCAAGCGGCACCAGCCCCACTATAACATCCTGCTCAAGGATGGAAAGGGCTATCCCTATGTTCGGCTCTCGGTTCAGGACGCCTATCCCCGCTTTTCCCTGGTGGGCAAGGTGGCGGAGGACGGGGCGCGGTATTTCGGGCCCTTTGCCAGCCGGGGGAATACCCAGGCCATCCTGGACGCCATCTGCGCCGCCCTGCACCTGCCCACCTGTGCACGGGTCTTCCCCCGGGACATCGGAAAGGGCCGTCCCTGCCTCAATTACCACATGGGACGGTGCGACGGCTACTGCCGGAAGGACATGGACCAGTCCCGCTATGGGGAGGCCATCGAACAGGCGGTGCGCCTTCTGGAGGGAAAGTTCCAGGAGGTGGGGGAGGAAATCCGCGCCGAGATGGAGCGGGCCGCCGAGGAGCTGCGCTTTGAGCGGGCCGCCCAGCTGCGGGACCGTTACCGGGCCATCGAGCTGCTGGGAAAGCGGCAGAAGGTGGTGGCGGGCAGTCTGGCCGACACCGACGTGGTGGGTTTTCACCGGGGAGAGGCCAAGAGCTGCTTTGTGGTCCTCCACTATGTGGACGGGGAGCTGGCCGCCAAGGACTGGGACCTGCTGGAGACCCCCATGGAGGAGGACGAGGGGGATGTGATCTCCGCGCTGGTGCGGGGCTTCTACGGGGGCCGGGGGGACCTGCCCCGGCAGATCCTGCTGCCCTGTGAGCTGGAGGACGAGGTGCCCATCACCCGGATGCTCTCCGAGCAGGCCGGCCGGCGGGTGCATCTCATCACGCCCCAGCGGGGGGCCAAGATGGATCTCATCCGCCTGGCCACCAAGAACGCCGTGGAGGAGGTGGCCCGGGCCACCTCCCGGGAGGAGCGCCAGAGCAAGCGCATGGAGCTGCTGGGAAAGCTCCTGGATCTGCCCGAGCCTCCGCACCGTATCGAGGCCTACGACATCTCCAACACCGGCAGCGACGACATCGTGGCCTCCATGACGGTCTTTGTGGACGGAAAGCCCCGCAAGCGGGATTACCGCCACTTCAAGCTCCGGGACATGGACGGACCGGACGACTACGCCTCCATGGAGCAGGTGCTGACCCGGCGCTTCCGGCGCTATCTGGACGGGGATGAGAAGTTTGACCAGAAGCCCGACCTCCTCTTCATCGACGGCGGGACCACCCACGCCCGGGTGGCGGCCGGGGTGCTGGAGCGGATGGAGCTCTCCATTCCGGTGTACGGCATGGTGAAGGACGACCGCCACCGGACCCGTGCCCTGGTCACTCCGGCCGGGGAGGAGATCGGTATTCAGGGCAATCCCGCCCTCTTCTCCCTGGTGGGACAGATCCAGGAGGAGACCCACCGCTTTGCCATCGAATTCAACCGCCTCCAGCGGAAGGGGCGGGTCCGGGGCTCCGAGCTGGACCAGATCCCGGGCGTAGGGGAGAAGCGGCGCAGTGAGCTGCTGCGCCACTTCAAGAGCATCAAAAACATCCGGGCCGCCACAGTGGAGGAGCTGGAAAACGTAGTGCCCAGAAATGCGGCCCAGGCGGTCTATGCGCACTTCCACCCACGGCAGGAGCCGGAGGGGCAGACCCATCAACCAGGAAAGGAATGAAGCGATATGCGCGTGATATCGGGAGAGGCCCGGGGACGTCGGCTCAAGGAGCTGAGCGGCATGGAGACCCGGCCCACCACCGACAAGGTGAAAGAATCCATTTTCAATATTGTACAGTTTGACATCGAGGGGCGCAAGGTGCTGGACCTGTTCGGCGGAACGGGCCAGCTGGGCATCGAGGCCCTGTCCCGGGGAGCGGCGGAGTGTACCTTTGTGGACCTGCGCCGGGAGGCGGCCGCCCTCATCCGGGAGAACCTGAAGGCTACCCGTCTGGAGGAGCGGGGCAAGGTGGTCCAGGGGGATTCCCTGTCCTTCCTGCTCACCTGCCGGCAGAAATACGACCTGATTTTCCTGGACCCGCCCTATGCTTCCGGCCTGCTGGAAAAGGCCCTGGAACAGATCGCTGCAATTGACATCCTTTCGGAACATGGTATAATGGTCTGCGAAAGTGCGGCCGAACAGGCCCTTCCCGCTCTGGCTGAGCCCTATCAGAAGGGCAGGGAGTACCGTTACGGCAAAATCAAGATCACCCTGTACCGGCGCGGACTGTAACGGACGTCCGCGGGGGAGGAGAGAGTTATCCCTTGAAGACTGCGATTTATCCTGGAAGCTTTGACCCCATTACGCTGGGCCATCTGAATATCATCAAGCGGGCGGCGGTGTGCTTTGACAAGCTGATCGTCTGCGTGATGGTGAATTCCGACAAACTCCACACGGGCCTCTTCACCCCGCCCGAGCGGGCGGAGCTCATCCGCAAAGTGGTGTACAAGCTGCCCAATGTGGAGGTGGACTGGTCCACGACCCTCCTGGCGGAGTACGCCAGGGAGCGGAAGGCCTGCACCCTGGTGAAGGGCCTGCGGGCGGTATCGGACTATGAGAACGAGCTGCAAATGGCTCTGCTCAACCGAAAGCTCAATCCCAGACTGGATACCATGCTGATGCCGTCCAGCGCGAAATACACCTATATCAGCTCCAGTGTGGTGAAGGAAATGGCCCGCTACGGGGCCGACCTCTCGGACTTCGTGCCCAGGGAGATCATCGACGATGTGAACGAACGAATGAGACAGAGGAGGGGAGAGTAATGGCCAGCGGTGTGGAAGAACTGATGGACCTGCTCTATCAACTGATCGACGAGGCCAAGGGCGTGCCCCTGAGCAGTGACAAGTGCATCATCGAGCGGGACAAGGCGCTGGACCTTCTGGATGAGATCCGGGGCCAATTCCCCATGGAGCTGAGCGAGGCCAAGAAGCTGATCGCCAGCCGGAACGACTATATCGCCTCCGCCAAGCGGGAGGCCGACCTTATCAAGCGCCAGGCCGAGGACCGGGCCAAGCAGATCCTGGCCGAGGATGAGCTGACCGCCCAGGCCAAGCAGCGGGGCAACGAGATGCTCCGCCAGGCCGAGGAGCGCAGCCGGGAGCTGCGTCAGGCCGCCAACGCCTACTGTGAGGACGCCCTGCGCCGCACGGAAGAGGCAGTGGCCGAGGCCTATGACGAGATCAAGAAGTCCCGTGCCCGGTTCCGCAGCGCCGCCTCCAGCATGGGCAATAAATAAATGCAAAGAAACGCTCCCCCTTCCGGGTTGTTCGGAAGAGGGAGCGTTTTTTGTTTTTTGGCCGGGGGAGAGGATCAGTCCTCCCGGGGCGGATAGAGCTTTTTGCGGTAATAGCCCTGGGCCTGGTAGATGGGGGCCAGGGGATTGTGTCCGGTGACCCGGTCCTTGACGGCGAGGACCGAGGCGGGACCCTCCAGGTATTTCAGGATCAGAGTGTCATGCCCCACGCACAGACCCAGCAGCAGGTTGAAGTCGGTGCGGGCCTCGTTGAGGACCAGTGCCTGCGCAATGGGATTGCACATGACCTCGTCCGCACAGCCCCGGACGGTCTCCTGGTCACTCAGGCCCAGATCCCGCTTGGGGTGACAGCCGTTTTTACAGATGGCGGAGCAGACCTCAAAGCCGTGGTACTCCAGGATCTTGGTCAGCTCGTGGGCCTCCCGCCACAGCCCGGTGCAGAAGGCCAGACCGATCTTGTGACAGCCCATCTTCTTCAAAAAGAGGATGGTTTCCTCCACCCGGGTAAGGCGGCCATACCCCTCCGCCTCCACCTGGGCAGCCGTGCGGGCCAGCCTCTGGTTTTCCTCCTCCGCCAGAAGGGACATGGCCTGCTCCTGGAGCGGGGCGGCACAGCTGGGGCAGTCCACAGGCGGGTGCTCCAAAACGCCCCCCGCGCAGGAGTGGGGGGCACAGTTGGCACAGTGACTCATCCGATTTCCTCCTTCCAGTCCTGTATACGCAGGATGGGATTCTGTCCCATCTTACCATGTTTGGGCCGGAAAGTCACGGTTTTTACAAAAATATGCCAGATTCCGGAGCGAAAGAGGACGGGGATATTATTTAAATCGAACATATGTTTTTGTGCCGAAAACCGTGAAATTTTCCCGAAAAGACGGAACTTTTTTGAAAAAAAGAAATAGAAAATACTTGCAATTTGGTTACAGAGCCTTTATACTAAGAAACAGAATGGAGCAGAATGGAGGAATAGGGAGCAAAATCCCATTCCGGTGAGGGGAGTGAGCGGAGCATGACCGGCACCTACGAGCATACCCTGGATGCCAAGGGCCGTATGTTCCTGCCAGCCAAGCTCCGGGAGGAGCTGGGCCCCAGCTTCCACGTGGCGGTGGGCGCCAATCGCGACGCCGCCGGCATCTGCAAATACCTGGTGATGTATCCGGACGCCACCTGGCGCCGCTTACAGGAGCGGGTGGCCGAGCTGCCCAGCAGCCAGGCGGCCGCCATGGATGTGATCTTCGGCAACGCCGCCCGGTGTGAGCCGGACAGCCAGTGGCGGATCCTGATCCCCCAGGATCTGCGGGACTATGCGGGGCTCACCCGGGACATCGTCGTGGTGGGCAACAATGACAAGGCCAAGATCTGGGACGCCCAGGCTTGGAATGAGAAGAAGAAGCGCGAGCTCACCCCGGAGCAGGTGGCGGAGACCATGCTCCTGCTGGGGCTTTGAGCTCGGGCAGAGAAGATACAGAGATACGTAGAGAGGAGACCGCTCCGGTATGGCAGAATTTACCCACCTTCCTGTGCTGCTGCATGAGTGCATCGAGGGGCTGGACATCAAACCGGAAGGGATCTATCTGGACGGTACCCTGGGCCGGGCAGGCCACTCCCGGGAGATCGCAAAGCGCCTGACCACCGGTCGGCTCATCTGCGTGGACCGGGATCAGGCCGCGCTGGACGCCGCGCAGGAGCGGCTGGGTCCCTGGATGGACCGGGTCTCCCTGGTACATAGCAATTTCTGCGAGATCGACGCGATTCTGGACGGGCTGAAGATCCCGGCGGTGGATGGAATGCTCTTTGACTTGGGCGTATCCTCCCCGCAGCTGGACGACGCGTCCCGGGGCTTTTCCTATATGGCGGACGCTCCGCTGGACATGCGCATGGATCAGAGCGATACTCTGACGGCCCGCACCGTGGTCAACGAGTGGCCCCGGGAGGAGCTGCGGCGCATCTTCTCCCAGTACGGGGAGGAGCGCTATGCCGGCCCCATTGCCGCGGCCATTGAGCGCCGCCGGGCAGAGCGGCCCATCGAGACCACGCTGGAGCTGGTGGAAGTGATCCGCTCGGCCATGCCGGGTAAGGCCCTTAAGGAAAAGCAGCACCCCGCCAAGCGGTGTTTTCAGGCCATCCGCATCGCGGTCAACGATGAGCTCAGCTCGGTGGACCGGATGCTTCAGAGCGCTGTGCCCCGGCTCAAGCCCGGTGGGCGGCTGGCGGTGATCTCCTTCCACTCTTTGGAAGATCGGATCGTGAAAAATGCCCTGGCCGGATTTGCCAAGGGGTGCACCTGCCCGCCGGATTTCCCGGTGTGCGTATGCGGAAAGAAGCCGGTGATCCGGCTGGTCAGCCGTAAGCCCATCGTCTCGGGCGCGGAAGAGCTGGAAGTGAATCCCCGTGCCAGAAGCGCCAAGCTTCGGGTGGCGGAGAAATTGTGATCCCACGGAACCGGGGGATCGCCTTACGAAAGAAAAGGAGTTGGTTCCCATGGCCTCAATCGCCAAGCGTAAAACGAGATCTGCGTACCAGAGGATACCGGGAACTGCCTATGATGGCTCCGCTGCCCGCCGTCTGGAGCGGGCGGAGGTACTGGAGCCCCGTCCCCGGGTCCGCCCCAGAGAGCGGGCTGTCTCCCGCCCCCGGGTACAGGTACGGGAGGCCGGACGTGTCTCCATCTTTGCGGTGGTCGGCTTTGCGGCGGTGGCCGTGTTTGCCGTGCTGCTTCTGATGAGCTATGTCCAGCTGGCGCAGATCTCGGACGATGTGGTCTCTCTCAAGCGGGAAATGACCACCCTTCAGAGCGACGAGGCGCAGCTCCGGGCGGAGTATGCCCTGGCCTATGATCTGAGCGAGATTGAGCAGAAGCTCACGGCGGACGGCAGTATGATCCGTCCGGATGACAGTCAGATCTGCTATGTGGATCTCTCGGAGCCCGATGCCATTGAGTTCCTGACGGAGGATGCCCCGGTGAAAGGGGTAGAAGGGGTGATCCGGAGCATTCAGGAGATCGTGGGCGAAGTGGTGGAATATTTCCGCTGAGTCCTTCCATATAGTACATTGCAGACCCCAAAAAAGAGAACCGGGCTGCCCAGGATTGGCAGCCTTCCGGCGAGGGCGTAAGAAAATTTCACTTTTCTTACGCCCTCATGCAGTATATCAAGGAGAACGGCATGAGAAATGACAAAAAACGACCGCAGCCGGACCGAAAAGCCAACCGGACCATCCTGATGCGCACCCTCTTCCTGATGGTGGTGTGCGGTGTGGTGGCCTTTATCCCGCTGTTTATCCGCCTTTACAGCATTCAGATCGTGCAGCATGACGAGCTGGAGGCCAAGGCGCTGGATCAGCAGACCTGGGACCAGGCCGTCACCGCCAACCGGGGGACCATCTATGACAGCAAGGGTTCTCCCCTGGCCATGAGCGCCGAGGCCTATTATATCCAGCTTGCCCCCCGGGAGATCATCGAGCGGCAGCAGGAATACCGGGAGAAGGTGGAAAAGGCCCAGGCAGAGAGCGACCCGGAGAAGCGGGAAAAGCTCATGCCGGACTATCCGGAGCCCACGAATGAGTCCATTGCGGAGAATCTCTCCGCCATTCTGGGGGTGGGGCAGGAGGAGATCCTCAAGCGCCTGGCCAAGACCAACTCGGCCTATGAGGTCATCAAGTCCCAGGTGGAGCGGGATGTGGCCGACCAGGTCCGGAGCTATGCCTCGGAAAACGGCCTCTCCGAGGGCATCTATGTCCAGCCCAGCTCCAAGCGCTACTACCCCAACAACAGCCTGGCGGCCCAGGTCATCGGCTGGGTCAACTATGAGAACAACACGGTCAGCCACGGCGCCTACGGCATGGAGGCCATCTATGACGAGGAGCTGGGCGGCAAGGTGGGCCGTGTGGTCACCGCCAAGAATGGCCGGGGAACCCAGATGCTCTACCGGTATGAGGACTATGAGGACGCCATTGACGGCAACGACCTCCACCTGACCATCGACGCCACCATCCAGTACTACTGCGAGCGGGTGCTGGCTGAGGGTATCGAGAAATTTGAGGTGCAGGACGGAGGATTTGCCATCGCCATGGACCCCAAGACCGGGGCCATCCTGGCCTGGGCCAACTCGCCCACCTATGACCTGAACAATCCCCGCACCATCAGCGACCCGGTGCTCTCCGCCAAGCTGGACGCCATCAAGAACGATTCCAGCCTGAGCGACGAGGAGCGCTCCAAACAGAGCACGGAGCTGCTCTATGAGCAGTGGAGCAACAAGGCCATCAACGAGCCCTATGAGCCGGGCTCTACCTTTAAATCCATGGTGCTGGCCGCCGCCCTGGAGGAGGGCGTGGTCAGCGAGAGCGACACCTTTGTCTGTACCGGATCGGCCACCGTGGCCGACCGGACCATCAAGTGTTCCAAGCGGACGGGGCATGGGACCCAGACCCTGGCCCAGGCGGTGGCCAACTCCTGCAACCCGGCGTTCATCGCCATCGGGCAGCGGCTGGGGGCGGAGAAGTTCTATGAGTATGTGGAGGACTTCGGGTTCCTCTCCCAGACCGGCATCGACATGATGGGAGAGCCTAATTACAGCGTGTTCTGGTCCGAGGACCTCTTTACCAGCGCCAACGGTATCACCAACCTGGCCACGGCCTCCTTTGGACAGCGGTTCAAGGTGACCCCCATCCAGCTTCTGACGGCGGCGGCCTCGGTGGTCAACGGGGGACACCTGATGAAGCCCTATGTGATGGAGAGCATCACCGACGCCAACGGGAACATCCTCCAGCATACCGAGCCCACCGAGGTGCGGCAGGTCATCAGCGAGCAGACCAGCGAGCGCTGCCGCTCCATTCTGGAGGGCGTGGTCAAGCCGCCGGGCACTGGTAAGGGCGCCTATGTGGCAGGCTACCGGATCGGCGGAAAGACCGGCTCCTCTGAGACCGAGGAGAAGGACCACACCATCGTGTCCTTCCTGGGCTTTGCCCCGGCGGACGATCCCCAGGTCATCGTTCTGCTGGCCTATGACAACCCCAAGCCGGTGGCTCCCGGCGCCAACACCACGGCCGGCGGCTGGTACATCAGCGGCGGCAGCATGGCGGCCCCCCAGGCGGGCAAACTGCTCACTGATATCCTGGACTATATGGGAGTCGCCAAGCAGTATACGGAAGAGGAGAAGGCGGCCATGGATATGGTGGTGCCCTCCGTGCTGGGCATGACCCAGGCCAACGCGACAGCCCGCCTCAAGGAGAGCGGACTGGATGTGCGCGTGGAAGGAGAGGGCGATACCGTCACCGCCCAGATCCCGGCCCAGGGTGTGGCCATCCCGGGCGGAAGCCAGGTCATCCTATACATGGGCGTGGAGAAGCCCACCGACAAGGTGACGGTGCCCAATGTGGTGGGAATGAACCGGGAGCAGGCCCAGACCGCCATGACCAATGCGGGACTCTACCTCAAATCCACCGGTCTCACCGTGGGCAGCGATGTAAAGGCGGAGAGCCAGACCATCACGGCCGGGACCCAGGTGGAGCGGGGCACCGTGGTGGAGGTCCACTTTATCCAGAGCACCGCCAGCGGCGGTGCCGGGACCGGCATCTGACCCGATACCAAACCATAGATAAAAAATAGATCTCACAGACATTTTAGAGAGAATCCATACATAGAGTGAATGGAAGCGACAAACCCAAAGGGGTGACAGTATGAGATTACGCCAGCTTCTGGCCGGCGTCGCCCCTTTGGGGGCGTCGCTTGACTCTAAAATGGAAATTTCAGGAATTTGTTACGATTCCAGGACGCTGCAGCCGGGGGAGCTCTTTGTGGCTCTGCCGGGCAGCCGTACCGACGGACACCGGTTCATTTGGGAAGCGGTGGAGCGGGGGGCCTCCTGTGTGGTGTGTGAGCACCCGCCGGAGGGGGAGGGACCGTGGATCACGGTGCCCGACGCCCGCGCGGCCCTGGCCGCACTCTCGGCCAACTGGTTTGGGCACCCGGCCCGGGAGCTGACCGTGATCGGCGTCACCGGGACCAATGGCAAGACCACCACCACGTATCTGCTCAAGGAAGTTCTGGAGGAGGTACTGGGGGCCCGGGTGGGGCTCATCGGCACCAACCGGAATATGATCGGCGGGGAGAGCCTGCCGGCCCAGCGCACCACGCCGGAGAGTTGGGAGGTCCAGAAGCTCCTGCGGGAGATGGCAGACGCCGGATGCAGCCATGTGGTGATGGAGGTCTCTTCCCACGGGCTGGTCCTCCAGCGGGTGGCGGGGATCTCCTTTGCAGTGGGGATCTTCACCAATCTCACCCAGGATCACCTGGACTTCCATGGGACCATGGAGGCATATCGGGCGGCCAAGGGCCTGCTCTTCCGGCAGTGTGAGCGGGCGGTGGTCAATCTGGACGATGAGGCCGGGCGGTATTACGCCGCCACAGCCCCCTGTCCCTGCTACACCTATTCGGAAAATAAGGACAGCGCCGACCTGACGGCCAAGTGTATCCGGCTTTTCCCGGGACATGTGGAGTTTGAGGCGGTGATCCGGGGCGGAATTTCCCGGGTTCATCTGCCTATCCCGGGCGGATTCACCATTTACAATGCCCTGGGCGTCATCGGATGCGGCTTGGTCCTGGGGCTTCCCCTGGACGGGATCGCCCAGGCGCTGGAACACGCCCAGGGGGTCAAGGGCCGCATCGAGGTGGTGCCCACCCCCACCGACTACACCGTCCTCATCGACTACGCCCACACCCCGGATGCCCTGGAGAACATCCTCACCACGGTGCGGGATTTTACGGCGGGACGGGTGATCTGTCTCTTCGGCTGCGGGGGAGACCGGGACCGGGCCAAGCGCCCCAAGATGGGAGCGGTGGTCTCGGCCCTGGCGGATCTGGCGGTGGTGACCTCGGATAATCCCCGCTCGGAGGAGCCCATGGAGATCATCTATGACATCCTCCGGGGCATGGACCCATCCGGAGCCCCCTGGCGGGTGGAGCCCGACCGGCGCAGGGCCATCCGGCTGGCCCTCTCCCTGGCCCGGACGGGGGACACCGTGGTCCTGGCCGGGAAAGGACATGAGACCTACCAGGAGGTGGGGGGCATCCGCTTCCACCTGGATGAGCGGGAGGAGGTGGCCTCCTGCTTCCCCCCGGATGCCCCGGCGGTGGCCGCCATGGCAAAAGGGGGAGAGAACCCCGCTGCGGGGCGGGATATTTCGTGACATATTTCTCCGCCCTTTTGGTGGAAATACCAGCGTGTGTGTGATAAAATACGTCTTTGTGAGTGAATCCAGGTTTATTACAAAGAGGTACGGAGGTTCAAAAGAATGGATTTGAGTATTGTCCTGAGCATCCTTCTGGGATTCGTGGTGTCCGCCGTGGCGGGCCGGCTGCTGATCCCGGTTCTGCGCCGGCTGAAGGCGGGGCAGGCCATCAAGGAGATCGGTCCCACCTGGCACATGACCAAGCAGGGGACCCCCACCATGGGCGGACTGATGTTTATCATCGCCATCGCGGTGGTGCTGGTGGTCATCGGCTGGAAGGACCTGATGGCGGGCCGTCTGGGCGGTCTGTATACCTATCTGTTTGCGCTGGTGTTCGGCGCCATCGGCTTTCTGGACGACTATATGAAGGTAAAGAAGAAGGAGAACACCGGACTCACCGCCGGACCCAAGTTCCTCCTTCAGCTGGCGGCTGCCATTGTGTTTACCATCCTGCTGCGCAATGAGGGGTACCTGAGCCCCGATCTCTACATCCCCTTTGTCAACGTGACCTTCCAGCTGCCCTGGGTGGTCTATATGGTCTTTGCCGCCTTTGTCATGGTGGGCACGGTCAATGCCGTGAATATCACGGACGGAATCGACGGCCTGTCCAGCAGTGTCACCGTGCCGGTGGCCATGTTCTTCACCATTGTGGCGGTCCAGTGGGACCGCGGGGAGATCGGTGTGGTCTCCGGCGCCCTGGTGGGCGGACTGCTGGGCTTCCTGATCTATAACTTCCACCCGGCCAAGGTCTTTATGGGCGACACCGGCTCCCTCTTCATGGGCGGCATGGTGTGCGGCCTGGCCTTCGCGCTGGATATGCCCCTGATCCTGATCCTGGTGGGGATCATCTACATCGCGGAGACCCTCTCCGACATCATCCAGGTCACCTATTTCAAAGCCACCCATGGCAAGCGGATCTTCCGCATGGCGCCCCTCCATCACCACTTTGAGATGGGCGGCTGGAGCGAGGTCAAGCTGGTGGTGGTCTTTACCAGCGTGACCGTGGTATTCTGTGTGCTGGCCTACCTGGGTGTGGCCAACCGTTTTCCCGTATAATCTGCCCGGAAGTCCGGGCGGGGCCAAGAGCAAGGAGGCGATTCTTTGGCGCGGAAACACAAGCGAGACCTGACCGTGGAGGAACAGCTGGCCCGCGGGCCGGTGGACCTGCCCTTTCTGATGTTGGTGGTCATGCTGACCGTGATCGGCGTGGTCATGGTCTTTTCCGCCTCCTATGCCACGGCGCTCTATGACGCCAAGACGGCCCACAATAACCCTACCTATTATTTTGTCAAGCAGGCGGGCTTTGCGGTGGCGGGACTGGTGGCCATGTATGTGGTCACCAAGATCAACTATCAGTCCTTCCGCTGGATGTCGGTCTTTGTGCTGGGCGCGGCCTATGTGCTGCTGCTGCTGGTCTTTACCCCGCTGGGCTTTGGTAAGGCCACGGTGGGCGCCCAGCGGTGGATTCAGATCGGCCCCATCAATTTTCAGCCCTCTGAGGTGGCCAAGATCGGTGTTATCATGTATTTTTCCGCCCGGCTCTGTAAGCGCAACACGGAAAAACCCCGGCGGATCAATCCCCGCTCCTACTGGAGCGGTCCCCTCACTGCGCTGCAGCGGACCGGTTTTCTGGAGCTGGTGCCCTATGGGGCCATCCTGCTCTCCATCGCGGTGCTTATGATGCTGGAGCCCCACATGTCGGGTACCATCCTCATCATGCTGGGCGGCGCGGCGGTGCTCTTTGCGGCGGGAATCAAGCTCTACTGGTTCGTGGGCGGCGCGGCCGGCCTGGCCGGGCTGCTCCTGCTGATGATGAGCGGCTATCAGTCCACCCGTATCAAGATCTGGAGAGACCCCTGGAACGACGGCATGAACGGACGGGGGGACGGCTTCCAGATCATCCAGTCCCTGCTCTCCATCGGCTCCGGCGGCCTGCTGGGCGTGGGCCTGGGCAAGAGCCGGCAGAAATTCGATTTCCTGCCCGAGCCGGAGAATGACTTCATTTTTGCGGTGGTCTGTGAGGAGCTGGGTCTGGTGGGGGCCTGCGTGATCCTCTTCCTCTTCGCGCTGCTCATCATCCGGGGCTTCTGGATCGCCATCCACGCCCGGGACCGGTTCGGCGCGCTGCTGGTGGTGGGTATCATGACGCTGCTGGCCGGACAGGTGTTTCTGAACATCGCGGTGGTGACCAACCTCATTCCCACCACAGGCATTTCTCTCCCATTTTTCAGTTACGGCGGCACCGCCCTGATGATCCAGCTGGCCGAGATGGGGATGGTATTGAGCGTATCCCGTCAGATCCCGGCAGCCAAGCAGGGATAGCACCGGTGCAAGATACAGAGAATCAAGAAGGTTGTGAGAAAGATGAACGTACTCTTTACCTGTGGCGGCACGGCCGGACACATCAATCCCGCTGTGGCGCTGGCCCGGCTTTTTCAGCTCCGGGACCCGGACTGCAAGGTGCTCTTCGTGGGGGCGGACGGCGGCATGGAGACCCGTCTGGTGCCCAAGGAGGGCTATGATCTGCGCACGGTGACCATCACCAACTTCCGCCGCTCCTTTACCCCCGCGGCCATCGGACACAACCTGAAGACTGTGGTCAACATGGGCCGCTCCAAGAAGCAGGCCCAGCGGATCCTGAAGGAATTTCAGCCCGATCTGGTGGTGGGGACAGGTGGCTATGCCTCCTATCCTATCGTGAACGCGGCGGCGGCCAAGGGGATTCCAACTGCGGTCCACGAGTCCAACGCGGTGCCCGGCCTGACCACCAAGGCCCTGTCCAAGGTGGTGGATCAGGTGATGGTGGGCTTTGAGGAGAGCCGCAGCCACTACGACTGCCCGGAGAAGGTCGTGGTCACCGGGACCCCGGTGCGGGGAGACTTTTTCCAGTACACCCGCAAGGAGGCCCGTGCCAAGCTGGGCATCACCGACGAGCGGCCGGTGGTGGTCTCGGTCTGGGGCAGCCTGGGCGCGTCGGTGATGAACCGGCAGATGGCCGACTTCATCGCCCTGGAGTGCAAGGCCGGGGAGCCCTTCCATCACATCCACGGCGCGGGCCGGGATTATAAGAACGTGTGCGCCGCGCTGAAGGAGCTGGGTGTGGATCTGAAGGATCACCCCTCCATCGACGTGCGGGAGTATATCTACGACATGCCGGTGGTCATGGCGGCGGCCGACCTGGTGCTCTGCCGGGCGGGAGCCTCCACCATTTCGGAGCTGACCGCCATCGCCAAGCCGTCGGTGCTGGTCCCCTCGCCCAACGTGGTGGCCGACCATCAGACCAAGAACGCCCGGGTCCTCTCCGAGGCGGGCGGCGCCGTGCTGCTGCCGGAGAAGGAGTCCTCCGGCCAGAAGCTCTATGAGATCACCGCCGATCTGCTCACCCACAAGGAGAAGCGGGACGCCATGGGAGAGGCCCTGCGGCACATGGCGGTGCCCGATGCCAGCGAGCAGATCTACAAGACCCTTCTGGCTCTGACGCGGAAATAAGGTTTTTCACCGATGGTTCCGCTCTGCATAGGATGGTTTGTAAAACCAACAAACCAATGTTGCGGAGGACGGAATCCATGAGTGCTTTGATCGTTGAAGGCGGACGGCCGCTGAGCGGCACAGTCCGCGTCCATGGGGCGAAGAACAGCGCCCTTCCCATCCTGGCTGCCGCCATTCTGGCGCCTGGGACCAGTGTGATCCATAACTGCCCGCCCCTGTCCGATGTGACGGCCTCTCTGGAGATCCTGCGCCATCTGGGCTGCCGGGTCACCCAGGAGGGGACCACCGTGACGGTGGACGCCACGGCCCCGGTACGCTGGGACGTTCCCCACGCCCTGATGCGGGAGATGCGCTCCTCCGTGATCTTCCTGGGGGCCATCCTGGGACGGATGGGGGAGGCCGACCTCTCCTTTCCGGGCGGGTGTGAGCTGGGACCCCGTCCCATCGACCTGCACCTCAAGGCCATTCGTACCCTGGGGGGAGAGATCGAGGAGCGGGGCGGACGCCTGTACTGCCGGGGTGCGCTGAAGGGCCGGGAAGTGATCTTTGCCCGTCCCAGCGTAGGGGCCACCGAGAACGCCATGCTGGCGGCGGTGGCGGCGCCCGGGACCACTATTTTGTGCAATGCGGCCCGGGAACCGGAGATCGTGGATCTCCAGGGCTTCCTCACGGCCATGGGCGCCAGTGTGCGGGGCGCGGGGACCTCCATGGTGGTGATCGAGGGCGGCCGGCCCCTGCACGGCGGGGAATATACCGTCATGGGGGACCGGATCGTGGCCTGTACATATCTGGCGGCGGCTGCGGCGGCCGGAGGCGAAGTGACGGTGACCGGAGTGGACCCCCGGCACATCTCCACCGTGACGTCGGTCCTGGCGGAGGCTGGCTGCCGGGTGGTCAGCCAGCGGGATGCCGTCTGCCTGAGCAGCGACGCCCCCCTCTTTGGGAGCCGCCCCATCCATACCGCCCCCTATCCCGGCTTTCCCACCGACGCCCAGCCCCCGCTGATGGCGGCCCTCTGCAAGGGAAAGGGGACTACCCTCTTTGTGGAGAATATTTTTGAGAGCCGGTACCGCCATGTGGACGAATTGGCCCGGATGGGAGCCGATATCCGGGTGGAGGGCCGGGTGGCCGTGGTGTGCGGCGTGCCCGAGCTCCACGGCGCGGCCGTGGAGGCCGCCGATCTGCGGGGCGGAGCCGCGCTGGTGGTGGCCGCTCTGGCGGCCGAGGGACGCAGTGTCATCACGGGTCTCAAGCATCTGGACCGGGGCTATTGGCACCTGGAAGAGGCCCTGGGCGAACTGGGGGCCCAGATCACCCGCGGCGGAGCGGAAGAGGAGTCCGAGCCGTCCGCATTGGTCGGCCGGTAGCAGACCGGAACGGGAGATCCCCGGGAGTGGACGATGCTCCCGGGGCGGGGCTTACCAAGGAGAAGAACAGCGGAGGACAGACAAATGGCGGCGAGAAGAAAACGACGGGGAAGGCGCAGACGGGGACGCTTCGGCATCCTCTATAAAGTGCTGTCCTTTTTTCTCATCCTGGCTGCCATCGTCACGGGCTGTATCGTCTTTTTCCGGGTCAATGAGATCGTGGTGGTGGGGGAGACCCGCTATTCCGAGGCGGAGATCATCGCTGCTACCGGCGTGGAACAGGGGGAAAACCTCTTCCAGCTCAACAAGTTCGACATGGCCCACAAGGTATTGACACAGCTCCCCTATGTGGATGAAATCACCATCAGCCGTAAGCTGCCCGATACGCTGGTGCTCAAGGTGACCGAGAGCACCCCGGTGGCCGTACTGGAGAGCGGAGGGAACTGGTGGCTGCTGGATGTACGCGGAAAACTGCTGGAGCAGGGAGATGCCTCTCTGGCCCAGGGACGGGCGGTGCTGACCGGACTCGACCCGCTCTCCCCGGCGGTGGGAGGCAAGCTGGCCGTGGGCGAGGAGCAGCAAAAGAAGCTGGAGAGCCTTATGGCCCTCTTCAATGCCCTCCAGGCCAGAGGAATGGCCGGACAGGTGACCGAGTTTATCGACCTGACCGCGGAGAATGTGGTGCGGTTTGGCTACGGGGGGACCCTCACGGTGGAGATGCCCCTCTTTGACGACTTTGGGAACCAGACCTGGCGGCTCCAGCGGGCGCTGGAAGAATTGAGCGCCCGAAACGGAACGGTGAGCGGTACGCTGCACCTCCCCTCCGAGGGAAACAAGGCCTGGCTGTTGGCCCAGCGCTGGATGCCGGGGGATGAGACGGAGAGCTCCTCCACCGGGGAGGAGAGCACGGCCTCGCCCTCGCCCAGCCCAAGCCCCGCGCCGGAGGCTTAAATCAGCTTGTCCCCAACGGTCGGGGTAGAAGGAGGAAAATATGCCAAAGAGACGCAAACGCGGAGAGTTCGCGGTGGTGGCGGCCTTTGCCGTCCTGGGATTTCTGCTGGCGGTCCAGCTCAAGAGCGTCAAGCTCAATACGGCGCTGGACGCCACCAGTGCCGGCCGTCTGGAGACCCTTCAGGAGCTCTATAACGATCTGACCACCGAGCGGGACGGATTGAAGAGCCGTCTGGAGGAGACGCAGAAAGAGCTGGAGCAGTACCGGGACGCGGCGGTCTCCGGAGAGAGCAGTGCCGCCCTCAAGGCGGAGGTGGAGTATCTGTCCATGGTGGCGGGGCTGACCGACGTGGAGGGACCGGGGGTATCCGTCATCCTGAGCGACTCCAAGGCGGAAAACACCACCGGGGATGAGGCCGACTATCTCATCCATGACAGCGACCTGCTCTCGGTCATCAACGAGCTGCGGGACGCGGGGGCCCAGGCCATCTCCTTCAATGGAGAGCGCATCCTCTCCACCAGTGAGGTCCGCTGTGCCGGCTCGGTGGTCATGGTCAACGGAAAGCGCTTTGCCGCCCCCTTCATCATCTATGCCATCGGCGATCCCACCACCCTCTACAACGCGCTGACCATGCGGGGCGGCGTGGTGGATGTGCTCAGCCAGTGGAAGATCAACGTCACGGTACAGATGAGTGAAAAGCTCCTGATCGAGAAGTATACCGGGACCATCCCCACCGATTATCTGAGTACCCCCACGGCCACCGGGGAAGAAGGGAGTGAGGGCTGATGCTGAAACTGGAATTCATCGGCCTCGCGGTGGGCCTTCTGCTGGGGTGGCTGTGCCCCTGGACCTTCCCGGCCTCCTCCTCCCTCTATGTGGCGGCAGGTCTGCTGGGCGCGCTGGACTCGGCCTTTGGCGGCTGCAATGCCCGCATCAAGGGCCACTTCAAACTGGGGATCTTTCTCTCCGGCGCCATTGGAAATACCCTCATCGCGGTCTTTCTGGCCTGGCTGGGACAGAAGATGGGGATCCCCCTCTATCTGGCGGCCGTGGTGGTGTTCGGCACCCGCATGTTCCAAAACTTTGCAGAAATCCGGCGTGAGCTATTGACCAACAGGCAAAAGAGCGATAAAATAAACCAAGATATTGATTCTGAGCCGTTCGACGGCACTAAATAGCAGATTTTTACTTTTATAGAGTCGAATTGTTTTACTTAGGAGGAGCAGATATGCCATTTGGACTGGATACCGGGCCGGACAGCGTAGTTACCATTAAGGTAATCGGTGTAGGCGGCGGCGGAAATAACGTGGTAAACCGGATGATCGAGACCGGTATGGAGGGCGTGGACTTCATTGCGGCCAATACGGACAAGCCCTTTCTGGATGTGTCCCGCGCCACCTACAAGGTGCAGCTGGGTGAGAAGCTGACCGGCGGCCGGGGCGCAGGTGCCGATCCCGAGAAGGGCCGCAAGGCCGCGGAGGAGAGCCGGGCCCAGATCTCCAAGACGCTGGAGAATACCGACATGGTGTTCATCACCGCCGGTATGGGCGGCGGTACGGGTACCGGCGCCGCTCCCATCGTGGCCGATGTGGCCAAGGAGATGGGTATCCTCACCGTGGGCGTGGTGACCAAGCCCTTCAACTTTGAGGGCCGCCGCCGCATGATGCAGGCGGAAAAGGGCATCGAGGACCTGCGGGACAAGGTGGACAGCCTGGTCATCATCCCCAATGAGCGTCTGAAATACGCCACCGACCAGAAGATCACCTTCCTCAACGCCTTCCAGATCGCGGACGACGTGCTCCGCCAGGCGGTGCAGTCCATCTCCGACCTCATCAAGAAGACCGGCCTCATCAACCTGGACTTTGCCGATGTGTCCGCCGTTATGAAGGACGCCGGCATGGCCCACATGGGCGTGGGCCGGGCCGCCGGCAAGAACAAGGCCGAGGAGGCCGCCAAGATGGCCATTTCCAGCCCCCTGCTGGAGACCTCCATCGACGGGGCCAAGGGCGTGCTCATCAACTTCACCGGTTCCATGGACATGAGCCTGGAGGAAGTGGACGCCGCCGCCGGTCTGGTCAGCCAGGCTGTCCATCCCGACGCCAACATCATCTTCGGTACCACCTTCGATGAGAACATGGAGGATGAGATCCGGATCACCGTGATCGCCACCGGTTTCGAGGACAACTACCCCGGCGCCCTCTCCAACAAGCCCTTCTCCGCTCCGGAGAAGAAGGAGGAGTCCGCCCCGGTGAGCGCCGCTCCGGTGTCTCAGAGCGTGTCCTCCTCCGTGTCCAGCGCGCCGGCTCCTGCGGCCGGTGAGAGCACCGGTATGACCGATGACGGCTGGGACGATATCTTCAAAATCTTTAATCAGAAGCACTGATTCTGCCATGCGGCCCCGGTGATCCGGGGCCGCATTTTTTGTCCTTGCATTCGGGCGCGGCGGGAGGTATAATGAAGCGTACGGGACAGGCGGACATGCCGTCCCCATGGCAAGGTGACCGGTTTTGTTCGGCCGGTCCCTTCGCGGAGTGAGATCCGCAGATCAGCTTGGCCAGCGAAGGAGTGATATGCGCCGTGAGCAGCGACCCTTGGAGTCGAAAACGGAACAACGAGATCCAACCAGCGGCGCGCAGAGCCTGAGCCGGAGCCTTTTTTCCGTGCTGTCTGTGCAGCCGTGGTATTCTTGCGCTTATCCGGGTGCAGGAAACGAAACGAAAACACAGACGCGCGGGTGAATTTGTCTGTTGATACAGACCCCATCCGCCGGGAAAGGCGTGATTTTTTTGCTCTCGATCCACAAGACCATTGACGGGAAAATGACAAAGCTGGATACCATCCAGGACGGATGCTGGGTCAATCTGACCTATCCCAGCGAGGACGAACTCAACACGGTGGCTGCCACGCTGGGCGTGGAACCCACCTTCCTCCGGGCCGCACTGGATGAGGAGGAGACCTCCCGTATCGACACGGAGGACGGGCAGACCCTCCTGATCATCGACGTGCCCGCCGTCGAGAAGGACGACGCGGTGGTGTACTCCACCCTCCCTCTGGGCATCATCGTCACGGAGAAGCATATCATCACCGTCTGCCTGAAGGAATCCTCCATCATCAAGGATTTCCAGGACGGTCTGGTGCGCAATGCCGAGACCCAGAAGCGGACCAGCTTTATCCTCTATATGCTGCTGCGGGTGGCCAAGCGCTTCCTCCAGTACCTCAAGCAGATCGACAAGATCTACAACTACATGGAGCGGCAGCTCTACAAATCCCAGCGGAACAAGGAGCTGATCCAGCTGCTGGATTTGGAGAAGTCACTGGTCTACTTCAATACCTCTCTGAAGGCCAACGAGGTCACCCTGGAGAAGATCCTCCGCGGACGGATCATCACCCTCTACGAGGAGGATCACGACCTGCTGGAGGACGTGCTCATCGAGGTGCGTCAGGCCATCGAGATGGCCAACATCTACTCGTCCATCATCTCGGGCATGATGGACGCCTTTGCCAGCGTCATCTCCAACAACCTGAACGTCATCATGAAGGTGCTCACCTCCATTACCATTCTGCTGACGGTACCCAATATCGTCTTCAGCTTCTACGGCATGAATATCGAGGGGAGCGGATTGCCGCTGGCGCAGTTCTGGTGGTTCCCCCTGACGGTTACCGCGGTCATCATCGGCATTGTGGCGGTCATTCTGAAGAAGCGGGATCTCTTCTGATTGGATAAGAAAAAAGAACGGTCACAGAAAAGGACTTTTGCCTTTTCTGTGACCGTTTTTCTTATCCCAGACCGGGGAGAAACAGATAGAGGATGCCCCCCAGTATGCCGCAGCCCAGCATGACCACAACCGGGTCACACTTCCAGCGGCGCAGCACGGCGAAGGCTCCCACAAAGAGCCCTACCGCCACAAGATCGGGAAGGACGGGCGCAAAGCCCTCCGTTCCCCAAAAGGCGGTTATGACCAGAGAGAGTCCCGCCGAGGCGATGAGGGACACGATGGCCGGACGCAGGCCGTACAGGGCCCCCTGGATGGCGGTGAGACTCCGGTACCGGTAGTAGACCCAGGCCAGCAGGGAGACAATGACGCAGGAGGGGAAGACACAGCCCAGGGTAGCCACAATAGCCCCCAGGGGCCCGGCGATCTGGGTGCCCACAAAGGTAGCGGCATTGATGGCAATGGGCCCCGGGGTCATCTGGGAGATGGTGATGAGATCGGTGAGCTCCGCCATATCCAGCCAGTGGTGGACGTCCACCACCTGGGTCTGGATGAGGGGAAGGGCGGCATATCCTCCGCCGAAGCTGAAGAGCCCGATCTGGAGAAAGCTGAAAAAGAGCTGGATCAGGATCAAGGCGAACCCTCCTTCCGGCGCTGGGCGGCAAAGGTGGCGGTGATGCCCAGAAGCGCGCAGACCAGAAGGATCCAGGCCACATTGAGCCCGTCCCAGAGCAGGGTCACCAGAAAGGAGCCCGCCATGATGGCGGTGGGAAGCCATTCCCGCCGCCGCAGGATGTCCCCGCCCATGTCCACCACCACACTGGCGATGACGGCGGACACACCGGCCTGCATCCCCTTGAGGACGGCGGCCACCACCCGGTTTTCCCGGAAGGCGGTGTAAAAGAGCGAGACCACCGACAGGATGAGAAAGGGCGGCAGAATGGTCCCAAGGATGGAGAGGGCGGCCCCCAGCGGCCCGCCCACCCGGTACCCCAGCAGGATGGCGGCGTTGACCGCGATGGGGCCGGGTGCAGACTGGGCGATGGCGGTGAGGTCCAGCATCTCCTGCTCCTCCAGCCAGTGGAGCTGGTCCACAAACTTCTGCTTCATCAGGGGAACGATGACATAGCCCCCGCCGAAGGTAAAGGCGCTGAGCAGAAAGGTGGAGGAGAACAGACGGAAATAGAGTGTGTGGTCCCGCTTCAAAACAGGAAACGCCTCCTTTTGCACTGTGCTTGCCGGGAAAGGGGAGTGGACAGCCCGTCAGGGACGGGTGGCCACTGCTTCGGCCACCCGCACTCCGTCCACGGCGGCCGACATGATGCCACCGGCGTATCCCGCGCCCTCTCCGCAGGGGTAGAGCCCCCGAAGGCCGGTGGACTGGAGATCCTCCCCCCGCAGGATGCGCACGGGGGAGGAGGAGCGGGTCTCCACGCCGGTGAGGACGGCGTCCGGGGCGGCAAATCCATGCACCTTCCGGTCAAAAATGGGGAGGGCCTCCCGCAGGGTGTCGGTCACA
Organism: Pseudoflavonifractor hominis; assembly: GCF_014288125.1. Taxonomy (NCBI): domain Bacteria; kingdom Bacillati; phylum Bacillota; class Clostridia; order Eubacteriales; family Oscillospiraceae; genus Pseudoflavonifractor; species Pseudoflavonifractor hominis. Next base: position 220,251 of record NZ_JACOPR010000001.1, on the reverse strand, counting down.
TAGGCCGGGAGGCAGCGGGTGAGGTCGCTCCAGGTGACCCCGGGGCGATAGGTGGGCTGCACCTGACCGGGCCCCTGGGAGGGGCGTCCCGCCAGGAAATCGCCCACGGTCTGCGCGGGGGCGTGGAAAAGGGGGGCGTCTTTCTGCCAGCGAGGGGCCGCGCCGCCCGTCCCCAGCTCCCAGGCCGCCAGCTCCCAGGCCTCCTGGAAGCGGACCCCGGCCAGGGGATCGTCCCCGGGGAAATCCTCGGGCCCCACACCCACCAGGAAGCCGCCATTGATGTTCTCCCCGTCCCGGGCCCGATGGCTCATGCCGTTGGTGACCACCTGGCCGTAGTCCGAGGCGGCGGCCACCACCTCTCCGCCGGGGCAGACACAGAAGGTGAAGGCACTGCGCCCCGAGGGAAGGTGACAGGAGAGCTTGTAGTCGGCCGGGGGCAGGTCCTTCCAATAGTCCCCGAACTGGGCGGCGCTGATGTCCCGCTGCCGGTGCTCAATGCGCACGCCGATGGCAAAGTTCTTCTGCTCCATGGGCAGATCCATGGCGTGGAGCATGGCGAAGGTGTCCCGGGCCGAATGGCCGGGGGCCAGGATGAGGGAATCGCAGGGGAGGTCATAATTGCCCGTGTCCGTGGTGACGGTGATGGAGCGGACCGCTCCCTCCTCCGTTTGAATGGCGGTGAGCTGGCTCTCAAAGCGCACGTCGCAGCCCAGGCGGATGAGCTCCAGCCGGATGGCTTTGACCACCTGGCGGAGCACGTCGGTGCCGATGTGGGGCTTGTGGCTCCAGGCCACGTCGGCGGGCGCGCCCGCCCCCACCAGGGTGTCCAGCACGGTGCCGATGCGGCTGTCATGGGTGCCGGTGGTGAGCTTGCCATCCGAGAAGGTGCCCGCGCCCCCCTCCCCGAACTGCACGTTGGAGGTGCGGGAGAGGGCGCCGGTGCGCCAGAAATGCTCCACATCCGCGGCGCGCTCGTCCACGTTCCGGCCCCGCTCCAGCACGATGCAGGGGATTCCGGCCCGGGCCAGATAGAGGGCGGCAAAGAGTCCGGCCGGCCCCATCCCCACCACCACCGGCGGCAGGGAGGAGCGGCGCAGCACCGGCGGGAAGCGGTAGGGCTTCCGCTCTACCTTGGAGACCTGCTTGGACTTGCAGCGGCTGAGGACCTTCTCCTCCCGGTCCACCGCCACCTGGACGGTGCAGACCAGATGGACGTCGTTCTTTTTCCGGGCGTCAATGGACTGGCGGATGAGCCGGAGCTCCCCGATGTCCTCGGGGCGCAGATTCAGGACGCGGGCGGCGCGCTTGCGCAGCTGATCCTCCCCGCCGCCCACGGGGAGGGAGAGATTGCTGATCTGTATCATGGGGCGGAGTCCTTACAGGGCGGCGGCGGTGTCCAGTGCCACCTCCATCATGGCGGTGAAGGCGGTCTGCCGCTCAGCGGCGGAAGCGCTGGCGCCGGTGAGGAGCTCATCGGAGACTGTGAACATGGCCAGGGCCTGCTTTCCGGCCCGGGCGGCGTTGCAGTAGAGGGCGTTGGCCTCCATCTCGATGGCCAGGACGCCCATCTTCCGCCAGTCCTCCACGGGGGAGACGTCGTCATAGAACACATCGGCCGAGAGCACGTTGCCCACCACGCAGTGGAGATCCTTCCGGGCAGAGGCAATGGCCTCCGCGGTCTTGAGCAGGGGGAAGGAGGCGGTGGGGGCAAAGAGGCCGGGCAGGTGGTACTGGGCGGCGAAATTGGAGGTGGTGCAGGCACCCATGGCCATGACCAGGTCGCCCACCTTCAGGTCCTCCCGGATGGAGCCGGTGGTGCCGATGCGGATGATATTCTCCACGTCGTAGAAGTGGTAGAGCTCATAGGAGTAGATGCCCATGGAGGGGCAGCCCATGCCGCTGCCCTGGACGGAGACCGGGACGCCCTTGTACTTGCCGGTGAAGCCCAGCATGCCGCGCACGCCGTTGACCTGCACGGCGTCGGTGAGGAAGGTCTCGGCAATGAATTTGGCCCGGAGGGGGTCGCCGGGCATGAGAACGGTCTTGGCGTAAGCGCCGCGCTCGGCTTCGATATGGGGAGTGGACATAGTGAGATCCTCCTTGTCAGTGAGTGTATGATTTGGGGGAAGTGGGAAAAAACAGACATCCCCACGGCCGGACTGGGACCGCGGGGATGCTGCGATGCAAGAAATTTACTTGCCGACGATCTCGGCGGTGTCGCGGGCGATCATGAGCTCCTCGTTGGTGGGGATGAGCAGGACCTTGACCTTGGAGTCGGCGGCGGAGATGACAGCCTCCTTGCCGCGGACGTTGTTGGCCTCGGCGTCCATCTTCACGCCCATGAACTCCAGACCGGAGGCGATGGCCATACGGGTGGCGGCGTCGTTCTCGCCCACGCCGGCGGTGAAGATGATGGCGTCCACCCCGCCCATGGCGGCGGCATAAGCGCCCACGAACTTGCGCACGCTGTACTGGAAGGCCTCCAGAGCCAGAGCGGCACGCTGGTTGCCCTGAGCAGCAGCCTCTTCCAGGTCACGGAAGTCGGAGGACACACCGGAAATGCCCTGCACGCCGGACTTCTTGTTCAGAACGGTGAGCATCTCCTTGATGTCCATGTTGTACTTGTTCATCAGGTACTCCAGGATGCCGGCATCCAGATCGCCGGAACGGGTACCCATGGGCACGCCGGCCAGGGGGGTGAAGCCCATGGTGGTGTCCACGCTCTTGCCGCCGTCGATGGCGGTGATGGAAGAGCCGTTGCCCAGGTGGCAGGAGATCAGCTTGAGCTCCTCAGGCTTCTTGCCCAGCATAGCGGCGGCACGGCCGGCCACGTACTTGTGAGAGGTGCCGTGGAAGCCGTAGCGGCGGACCTTGTCGTTCTCATAGTACTCGTAGGGCAGAGCGTAGATGTAGCTCTTGGCGGGCATGGTCTGATGGAAAGCGGTGTCGAACACGGCGACCATGGGCACGCCGGGCATGACCTTCTCGCAGGCCTTGATGCCGGTGATGTTGGCGGGGTTGTGCAGAGGAGCCAGGGGGATGCACTCCTCCAGAGCGGCCATCACGGCCTCGTCGATCTTGACGGAGGAGGCGAACTTCTCGCCGCCGTGGACCACGCGATGGCCCACCGCCTCGATCTCGCTCATGCTCTTGATGACGCCGTGCTCCGCGCTGGTCAGAGCGTCCAGAACGGCCTGGATGGCCTCGGCGTGGGTGGGCATGGCGATCTCAAACACGTGCTTGGCGCCGGTGGCGGGGATCTTGTGGGTCAGACGGCCGTCGATGCCGATGCGCTCACACAGACCCTGAGCCAGGACCTCCTCCGTGCTGGGATCCAGCAGCTGATACTTCAGGGAGGAGCTGCCCGCGTTGATAACAAGAACCTTCATGACACATAACTCTCCTTTATTTTGGGTTCCCCGGCTTGTGTGCCGGGGGGAAGGTATTGTAGAATAGAGCTGTAACATATGTATTTTAGCGTATTTTTCTGGAAAGAACAACCCCGCTTTGCCCCATGTGATAGGATTTTTTTCAAGGAGGCCCCTTTTTATGCGCGCAGTTGGAATAGTAGCCGAATATAACCCCTTTCACACGGGACACGCCTGGCATATTGCCCAGACCCGCCGCCGTCTGGGCGGGGAGCGGGCCATCGTGTGCGCCATGAGCGGGCACTGGGTCCAGCGGGGAGAGTGTGCGCTGACCGACAAATGGTGCCGGGCGGAGCTGGCCCTGCGGGGGGGCGCCGACCTGGTGCTGGAGCTCCCCACCCTGTGGGCCTGCGCCTCGGCCGAGGCCTTCGCCCGGGGGGCGGTGGAGGTGCTGGCCGGGACGGGGGTGGTGGATACCCTCTCCTTCGGCAGCGAGAGCGGGGAGCTGAAGTCTCTCCGGGCGGCGGCCGACTGCCTGAACCGGGAGGAGTACCACCGGGAGGTGCGCCGTCTGGCGGGGACGGGGATGGCCTTTCCGGCGGCCCGGCAGGCGGCGGCCGCAGCGCTGCTGGAGCAACAGGGGCGGCCGGACAGGGCGGCCTGCCTGGCCCGGCCCAACGACAACCTGGGGATCGAGTACCTCCGCTTTCTCCCGGCCGGGTGGGAGGCCATGACCGTGCAGCGGCAGGGCGTGGCCCATGACGGCGGGGCGGCGGAGGGCTTTGCCTCGGCGTCCCATCTGCGGCAGCTGCTGCGGGCAGGAGAGAGCGGGGCGGCAGAGCCATTTCTCACCCAGCCCTGGCAGGGAAACCTGGCCGACGGAGCGCGGTGCGAGCGCCTGGTGCTGGACCGTCTGCGTACCATGGAGGAGGGAGACTGGGCCCTCCTCCCCGACAGTGGGGCCAGGGAGGGTCTGCCCGAGCGGCTGGTGCGCTGCGGCCGGGCGGCGGGCACGGTGGAGGAATTTTTGACCCTGGCCAAGACCCGGCGCTATACCCACGCCCGGCTGCGGCGGATGGTGACCTGGGCCTTTCTGGGTCTGACCGCCCGGGACCGGCCCGCGCATGTGCCCTATCTGCGGGTGCTGGGCTTCAACCACCGGGGCAGAGTGCTGTTGGCCGAGATGAAGGAAAAGGCCACCCTCCCCATCCTCACGAAACCGGCCCACGCACGGGCGCTTTCCCCGGAGGGGCGAGCCCTCTTCGCACTGGAGAGCCGGTGTACCGACCGCTTCGGACTGTGCCTGGAGGCGGTCCCGCCCTGTGGGGAGGAGTGGCGGCACAGCCCGGTGGTCCTGCGGGAAACAGAATACAGCGTCGTTCCATAGACACGCTTCTCAAAAATGCAAGCATTTTTTCGAGTGGATGCAGGCCGCCACGCGCACTTGCTTTCGCGCGCACACTTGCGGCCTGAGAGGAGTGTTTTCCGACGTACACGCCGCCGGAAAACACGCTTTGACCCTCTTCCGCCGTCTGCGGACGGCGGAACTCTGCGAGGCTCTTGCAGCCAAAATCGCAGAGATATACTTTATTGCCAGACTAAAATGGGTCCGTTCCCTCCAGGGGAACGGACCCATTTGTTTATCACTGGATATGCACGTGGTTGTTGATGTGCTCTTTGCAGTAGCAGTAGTAGCCGTTGCACTTGGAGCAGTAGCGGAACTCCAGATCGGGGTAGTCCGTGTCGGTCTTGCCGCACACGGCGCACTTGTGGATGTACTCCTTTTTCTGCTGGGCCTGCTGCGTGGCCTTCTTGAAATTGACGGTCTGAGCCGAGGCCTGATGGCGGCGCCGGGCATTGGCGCGGCGGAACAGGCGGCTGATATCCGACCAGAAGAAAATGGCGTAGTTGACCCAGGCGGCGATCAGCATGGGCAGCAGAACGGGGAGCAGAATGGGCAGGAACACCCGGTTCATGCTGACGATGTTCCACACCTGAAGGAAGACATAGAAGCCAGCCAGCCACTTGGCCTTGACGGGCAGAATGAAGTACACCCGAATCTGAGCGTCGGGATAAAGGGTGGCAAAGGCCAGAAACAGGGTCTCATGGACCGAACCGAGGCTGACCATATAGCCCATGGTGCCGCCGGTCCAGAAATAGGTGACGATGCTGGCCAGGAAGGTGAGTACCGCGCCGCAGAGGTAGAACAGGGTGAATTTGGCACTTCCCCAGCTCTCTTCCATGGTATTGCCCAGGAAGTAATAGAAGAACATGGCGACCACGAACCAGATCGGCCTGGAGGCCTCGGGCACAAAGACAAAGGTGACCAGGCGCCAGAGCTGAAGATTCAGAATGGCGGCCCCAAAATCCAGTCCCAGCAGGGCGCTGGCCATACCGCTGGAGAACATGTCCAGCACATAGACGATAACGTTGCCGAAGATGATATAGTTGATGAGATGGGGGATCCCGAACCGCGGATGTTTGTAGCAGAAGCGGTCCAGCCAAGTGTCAATCGAACGCAAACGAATACCTCCCAAACAGTATTGTCCAGAGTCTACCCTATCCTAGCAGGGTGAAACGGAAAAATCCAGAACAATTTGTAAATATTTCAGTCCTACTTCAAAACCTTCCGGATGACCTGCTTCATCTGGGGGGTGAGGACCTTGGAGGCCATGCGGTAGGGCAGCGGGGGCTGGGAGAGGAACTGGGCCGCGGTCTTTTCAAAGGGACGGGTGCGGAAGGAGGCAAAGAAGGCGGCGCGTTTGGGGCTGGGCACGCTGGGGGAGGCCAGACGGGGATTGCCCGCCACCGCCTCGGAGAGGGGACGCTCCACCTGGCCGAACCGGTCGGCCAGGGCGGCGAAACGCTCCTCCGCCTTGCCCGAGTTAACCAGCACCAGAGAGATGCCCTTGCTCCGGTCAGTAGGCAGCTCCAGCTTGGGGTCCAGGCCCCAGAAGTCGCCCAGGGTGAAGTCGGCCGGCCGGTGGGTGTTGGTATAGGCGCACTGGGCGCAGCAGGGGCGCAGGAAGAGTCCCATGCCGAAACCCCGGCCGAAGGTGGTGCGGTAGAGCACCTCGGTCCAGTGGCTGCCGTCCGAGAACTCCGCGGTGAGGTGGGCGGTCTGCCAGCCGTGCTCCTTGTCCCGGAAGCGCAGGTTGGTGACCTGCTTGCCGTGGGTGTGCTCCAGCTCCTCCACAAAGGCGCGGAGGACGGCGGGGGAGGGTACGCCGTGACACACCAGATCCACGGTGGTGAGCTGGGGATAATCCCGGCCCAGATAGCGGTTCAAACCGTCCACCTGGCAGGCAAGGCCTGAGAAGAGCACGGGCGTTCCCTGCTCCAGAAGGTCCTTGATCTGGCGGAAGGTGTCGCCCAGGTCGCTCTGGGCGTATTTGGAGCCCCGCATGGGGGCCAGTTCCGCCTCGGTGCGGGCGGGGGCATGGCGCACGACGCGGCCCTGCTCCAGCACGGCCCCGAAGACCACGCCCCCCCGCTGGAAGGTGTCCCGGGCCAGAACGGTGAAGAAGCCGCCGGAGGTGCTCTTCTGCCGCACGGCCTCCTCCTTGCACCAGACGGCGTGGACCGGATCGGGCTGAGCGTCGCTGTCGGCGGCGGGACGGGGATGCAGGCCGGGGCAGACCCCCTCGCACTTCCGGCAGAGCACACAGGCGTCAGATACCACGGGGCGGAGGAAGCCCTCATGGTCGGGCTGCATGGAGATGGCGTTCACCGGGCAGACCGAGGCGCAGGCAGTACACCCGGTGCAGGCCGCCGGAGCGCACAGGGTGGGCCGGTTGGCGGGCGCGGTGGGCTCATCGGTCTGCTCGGGGGGAATGGGGGTGCCCTCAATGGCGGCCTTTAGATAGGCCAGACAGTCGCTGCGGGCCTCGGTGAGCTTTTCGTGGACATGGTCGTAGTCGATGGGGGCGTCCACGGGGGCGGTAGTCGCCATGCCGATGACCCGGTCGGCGCAGCCCAGCCGGGAGAGAAGGCTGTAAATGCGGGAGAAGGTGGGGTTGGCCCGCTCCTTGGGGGACATGGAGGTGAAGAAGGGGCGGTCGAACTGGAGGGAGAAGACCGCGCCATGGAAGGAGTTGGTGCACACGCAGGCGGCATGCTGGAAGAGGCCCAGGAACTCCCGGGGACCGGCGTCAAAGACCAGCTCCTTCACACCGGGGAGCTTCCGCCGGGCGCCGGCCAGCTGCACGATGGGCCAGCCGGTGCGCTCGGCCAGGGCCTGGACATAGGGAGCCACCTCTCCGGGATCGGAGACAAAGTAGCACAGGATGTAGGGGCCCTGGATCTTGGGGGCCACGGCCAGCTCGCCCCACTGCTCGCCGGTGAGGAGCAGGGTGGGGTCCAGCACCAGCCGGGCATCCCGTCCGGCCACCTCTTTCATGAGCACCTGTCCCCGCTTCTCCCGGGCGGAGAGGGCGTCAAAGCTGGAGAGGTAGTGCCGGAACTGGGCGTCATAGGGGGGCGGAAGGGTGGGGGTGGCCAGACTGGGCGCGTAGGAGATCTTCCGGCCCTCCCGGACAAAGTCCAGCAGGAAGGCGGGCTCAAACTGCTTGTCCGCGTAGATGAAGGGGTTCCAGATCTGGTCGCTGCCCGCCACATAGACGTCATAGGCGGGCGGATCGTTTTTCAGCTCCTGAAAGGAGGTGTAACGGCGGGGACTCAGATTCATCTGCTCCTCCACAAAGGCATTGAAGCGATCATAGCGGGCCTTGAAGGCGCCGTAGTGGAGGGCGGTGTGGGCGTCGGAGGCCAGTGCGCGCACCGAGGCCGAGCGCTTGAAGAGCTCATTGGTGCGTGTGGTGTGGGGCAGACGGAAGTCGATGATCTCGCAGTCGTGGCCCAGGCCCTGAATGGCCCGCATGGTGGCGTAGGCCTGAAGCTGAGCCCCGTAATGGTGGGCAAAATGGAAGGTGATAAGACCTGTTTTCATAATCAAGGGTCACTCCTGTATTATTTTCCACGGCATTTAGCTCTCTATTATACCATATACCTATCATACCCTTCAAGACAAATCGGGAAACCGGTGGGAAGAGGAGAATCGGGAAGAAAGAGTGGACAAACCGGGTGGTTGACGGTAAAATAAAGAGCGTGGGTTTCTGTCCACATCAATCAAGAAAGAAAAGGAGGGTCCTTTTTATGATGAAGGTCCTCTATCTGCTCAACTTTGCCGGGAAGGCCGGCACCGAGCGGTATGTAGAGACGCTGGTCCGCTATCTGAACCACACCCGGGTGGAGGCCTATTTCGCCTACAACGAGGGCGGGCTCCTGGTGGAGCGTCTAGAGGAGATGGGCGTGCCCTGTCGCCGGGTGGAGATGCGCCGCCGCTTTGACTTCAAGGCGGCCAAAGAGCTGGCCGAGCTGTGCCGGGAGTGGGAGATCGACCTGGTCCACTGCCACTACCTGCGGGAGCACTACACCGCCCTGCTGGCCAAGAAGTACAACCCCCACATCCGGGTGGTATACACCAACCACTTCGTGCTGGCTAACGATGCCATGACCCGCCTGTCCAACCGCTGGATGGACAAGCGGCAGGATCAGATGATCGCCGTGTGTAACAAGGGAAAGGAACAGCTCATCGCCAACGGCTGGTCCGGGGATCGGATCCAGGTGATCTTCAACTCGGTGGACCCGGCGGCATGGGCCGGGGACCGGTCGGAGTCCACCCTGCGGCAGGAGCTGGGCATCCCGGAGGACCGGTTTGTGATGCTCTGCGCCTCCCGTTTTGCCGAGGACAAGGGGCACAAATACCTCATCGACTCCCTCAAGCGGCTGACCACCATCACGGCGGTGCCCTTCACTATGGTGCTGGCGGGAGACGGGCCCCTGCTGGAGCCCTCCAAGGCCCAGGTGAAGGAACTGGGGCTGGAGGAGCAGGTGAAGTTCATTGGCTTCCGCAAGGACATCAAGAACCTCTACAAGGGTTCGGACCTGTATGTGAACGCCTCGGAGCACGAGGCCCTGTCCTATCTCATCATCGAGGCCATGGCAGCGGGACTGCCCGTCATCGCCACCGATATGGGCGGCAACCGGGACATCGTCAACGACGAGGCCGGCTGCGGCGCGCTGGTGCGGTATGACGATCCGGTCTCCATGTCGGAGGCCATGAAGCGCCTGATGGAGGACCCGGGCCTGCTGGCGCGGTGCCGCGAGGGGGCGCTGCGGACCATCGACGAGAAGTTCGAGATCCACAAGTGGATGGAAAAGACCTATGCCGTCTATGAGGCCGCACGGAAACGCTGAAAAAGGAGAATCCCATGTCAATTGCAGAAAACAGTATCTTACTGCGCTTCCTTCTGGGAATCTGGCAGGTCCTTGCCGGGGCCTGGGGGGAGAGCGCTGTGGGGCGGGTGTTTGCCCGGATAGGCCGGGCCATCTGCCGCTGGGTGCAGGGAAGCGCCCTGTGCCAGTTCGTCTGGCGGGAGGGCACCCTGCCCAAAAGCTGGCGGGAGAGCGTATCCTGCTCTCTCTTCACCCTGATTTTAAACCTGCCCTGTACCCTGGTCCGGTGGATCTACCGGGTGGGGAAGGGTGTGTGGGACGGAAGCCTGGTCTTCCGTGCCCTCTCCGCTATGGGCGGGGCCAGCTTCTTCCTGATGGGCCTCTTCCTGCTGGTGATGCTGATCGCCCCCCACCAGATCTGGAACAATGCCTACGGCCTGCTGGGCGCGGTGGGTGTGACCGCCCTCTTTGTGGTGGGAAGCGCATCCCGGCCCAAGCACCATCTGGAGAGCACCATCTTCGGGCCCTATATGCTCTTCTATCTCATGTGCATCGGCTGTGCGCTGGTGGCCAGTCTGTCCACCCGCCTGTCCATGCGCTTCTTCTCGTTCCATGTGATCTCCTTCCTCATCGTGGTGCTGGTGGTCAGCTCGGTGAAGCGGTATGAGCAGCTCCGGCTGATGGTGGCGCTGGCGGTGGCCGGAATCACGGTGGCCGCCCTGTATGGCTGCTATCAGGGCTATGTGGGCGTGGAGATCGTGGCCTCCCAGCAGGATATGACCGTCAACTACGGCATGCCCGGGCGGGTCTACTCCTTCTTTGATAACCCCAATAACTTCGCGGAGCTTCTGGCCATGCTCATCCCGCTGGATCTGGCGATTCTGCTCTCGGCTAAAACGGTGCGGGGCCGCTTTTGGTCCTTTGTGGCCCTCTTCCCTTGCGTGGCGGCCATTGGCCTGACCTACGGCCGTGCGAGTTGGATCGGCCTGGCCTTGGCGATATGTGTATTCATCGCCCTGGAGAACTGGCGCCTGGTGCCGGTGATGCTGGTGGCCGGTCTGTGTCTCATTCCCTTCCTGCCCGAGACCATCTATAACCGCATCCTCACCATCGGCAATTTGAAGGACTCCTCCACCCGCTACCGCTTGGCTATCTATGATGCATCAGTGGATCTGATGCGGGACTACTGGTACAAGGGCGTGGGCCTGGGCACTGACGTGATGAAGCAGGCCTTCCACGCCTACCCGGCCATGTATGACGGGAGCTTCCCCATTCATCTACACAACAACTACCTCCAGATGTGGGGCGAGACGGGAATCTGGGGCTTTTTGAGCTATCTGGCCATGCTGGCCTACACCCTCAAGACCGGCGTGAAGCAGTACTATCAGACCATGGACAAGCGAGTGCGCCATATGCTGGCCGCCGCCCTGGGAGCCTTCTGCGGGATTCTGGTGATCGGCTTTGCCGAGTACACCTGGTTCTATCCCCGGAATATGTTTATCTACTGGTTCCTGGTGGGCGTCATCATGGCCTGCGTAAAGCTCTCCCGGATGCCCCGCCGGGAGGAAAACTGAACAGAGTGCAAGAGAGCGGGCCGTCTGCCGGAAAGCAGACGGCCCGCTTTTTTTGTTCTTATACCGGTGCGGAAGGTTGCTCGGTTTCGGCCGCCGGAGTGCTCCGGGGCGTGGCGCGCCGACGCCGGAAGAGGAGCAGGCCGCCGGCCATCAGAAGAAGGACACCCCCGCCGCAGCCAATCAGCAGGGGGAGGGAGGGCCCCGGCTTCACGGCCAGAAGGAGGGAACCGGAGGAGGGCGCGGAACAGACCAGATAGCTGCCGTCCACGGTGGCATCCAGCTCGGTCAGTGCTCCGTCCTCCAGGAGGAAGACCCGGGCGGAGGGGTCCTCACTGCGCAGGCGCAGTGTGACCTGAGAGGGGACCTCCGCGTCGGGATCGGTGATGTCGTAGGAAGTGCTGTCCAGCACCTTGAGGCCGGAGGGGAGCAGGGCGGCATCACAGTTCCAGTCGGCAATGCTCAGACGGGCCGCAGGTGAAAAGCTGCCCTCGGCCAGGAGCAGGGGCTGTGTGCCGCCCGAGGAGATGGTGGTGGTCCAGTTGTCATAGACCGCGTGGACCGTGACGCTGCGGCGGAGATTGACCTGTGGGAAGTCCTCCCAGGTGCCGTAGCGCCCTTCCCAGACGGGGACGTCGGGGATGTCCGAGGGGTCTATGCTGCCGCCGTATTCCACAGGAATGGAGCGGATCACCGTTCCGTTGGAGACAAAGGCGACCTGGAAATCCAGAAAATCGGCGGGCAGATCGGGCAGTGCGGAGAAGGCATCATAGGAGAGCCCTTCGGCCTGGCCGGTGTAGCTCATGCCGTCCACGCCCCCCAGCTCTTCCTGGAGGAAGTAGTTCTCAGAGACCGTGCCGTCGGCGGTCCCGGCCACGGCGCCCAGCTGTTCGCCGGAACTGTCGATGACGGTCATGGCGAGACAGCCGGAGATGTCCCGGCCCTCGCCGGCGATCCCGCCCAGGGCGTCGCCGCCCTTCAGTTCGGCCTGGGCGGCACAGTCCCGGATGACCGAGCGGGAGAGCCCGGCGATCCCGCCGGCCTGTCCGGCGTCATCCGTCTCCACACGGCTGCGGCTGACGCACTGGAGAATGGCGCCTACCTCGCCCCGGCCAACAATGCCGCCGGCCGAGTCCTTTTTGGCGGTGATATCTCCGTCGTTGCGGCAGCCCAGAACGGTGGCGGTGAGCAGGACTGTGGTGTCCACTAGAACCTGCTCATCCTCCAGGTCCAGATCCTGCTCCGGGTCCTCCCCCAGCTCCAGGGAGACCATACCGGCGATCCCACCCACATTGGCATCGGCCTGGATGACGCCGGTATTGGTACAGGTGCTGATTCGGCCCGGACCGGTGTCCGCATGGTCGGCGGAGATGTCCTGCACCGTCTTTTTCGGCTGGTCGGTCAGCGCCCGGATGGCGGCCCGGGCCACATCCAGCTGGGTGAGGATGGCGGTCGTGGTGGTGTGGACGTCCTGATTGACCGAGGAGGCGCCGCTGGTCATCTTCTCCACCTGGTCGTGGATCAGGGAGAGCTGGGCATCAATGTCGTCGGCCGCACTCTGTCCCTTGTCGCTGGCGGTGTCCCAATAGGCTTTGAGGGTGTCAGAGATGAGATCGGTCTGGGTGCTCACCGTATGGAGGGAGTCACTGGCGGACTGCCCATAGGCGGAAGCGCTCTTCCGCAGGGCATCGGTGGCCTTGTCCAGGGCGGAGAGAGCGGCATCGGCATCGTCCCAGTCCTCCTGAAGGTCGTCACTGGTGTCCTGATAGATGCGGTTGAGGGAAGAGCTGAGGCTCTTGCTGATGGAGGCGATGTTGCCGATGGCAGTGCGGATACCGTCCAGATGGCCGCGGATGTCCACGCTCTGGATGGCATCGGCCGCCTCCCGCAGGGCGGCGAGCTTTTCACTCAGCGAGCCATCCCCGCTGACGATGCGCGCCACATCTTTCACAAAGTTCTGGAGCTGCTCCAAATCGCGGTGGAGGGCGTCCAGATTGCCGCCGATCCCCTGGTCCACCTCCCGCTGGATGCGGGAGAGGTCACTTTCCAGGGTGTCAAAGGCGTCGGTAAGACCGGCATCGGCATCTCCCGCCAGGTGATCGGCCGCGGTGCGCAGGTCCGAGATGGATTTGTCCATGGCGCTGAGCTGCCGCTCGGCGTCGGCCCGGAAGGAATCGGTGCAGTCCAGCAGGAGGTCCAGGGCCTGGCCCATGGACTGTGAGGCGGTATAGATGGTCTGGATGGCGGCATCCGCGTCTTCCATTCCCTCGGTACCGGCGGCATGTGTCCGATCCCGGATGGCGTCCATGGCGTCGCTGATGGCCTGGGTGTCCTGGGCGGCGTCTCCAGCAGCGTCACTGAGCTGGTCAGAGAGGGTCTGCATCTGCCCGGAGAGGTTGGAGAGGGCCGCATCCAATTCCTCCATAGGGTCCGTCCCGAAAGAGAGCTCCACATGGGGCTCCAGCTGTCCCACGATGCCGCCCACATCCTTGCGGCCGAAGATGCTCCCCGTGTTGCGGCAGGAGACCACCGCTCCGCTCTGGAGCCCCACGATGCCGCCGGTGTTGTAGCCCAGATGGGGGTATCCCAGGTCGGCGTCATTTTCACAGAACTGGATGGTGCCCGTGGAACGGCCGGCGATGCCGCCGGTGTTGCTGGGTGCGCTGGCTTCGCCGTCCTGGTTGACGGGACCGTGGTTCACACAGTGCTCCACGAGCCCGTCGTTGTGCCCGACGATGCCGCCGGCGTCGGCGGAGGCCTTTACCTCGGCCTGGTTGGTGCAGCCGCGGATCACGCCGCCGGTCTCGTTGATGCCGGCCAGTCCGCCCACCCGGCTCTCCCCCTCCACCTGGCCGGAGACGGTGCAGTTGGCAAGGGTGCCGCGGTTCTGTCCGACCAGAATTCCCACATCGGAGCGGGAGCCTTCGGGGGAGAGGACGGCGTCCTCCACCGTCAGATCGGAGACCAACGCGCCCGCCTCGATGCGGCGGAACAGGCCGGCCTGGGAACCCCGCTGGGTGTGGTAGAAGTGGGTAATCTTGTGGCCGTTTCCGTGGAAGGTACCACAGAAGACCGGGATAGAGGTAAATCCGCTGCCCGAGAGATCCAGATCGGTCTGAAGCTCCACGGTCAGCCCTTTGGAATAGGCGTCGCTCTGGCAGGACTGAGCAAAGTCTAGAAAATCGGTGATGCTGGAGATAGAAATGGTATCCCCGGCAGCCCAGGCGGGAGGGAGCAGACTCAGGCAGAGGACCAGGGAGAGCAGCGCCGCCGCGGAACGTTTAAGGATGGTCTTCATGGTCTTCCTCCTGTAAGAGATCGGGTTTCTGGTAATGGCTCTCGATGAGGGCGTCCACACTGCCGTGGAGCACGCCCTTGAACTCACCGTCGATGAAGCCGGAGACATGCCCCCGGACATGGCCATCCAGGCGCATGGTGCCCTGGTTGAAGCGCTGCTTCCGGTCCCGGTTGAGGGTGATGGCGGTGCGCTCAATGAGGGCGTCACCCAGCAGCAGGAGCTGGGGCAGGACGGTCATGACCAGCAGGATGGAGGTGAGGGTGCCCCGTCCGAGGGCCAGTCCCACCGAGCCGATGGTGGCGTCCGTGGAGATATTGCCGATGAGGAAGCCGGCCACCGACATGACGCTGCCCGAGGTGAGTACCGTGGGGAAGCTCTGGTTCAGGGCCTGGACCACCGCCTCCCTGCGGTCCATCCGGGTCTTGAGATCCAGATAGCGGTTGGTGATGACAATGGCGTAGTCGATGGTGGCGCCCATCTGAATGGAGGAGACCACCAGATAGCTGAGGAAGAACATGTTGGTCCCCGTGAGAGCGGGGAAGGAGAAGTTGATCCAGATCGAGCCCTGGATGGTCAGCACCAGCAGGATGGGAAGTCCGGCGGACTTGAAGGTAAAGAGCAGGATGACCATGACGAACAGGGCGGTCAAAATGCTGATCTTCAGGTTGTCACCGGAGAAGGAGCTGGAGAGGTCGAAGGCGTTGGTGGAGTTGCCCACCAGCACCACATCGTCACCGTAGTGGGCTTTGGCGATGCTGCGGATCTGATCCAGGAGGGCATAGGTCTCTTCGCCCTCCTGGGGGAGATCGGCCACAAAGACCAGGCGGGACCAGTGTTCGCCCCGCAGCTGCTTGAGCCCGGCGTCCAGTGTCTCCTGGAGGTCCTCCACCTCCCGGGCCTGCTCTCCGCTCAGGGAGACCACGCCCTTGTCCTTTTGCTCTAACAGGAACTCAAAGACGTCCACCAGGGGGGCTGTGTATTGGTCCACGTCCTGGAAGATGGCCCCGTATTCCTCGTTGGAGAGGCCGTAGGCCTGATAGAGAAGCCGGGCCAGCTCCACATCCACGCCGGCCAGCTCTGCAAACTGACGGGGGGTGAGCTGGTCGGTCAGATAAGTACCGTCCTCCACCTCGATATTGGCAAGGCCCGTGGCCGAGGTGATGTTGGGGAGGGCTTCCACCTGCCGGAGGACCTGGCCCTCCTTCTCGTAGTCGCCCCGGGGGACCAGAAGGGCGATGGTATTGGTCTGGCCAAAGGTGTCGGCCACCTTCTCGTCGGCAATGCGCCACTCGGGCTTGTTGTCAAAGTCGGTGTCCGTGTCGATAAAGACATAGTCGCAGCCATTGGAGAGGACCGCGCAGACGATCACCACCACCAGGAAGATGGGGGGAAGCAGAAAACGCAGCTTGACCACGCCCTGGCCCCAGAAGGTGATCTTGGGAACCAGATTCCGGTGCCGGGTGCGCTCGATGGGGGTATGGAAGAGCATCAGCAGACCGGGCATGAGCAGGAAGACGCACAGCATGCTGCATACGATGCCCTTGGCCAGGACGATGCCCATATCAAAGCCGATGCGCAGCTGCATGAGCATCAGGGCCACCAGACCGGAGATGGTGGTGAGGCTGGAGGAGGAGATCTCCACAATGGCCTTGGAGAGGGCGGTGATGTCGGCATCCCGGGCGTCCAGTCCGTTGTCCCGCTCCTCCATATAGCGGTGGCAGAAGATGATGGCGTAGTCAATGGCCAGCGCCAGCTGAAGGACAATGGCAATGGAGTTTGTGATAAAGGAGATGGTGCCGAAGATGAAGTTGGTCCCCATGTTCAAAATGGCGGCCACGGCAAAGACAATGAGGTAAACGGGGACCTCCATATAGCTCTTGGAGGTGAAGGTCAGCACGATCACGATGACGGTCGCCGCGATGAGCAGAATGACCGACATCTCCTTCTGGAGGCTGACCGAAATATCCCGGCCCACCGTGGTGGAGGGATAGGCGTCATAGCCCTCCAGAAGGGTATTGATGGACTCCATGGCCGCCACGGTATCGGGGTCGGTCTCCTCCCCGTCAAAGGTGACGGAGAAGAGGGCGGAGGAGTCCTTGTAGTGCTCCTCTGTGTGATCAAAGACCACCTCGGAGACCCCTTCGATCTGGGAAATATGCTGTGAGAGGGCATCTGCCTGCTCAAAGGTGATGTTGGACACCATGACATTTGCGGTGCCCAGGGTGACGAACTCCTCCTCCATGATGGTGAGGCCCCGGCGGGTCTCGGTGTCGGCGGGGAGATAGGAGGTGATGTCATTGTTGATCTGCACCTTGTTGATGGAAGCAGCACAGAAGATGCTGGCCGCCAGAAAGACCAGATAGAGCGCCTTGCGCTTGTCTACGATGAAGCGGGCGAGCTTGATAAGGAAGGTTTCACTGTTTTTACTCTGAGACATCGGTCAGCCTTTCTCCGCACAGATGGATCGGCCGGGCAGGAAGTGGTCCAGATGGCGTACCAGGACCTCTTCGGTCACGGGCATATTGTGCTCCACCCACCAGTAGACGAGGCTCGCCATTGCGCCGGCATAGAAATGGGCCGTGATTTCGGGATTCAGATCGCCCCAAATACCTTGAAAAGAGGGCTGAGTCAGATGTTGGGACATACGCTGAGACAGGGTGGACTCCAGCGCCAGTGCGCCGAAGTGATCCTGCGTGCCCAGTCCCACCTGGAACAGGCTGCGGTGCTGGCTGAGGAAGACCAGCGCGCTGTGGGCCACGGCCAGGAAGAAGTCGTGCGGAGAGAGGGAGGGAGAGGCTGCCGAGATCTCAAATTCCTGGAGGATGCTTTCGATGGTATAGTGCAGCAGCGCCTGTTTATCCTCAAAATGGGCATAGAAGGTCGTGCGGTGGACCATGGCGCGCTGGCAGATGTCCACCACGGAGAGGGAGGAGAAGGATTGCTCCTCCAGCAGTGCGACCAGAGCCTGCACCAGCAGGTGCCGGGTACGTTTTTGCCGCAGGTCCTCCTTGGAACGGCGGATTGTTTGCGTCATAGGGATGCTCCTTTCCGGTGTGCCTGGGATGGTGTGAGATAGCATAGCACGCAAAACAACACATGTCAAGATAAACAACGAATGTAGATTATCTTATCAAACGGATGGGAAAACAGCAAATTATGTGCCAACTCATAAATGGGAATTGAAATATGTACAGGGCCATGCTATACTATGTCGAGAATAGCGCAGGAATCCGGTATATTAGCTGGATTTATTAGGCAAAAAAGCAAGAGAATTGGTAGAGAAAGAGATGCGGTGCCATGGGGCTGCCGCCAAGTGGTGAGATGAATGGAACTGAACCTTGTACAAAAACAGACGCAGACGCTCTCTCCCCTGATGATGCAGTCCATGGAGATCCTCCAGATGGGGACACAGGAACTGATGGAATTTGTGGACAAGACCCTTCAGGAGAACCCGGTGCTGGAGCGGGAGGACCGCTTTGACTCGGGGGAAGAGGACGGGGAGCTCCTCCGGCGGAAGCTGGAGTGGCTGGAGAGCAATGACCGGCAGAACCGTACTTACTACCAACAGGATGACGAGGACCGCCCGCTGGAGAATTACGGCGTGGACCAGGGGGAGGAGGAGACGCTGTATGCGCACATCCTCTTTCAGATCCGCGGGATGGAGTTGGATCCCGCCATCCGGGAGAGTGTGATCTTCCTGGCCGAGAGTCTGGACCGCAGCGGCTGGCTGGATGAATCACTGGAAGTCCTGGCCGAGGATTCCGGTCTGCCGATGGCCGATCTGGAGGAGGGGCTGCGTCATCTCCAGAGTCTGGAGCCTGCGGGGGTGGGCGCGCGCAATCTGTCCGAGTGCCTGTGTATCCAGCTGCGGCGGCTCTATCCCAGAGATCTGCTTGCCCTGCGGATCGCCCAGGAGTGTCTGGAGCCGCTGGCCCGCAACCAGTACGGCTTGATCGCCCGGCGTGTGGGAGCCGATGCCCAGAAGGTGCGGACGGCCTGTGACCGTATCCGCACCCTGAATCCCCGCCCGGGCGCGGGGTTTGCCGGTCGGGAGGCGCCCCACTACATCACGCCCGATCTCCGGGTGGTGTGGGAGTATGACCATTTTGAAGTATATCCCAATGACCAGTGCTTTCCGGAGTTGAGCCTGAGCGGGTATTATACCCGGATGCTCCGGGAATGCGGAGAGCAGGAGGTACAGAATTATCTGTCCGATAAAGTGCGCCAGGCCAAATGGGTCATGCGGAGCATCGAGCAGCGGCGCAGTACGCTGCTGTCCTGCGCGAAATGTATTTTGAAGTTCCAGGAGGAATTTTTCCGCCAGGGACCGGGGCATCTGCTGCCGCTGGCGCTGTCTGACGTGGCTGAGGTGGTGGGCGTACATGAGTCCACGGTGAGCCGGGCAGTGAAGGACAAGTACCTCCAGTGTGACAAGGGGCTCTATCCCCTCTCCTATTTCTTTTCCCGCAAGCTGGGGGAGGGCGGCGAGGGCATGTCTCCCGATACGGCCAAGGCCCTTCTGCGCCGGCTGATCGACGAGGAGGACAAGCATAAGCCCCTCTCCGACCAGCATCTGTGTGAGCTGATGACCGAGGAGGGCTGTCAGATCTCCCGCCGCACGGTGGCCAAATACCGGGAGGAGATGAACATCCCCTGTACCAGCGGCCGAAAGCTCTTTGCCTAAACGGAATGGAAAAAAGCGTCCCGATCTTCCACTGTGTATCGACACAGAGAGATCGGGACGCTTTTCTAAACAGAGGGCGAAGGTCATTGCGGATTGTTTCCGTCCTGCGGATTGACGTTGCGCCGCCAGCCGAAGAGCCGGGCGGGGAGCGAGTAGCCCGCCAAAATTCCCAGCGCGATGGCCACGGCAAACATCAGCGTGGTATAGGCCTGGGCCACCGCCTCATCCGGCTGGTTCATAAAGATATAGTACGCGGTATAGTAGATATAGGCTCCGGGCACCAGTGTAAAGATACCGCTGAGGAGAAAGACCAGGGTGGGCGTCCGCCGCAGGGTGGAGAACCACCGGGCGCATGCGGTCAGGACCAGGGTGGCCAGAAAGGTGGCCAGAGGCGTGGAGTCGGAGCTCCACTGCACCAGCCGGTAAACCAGCCAGCCGATGGCCCCTACCAGGCCGCAGAAGGGGAAATGACGGGGTGCTACCTGAAACAGAATGGAAAAGCCGACGGTACCCACCGCGGCGGCCACCAGCTCCAGAAGAAAATGGGTGAGATTCATAGGACGATCCCTCCAAAGAGCGTATTCCAGGTCGTGATGACGCAGCCCACGCCGACCGCGATACAGCCGGCGACCAGTACGGCGTCCGTCAGACGGACCAGACCGGCGATATAATCATTTTCCATAAAATTGCGCACGGCAATGGTAAGGGGCACGCCGGGCACCAGAGGGAAGATGGCGCCCACGATCATCTTGTCCAGATGGTCTCCCAGCCCCAGGTGGAGCGCCACGCAGCAGAACAGCGTGACCAGCACACTGCTGAGGATATTGGTCATCACCTTGCGGATGTGGAAGCGGTTGCAGAAATTGAGGATGAACACATAGAGCAGCAGCCCGGCCAGGGCGGACATGGCGCAGTCCCGCAGATTTCCGCCGAAGAGAAAACCGAATCCGCCGGCGCCCAGAGCGGAAGCCAGGGTGAGGGCCACTGGCCCCGCGCCCTTGATGGCGCGAATGCGGTGTACTTCGGCCTTGGCCTCCTCCGGACCAACCACACCGGCCGCAATCCGCCGGGAGAGATCGTTCATGGCCTCCACCCGCTCCAGGTGGATGGGGGTGAGCGGAATATGCCGTACCTGACAGGAATAGAGCTCGCCCTCCACAATGGCAGAGACAAAAATACCGTTGGCGATGGTAAAGACGCTGCACTCCCGCAGACCGAACTGCCGGGCGGCGTAGACCATCAGCTCATTGGTGCGAAAAATTTCTCCTCCGTTGGAGAGCATGGTCTCCCCCAACAGAAGGACCAGATCAAACAATTCCTTTTGACTCACAGAGCCCCCACTCCTTTTTCCACTCCCTTTGCGGGTATAACGGTACTAGAAACCGACCGCTTTGTCAAGTGGAGAAAAAGCCAGCGGTATCACAGCGGATTCTGAGGAATTCGACCAGGGCGGGGGAGAAGCTCCGCGCCCTACACGGACGTGAAAAAAACCGGGGACAGGCTGCCTGTCCCCGGTTTTTGCAGATCGGAAAAAGCGTGTGTTCCCGGCCGTTTTTTATACCATCTCGTGTCCGGCCTTGAGGGCCTTGGCCACCTGGGCCACCTTCCGGCCCAGCGTCCGGCAGTTATCGATGCCGATGGGATCGTCCATGGTCGTGGAGCCGTCACCGGGATTCCACAGCATGGCGCCGCCGTAGATTCCGCCGCCGCAGGAGCAGATGTTGATGCCGTGGGTGGAAAACAGATTGTGGATGGAGCGGAGCACCGCCTCCTGTCCGCCGTTGCGGGTTCCGCCCACCACGATACCGGCGCCCACCTTGTACTGGAAGAAAGAGGTGTTGTCGACGCTCAGCTTCCAGGAAGAGCGGAAGCGGCTGTAAAACTGTGCCAGCTGGGCAGTGACGTTCATATCATAGACCGGACAACCGATGATGATGCCGTCCGCCTGGAAGAACTTATCATACAGTTCGTCCATATCATCGTGGAATACCGTGCAGCGGTCCGAGTCGTCCCGCAGACACTTGTTGCAATGGATACAGGGTGCGATTTTTCGGCCGAAGAGCTCCACCAGTTCCACCTCGACCCCATCGATGCTCTGAGCTCCCTCCATCGCAGCCATCAGACCGGCGTAGGTGGCGGAACGCGCCTTTGGGCGGGGACTGCCGCAAACCAACAAAAGCTTGACTTTGTCCATCCGAATTCCCTACCTTTCATATTCTCCGTTTGCCAAAAGGCAAAAGTCATAATAAGAGTATACGACGAAGTGCAAAAAAAAGCAAGTGGTATCTGTGAAATTTTCTAGGAGCAGCCAAAAGAGAAGTGTAAAACTTGTGCAATTTAGCAGAGCGCCCAACGCAAAAAAGACTTGAAACCGAAGTTTCAAGTCTTTTCATGGTGGAGATAAGCGGGATCGAACCGCTGACCTCTTGAATGCCATTCAAGCGCTCTCCCAGCTGAGCTATACCCCCATATTCACTTATCGCGCCGCCGGACCGGCGACTCAACGTTGGATATTATAGCGTTTCGTGACGCATTTGTCAACCCTAAATTGAAAAAAGAACAGATAAATTTGGAGAGGCCCCGGGCAGACCAATTTGTCCGCCCGGAGCCTTGGGAAAATTACGCCTCCATGAGGGACTCCATCTCATCCAGCAGCTGATCGAACAGGTCCAGTGCGGATTGGATGGGCTGGGGGGAGGTCATATCCACCCCGGCGCCCTTCAGCAGGTCGATGGGGTCCTGGCTGCATCCGCCGGAGAGGAAGTGCAGATAGTCCTCCACGGCCTGGGGTCCGCCGGAGAGGATGCGGCGGGACAGCGCGATGGCGGCGGAATATCCGGTGGCATACTGGAAGGCATAGTAGTTGTAGTAGAAGTGGGGAATGCGGGACCACTCCAGGGCGATGGCGTCATCCGAGACCATGTCGGGACCGAAATAGGCCTCGTTGAGGGCCTTGTACTCCCGGCACAGGAGGTCGGCGGTCAGGGTCTCCCCCTGGGCGGCGAGCTCGCCCATGCGCAGCTCAAATTCCGCAAACATGGTCTGCCGGTAGAGGGTGCTCTTGAACTGCTCCAGGAAATGGTTGATGAGGAAGGCGCGGGAGCGCTTGTCGGAGGTACGGGCGAGCAGATGCTCCATCAGCAGGGTCTCATTGCAGGTGGAGGCCACCTCGGCCACAAAGATCACATAGTCCCGGTAGACCGTGGGCTGGTCCCGGTTGGAGCGGTAGGAGTGGACGGCGTGCCCCAGCTCATGGGCCAGGGTGAACATGCTGTCCAGATCATCCTGATAGTTGAGGAGAATATAGGGGTGGACCATGGCACCCGACATGTATCCGCCCGAGCGCTTCCCCACATTTTCGTACACATCGATCCAGCGGTGATCCAGCGCCTCCCGGAGGATGGATTGGTACTCTTCCCCCAGGGGAGCCATGGCCTGGTAGACGGTCTCCTTGGCCTGGTCGTAGGGGAAGGCCGTAACACCGCCCGAGACCATGGGAGCATACACATCATACATATGCAGCTCATCCACCCCCAGCAGCTTCCGGCGGAGGCGGACATACCGGTGCATCTTGTCCAAATTGGCCCGGACCGTGCGGATGAGGGTGTGATAGACCGATTCCGGAACGTGATTGGCATCCAGAGAGGCGGAGAGGGCGCTGGGGTATTTGCGGGCGGTGGCAAAGAATTGCAGCTGCTTGACCTGGGAGGACAGCGTGGCGGCCAGGGTATTCTTCATTCCGCCGTAGGAGGCATACAGCCCCTCGAAGGCCGACTTGCGCAGGGCGCGGTCCTCGCTGGCCATGAGGAGGGTGTAGGAGGCGTTGGAGAGAGGATGCTGCACCCCCTGGCTGTCCACCGCCGGGGGGAAGGTGAGATCGGCGTCGGTCAGCTTGGAGAAAATATCATCCGGGGCCTGGGCCATGTCACCGGCGGCGGCCAGGAGCCGCTCCTCGGCGTCCGAGAGGGTATGGGAACGGCGGCGCTGGATGTTGTGGAAATAGCGGCGGTAGAGGGTCAGCTCCGGCTTTTGGGCATAGAAGGCCTCCAGCTGCTCCTCCGGAATGGAGAGGACCTCCGGCGTCTCAAAAGCGGTGGCGCGCAGGAAGTCCACATAGAGGGACATGGCCTTGCCCACCATGGCCTGATAGGTGTCTACGCGGGTATCCTCGTCGCTTTTGCGCTGGGCATAGTCCAGCAGCTTGGAGAGCCGCTCGCCGGCCTCCTGCTCCAGTGTGACATAGTCGTACAGCGTATCCGCGCCGGAGCCCAGACGCCCGGCATAGCTGCCCAGGGTGTCGATCTGGGTGCGGAGGAGCTGGGCATCCGTATGCCACGCGTCGTCCGTGGGATAGAGGTCGGCAGTATTCCAGGTATAGGCCTCCGGAATTTCACTGCGGAGGGGGATCGTTTTATGGTCAGGCATGAAGAGAGCCTCCTTTTCAGAATGATAAGGTGGGTTGGAAAACAGGGTACACCACACGATTAGTATGGTAACACGGCGGAGTGCATATCACAATGGGCAAAGAAAAACTCAAAAGTATCTTGACAAGATGCTTTTGGCTGAGTATACTATTGGTATCCTGACAAGATATTTAAGAAAGGTTTTGTATGGCTCTTTTTTTCAAACAAAAAGTATCTTAAAAAGAGCTAAAAGGGAGGAGTATATGGCAACACTGCTGGAATTATCAGAGCGGTATCTGGAGGAGGCGGAGCGGCTGAAACAGGATATTGCCTGCCGCAGCCGCCTCCTGCCGGAGCTGCTGCCCGAGGAGCAGAAGGCGATGGAGCACGATCTTCGGCTGCTGCGTCAGATGCTCCGGGAGACGCGGGAGATCGGCAACACCCTGCGCCACTACTATGAGCCGTCCTACTGGCGCAATCGCAAGTACATCTGCTGAAGCCCCGAGAGGGGAGATTGGACCGCCAAAGGGCGGAGAAATGAGGAAAGAGAGGAAGGTACGATGGAGATGGATTGGAACATGGGACGTACCGAGAGGTTCTGCCGCGGCACACCTTCGCGCTGTGCGGAGCATAGCATTGCCATAGAGGGTATGCGCCGGCCTCCGGTCCGGAGGGAACTTGGCTGCGGCGGGCCGTTCCATGCCAAGGCACAGGTGGAGTGAAAGGAGGTGATGGATATGGATCTGAATCATGTGAAAGCGTGGAAAGCCGCCGGGACCGCTCTGTTGGGCGGTCTGACCGCCTTCTGGGGGTGGTTGGGCTGGCTCGTTGTGGGCTGGCTGGGCTGTATGTGCCTGGACTATATCACAGGCTCGGCTGCGGCGGCCAAGGCGGGAAAGTGGTCCTCCCAGACCGCCCGGGACGGGATCTGGCATAAGGCGGGTATGATCGTGGTGGTTTTAGTGGCCGCCGGGGCGGATCTGCTGCTCTGCCTGGTGCTGGACCAGCTTCCGGTCATCCAGCTTCCCATGACCTACCGCGGACTGGTCTGTCCACTGGTGCTGGTGTGGTACTGCATTACGGAGCTTGGCTCCATCGGGGAGAACGCCATGGCCATGGGCGCGCCGGTCCCACGCTGGCTGCCCAAGCTGCTGGAGGCGGGAAAGAACGCGGTCGACCAGGTAGGAGAAAGCCTCCCCACGGAGGAAAAGAAATAGAATACAGAACAAAAGTATCTTAAAAAGAAAAGATCCACCGGGAAAACGGTGGATCTTTTTTGTGCAATAAGAATCTTGCTGAGATATTATAGATACCAAGCAGGAATGGCTGGATCAGGCTGTCAGAAGGGCGCGGGCGCCAAAGAAGAGCAGCACGATCACGCCCAGGACAATGCGATACCAGCCAAAGGGCTTGAAGTCATGCTTCTTGACGAAGTCCATCAGGAAGCGGATGCACAGCAGGGAGACCAGGAAGGAGACCACGAATCCCACCAGCAGGATGGCGGCCTCTTCTCCGGTAAAGAGAGCCTGACCGGCCATCAGCTTTTTGGCAGAGAAGGAGCCCAGCTTGAGCACGCTGACCCCCACCATGGTGGGGATCGCCAGGAAGAAGGAGAACTCTGCGGCCACCGGGCGGGCACAGCCCAGGAGAATGGCGCCCAGGATCGTGGCGCCGGAGCGGGAGGTGCCGGGGATGATGGACAGGGTCTGGAAGAGACCGATGTACAGGGCGATTTTCCAGGAGAGATCGTCCGTGCGGCGCAGAGTGGGGGCGGCATGCCGGTTTTCAATGACTAGGAAGCCCACACCATAGACGATCAGGGCGGCAGCCACCACCCAGGGGGTCATCAGGTGGGTGTCCATCCAGTCATTCAGAGGCAGTCCGATGACGGCCGAGGGGATACAGGCCAGCACGACCTTTCCCCAGAGCGTCCAGGTCTGGGTGCGCTGCAAGGTATTTTTCCGGGGAGAGAAGGGGTTGAGCTTGTGAAAAAAGAGGACCAGGACGGCCAGAATGGCGCCCAGCTGAATGACGTAGCGGTACATATCCATAAATTCGGTGGACACGCGCAGCTGGATGCACTCATCCAGCAGAATGAGATGCCCGGTCGAGCTGATGGGCAGCCACTCGGTGATGCCCTCCACAACGCCGAACAGCAGGGACTTGAACAGTTCCAGAATAAACATGGGACGCTCCTTTCATATGACGGGGTCTGACCGGAAACACCGGTCAACTGCCAAGTATACCATGCCGCGCCGGGAGAAACAAGCAGAACCGGGCGGATTGCGCCACAGAAAAGAGAAGGGGCGGGGACCATTCTGGTCCCCGCCCCCAAACAGTTCCGCAGAAAGCGAGGGTCAGGAGAGCTCGAACATGCCGTGATAGAGCTGGTAGTAGATGCCCTTTTGCGCCAGCAGTTCGGCGTGGCTGCCCCGCTCCACCACCCGGCCCTGCTCCAGAACCAGGATGGCGTCGGCATTGCGCACGGTGGAGAGGCGGTGGGCGATGACAAAGACAGTACGCCCCTCCATCAGCCGGTCCATCCCCTGCTCAATGAGAGACTCGGTGCGGGTGTCGATGGAGGAGGTGGCCTCGTCCAGAATGAGCACCGGGGGATCGGCCACGGCGGCCCGGGCGATGGCCAGGAGCTGACGCTGACCCTGGGAGAGGTTGGCCCCGTCCCCGGTGACCAGCGTATCGTAGCCCTGGGGGAGCCGTCGGATGAAGGAGTCGGCGTTGGCGATGACGGCAGCCCGTTCGATCTCCTCCTGCGTAGCATCCAGCTTGCCGAAGCGGATGTTGTCCGCGATGGTGCCGGTGAAGAGGTGGGTGTCCTGGAGGACCATACCCAGGCTGCGGCGCAGGTGGTCCTTGCGGATGCGCCGGACGTCGATCCCATCGTAGGTGATGGTGCCGCCGCTCACCTCATAAAATCGGTTGATGAGGTTGGTAATGGTGGTCTTGCCCGCGCCGGTGGAGCCCACAAAGGCGATCTTCTGACCCGGCTTGGCGTAGAGGGAGAGGTCGTGGAGGATGGTCTGCCGCGGCTCATATCCAAACTGCACATGGTCAAAGCGCACATCCCCCCGGAGGGGCACGTCGGGCGCACCGGGCTGGGCCGGGTCCCGCCAGGCCCACGGGGAAGGACCTCCTTCCGTGCGGACCAGCTCCACAGAGCCCTGGTCGATCTCTGGCTCCTCCTTCATGACGGCGAAGATGCGCTCGGCTCCGGCCAGGGCGGCCAGGAGGAAATTCCCCTGCTGGGTAAACTGGTTGATGGGCATGGCGGACTGACGGACAAAGACCAGATAGCTGGCCAGGCTGCCCACATCCGACCAGCCCAGGATCACCATGATCCCGCCCAGAACGGCGATGACGGCATAGTTGATATAGGAGATGCTGACCACTGCGGGGATCATGGTACCGGCAAAGCTCTGGGCACTGGTTCCCGCCCGGCGCAGGTTTTCGTTGCGTTCCAGGAAGCCCTGGAGGTTGGCCTCCTCATGGCGGAAGACCTTGACCACCTTCTGTCCTGCCACCATCTCCTCGATGTAGGCGTCCAGCTCGCCCAGGTATTCCTGCTGCCGCTTGAAGTAATATTTGCTCCGCTGGCCGCTGTACCGGATGTAGAGGAACATCCCGCCGTAGCCCACCACCACGATCAGGGAGAGCCGCCAGTTGAGGAGGAAGAGAAGGGCCAGCGTGCCCACCACCTGAATGAAGCTCTGGATTAGCATGGCAAAGCTGTTGTTCAGGGCATCAGAGATGGTATCCACGTCGTTGGTGAACAGGCTCATCAGCTCCCCCTTGCGCTGGCTGTCAAAAAAGCGCAGAGAGAGGGTCTGGAGATGGGCGAAGAGATCCCGGCGGATGTCGCTGAGGACCTTCTGGGCTGCCCGGACCATGATCTGTGTGTAGCCCAGTGTGGACAGGGCCCCGGTAGCATAGATGGCGGCGGCGATGGCCACCCCCACGGCCAGACCGGAGAGGCTGCCCTCTTCCATGACCTGGTTGACGATGGGTTTGATCATATAGGTGCCCAGGAGACTGGCGGAGGCGCTGACCGCGGCCAGGATCCCCACCAGGATGAGCAGCACCCGGTGCCGGCCCAGATAGGAGAGGAAGGTGCGCAGGGTCTGCCCCAGGTCCTGGGGGCGTTTTCCGTTAAAGGGCTTGGCCATCGTTCTGACCTCCTTTCATCTGGGAAGCATAGATCTCCTGGTAGATGGGATCGCTCCGCAAAAGCTGATCGTGGGTGCCCACGGCGTGGACCCTGCCGTCCTCCAGGAGAATGATCTGATCGGCCTGCATCACGGAGGTGACGCGCTGAGCGATGATGATCTTGGTCACATCGGAGAGGGAGGAGAGGGCTCGGCGGATGCTGGCCTCGGTGGCGGTATCCACCGCGCTGGTGGAGTCATCAAAAATCAGGACCTTGGGCCGCTTGAGGAGAGTGCGGGCAATGCACAGGCGCTGCTTCTGCCCGCCCGAGACATTGACGCCGCCCTGTCCCAGATCGGTGTCCAGTCCGTCGGGCATCCGGGAGAGGAACTCGTCCGCGCAGGCCATGCGGCAGGCCTGCCAGAGGGTATCGTCGTCGGCATCCGGGTCGCCCCAGCGCAGATTGTCCCGGATGGTGCCCGAAAAGAGGACGTTTTTTTGCAGAACGATGCCCACTGCGTCCCGGAGCGTACCAAGGTCATAGTCCCGCACATCGTGTCCGCCCACCCGGACGGTGCCTAGGGTGGCGTCATAGAGGCGGGGAATGAGCTGGACCAGTGTGGTCTTGGCCGCTCCGGTGCCGCCCAGGATGCCCACCGTGGCCCCGGCCGGGATGTGGAGGTTTACATGGGAGAGGGCATAGGTCTGCGCGCCCTGCACATACTGAAAGGACACATCCTCAAAATCGATCTCCCCATTGGGGACCGGCCCCACCGGAGCGGCGGCGTCGGTGAGCGCGGGGACCTCCTCCAGCACCTCCCGGATGCGTCGGGCGCTGGCCAGAGAGCGGGTGAGGAGGAGAAATACGTTGGAGATCATCATCAGGGAATTCATCACCTGGAGCACATAGCTCAGGAAGGC
Source organism: Pseudoflavonifractor hominis (assembly GCF_014288125.1). Lineage (NCBI taxonomy): Bacteria > Bacillati > Bacillota > Clostridia > Eubacteriales > Oscillospiraceae > Pseudoflavonifractor > Pseudoflavonifractor hominis. The sequence continues at coordinate 191,608 of NZ_JACOPR010000001.1, read as the reverse complement.
GGTCAGATCGCCTACCAGCATTCCGCCCACCAGCATCTGCTTCCCGCCCTGCCAGAGGATGAGCACGATGGCGGTGTACATCACCGCCTGAAAGGCGGGCAGGTTGAGGACCGCGTGGCGGAAAGTGTCCCGGCTGGCGTCGGTCAGCTCATCGTTGACCTTGGAAAATTGTTCGGTCTCATAGCTGCCCCGGACAAAGGCCTTGACGGCCCGGATGGCGGTGAAGCTCTCCTGCAGGCGGCCGTTGACATGGTCCACCGCCTGCTGCTGCCGGCGATAGAGGGGGCTGACCTTGTGTACGATGAGGGCCAGAATGATGCCCAGAATGGGGGCGGTGAGCACAAAGACCAGGGCCAGGCTCGGGTTGAGGAAAAAGGCCAGACCGATTCCCATAAAGAGCATGACCGGGCTGCGGACCAGGGGGCGCAGGCCGGCGTTTACCGCATTCTGCATGACCGTGACATCGGTGGTCATGCGGGTGACCAGGGAGGGAGTGGAGAAGCGGTCCAGGTTGGAGAAGGCGTAGTCCTGGAGCCGGCGGTACTCCGCCTGGCGCAGCTCCGCGCCGAAGCCATAGGCCGCCCGGGCGGCATAGCGGGCATAGAGCAGACCGGTCACCAGGGCCAGGACGGCGCAGAGCACCATTTTTCCGCCCTGTTGGAGGAGAAAGGCAATGTCGTGGTTGGCCACCCCGATGTCCACCATGTCGGTCATGAGCAGCGGGATAAGCATCTCAAAGACACACTCCACAAAGACCAGAAAGATGGCCAGAAAGAGATCCCGGCGATAGGGTTTCAGATAGGAAAAAATATGCTTCAAGTCTTTCATACCGCATTCCTCCCCCACTCACAGCAGGCGTCCGCCCACGTTTCGGTAGGCGCGGGTGAGAAAGTCCCGGAGCTGGGCGCGCTCCTCCGGGGAGAAGTCGTGCAGCATCTGATCCTCCAGTGTCTGACACTGGTCCTCCCAGGCGGCAAAGGCCTCCCGGCCCTTGTCGGTGATGGAGACCTCGCCGGTGCGCCGGTCGGTCTGAGAGGGACGGCGCGTCAGAAAGCCATCCCGCTCCAATGTATCCAGGATGCGGCAGATGGCGGAGGGGTCCACCTCACAGCAGTCGGCCAGCATCCGCTGAGAGCAGGGGCCCAGATGGACCAGACAGCGCAGGATCTTGGGTTGACCCAGGGAGAGGCCCAGCTTACTCAGGTGAGGCCGAAGATGGTTCTGCACGGCGTGGGTGGTGCGGGCCAGCAGAACATGGACGGCATATTCCATCGGGATACCTCCTTTGTTGATATATCAATTATTGACATGGAATGATTATAGGAGGGCGGGGGAGAAAAGTCAATACGCCGGGACAAACGATCCGCCCCGCAGACCAATGTCCGCGGGGCGGGAGAGAGGAAACGTGCTCAGAGTGCCGCGCTGGGCAGATGGGCCGCGAAGGAGCGCACCTGCTGGGGTGTGCTGAGCTGGTGGAGCTGATTCAGGATAGCCTGCTTCTGCTGGGGAGAACAATTCTGATAGAAGCGCGCGGCGGAAGGATGGGATTGCAGACAGCTCTGGAAGGCCGCGTCGGGCGAAAAGGATGGTCTCATAATCAAATCACCTCATCGCTAGTATATCCAGAGCGGGGAGCTTACAACCGTGAAAAGAATCTCCAATCCCATGCACAAAAAATGCCGCGCACCCGATTCGGGTGCGCGGCATCTGGGATCAGCGGCGGAAACAATCGCTGCAGTAGACCGGGCGGTCATTGCGGGGCTCGAAGGGCACCTTGCAGGAGACGCCGCAGGAGGCACAAACGGCATCATACATCTGGCGGGCGGGACGGCTGTCCCGGCTGCTGGAACCGCCGCCGCCCTTGCGGGTATCACGGCAGGACTTGCAGCGCTGGGGCTCGTTCTGGAAGCCGCGCTCTGCGAAAAATTCCTGCTCACCGGCGGTAAAGGTGAACTCCTGGCCACAATCTTTGCAAACGATCATCTTGTCTTGGAACATAAAACATACCTCTTTTAAATATAAAAAATTTCAATGGGTTCGGTGTAAGTGCACTCCCTTACACCAGGGAGACGCGGGCTGCGCGCAGTTTGTGGGAATCCCGTGGATCCCGCTCGACCTCGAATGTGACTTTCTGGCCCTCAGTCAGGGATTTGAAACCCTCGGTCTGGATGGCGGAAAAATGCACAAACACATCTTCCCCGCCGCCGTCGTTGGAGAGAAAGCCGAAGCCCTTCTCATCGTTAAACCATTTGACAGTACCTTGCATGGAACATACCTCCTTTCCAGCAGGATAACTGAGCAAAAAAACGGCGCCTATGAAGTCAAAATGAAAAATTGACTCCATAGGCGCCGATCAATTACTACATTTGAATACTTGCTTAGTATAGCACGGCGGGATAGACTTGTCAAGGAAAAGTTTTTTTCTTTTTGAGAGGCCCGGATCAATAGAAGTGCGGGGTCCCGTCCTCCATGATCCCCAGCATCCGGCACAGGGGGCTGGTGATGGTAAAGGCGGGGCGGCAGTAATCCCCGTGGGGACCATAGGGGAAGGCACGTCCACCCCCCTCCCAGACGGCGATGGGGGGGAGGCCCCGGTCGTCCTTCCGGTCGGGATAGAGGGTCTGGGCGGCGGAGCGGAGGGCCTCCAGATCGGTGGAGCGGGCGGTCTCATAGATCTGGAGGAGTTCCTCCGCGGTAAAGGTGACCATACCCTGGTGCATCTTTTGAATGGATGTGACAATATCGTCGGGCATAAGTGGAATACCTCCGGGATTGGATTTGTACGGAAGCGGGAAAGTGCGGTATAATGGAAGCAGACGATGGGACGGAGTGGTCCCAATGTGTCCCCCTCCATATATATAATAGGAGGGAGGCGGAGGAGGATGCCATCCCACCGCCCCATCAGAACAGGAGGAAGCGAATATGAAGGTATTGTTGCTCAACGGAAGCCCCCACGAAAAAGGGTGTACCTATACAGCGCTGCGGGAGGCGGCCGATATGCTGGAGCAGTGCGGCGTGGAGACCGAGATCTTCTGGATCGGGACGCAGGCCATCCACGGCTGTGCCGGCTGCGGCGGGTGCGCCGCCGGAAAGGGATGTGTTCTCCCCAGCGGAGAGGTCAATTCCTTTTTGGAGAAGATGGAGGGGGCGGACGGCCTGATCGTCGGCTCCCCGGTCTATTATGCCTCGGCCAACGGCGCGCTCACCAGCTTTCTGGACCGGGCCTTCTATGCCGGAAAGTGCTTTGCCCACAAGCCTGCTGCGGCGGTGGTCTCGGCCCGGCGGGCGGGCACGACGGCCTCGCTGGATCAGCTGACCAAGTACTTCACCATCTCCCAGATGCCGGTGGTCTCCTCCACCTACTGGCCCATGGTCCATGGAACCCGGCCGGAAGAGGTGCAGCAGGACCGGGAAGGACTTCAGATCATGCGCAATCTGGGGCGGAATATGGCCTGGCTGCTGCGCTGCATCGAGCTGGGCCGGGCTCAGGGCGTGGAGCCCCCGGCCGCCGAGCGGGAGGCGCGGACCAACTTCATCCGCTGAGCAAATGGAGAAAAGGCCCCTGCGGTTTTGCCGCGGGGGCCTTTTTGTTCTGCGGTTATTCGGTGGTATAGTTGTCGAAGTAACCCTGGATGTAGACGATGGGGGTGCCCTTATCGCCGGAACCGGAGGTCAGATCGCACAGAGAGCCGATCAGGTCGGTGAGACGGCGGGGAGTAGTGCCCTCGGAGACCATCTTGCCCACCAGGCTGCCGTCCTTCTTCTGGATCTCCGCCTTGATGGCGTCCCGCAGGGCCTCGCCGGACAGGTCGGCAAAGTCGTTGTCGGCCAGGTACTTGAGCTTGAGCTCATTGGGAGTGCCCTCCAGACCAGCGGTGTAGGCAGGGGAGACCACCGGGTCAGCCAGCTCCCAGATCTTGCCCACAGGGTCCTTGAAGGCGCCGTCGCCGTAGACCATGACCTCCACGTGCTTGCCGGTCTTCTCCAGCATGATCTTCTGAATGGACTCAACCAGGTCCTGGCACTCCCGGGGGAAGAGCTTCACCGTCTCCTCGGTGGACTTGTTGGAGCCCAGAAGACCATATTTCTCATTGTAGCCGCTGCCGTCCACGGGGGCGGTCAGGATGTCGTCCAGACCAAAGACCCGCTCGGCGCCCGCAGCCTTGAGCAGGCGCTTGGTGCGCTTGCGGGTGTGGATGTCACAGGCCAGGACGTTCTTGGTGTACTTGAGGATGGCGCGGGGATCGTTGGCGAAGATGATCTCCACCTCGGCGCCGCTCTCCCGGATGAGGTCGGCGTAGTAGGCCACATAGTCCACGCCGGTGAAGGGGTGGGTGGTGTACCCGAACAGCTCCCGGTACCGCTCCAGGGTGAGCACGTCCTGGTAGGGATCGATGCCCTTCTCGTCCATCACGTCCACATCGATGAGATGGTTGCCCACCTCGTCAGAGGGATAGCTCAGCATCAGCACCACCTTCTTGGCGCCCTTGGCGATGCCGCGCAGGCAGATGGCAAAGCGGTTGCGGCTGAGGATGGGGAAGATGACGCCGATGGTCTCGCCGCCCAGCTTGGCGCGCACATCGGCGGCAATGTGGTCCACCGAGGCGTAGTTGCCCTGGGCACGGGCCACAATGGCCTCCGTCATCGCGATGATGTCCCGGTCACGGACAGAAAAACCGTCCTCCGCGGCGGCCTCCAGGACGGATGCGGGCACGATCTGGGAGAGATCATCTCCGCTGCGGATAATGGGGGCCCGGACGCCCCTGGAAATGGTGCCGACCATCCGGCTCATGTTGCAACACTCCTATTACTCATTCAAATCAAAACACAGATTGTGCTCTTCTGACAGAAGAGCACAACTATTATACTATAATTCTCGGAAAATGTAAAATAAAAACTGGACGGATTGCAGTCCTCCCGGGAAAAACAGGGGAGAGGGACCAACTGTAACCAAAATGTAGTTGACAGTTGTAGTCCAAAATGATACGTTAGGTTTACAAGAGTAGACCAAAGGAGGAAAGAATATGGGACAGGAAAGCAGACTGCGTCTGAGTGAGAGCGAATGGCGGGTGATGGAGGTGCTCTGGGAGGGCCCGGCCACCCTGATGGAGCTGGTGCGGGCGCTGCATGAGCGGGCGGGCTGGGCCAAGAGTACGGTGACCACCATGGTGCGGCGCATGGAGGAAAAGGGGTTCATCCGCCACACGGAGGGCGGACGGACCAAGACATTTTATCCGGCGGTGGAGCGGGAGGCGGCGGCTGCCGCCGAGACGGAATCCTTGCTGGAGCGGGCCTACCACGGCAGTGTGGGCCTGCTGGTGAGCAGCCTGGTGCGGCGGGAGCGGCTGAGCCGGGCGGAGATCGACGCGCTCTATGCCCTGCTGGAGGAACAGAAGGAGGGGTAGATCATGCTGGAACGGATGGTCACGTCGTCGGTGTTGATTTTGGTGCTGTGCGCCCTGCGCTTTCTGCTGCGGGGCCGGGTGAGCGCCCGGGTGATGTACGGGCTGTGGCTGCTGGTGGCACTGCGTCTGCTCCTGCCCGTGGGACTGGTGGAGAGCCCGGCCAGTGTCATGAATGTGGTGCCTTCCGCGCCGGTGGTGGAAGAGACGCTGAGTCGGCTTCCGGCCGCACCGGCGGAGAACCCCGTGCAGCCAGAGAGAGGCCCGGTCCTGCCGCAGATCCGTCCGGAGTCCCGGCCGGAGGCGCCTGCCCAGTCTGTGGAAACAGAGGCCGGACCGGAGCTCTGGCCGGTGGTCTGGGGGGCAGGCGCCCTGGCCGTGGCGGTGTGGTTCCTTCTGGTCAACCTGCACCTGCGTGTCCGGCTGCGGGGGGCGCGGCGACTGGAGATGGCGGGAAGGGTGCCGTTGTATGTGGCCGAGGGGCTTCCATCCCCCTGTGTAGTGGGACTCTTCCGCCCGGCCATCTATGTGACCCCGCCCTGTCTGGAGGATGAGCGGCGGATGCGCCATGTGCTGGCCCACGAGAGGACCCATCTGCGCCACGGTGACCCGCTGTGGGCCTGGCTGCGGTGCCTGTGTCTGGCGCTCTACTGGTTCCACCCGCTGGTCTGGGTGGCGGCAGCGCTCTCCCGGCGAGACTGTGAGCTGGCCTGTGATGAGGGGACAGTGGCCTGGCTGGGAGAGGAGGAGCGCATCCCCTACGGCCGCACTCTGGTGGATCTGGTAGCGGTAGGAGCCTCGCCCAACGACCTCCTTCAGACCGCCACCACCATGGCGGGACGCCGAAGCGCCATCCGGGAGCGGGTAACGCGCATTACCCGCAGGCCCCGCATGCTGGCCGCTGGTCTGGCGGTGGCAGTCCTGGCGGCGGGCATCGCCGCGGTGTGTACCTTTACCGCCCGGACGGAGGAGACGCCCACGCTGGAGGAGCGTCTGGCAGAGCTGCCGGAGGAACTGGCGGACACCGTGGTGCTGGAGCGGAATCCAAGTGAGGACACCCTCCTGGTCTGCTACCATGCACCTGACTACCAGAGCGACTATGGCGGCTATCTCTGCTCCCTCTTTGCGGTGGAGCGGGCATTCTTTGAGCGGGAATACGACAGCCGGGAGATGACCGGCGGCTGGGACTACCTGGGCGTAAGCGGGGAGGGGAAGTACTACATCCTCCAGACTCCCACCGATGTGCAGTTTGACCCAGCCAATCAGGAGAGTTACGTGGCGGCCCAGAAGAAAGTGACAGCGTGGCTGGCCGAGGCAGTGAAAGCATCTGCCGGGACCATTCCCGTGGAGGAGGACCCCCGCTGGCAGTCCTTCCAGGCGGCCTGCACTTTCCCTGGGGAGCACTGGCTGGCCAAAGCAGTGCTGCCGGGCGGGACGGAATACTACTTTGTGCTCTCCCAACCTGTTGAGCAGGGGGAGGAGGGCATCTGGTGCGTGGACCGCTGGATCACCGGGCAGGGCGATAACCGGATCGTCCATCCTCAGGGCGCGTACAGCGTCCCCATGGAGGAGTACTATGCCCGGCAGCAGCAGGAGAACCAGGCGGCGTGGTCCGACCCAGAGCAGGTCCTACTGGACTACTGGCAGGAGGCCTTTGGGTGGCAGTATGTCCGGCCGGAGTCTATGGTCTCGGTGACCGAAGAGGAAGTGGGGGCGCTGGTGGACGCCTTGCGGCGGGAGAGCGGTACAGAGGTGTCGGCCGCCTCCGCCCTTCAGAAGGAGCTGGAGGCCCGGAAGGAGCAGCCTCTTTTTCTGACGCTGGAGCAGGCGGGCGTGGAGACCACTACCCTCCCACTTTCGCGCGGGGAGCTGCCCCTGGAGGTCCTTACCCAGTCCTATGACTGGTACCCCCAGGCGGGCGGCGAGGAGATGGACAGCGACTATACCGTCACCCTGACCGACGGAGCGGGGTTCTCGCTCCGCGGTACGGCGGGGCGGGCAGAGGTGGCGTGGACTGCGGACGGGCGGACGGACTGGTATCGGACCGAGCCCCACTACCCCTCGGATACCGACCCTGGGGTGGCGGGTCAGCTCCGGCTCTGGTATGACGAACGGGAGGCCGACTTCTACGCCCTTACCCTCCCGGTGGAAGAGGGGGAGCCCCCTGCCCGCACCATGCGCCGGCTGAGCGAGGCCCTGGCCGCCCATATCCGGGGGCTGACGCCGGGCAGCTGCTTTGCAGTTTCGCAGGCCAGAAGTCTGGGCAGCGGCATCTTTGATGTGGCCGACCAAGGGCAGGACGCCTTAGCGGGGACGGTCAGTCTGGCGCTCTCCATCCCACCGGAGTCGGTGGAGAACTCAATTTATCAGGCCGGTTCCGGGCTGGGTGAGCTCTCCGGCGACTGGACGGGCTGGTACGGCTGGGGAAGAGAGGTCATGCTCCGGCGGGACGGTGCCCGCTGGCAGGTGAGCGAGCTGGGCACCGGAGGCATGGCGGTGGATGGAGCGGCCGATCTGGGCTGGGAGCGGAACGGCGCCTCTGGCGGGAGCGTGGCGGTCTATGATGACAGCGCGCTCTGGCGGCAGGTGGAGGAGGCGCTGGACCAGCCGGTGCCGGTACAAGAGATTCCGGCTGGTGACCAACTCACCCTGTTTCCCTATGGGCGGGGAGACCACCCGACGGTCAGCGCCTGGCGGGACAGCGACTTGATTCGGGTGTGCGTTGGAGAGGAGGAGAGCTTCTACGCCGCACCGGGGCTGTGGGAGGTCTTTCAGACGGCATTCGCCCGGCTGGAACGGGAGGAGAGCGTCTCTTTCACGCTGATGGCGGATGGGCGCAGCCCCCAGGCACTGGCGGAGGACTGGGCCGGACAGTGGCTGGCCCGGGAGCATGCCAACGCACCCTATGGAGCATATGGAACCAGTGAGATGGCCCGCTGTGTCCTGGGATCACACATCCAGGACCAGATCTCTTTTTCCGTCTACTTCCGGGACGGTGAGGACCCCCTCGCGGTCCGGCTGGAACGGGGGGACGGGGTCTGGCACGGTACCTTTACTACCTGACCGGACATTGGAAAGCATTGCCGGAACGGGGATGGTGTGGTAAACTGGTCAAAAAAAGAAAGCGAGGTCTTGCAGGATGAAGCAGGCAGCATTTTTGGGAACGGGAAATATGGGCGGTGCGCTGGTGCGGGCGGCCTGCCGGTCGGTGGGGGCGGAAGAAGTGATCCTCTCCAACCGGACCCCGGCCAAGGCCCAGGCCCTGGCGGATGAGACCGGCTGCTCCGTGGCGGAGGACAACCGGGCGGCGGCGGAGAGCGCCCGCTATCTCTTCCTGGGTGTCAAGCCCCACATGGTGCGCCAGCTGCTGGAGGAGATCGCCCCGGTCCTCACCCGGGGTCAGGTGCTGGTATCCATGGCCGCCGGACTCACCACCGAGACCCTGGCCTCCTGGTCCCCGGAAGGGTTCCCCATCCTGCGTATCATGCCCAACACCCCCAGCGCCATCGGAAAGGGGATGACCGCGCTGTGCGCCGCCCCCGGCGTGGCGGAGGAACACTTGGCGGCGGTGGAGACCATCCTGGCCGGGGCCGGCCGGATCGAGCGGCTGGAGGAGCGGCTGATGGACGCCTTTTCGGCGGTGGCCGGATGCGGACCGGCCTTTGTCTATCCCTTCCTGGAGGCCATGGCCGACGGCGGCGTGCTGGCGGGCCTGCCCCGGAAGCAGGCCATGGTGTTTGCGGCCCAGACCATGCTGGGCGCGGCGGCGCTGGTGCTGGAGAGCGGGGAGCATCCGGGTGCCCTTAAGGATGCGGTGTGCTCGCCCGGCGGCTCCACCATTGAGGGTGTGGCGGTGCTGGAGCGGCATGGCTTCCGCGGCGCGGTGCTGGATGCAGTGGAGGCTGCCTGGAAGAAAAACACCGCCCTGGGCAAGGCATAACCGAATCGGAAAACGGGCCGGACCGCTCCAGAGAGCGGGTCCGGCCCCTTTTGGCGTGAAAAAAGAAATGAGTCTGTACCGAAACGGTACAGACTCATGATCTTCTTTTCTGTGGTAATCAAATTACACAGCGCGGGTGACCTTACCCGAACGGAGGCATCTGGTGCACACATAGACGTGCTTGGGCGTACCATTGACAACCGCCTTGACGCGCTTCACGTTGGGCTTCCAGGGACGATTGGAGCGGCGGTGAGAGTGGGAGACCTGGATACCGAACACAACGCCCTTGTCGCAGAATTCACATTTAGCCATTCGCTTAAACCTCCTCGCTTGCAGATATCACGCTTCTTAAAGCATCGAACGATATAATAGCAGAAAAGAGGAGAAAATGCAAGAGGGAATTTAAAAAAACTCGATCTCATCTTGTGGGAGAGTTGCCAAAGGGCTGGAAGACGTGGTATACTAATCCCATATTAAGACACGCGCGACTCATTACACGAGCAGGGAGGGACCAGCCATGTCTACGCCGTTGAGCGTCAAGCTAGGTAGTCTCATTGATGAATTCAATCTGGAGGTATTGCGGGGTGCGGAGGGGTACCGCGATCTTCCTATCTCCACGGAGGATATCAACCGCCCCGGTCTTCAGCTGACGGGATTTTTTGATTACTTTGATGCCCAGCGCATCCAGGTGATCGGCCTGGTAGAGAGCACCTATCTGGACGGCATCACCTCGGAGGAGCGGAGCATCCGCTTTGAAACCCTCTTCCAGAGCGAGATTCCGGCGTTCATCATCGCCCGCGGGATGGAGCCCTTCCCCGAGTGCATGGAGATGGCGGAGAAATACAACCGCACTGTGCTGCGCAGTAATGAGACCACGTCGGTACTCATCAGCGCCATCGTCACGTCCCTGCATAACCATCTGGCCCCCCGGATCACCCGCCACGGCGTACTGGTGGAGGTCTACGGCGAGGGCGTGCTGCTGCTGGGCGACTCGGGCGTGGGCAAGAGTGAGACCGCCATTGAGCTGGTCAAGCGCGGCCACCGTCTGATCGCGGACGATGCGGTGGAGATCCGCCGGGTCAACAACAAGAGCCTGATGGGCACCGCTCCCGAGCTGATCCGCCACTATATCGAGCTGCGGGGCATCGGCGTGGTGGATGTGCGCCGCATCTTCGGTATGATCGCCATTAAGGAAGAGACCGAGATCGACATGGTCATCAACCTGGAGCCCTGGCGCGAGGATGCGGTCTATGACCGTCTGGGACTGGACGAGCTCTATGTGGACATTTTGGACGTCAAGGTGCCCACCATCACCGTTCCCGTGAAGCCGGGCCGTAACCTGGCAGTCATCATTGAGGTGGCGGCCATGAACAACCGCCACAAAAAGATGGGCTTCAATTCCGCGCTGGAGTTCACCAAGCAGATTGAGAGCCATTTTGACCAGGCGATGGGAAATTTCTAAGCCTTCGATACAGTAAGAGACAGACCGGGCGACTTGTTGCCTGGTCTGTTTTTTATTCATATTGATAGAAATATTATGCAAAAATGAGGAGCATAATTTGGAAAAAATGTGCATTGCACTAGGGCGGCACACGCCGTATAATAACAGCCATCGCGTCCAGAATTTGGCGTGAAATCGGAATAGGGCAACATGCCCTCAACAAAGGAGATCGAGAAATGAAACAACCTGTCACTCTGGCTCTGGCCTCCACCCTGATGCTGACCACGCTGGTCGGCTGCGCGGCGGGAGCGGCCCAGACTTCCGGGGCGGACACGACATCCCTTGCGGATGCCAAACCGACTGCGGCCCAGACCGCGGAGAATTTCAGCGATGAGATGAAGATCGAACACGCCGTGGACCTCTCCCCCGAGGACGGAGCCGACTCCGTCGAGCGGGCGGGAGATCACGAGGACTCCCCCTACTTCAAGCATCCGGATTTCTACAATATGGAATCCACCGATACCCTTACCATCCTGCCCAAGTTCAAGACCATTCAGCAGACCAGCGAGTGGAGCTGCGGCGTAGACGCCATCCTGATGGCCATGGACTACTACGGCAAGCTGGGCGACTGGAATGAGGAGAGCCTGGCCGCGCTGCGCCATGAGCTCACCGGCGAGATGGCAGGGTATCCGGGTACCACTCTGAAGCAGGCCATGGATATTCTGGACGGCGTGGGCGGTTTTGAATATATTACCAGTCTGGACTATGAGGATGTGTACAGCGAGGTCACGCTGGAGACCTTCCAGCAGTGGCTGAGCGAGGGTAAACCCATCCTGGTGGCCTGGAACGACTGGGGCGGCCACTGGCAGGTCATCATCGGCTATGACACCATGGGGACCGAGACCACCCAGGACGACGTCATCATTGTGGCCGATTCCTACGACACCACCGACCACAACCAGGACGGCTACGGCATCTATCCTGCCGAGCGGTTCTACTACAACTTCACCATGTATGACTCCTTCACCGAGGAAGAGGGCGGAAACGATATGCTCTTTATCGTCCCCACTCCCACGGAGGCTTGATGGAAGCCCCCGGGACCATATAGGTCCCGGGGGCTTTTGCGCTACCAGGGGGCGGTATAGCGGGCCTCGGCCAGGGGCCAGGCGAGCAGGGAGAACCAGCGCTCCACGTAGTCGCCCCGGCGGTTGCGCACGTCCAGATAGTAGGCGTGCTCCCACACGTCCAGACAGAGCAGGGGGCGCAGACCCAGGGTGAGGGGGCAGTCCTGGTTGGGCAGAGCCAGGAGGGACAGCGCGCCCTCCCGGTCGGAGACCAGCCAGGCGTAGCCCGAGCCGAAGAGGGTACGTGCGGCCTCCGCCATCTGCCGCTTCCAGGCGAAAAAGGACCCGAAATCCCTCTGGATGGCCTCGGCCAGTGCTCCGGAAGGCTCTCCTCCGCCGCTGGGAGAGAGACCGGCAAAATACAGAAGGTGGTTGTACACCCCGCCGGCGCTGCGGCCCACCGGGACACGGTCCTGGGCGGGCAGGCTGTCCAGGTCCCGGAGCAACTCCTCCAGAGTCTTGCTCCGGCCGGCCTCGCAGTCCTCCAGCGCCCGGTTGAGCTGCTCCACGTAGGAGCGGAGGTGCTTGTCGTGGTGAAAGCAGAGGGTCTCCTCCCCGATGGCGGGGCACAGCTCGTCATAGCCGTAGGGGAGTGGGGGAAGGGTATAGGGATAGCGCAGATCCATCCTTGCATACTCCTTTCAGGGGGGCGGTTGTGTTTCCGGTGGTTTTGCGGTATACTAAATCGTTACAGGCGCGCCGGGTGCGCCCCCTGTGAGATACCAATATATGCGGGTCTGCCGCAAGCCATACAAGAGGGAGACTGGGACCATGAAACAGGAACGCGGATATGCGAAAGTGACCATCACGCCAAAGGGAGAGCGAGCCCTGCTGGGCGGACACCCCTGGGTGTACGACGGGGAGATCGTCTCCATCGAGGGCGCGTATGAGAACGGCGCTCTGGTGGATGTGGTGAGCGGAAAGGGCCGCTACCTGGGCACGGGATTTCTCAGCGAGACCTCCCGGATCCGGGTGCGTCTCATCTCCCGCAACGCCAACGACCGGTTTGACGAGGCCTTCTGGGCGCGCCGGGTGCGCTACGCCTGGGAGTACCGCAAGACGGTCATGGGGGAGGATACCGACTGCTGCCGCATCATCTTCGGGGAGGCGGATTCCTTCCCAGGCCTCACGGTGGACCGGTTCCATGATCTGCTGGTGACCCAGACCCTCTCGCTGGGGATGGAACTGCGCAAGGAGATGATCTTCCCCCTGATCTATAAAGTGCTGACCGAGGACGGACAGACCATCCGGGGGATCTATGAGCGCAACGACGTGGCCATCCGGGCCCACGAGGGGCTGGCGGAGAACAAGGGATGGTTCCATCTGGAGGGAGTCCCGGTCCCGGAGAGTCCCCGCACCGCCATCGTGGAAAACGGGGTGGAGTACGCCGTGGACGTGGAGAACGGACAGAAGACCGGCTTTTTCCTGGACCAGAAGTACAACCGCCAGGCTGTGGCCCGGCTGGCCCGGGGCAAGCGGGTGCTGGACTGTTTTACCCACACTGGCTCCTTTGCCCTGAACGCCGCCAAGGGGGGCGCGGCCCACGTGACCGCCGTGGATGTGTCTGAGCTGGCGGTGGAGATGGCCCGGGAGAATGCCCGGCGCAACGGCCTGGAGGGGATCATGGACTTTACGGCTGCCAATGTGTTCGACCTTCTGCCTGCTCTGGAGGAGAAGGGGGGCCATCCCTACGACTTCATCATCCTGGACCCGCCCGCCTTCACCAAGAGCCGCAAGACCATTGACGCCGCCGCACGGGGCTATAAGGAGATCAACTACCGGGCCATGAAGCTGCTCCCCCGGGGCGGCTATCTGGCCACCTGCTCCTGCTCCCACTTCATGGATGAGGAGCGGTTCGTGCGGATGCTCCACAGCGCGGCCCGGGACGCGGGCGTACAGCTGCGGCAGATCGAGGCCCGGCAGCAGTCGCCCGACCATCCCATCCTGTGGAATGTGCCCGAGACCAATTACCTGAAATTCTACCTGTTCCAGGTGGTATAAAGGAGAACGACCATGGATTATTTTCACTTGAATGCCTCCCGCGACCAGATCGCCGGGATCAGCAACCTGGGCCTGGCCCATCTGGGGGACGCGGTCTTTGAGGTGATGGTGCGCTCCTGGCTGTGCCTGCACGGCAAGGCCAGCGCCCGGGGCCTCCACAAGGCCACCGTCCGCTATGTGGCCGCCCCTGCCCAGGCCCAGGCGGTGGAGCGGATCCTCCCCCTGCTCAGCGAGGAGGAGGGAGACGTCTACCGCCGGGGACGCAACACCAGCCCCCACTCGGTCCCCCAGAAGGCCAGCCGGGCCGAGTACCAGAGTGCCACCGGACTGGAGGCCCTCTTCGGCTGGCTCTATTTGCAGGGGCGGACCGAGCGGCTCAACGAGCTCTTTGCCCATATGATGGAGGAGTGACCCATGCCCTTGGACGCCATTTGCCTCTCCGCCGTGGCGGAGGAGCTGCGCGCCGCCCTGGTGGGCGGGCGCATCGATAAAGTATATCAGCCCGGCCGGGACGAGGTGGTGCTGGCCGTACGGGGCAGCGAGGGGAACGGAAAGCTCCTCCTCTCGGCCAGCCCCAACCAGCCCCGGGCCCAGCTCACCACCGTCAGCCGGGAGAACCCGGGCACGCCCCCCATGTTCTGTATGCTCCTGCGCAAGCACCTGACCGGGGGCCGCATCCTGGAGATCGTCCAGCCCCCCATGGAGCGCCTGCTGGACTTCCGGCTGGAGGTCCTGGACGAGCTGGGTGACCGGGTGGAGCGGCGCCTGATCCTGGAGTGTATGGGCCGCCGGGCCAACCTCATCCTGCTGGACGGGGAGGGGCGGATCGTGGACTGCCTGCGCCGGGTGGACGGAGACCTTGCCTCCAACCAGCGGCAGGTATTGCCCGGGATGTTCTACCGCCTGCCGCCTGCGCCGGACAAGCTGGACCTGCTCGCCTGCTCGGAGGAGGAGCGGGCCGCCGCCCTGGAAAATCCCATGGGGAAGAGTCTGGACAAGCTCCTGCTGGACGCCTTTACGGGCATCTCCCCCCTCATCGCCCGGGAACTGGTCTTCCGGGCCGGGGAGGATCCCGCCGCACTGCGGGAGGAGCTGGAGAAATTCCGCACGGAGGTGCAGGAAAAGCGCTTTGCGCCCTATCTGCTGGTGCGGGAGGGCCGGGCGGTGGACTTTACCTTTCTGCCCATCCTCCAATACGGACCGGAGACTGAGTGCCGCCGTCAGGAGCGCTTCTCTCCGATGCTGGACGCATTCTATGAGACCCGGGATCAGGCTGAGCGGGTGCGCCAGCGGGGCCAGGACCTCATCAAATCGGTGACCAGCGCCCGGGATCGGGTGGCCCGTAAGCTGGCCAACCAGGAGCGGGAGCTGGAGGCCACTCTGGACCGGGAGCGGCTGCGGGAGCTGGGGGACATCATCACCTCCAATCTCCACGCCATGCACAAGGGACAGAGCGTACTGCGGGCGGTGGACTTCTATGACCCGGAGTGCCGGGAGGTGGAGATCCGGCTGGACCCCCTCCGCACTCCCCAGCAGAACGCTGCCAAATATTATAAGGATTACAACAAGGCCAAGACCGCCGAGGAGATGCTCACCATCCAGATCGAAAAGGGTGAGAAGGAGCTGGAGTACCTCAACAGTGTGCTGGAGAACATCACCCTGGCCGAGGGCGAGCGGGATTTGCAGGAGATCCGGCAGGAGCTGGCCGACACTGGCTACCTCCGCCGGGGCAAGACGGCCGCCAAGCGGGAGAAGCGGGTGTCGGGCAAGCCCATGGAGTTCCGCTCCTCCGCGGGGCTGCGGATCTCGGTGGGCAAGAACAACAGTCAGAACGACCAGCTCACCACCAAGATGGCCTTCAAGAGCGACATCTGGTTCCACACTCAGAAGATCCACGGCTCCCACGTGATCCTCTGGACCGAGGGAGGGACCCCCGACGTGCAGAGCCTCCACGAGGCGGCGGTGCTGGCGGCCTGGTTCTCCCAGGGACGGGAGGGGAAAAAGGTGCCGGTGGACTATACGCCGGTCAAGTATGTGAAAAAGCCCGCGGGGGCCCGGCCCGGCATGGTGATCTATACCACCTATGAGACCGCCTATGTGGACCCGGACGGGGAACTGGTGAAGCGTCTGCGCATAAAATAATAAGAGGAGGAAAGTGCCATGGAGAACTGTCACATTCTGGTGGTAGAGGACGACCCGGACATCAACCGCCTGCTCTGTACGGTGTTGGGGAACGCGGGATACGACTGCCGCCCCGCCTTTTCCGGGAGTGAGGCGGAGCTCTGGGCCACCCAGTACAACTATGACCTGGTGCTGCTGGATCTGATGCTTCCCGGTCTGACCGGAGAGGAATTCATCCAGAAGATGCGCCGGAAAAAGACCATGCCCATCCTGGTCCTCTCGGCCAAGGCGGGCCTGGAGGACCGGGTGAACGTCCTGCGGCTGGGGGCGGACGATTTCATCCCCAAGCCCTTTGACAACGCAGAGGTCCTGGCCCGGGTGGAGGCCCAGCTGCGGCGGTACAAGGAATTTTCCGGCGGCGGGGCGGGGCAGGTCCTCACCCACGGCGCGCTGGTCCTGGACCGGGAGAGCGTGACCGTCACCGTGGACGGAAAGCCCGCCAGCCTGACCGCCCGGGAGTTTGAGATCCTGGCTCTGCTGATGGCCCATCCGAAAAAGGTCTTTACCCGGGAACAGCTCTATGAGCAGGTATGGGGCGGGGAGTTTATGGGGGATGATAATACGGTGAATGTCCACATCTCCAACCTGCGCTCCAAGCTGAACAAGGTCAGCAAGGGGGACTATATCAAGACGGTCTGGGGCATTGGATTTAAAATGGCGGAGGAGAACGAGTGAGTCCCCGGGCAGAGTTTAGACATTCTTAATCTTTGCTTTATCCGGCTTTATGGACGAGCTGCTACAATGGCATCACAATCAAAAAGGAAGGGTTGATGCCTGTATGGCAGAACAAGTATTGACGACCCGGGGCCTTACCAAGCGCTACGGCCATGCGCTGGCCGCGGATCATATCAATCTGGACCTGGAACGGGGACAGATCTACGGCCTGGTCGGACGCAACGGCGCCGGAAAGACCACCATCATTCGGATGATCACCGCCCAGACCACCCCAACCGAGGGGGAGATCTCCCTCTTTGGGGCACGGGATGAGCGGGAAAACGCCCGTATGCGCGCCCGTACCGGGGCCATGGTGGAGACCCCCAGCTTTTATCCCTATCTGAACGCCCGTCAGAATCTGGAGTATTACCGCATTCAGCGGGGCATCCCGGGGAGGAATGCGGTGGACGAGGCGCTGGAGGCGGCCGGACTGACGGATACCGGGACCAAGCCGTTCAAGCATTTTTCTCTGGGCATGAAGCAGCGCCTAGGCCTGGCGCTGGCCCTGATGAACCGCCCCGATCTCCTGCTTCTGGACGAGCCCATCAACGGCCTGGACCCGGAGGGGATCGTGGAGTTTCGGAACCTGCTCCTGAAGCTCAACCGGGACCGGCAGACAACCATCCTGATCTCCAGCCACATTCTGAGCGAGCTTGCCAACCTGGCCACCTGCTACGGGTTCATCGACCACGGCGTGCTGCTGGAGCAGATCTCCGCCGCGCGGCTGAGTGAGAAGTGCCGGGCCTGCCTGGAGCTGCGGGTAGACGACGCCGCCAAGGCGGCCCTGGTCCTGGAGGAAGATTTGGCAACCCGGGACTTTGAGGTACTCAGTCCGTCGGTCATCCGGCTTTACAGCCATCTGGACCGGCCGGGAGAGGTCACCCGTGCCCTGGTAGGGGCGGGCGTGGGCCTCTCTGCCGTGGAGCCCCAGGGGGCCAATCTGGAGGATTACTTCCTGGGCCTGATCGGAGGTGTCCGCCATGCGTAACTATCTGGCTGCCGAGTGTTTCAAGGTGTTCCGGCGCAAGTATTTCTATGTGACCATGGCGATTTTTCTGGCTCTGGAGGGCATTCTTCTTTGGGGGTATTGGAGGACCTATTCCTGGGGCAATCCGCAGGTCTCCTTTTACTCTACCAGTATGATCGTGGCCCTGCTGCTGAGCTTCGGCATGTATGCCACCTTTGGGACCGGCGATATGGTGTTTTCCGACCAGTACAAGCATACCACCCTGAAAAATGAGGTGTCCTACGGTATCCCGCGGGTACGCATTTATCTGGGCAAGCTACTGGTCTCCCTGTTGGTAGCATTTGTCGCCTGTGCAGTGCTGGTGGGCTTCTATCTGGCAGGGTGCTGGCTTCTCTTCCCCCACAGCGGAGAGGACGGGCAGGCGCTGGCTATAGTTGGCTACTGTCTGGCCGGGGCACTGCCGCTTTGGATGGCAGCCCAGGCGGTAGTCCTGGCCTGCTACTTCCATGTACGCAGCTCCGCGATGGCGGCCTTCCTGGGGGTCGCGATCCTGGCGGTCCTGCCCAGTGTGTTTCAGGCCTTTGGTATCCTGTTCCACCCCATCTTTGAGACATTGCGGGGCTTTATGCCCGCCGTGATGCTGGAGGAGCTGAGAAATCGTGCCTTTGATGGAGGCTATCTGGCCCGATGCTGGATCACCGGACTGGTCTGGTTCGGTGCTGCCACCGGGATCGGGATGGGCCTGTTCCAGAAAAAGGAGATTCGCTGAGGTGGAAAGGGGGGAGCTTCCATATGTTCAACTATGTCAAGGCGGAGCTGTGGAAGCTCACACAGCGCCCCGCGCTCTTTCTGACCTGGGGCATTCTATTTCTGCTCATGGTGGTCTATTCCGTCCTTTTGAGCGGGAGAGAGTACAGCAATCTCGTGGCGGCATGCACGGTGGTCCTGGTGGCGGGCGTCCTGGTCGCGCCCCTGCTGGTGCTACTGGTGGATGACGGCGCACCCGATACCCTGAAGCATGAGGTCGCTTTTGGTCTGAGCCGCACCCGGATCTATCTGGGAAAACTGATTGCGGTCCTGCTGGCCGGGCTGGCCCTGTGTGTCATACTGCTGGGGGCCTGCCTCATCGGGGGGTGGCTGCTGCTGAACCACAGCGATCCGGAACAGGAGTGGACCAATCTGGTGGTGCTGGGCTTTTCTCTCCTGGGCGCGGTGCCCATCTGGTGCGGTATGGCGGGGGTCTGCCATATGGCGGCGCTGGCCATCCGGAACACGGCGGTGTGGATCTGCGGATACTATATTTATTTCTTTTTTGGACAGCCCATTTTATTGGTGTTCGTGGCCATCCTCTTTGCGGGCAACACCTCCTCCTGGGCGGCAACCGTTGCCGAGGCGATTGTTATGCCCTCTCTGCTTCTGACGCCCCGGTTTCTGAGCGGATGGCTGACTTGGACGTATCAGGTTTGGTGCTGGGGCGTGGGGCTGGGCTGGCTGGCTGCCAGCACGGCGGCCGGACTGGCTCTGCTGAAACGGAAAGACATCCGGTAGACAGAAAAAATAGGCGCACCCGCGCAAAGCGGGTGCGCCACGATTTGTTTGGAAGGGGAAGGGTCCACAGACGTGGGCCCTTCTCAGAAAGGGGAAAGGACCATGTGGATCCTCTGCGGAATCTTGCTGGTGCTGTGCATTGTGCTGGTGTGTTGGGGCCGTATACAGAACCGCTCACTCCGCTCGGCGGTGGAGCAGCTTCGGCAGCTGGAGGAGCAGGACAGCGTCTCCCGGGTACGGCTGGAGGCCCCCAATGCCGCGGCGGAAGCCCTCCTGGAGGAGGTCAACCGGCTGCTGGCCCTTCGGCAGGAGGAGCGGGCGGAGGGAAGGGCCCGGGAGCGGGAGCTCCGGCGGCAGATCTCCAACATCTCCCACGATCTGCGCACCCCGCTGACCTCCATTTTGGGTTACCTCCAGCTTCTGGAGGAGGGCGGCCTGACCGAGGAACAGCAGACGGAATATCTGGGCGTGATCCGGGGCCGGGCTCAGACGTTGCAGCGGCTCATCACCAGCTTCTATGATCTCTCCCGGCTGGAGGGCGGGGAATTTCCGCTGGAAAAGCAGCGGGTGGACCTGAGGGCGGTCTTTTCCGAGCTGCTGGCCTCCTTCTATACCGACTTTACCGAGGCGGGGTTTGAGATGGAGGTGGATCTGCCCTCCGACCTGCCCCCCGTCCAGGCCGATCCGGGGGGCGTGCTCCGGATCGGGACCAATCTGCTGCGCAATGCACTGGACCACGGGGCTGGTCCCATGTCCATCCGTCTGTGGCAGGAGGGGGGCACGGTCGTCAGCTCCTTCGCCAATGCGGCCCCCGGGCTGGAGGCGGAGGATGTGCCCCGGGTATTTGAGCGGTTTTTTACGGCGGATAAGATGCGCACCGGACGCAACACCGGGTTGGGCCTTGCCATTGTCAAGACCCTGGGGGAACAGATGGGATGCACCGTTACGGCATCCGGAGATCAGGCACGCTTTGAGATCCGGATCACCTGGCCCAGGTGGCGGGAGAGAGGGTGAGACTCTCCGGTCAGGAGACCGGGTCCAGCCGTCCGGTGGCGGGGTCCATCAGAAAGCCGCGCACCACCAGGCCGTCCGGCATGAGCGGGTGGGAGACGATCTGCTCCACGGTGGCCCGGACGGAGTCCTCCGCACTGTCAAAGCCGGTGAGCCAGCGGCGCAGGTCAATGCCGCAGCTCTCCACCAGGCGGATGCGGTCCTCGGAGATGCCGCGCTCCCCCATATGGCGGAGCATTTCCTCGCCGTCCATGTGCTGCACTCCGCAGTCGTAGTGGCCCACCACCATGATCTCCTCCACGCCCAGCTCATAGACAGCGATGAGGAGGCTGCGCATGATGCTCCCGAAGGGATGGCTGACCACCGCGCCGGCATTCTTGATGAGCTTGACATCCCCGTTGCGCAGGCCCAGCGCCGCGGGGAGCAGTTCCGTGAGCCGGGTGTCCATACAGGAGAGGACCGCCAGATGCTTGTCGGGATATTTACTGGTCTGATAGGGGGCATACCGCTCCTGAGAGACAAAGGAGCGGTTATAGCGCAGGATCTCATCGATCATATCAGGACCACCGCCTTTCACGAGATTGACTGTATTATCATACTCTTTTTGGAAAACAATGTAAAGAGTGGGCGGCGTGTTGCGGGTTGCCTGCGGAGCGATTGTAGAAATAGAGAAAAAGCTCTGGTAATTTCTTGACAAAGTTATGGGAAACTGCTATCTTTTCTTAGAGGATAAGAACTCATAGGACTTGAAACGGAGCAGAAGGCCGTTTTTATTAAACTTATGAGTCTTATTTGTTGAGTTTAGAGAGTCCGGCGGGACCCTGTTCTGCCGGAAAACGAGACGGATGGCCCCGGCTCCGCTGTCCAGCCCCACCGAAGGGAAACGGGATGGTCTGGAAACGTGCGGGCATTGGCCGAGTCGGAGGAAAGGAAAGATCAAGGTATGGTTAAAGTCGTGAGAAAGAAGGTCCTCAATCCCAGCGTGACCCTGCTGGAAGTCGAGGCCCCCATGATCGCCAAGAAGGCACAGGCGGGACAGTTCATCATCCTGCGTCTGGATGAGGAGGGCGAGCGTATCCCCCTCACCATCGGCGATTATGACCGCGAGAAGGGCACCATCACCATCATGTTCCAGAAGGTGGGCCTGACCACGGAGCTGCTGGGCGACCTCAATGAGGGTGATTATATCCGGGACTTCGTAGGCCCCCTGGGCCAGCCCACCCGCCCCGAGCTGGGCGATGTGAAGCGGGTGTGCGTGGTCGGCGGCGGCGTGGGCTGCGCCATCGCCTATCCCCAGGCCAAGAGCCTCCACGCTGAGGGCATCCAGGTGGACGTCATCGCCGGTTTCCGCTCCAAGGACATCGTGATCCTGGAGGAGGAGTTCAAGGCCGCCTGTGACAACTTCTACCTGACCACCGACGACGGCACCTACGGCGAGAAGGGCTTTGTCACCGACAAGCTCAAGGCCCTCATCGAGGCCGGCAACCAGTATGACGCTGTGATCGCCATCGGCCCCGTTCCCATGATGAAGTTTGTCTGCAAGACCACCGAGCCCTTCGGCATCCACACCCTGGTGAGCCTCAACCCCATCATGATCGACGGCACCGGCATGTGCGGCTGCTGCCGTGTCACGGTGGGCGGCGAGATGAAGTTTGCCTGCGTGGACGGCCCCGACTTTGACGGCCACAAGGTGGATTTTGACGAGCTGATGAACCGCAACTCCGTGTACCGCGAGCGTGAGGCCAAGGAAAAAGAGCGCCACACCTGCCGCATGGAGACGCTCGCCAAGAACATGATTCACTAAGGGAGGTCGAAGAAAATGCCGAACATGAGCATGACGAAGAATCCGATGCCGGAGCAGGATCCCGGCGTCCGTAACCATAACTTTGAAGAGGTGGCCATGGGCTACACCGCCGAGATGGCCATCGACGAGGCCAAGCGCTGCCTGAACTGCAAGAACAAGCCCTGCGTCAACGGCTGCCCCGTGAACATCCGTATCCCCGAGTTCATCGCCAAGGTGGCCGAGGGCGACTTCCAGGGCGCCTATGACGTCATCACCAGCACCAACGCCCTGCCCTCCATCAGCGGCCGTGTCTGCCCCCAGGAGACTCAGTGTGAGTGCCACTGTGTCCGCGGCATCAAGGGCGAGCCCGTGGCCATTGGCCGTCTGGAGCGCTTCGTGGCCGACTGGTACCGTGAGAACGTCAACGCCATGCCCGAGAAGCCCGCGTCCAACGGGATCAAGGTGGCGGTGGTGGGCTCCGGCCCTGCCAGCCTGACCTGCGCCAGCGATCTGGCCAAGAAGGGCTATCAGGTCTCCATCTTCGAGGCCTTCCACACCGCCGGCGGCGTGCTGGTCTACGGCATCCCCGAGTTCCGTCTGCCCAAGGCCATCGTGCAGAACGAGGTCGACAAGCTGTGCGCTCTGGGCGCTGATCTGGAGTGCGACGTGGTGGTGGGCCGTACCTACACCATCGACGAGATGTTTGAGGACGGCTACAAGGCCGTGTTCGTCGGTTCCGGTGCCGGCCTGCCCATGTTCATGGGTATTCCCGGCGAGGCTCTGGCCGGCGTGTACTCTGCCAACGAGTACCTGACCCGCATCAACCTGATGAAGGCCTACCGCGAGGGCTATGACACCCCCGTGAAGGACGCCAAGGCCGTGGCCGTCGTGGGCGGCGGCAACGTGGCCATGGACGCCGCCCGCTGCGCCAAGCGCATGGGCGCCAAGGTGTATGTGGTCTACCGCCGGGATGAGGAGGCCATGCCTGCCCGCCGTGAGGAGATCCATCACGCCAAGGAAGAGGGCATCGAGTTCCTGTTCCTCAACAACCCCGTCAAGATCCTGGACGATGGCCACGGCAAGGTCCGCGCCATGGAGTGCGTGAAGATGGAGCTGGGCGAGCCCGACACCTCCGGCCGCCGCCGTCCGGTGGAGATCCCCGGTTCCAACTTTGAGCTGGAAGTGGACACCGTCATCATGTCCCTGGGCACCAGCCCCAACCCCCTGATCCGCTCCACCACCCCCGGCCTGGAGGCCAACAAGAAGGGCTGCCTGGTGGCTGATGAGGAGACCATGGCTACCAGCCGTGAGGGCGTGTACGCCGGCGGTGACGCCGTGACCGGCGCCGCCACCGTGATCCTGGCCATGGGCGCCGGCAAGAAGGCCGCTGCCGCCATGGACAAGTACCTGCAGGAGAAGTACGGGAAGTAATCCGGTTGCCCCCGAAAACAACAGCGCGCCGCAGAGTCAAAGCTCTGCGGCGCGTTTTTGCATGTTACCAGGGAAGGAAGCTCCCGGTCTCCCGATTTTCCAGCACGTTGAGCGCACCGACCAGAAGCTGGGCGGCCTCCGCCCGGGTCAGGGTATTGGAAAGGGTAAGTGTGCCGTTGGACTCGGCCTGAAGGACACCGCAGCTCTCCAGGTTGGCCGCCGACTGGACCGCCCAGGCGGGCGCGCCGGTCAGATCCACGCCGAAGGTGGGCTGCGCCACGTCGGTGACCTGGAGTACCCGGTTGAGCAGTACGCTGGCCTCGGCCCGGGTCACGAGTGCCTGGGGCTGGAACACCACCTGTCCATCGGCGCTCTGGGTCCCCTGGACCAGTCCCGCTTTGAGGGCGGAGGCCACATAGGGCTTGGCCCACTGGGGAATGGAGGTGTCGTCGGCAAAGCCGGTGCGGCTCACGTCCTCCAGGGCCTCCAGCCCGGTGGTATCCATCACCATGGCCACGAACTGGCTGCGGGTCACAGGCAGATCAGGCTGGAAGAAGTAGGAGTCCCCCATACATTCCCCCACAAAGATCCCCTCTTCGGCCAGACGAATGGCGGCGTTGGCGGCGGCGTGGCCGTCCATATCCGCATAGGTGACCTTGGTGGCCGGCTTCTCGATGGTGATGGTCACCTTGGCCGGAGCGGAGGTGTTGCCCACCGAGTCCACGGCCACGTAGGTGAAGGCGTCTTTTCCAGTCTTGCCCTCATAGGGCGTGTAGGTGAAGGTGTTCTCCCCCTCGGCGGGCATGGTCACCGCGCCCCGGGCCGGTTTGCTGACCAGCTGGTAGGAGAGCAGATCTCCCTCGGGATCGGTGGCGGAGAACGGTGCGGTGAGTACGGTGTTTTTATAGGTGGAGAGCTCCAGATGCTGGGCCACCGGGGTGTTGTTCTCAGCGGAGAGAAGGTAGAGCCCTACCTCCACCTCCCGGCCGGAGACACCGTTGGAGAAGACGGGGGCAAAGGTGAACTGCGAGGTGGCCGCGGTGGGCTGAGTGGAGGCGAGAAAGCGCAGTCCATCCACCGCGTCCATGGAGACGGAATCCCCCACGTTCAGCGGGATACCGGCCAGAGTGAGCACGCCGGCTGCGGCGTCGGGAAGGGAGGAGATGACCACGGCGTCCAGGGCCACATCTCCGTCGGCGTCCACCCGGAAATCCTCGGCGGAGAAGGAGATGGACTCTCCCGGCAGGCCGTTTTTGGCAAAGGCGGCCACCGTGGCCTCTCCGGCCGATGTCTCCTCCTTGCCCCAGAACAGAAAGGCGGAGGCGGGAAGGGAGAAGGTCAGGGTGAGGGCGCACAGCGCACCCAGGGATACCAGGCGGCGGGTCAGTGCGGAATGCTTCAAAGAAAAAACCTCCTTGTTTGGAAAAATGGGATCACCCACAGTCTTTCCCAAAACAAGGAGGTTATGCGGTTTTTCCTATAATTTGCTCCGGTCCCGTAGCCAGCTGGGGAGGGAGCGCATTTTTACGCTGGATACGATGCCCATGGCGGCAAACATGGTGATGATGGAGGAGCCGCCGTAGCTCACGAAGGGGAGGGTCAGACCCACCACGGGGAAGATATACAGGCACATGGCGATGTTGACGCCCACCTGAGCCAGGAGCATTCCGGCATATCCCATCACCAGGTAGGCCGACTGGGGGGAACAGGCCCGCCGGGCCACCCAGATGCAGCGCAGGATAATGGAAGACATCAGGAGGAGCAGGAACACGCAGCCGATAAAGCCGAACTCCTCACCACAGACGGCGAAGATCTCGTCGTTGTACCGGGCGGGCAGGCTGGTGGCATAGGCGCTCTGGGTCAGGTTGCCGTTGAGGTAACCCATGCCGGTGAGCTGGCCGCTGCCGATGGCAGTGATACTCTTGGTCTGCTGCCACCCGGTGTCCATGGTCTGATCGTAGAGGGTGTCCGGGTTGCCGGTGATGTGGTCCACCACCACCTTGATTCGGCGGAAGAAATAGATGCCGCTGAACTTGTCCCAGAACAGAACGATCAGCACCACCATGGCGGCAAAGAGCAGGATGGCCAGGACAAACCAACGCTTCTTGACACCGGACACCCAGGCCACCACCACGAAGATGAAGAGATAGGTGAGCCCCATGCCGAAGTCGCCCGAGGCCACCGCGATCAGGCCGAACATCATCAGGGTATGGCCTGTGATCTGCATGACCGAGGGAATGGAGCTGATGTCATGCCCCCGGCTCTGGATGCGGCTGCACTGCCAGGCCAGAAGCAGGATAAAGGTGAGTTTGACGATCTCCGCGGGCTGGAGCTCAAAGGGGATACCGGGGATAGAGAGCCAGCTGCGGTTGCCTGTGCCGTGGTCCACACCGATGGGGGTGCGGGTGAGCAGCACAAAACCGATGTTGAAGGCCAGAAGAAACTTCCAGGATTTTTCGGTAAAAAGCTCCACGTCCACCGAGGACATCACAATATAGACCAGCACGCCCAGCACAATCGCGATGGACTGGACCGGCATGAAGCGGGTGCTCTCGGTATAGCGGGATGCGCTGTAAATGAGCACCAGTCCAAAGCCGCTGGCAGCCAGGCAGAGGGAGAGGAGCACAAGGTCGCCCTTGCGGAAAAACTCTTTCAGGGAATCGGTGAGCCAGGACAGAGAAAACGGCCTCCTTTCCAAATCGAACCAATCAGAAATCCGGAGCGCTTCCGCCGGGAAGCTCCGAGGAACGGCTCTTATCATATCACCTTTTTGGAGAGACGTAAACCGTTTTGCGCTTTCTTCAAAGATATGTTATAATATCCCCGGTTTGAAGGAGCGTGAATCCATGGAATATGTTTCCAATTGTGTGGACGATACCGAGGCGCTGGGGGAGGCCCTGGCGCGGGTGCTGACACCCGGGTCGGTGGTGGCCTTTTCCGGAGACCTGGGGGCGGGCAAGACGGCCTTTACCCGGGGGCTTGCCCGGGGCCTGGGCATCGCAGAGCGGGTGACCAGTCCCACCTTTACCATCGTCAACGAATATGAGGGCGGCCGTCTGCCGCTGTTTCACTTTGATATGTACCGCCTTGGCTCGGAGGAGGAGCTCTTTGACATCGGCTGGGAGGACTATCTGGCCCGGGGCGGCGTGTGTGCCGTAGAGTGGAGCGAAAATGTGGAGCGGGCCCTGGAAGCGGGCTGTATCCGGGTGGATATCCGCCGGGGAGCAGGAGAGGACCAGCGTCTCCTCACCATCACCGGGGCCCCCGCGCTCACGGAGAAGGAGGGGAGAGCATGAAGATTTTGGCACTGGAATCCTCGGCCACGGCCTGTTCCGTGGCGCTGTGTGAGGAGGAGAAGCTGATCGCCCAGTCCTTCCAGAACAACGGCCTGACCCACAGCCGCACGCTGATGCCCATGCTGGAGCATATGCTGGACAGCTGCGCTTCCACCCTGGATGAGATCGATCTCATCGCGGTGGCGGCCGGTCCGGGCTCCTTTACCGGGTTGCGGATCGGCGTGGCGGCGGCCAAGGGACTGGCCTGGCCGGCGGAAAAGCCCTGTGCAGGGGTCTCCACCCTGGAGGCCATGGCCTGGACCATGGCCCACACCGGCGGGGAGATCTGCGCCGTGATGGACGCCCGGCGCAGCCAGGTCTACAATGCCTGCTTCCGGGGAACGGGAGAGGGACTGGAGCGCCTCACGCCCGACCGGGCCATCGGCTTGCCGGAACTGGCGGCCGAGTTAAAAAACAGGGAAAATCCGCAAATTCTGGTTGGAGACGGCGCGCTTTTATGTTATACTACGTTTAAGGAACAGGGGCTGGATGTCCATTTGGCACCGCCCCATCTGCGCTATCAGAGCGCCTGGGGAGTTGCCCGGGCGGCACTGGAGCAGGCCCGAACCGGGGCGCTGACCGACGCGCAGGGCCTGGTCCCTGTTTACCACCGCCTCTCTCAGGCGGAACGGGAGCGGCTGGAAAGGCTCCGGGCGGAGGAAGCCGCTGAGAAAACAAGATAAAAGGGGAAGATACCATGGACATGGAAAAGGTACACATTCTGGACCACCCGCTGCTGCAGCACAAGCTCTCCATCCTGCGGGATGAGCGCACCGGCTCCAAGGAGTTCCGGGAGGTCGTTTCCGAGATCGCCACCCTTATGTGCTATGAGGCCACCCGCGACCTGCCGCTGGAGGAGGTCGAGATCAAGACCCCCATCACCACCGCCAAGTTCAAGACCCTGGCGGGCAAGAAGCTGGCCATCGTTCCCGTGCTGCGGGCCGGCCTGGGTATGGTGGACGGCATTCTGGAGCTGCTCCCTGCCGCCAAGGTGGGCCACATCGGCCTGTACCGGGATCCCGAGACCCTGGAGCCCGTGGAGTACTACTGCAAGATGCCCAACGACATTGCCGAGCGTGACATCATCATCCTCGATCCCATGCTGGCTACCGGCGGCTCCGCCTCCGCGGCCATCCAGTTCATCAAGAACTATGATGTCAAGCACATCAAGCTGATGAACATCATCGCTGCCCCCGAGGGCATCGAGCGGGTCCACAAGGATCATCCCGACGTGGAGATCTATGTGGCCGCTGTGGATGAGAAGCTCAACGAGCACGGCTACATCGTGCCCGGCCTGGGCGATGCGGGCGACCGTATCTTCGGCACCAAGTAAGAATATCACACTGGATGAAGGGACGCCCCCGGTATATGCGCGGGGCGTCCCTCTTTTTATGGCGGGATGAGAGAATATGAATGGATTGATTGCGTTTCTGCTGGTTCTGGCGGCCCTGGGGCTGCTGGATCAGCTGCTGGGCGGCCGGATGGGACTGGCGGAGCCCTTTGGACGGGGTGTGGACTCCATGGGCAGGCTGGCCATCTCCCTGGTGGGGCTGTACTGTCTGGGCATCACCGCGGTGCGGGGCAATACCCAGGCGGTGGCGGCTCTCGCCGGAGTGCTCCCCTTTGACCCCTGCGTACTGGTGGGCTGCATCCTGGCCCCCGACCTGGGCGGGTGGTCCATTGCCCGGGAAATGGCGGGGAATCCGGCGGTAGGACGGTTTGCCGGTGTGATCGTCTCCTCCACATTGGGCTGTGCCCTGAGCTTTGTGCTGCCCCTCTCTCTGGCCGGGATCGGGCGGGAAGAGGTGGGCGCCATGATGCGGGGACTGGTGCTGGGGATCGTCACCCTCCCTGCCGCCCTTCTGAGCGGAGGCATTTTGCTGGGCGTGGGATGGGGGGAGCTGGCAAGGACCTGCGCCCCCATTCTGCTGGTCTGTGCGGGGCTCTGCCTGGCCCTCTGGAAGGCCACCGGCCCCACCACCCGGGTGCTTCTGCTGCTGGGCAACGGGGTGCGGGCGCTGAGCTTTGTGCTCTTCGCGCTGGTGGTGCTGGGACTCTTTCTCCCGGCGTGGAATCTTTCGGAGCCGGGGTTGGCGGAGGAGGCCCTTGTGGTGGTGCTGAAGATCACCGCGGTGGTCTGCGGGGCCATGGTGCTCTCCCGGCTGATTCTGGCCTGGTGCCAGGGACCCATCCGGCGCCTTGCGGGCTGGATGGGTGTGAATGAGTCCGCGGCGGTGGGTCTGATTTTGAGCCTGGCCACCAGTCTCTCCATGCTCCCTCTGTTCAGCCAGATGGACCCCAGAGGAAAGGCCATGAACGCCGCCTTTTCCGTGTCGGGCGCCTTTGCCCTGGGGGGACAGATGGCCTTTATCGCCAGCGTGGAGCCGGGACCGGTGGTGGCGGCCTTTGTGGCCTCCAAGCTGCTGGGCGGCGTGTGTGCGCTGGGCGCAGCGGCCCTCTTCTATCCGCGGGTCAAGTCGGAGGGACAATAAGGGGGTCGGATGCCTTGAGAAGAAAATTTCAAAAACTAAACTGCCAAGTCTTGACAATGCCTCCGTTTCCGTGCTAGTATGGAAACAGAGTTTCCCGGAGTCGGGACATTCCATTGATTACATACAACAAACGGAAAGCGAACATGGATAATGGATAAAGGAGGCTGTATTCCGATGAAAACGGATATCGAAATCGCGCAGGAAGCGAAAATGCTGCCCATCGCAGAAGTGGCCGCCAAGCTTGGAGTTGCCGAGGACATGCTGGAGCCCTATGGCCGCACCAAGGCCAAGCTGGATCTCAACCCCCTGCGAGAGATGCCTCGAAAGGCCAAGCTTGTGCTGGTGACCGCCATCAACCCCACGCCGGCAGGCGAGGGTAAGACCACCACCAGTGTGGGACTGGCCGATGCCCTCAATCAGCTGGGCAAAAAGGTCGTTCTCTGCCTGCGCGAGCCCAGCCTGGGCCCCGTGTTCGGTGTGAAGGGCGGCGCGGCCGGCGGTGGATATGCCCAGGTGGTCCCCATGGAGGAGATCAACCTCCACTTCACCGGTGACTTCCACGCCATCGGCGCGGCCAACAACCTGCTGGCCGCCATGCTGGATAACCACATTCAGCAGGGCAATGCGCTGGATATCGACGTGCGCAAGATCACCTGGAAGCGCGCGGTGGATATGAATGACCGTCAGCTGCGCAACATCATCTGCGGCCTGGGCGGCAAGCCCAACGGCGTGCCCCGTGAGGACGGATTCGACATCACGGTGGCCTCCGAGATCATGGCAGTTCTGTGCCTGGCCACCAGCCTGACCGATCTGAAGGCCCGCCTGGCCCGCATGGTCGTGGCCTATACCCGGGATGACAAGCCGGTCACCGCCCATGACCTGAAGGCCGAGGGCGCCATGGCCGCCCTCCTGAAGGACGCCATCAAGCCCAACCTGGTCCAGACCCTGGAGCACACCCCCGCGCTCATCCACGGCGGACCCTTTGCCAACATCGCCCACGGCTGTAACTCCATCATGGCCACCGACACCGGCATGAAGCTGGGCGACTATGTGGTCACCGAGGCGGGCTTCGGCGCCGACCTGGGTGCCGAGAAGTTCCTGGACATCAAGTGCCGTGCAGCGGGCTTCGCGCCCAGCGCTGTGGTGATCGTGGCCACCGTCCGCGCCCTGAAGCACCACGGCGGCGTGGCCAAGGCCGATCTGAATCAGGAGAACCTGACCGCGCTGGAGGCCGGCCTTCCCAACCTGCTCCAGCACGTGGAGAATGTGACCAAGGTCTTTGGCCTGCCCTGCGTGGTGGCCATCAATGCCTTCCCCACGGATACCGCCGCCGAGCTCAAGCTGGTGGAGGACAAGTGCAAGGAGCTGGGCGTCAACGTGGCCCTGTCCGAGGTGTGGGCCAAGGGCGGCGAGGGCGGCAAGGCCCTGGCCGAGGAAGTGGTCCGTCTGTGCGAGCAGCCCAACCAGTTCCGCTACTGCTATGAGTCAGACGCCTCCATTGAGGAGAAGCTCAACGCCATCGCCACCAAGATCTACCGGGCCGAGGGCGTGGATCTGACCCCCAACGCCAAGAAGCAGCTCAAGCAGCTGACTGAACTGGGCTACGGCAATCTGCCCATCTGCATGGCCAAGACGCAGTACTCCTTCTCGGACGATCAGACTCTCCTGGGCGCTCCCAAGGGCTTCCGCATCACGGTGCGCAACCTGAAGGTCTCGGCGGGTGCCGGCTTCATCGTTGCCCTGACCGGTGATATCATGACCATGCCCGGCCTGCCCAAGGTGCCGTCGGCGGAGAAGATCGATATCGACGAGAACGGCGTGATCTCTGGTTTGTTCTAAGGCCGGGAATGGTCATGTCCGCCGCAGGTGCGGCGCAACAAGTCCTTTGGCAAAGCCAAATGCTTGATGCTGGGCGGATTGATTCCGCCCGAGCAGATCAAAGAAAAGGGCCCCAAAGCGGCCCGCCGCTTTGGGAAGCATGCCCGGCCTGCCCAAGGTGCCGTCGGCGGAGAAGATCGATATCGACGAGAACGGCGTGATCTCCGGGCTGTTCTAAGCGTTCCATTCCGTGTTCATAAAAAAACCCTGTCCGGTGCGCAGTGCCCGGACAGGGTTTTTTGTTTTGTAATTATGAGGAAGAAGAGTTCAGGTACCGGATGATACCATCCGCCATGCCCTGAGCCAGAAGCTGCTGGTAGGCCGGGTCGGACAGGCGCATGAGCTCCTCATGGGAGGACATAAAGCCGGTCTCCACCAGAATGGCGGGCATTTTGGTCTGCCGCAGGACGGTATAGTCGGAGTTATTCCGGATGCCGCGGTTGATGGCCCCGGTGGCCTCCGCCGTGGCGTCCTGGACGGCCTGGGCCAGTTTTTGGCCCTTGGTACTGCCTGTGGAATAGAAGGTGATGAGCCCCTGGTAATTCGTGTTGTTGGCTAAGGCGTTGCAGTGGATACTGATGAACAGGTCGGCATCCACCTCATTAGCCACCGCACAGCGGTCGGAGAGGGTCATGTAGACGTCACTCTCCCGGGTCATGATTACGTTGTAGCCCTCGTCCTCCAGAATGTCCCGCAGATAGAGACTGATGGGGAAGGTGAGATCCTTTTCCATGATCCCCTCGTAGTAGGCGCCGGAGGCGGAGCCGCCATGGCCGGGGTCGATCACAATGGTGGCCGTGGAGGGGTCGATGGGATCGGTGGGAATGTCCGGAGGAGGCGCCACATCCTCATAGTGGGAGGTCACCAGAACGCCGCCCACCTGCTTCTCTACGGTTATATTTTCCGAGTAGGTAAAGCCCTCCGCCAGGTCAAAGACCACGCGCACCGTGTGGGGATAGCTGTATCCCAGGTCGTCCCCGTGCTGGGCGTAGCGGACGGCGGTGATCACTTCGTTTTCCACGGTGATGCTGCCGCTGCCCGGGTCGATGACCGTGCCCAGAATATCCACGGCGACCCGGCTTCCCAGATCCACCACCCGGTATTCCGGAACGTGGTTGGTGGCGATAAAGATGGACTGGGCGTTGTCATCCTGCTCGATGCGCACGATGGTGCCCCGATCCTCATGCTCCGGCGACGGTGTGGGCGTAGGGGTCGGCGTGGGAGTGGGAGTCGGTGTGGGCGTAGGAGTCGGCGTGGGCGTAGGAGTCGGCGTGGGCGTAGGAGTCGGAGTCGGCGTGGGCGTGGGAGTCGGAGTAACTGCACCGGTACGGATATCGGCAGTAAAGGTGTCATTATCCCAGAGGACCTCCGCACCCAGGGTCTCGGAGACAAACCGGAGGGGGACCATGGTGCTCTCTTTTCCGTTGTATTTGACGGCACCGGCCGGAACGCCGCCGGGCAGATCGGTAATCGTGCCGTTGACCGTTGCCTTGGAGGAGCCCAGGGTGAGCACGATGGTCTGACTCTCATTCTGGATGATGACCTGACGGGTGTCGTTGACCCAGAGCACGTCGGCACCCAGGGCTTCCGAGACCAGACGCACCGGGACCAGAGTCCGCCCTGCGCCGCCGATGTACTGGATGAGGGCCGGGACGTCAGGCGGGGTAAGGGCCGTGCCGTCCAGCTGGAGCTGAACCAGATCAGTCTGGACAGGGGCGTCATAGCGCTTGGCGCTCTCACTGTAAAAAGAGACGCTCAACGTTCCCGCCGGTCCGGCCGCCTGGGCGGTGAGAAAGCCGGCCAGCAGACAGAGCATGGCGAGGAGACATAGGAAAGTTTTTTTCATGACGGACTCCTTTTCTGAGAATTGCAGACATAATTTTACCGGAAAGGAGAAAATCCGTCAACCGAATCCAGGAAAAATAGTTGACATAAATTTCAAAAGAACTTGTGCAAAATCGGGAAAGAAGGGGCTTGGAAGGGTTGCGCTCTCTGCCGCTTCTTGATACAATAAACTAAATCGCTAAATGAGAGCGACACCGTTTGGAGGGAAACCACATGATTCGAATCACACGTTCCGGCGTTTACTACCGTTCCGGCGCCTTCCTCTCGGAGGAGGAGGGCCGGACCGCCGGTCTGCCTGCCCCCGCCCAGGCCAGAGAGGGCACCATGGCCTACGGCATCCTCAAGGCCCACAACACCCTGGACACCATGGACCGTCTGGCCATCCGGTTCGATGCCATGGCCTCCCATGACATCACCTATGTGGGCATCATCCAGACTGCCCGGGCCTCCGGGCTGACGGAATTCCCGCTGCCCTATGTGCTCACTAACTGCCACAACTCCCTGTGCGCGGTGGGCGGCACCATCAACGAGGATGACCATGTCTTCGGCCTCTCGGCCGCCAAGAAGTACGGCGGTGAGTTTGTACCTGCCCATCAGGCGGTCATCCACTCCTATATGCGGGAGCGGTATGCCGCGCCGGGCAAGATGATCCTGGGTTCCGACTCCCACACCCGGTATGGCGCCTACGGTACCATGGCCATCGGCGAGGGCGGACCGGAGCTGGCCCGTCAGCTCCTGCGCAAGACCTATGACATCGCCTATCCCAAGGTCATCGGCATCCATCTCACCGGTGCGCCCCGGCCCGGCGTGGGTCCCCAGGATGTGGCCCTTGCCATCATCGGGGCTACCTTCCGGGAAGGCGTGGTAAAGAACGCCGTCATGGAGTTCTTTGGACCCGGCGTGGGGAGCCTGTCCATGGACTACCGCTCCGGCATCGACGTTATGACCACCGAGACTGCCTGCCTGTCCTCGGTGTGGAGCACCGACGAGACGACCCGCGCGCATCTGACTGCCCTGGGCCGGGGCGAGGAGTTCAAGGCCCAGGCCCCTGCGGACGGAGCCTGGTATGACGGCCTTCTGGAGGTGGACCTGTCCACGGTGGAGCCCATGATCGCCCTGCCCTTCCATCCCTCCAACGCCTATACCATCCGGGAGTTCAAGGCCAACGCCCGGGAGCTGCTCCGCCAGGTGGAGGCCGACGCGGCCGAACAGCTGGGGATCAAGGGCGCCGCGCCCCTCACCGACAAGCTGGTGAATGGACAGTTCCGGGTGGATCAGGGCGTCATCGCCGGCTGCTCGGGCGGTACTTATCAGAACCTGGTACGCGCCGCCCAGATCCTGAAGGGGAGCGCCATCGGACCGGATGAGTTCTGGCTCTCCTGCTACCCCGGCTCCATGCCCATCAATCTGGAGCTGACCCGGCAGGGCTACATCGCCGACCTGATGGCGGCGGGTGCCTCCATCCGCTCCTGCTTCTGCGGCCCCTGCTTCGGCGCGGGAGACGTGCCCGCCAACGGCGCCTTCTCCATCCGCCACTCCACCCGCAACTTCCCCAACCGGGAGGGCTCCAAGCCCGGCGAGGGCCAGATCTCCTATGTGGCCCTGATGGACGCCCGCTCCATTGCGGCCACCGCCCGCAACGGCGGCGTGCTCACTGGGGCGGATGAGCTGCCCGACTGCCCGGCCGATCAGAAGGACGAGAGCTGGAGCTATGACGATTCGGCCTACCGCTCCCGGGTCTATTTCGGCGTGGGGAAGGCAAAGCCCGAGACTGAGCTGGTCTACGGCCCCAACATCGCCGACTGGCCTGAGCAGATTCCCCTGCCGGAGAACCTGCTCCTCACGGCGGCGGCGGCCATCTACGATCCGGTGACCACCACCGACGAGCTGATCCCCTCCGGTGAGACCTCCTCCTATCGCTCCAACCCCCTGCGGCTGAGCGAGTTTGCCCTGTCCCGGAAGGATCCCCAGTATGTGCCCCGTGCCAAGGCCATCCTGGCGGAGGAGCGCAAGCGCCGCGCCGGAGAGGCCACCGATGCCCTCATGGGACGGGATCCCAAGACCACCGGCCTGGGTTCCTTCGTCATGGCCCTCAAGCCCGGTGACGGCTCCGCCCGGGAGCAGGCGGCCTCCTGCCAGCGGGTGCTGGGCGGCTGCGCCAACCTGTGCGCGGAGTTTGCCACTAAGCGCTACCGCTCCAATGTGGTGAACTGGGGCATGCTCCCCTTCATCGCCGAGGACGTGAAGGATTGGAACATCCAGCCCGGCGATCAGCTCTATCTGCCCGGGATTCGTGCCGCGCTGGAGCGGGGCGAGGAGAGCATCCAGGCCGTCCTGATCCAGAACGGAGCGGAGCGTCCAGTGACCCTCAAGCTGCCCGGCATCACCCAGGAAGAGCGGGAGATCATCCTGGCCGGATGCCTCATCAACTACTACGCCAAATAAGGTAAGCCATCGAAAAGACGGGGACCCGCGCCGCGGGTCCCCGCTTTTGACAAAAGACTTGTTTTCCAAGGGTTGAAAAGGAGAAATACGTACTATGATGACAGAGCGCGTGTATGATCTGGACAGTTATATCCGCTCGGTGGAGGCCACGGTTCTGGCCTGTGAGGAGCGGAAGGG
Source organism: Pseudoflavonifractor hominis (assembly GCF_014288125.1). Lineage (NCBI taxonomy): Bacteria > Bacillati > Bacillota > Clostridia > Eubacteriales > Oscillospiraceae > Pseudoflavonifractor > Pseudoflavonifractor hominis. The sequence goes on along the minus strand of NZ_JACOPR010000001.1, from coordinate 155,893 downwards.
CGGATGGCGGATCGCCCTGGACCGGACCTGTTTCTTTCCAGAGGGGGGCGGACAGTTCGGCGATGTGGGAAGCCTGTACCCGGCGGAGGGAGAGCCCCTGTCCGTCACCGACACCCAGGAGGCGGAGGGCACGATCTGGCACCACACGGACCGTCCTCTGCCCGTGGGTACCCGCGTGCGGGGGGAGATCGACTGGGAGGTGCGTTTTTCCCGGATGCAGTGCCACACCGGAGAGCACATCGTCTCCGGCCTCTTCCACACCCTCTACGGACTGGAGAACGTGGGCTTTCATCTGGGAGACGAGGAGGTCACCATCGACCTGAGCGGGCCGGTGACCTGGGCGGACGTCCAGGAGGTAGAGCGCCGGGCCAACCGGGCAGTGGCGGAGAATGTCTCCGTGGTGTGTGCCTACCCCGCACCGGAGGAGCTGGAGCACCTGGAATACCGCAGCAAGCTGGATCTGAAGGAGCACGTTCGTATCGTCACCATTTCCGGGTATGACCGGTGTGCCTGCTGCGCGCCCCATGTGGGGCGGACGGGGGAGGTGGGGCTCATCCACCTGCTCTCCATGCAGAACTGGAAGGGGGGCGTGCGCCTGCGCATGCTCTGCGGCAGCCGGGCGGTGGAGGATGTGATGCGCAAGCAGGAGAGCATCACGGCCATTTCCAATCTGCTCTCGGCCAAGCAGGAGGACGTGGCGGAGGCCGCCCGCCGGATGAGCGGGGAGCTGGAACAGACCAAGCTCCGCGCTGCCCGGCTGGGGCGGGCACTGGCCTGTGCCAAGGCGGAGCTTCTGCCCCGGGAGACCGAGCGGGTACTGGTTTTTGAAGAGTTGGACACCGACGGGCTCCGGGCGCTGGTCAACGCCGCCTTGGAGCGGGGGATCGGACTGTGTGCCGCCTTTGCCCCGGAGGAGGGACGCTTCCGCTATATTCTGGGCTCCGCGGGGCGGGATCTCCGGCCGCTGGTCCGGGAGATGAATGCCGCCCTGGAGGGACGGGGCGGCGGCTCGGCCGGGATGGTCCAGGGCAGCGTCACCGCCGGCCGGGCGGCCATCGAAGCCTGGTGGGACAAGTGTGAATAAACCGTAAAAACTGGATGTAGCGGGCGGAGAAGCCGCCTTGGGACTTGAAAGAAAACGGCTTTTCCTGTATAATGTCAAGTTGTTTATGCGAAGACTACCCTTCGCGGGAATTACTACGAGAGGACTGAACAAAATGAGCGCATCCAGAGAAAAGAAGCAGCGCCAGGATGACCCCAACCAGGGGCTCACCCAGAAGCAGATCAAGGAGCGCAAGGAAGCTGCCATCAAGAAGCGGAATACGGTGATCTATACGGTCATCGGCGTGGTGGTGGCCGTCCTGGTGGTGGCCCTGCTGGTTTGGAATTCCGGCTTCTTCCAGAGCCGTACCGTCGCTATGACCATCAACGGACGGGATTACAGCCCCGCTGAGGTCTCCTACTACTATGGGCAGACCAAGCAGAGCTACGGCTATTATCTGTCCATGATGGGCTATGACTCCACCAAGTCCGACCGGGACCAGGTGGTGGACGAGGAGAGCGGCAAGACCTTCTATGATCTCTTTATGGAGCAGGCGAAGGCTACCATGATCAAGGAGGCCGCCCTGGCCGATGCGGCCCGGGAAGAGGGCGTGACTCTGACCGAGGAGAGCCAGGAGCAGCTGGAGACCGCCCTGGAGAGCTACCGCAGCGGCGCCAGCCAGAGCGGCTACCCCAGCCTGAACAGCTTCCTCAAGGCCTACTTTGGCTCTTATATGAATGAAAAGGTCCTGCGCAGCTGCCTGGAGGAGAGCCTTCTGGCCTCTCAGTACCAGACCGCTTATTCCGACAGCCTGACCTATGATGACGCCGCGCTGGAGGAGTATTACACCGAGAACTCCGCGGACCTGGATACCTTCCGCTATCACACCATCTTCTTCAGCGGCACCGCGGAGAGCACCACCGATGAAGAGGGCAACACCGTGGAGCCCACGGAAGAGGAGCAGACCGCTGCGATGGAGGCGGCCAAGGCTAAGGCCGACGCCTTCCGGAGCGAGGTGGAGAAGTCTGACTTTGCCACGGCGGCCGAGGCGGCCAAGGCGGAGGACGAGGACCTCACCTATGAGGGAGAGATGAGCCATGTGGGCAGCGCCCTGGCTGGCCCCTATCAGGAGTGGCTCAGCGACAGCAGCCGTAAGGCCGGCGACATCACGGTGGTCGAGTCCGAGGGCTCCGGCTACTATGTGGTGCAGTTTGTGGAGCGCTTCCGCAACGAGGACGACTTCGGCACCGCCAATATCCGCCACATCCTGGTGAAGGCCGAGGTGGCCGAGGGGGCGGAGGAGCCCACCGAGGAGGCCATGCAGGCCGCCGAGGATAAGGCCCAGGAGATCCTGGATCAGTTCAAGGCGGGCGATCAGAGCGCCGACTCCTTTGCCGAGCTGGCCAAGGCCAACTCCGAGGACCCCGGCTCCAAGGACAACGGCGGCCTCTATGAGGATGTGACCCGGAGCACCAGCTTCTTCCCTGAGTTCCTGAACTGGATCTTTGCCGATGGCCGCAAGGTGGGCGACACCGGCCTGGTGGAGAATACCCAGTCCGGACAGCAGGGCTGGCATGTGATGTATCTGGACAGCGTGGGTGATCCTCTGTGGAAGTACACCGCGGAGAACGATCTGCGGGATGCCGACGTCCAGACCTGGCTGGAGGGCCTGCAGGAGGGCTATGAGGCTGTGGACGGCTCCGGTATCCAGTATATCGGCTGATCTGCACGAGACCATTTGAATTTGACAGCCTGAGGGGGCGGGGCATTGCCCCGCCCCTGTTTTATCGGGCGGAAGGAGTGAACACAGTGGGACAGGAAGCCTTTTTGCGTACGGAGATGATGCTGGGGGAGGCCGCCATGGAGCGGCTGTGGAACAGCCATGTGGCCGTGTTCGGTCTGGGCGGCGTGGGAAGCTGGGCTGTGGAGGCCCTGGCCCGGGCCGGGATCGGCGCGCTGACCCTGGTGGACCATGACGAGGTGGGAATGACTAACCTGAACCGGCAGCTGGGGGCCCTCCACTCCACCCTGGGGATGCCCAAGGCAGAGGCACTGGCCGCCCGGGTGAGAGATATCAGCCCGGATTGTCGGGTGACACCGGTGGTGAAACGGTATGAGGGAGCCTGCCGGGAGGAGTTTTTCGGCGAGCGCTATGATTTTGTGGTGGACGCCATCGACCTGGTCTCCTGCAAGCTGGATCTGATCCAGACCGCGCTGGAACGGGGAATCCCCATGATCTCGGCACTGGGCACGGGCAACAAGCTGGACCCCAGCCAGTTCCGCATCAGCGACATCTCCAAAACAGAGGGCTGTCCCCTGGCACGGGTGGTGCGCAAGGAACTGCGCAATCGGGGGATCCATCACCACCGGGTGGTCTGGTCTCCCGAGCTGCCCGCCGTCACGGACCAGAGCGGGGAGGCCCCGCCGCCGGGACGCCGCAGTGTGCCCGCCAGCGTATCCTGGGTGCCCTCCTGCGCGGGGCTGATGATGGCCGGCGATGTGATCATGACACTTGCCGGACGGAACCAGGCATAGAACGGAATCTGGAATAAAAGCATCCCTCCATTGGCAGACTGAGACCAATGGAGGGATGCTTTTTGATGAATCAGAATGGAAAAAAACAGCGGCTGCCCCTGGCCGCCCTGGTTGCAGGTGGATTGGCGGGGCTGGCAAACGGCTTTTTCGGCGGGGGAGGGGGGATGATCCTGGTGCCCATGCTCCTGGGCCGCTGTCAGCTGGAGCCCCGCCGGGCCTTCGCCACATCGGTGGCGGTGATCTTGCCCCTGTGCATGCTCTCGGCCGGGATCTACTGGCTCCGGGGCGGGCTGGATCTGTCCCTGGCGCTGCCCTATCTGGTGGGGGGACTGGCAGGGGGATTCTTGGGCGGAAAGCTCTTCCGGGGGGTCAATATCCTGTGGCTGCGCCGGATTTTCGGCGCGTTCCTTCTCTACGGCGGGGGGAAGGCGCTGCTGGGATGGTAGCCTGGTGGGGGGCGGTGCTGGTGGGCGGGCTGACCGGCATCCTCTCCGGGTTCGGCGTGGGCGGGGGGACCCTTCTGCTCCTCTATCTGACCGCGGTCGCCGGAATCCCCCAGCACCTGGCCCAGGGAATCAACCTGCTCTATTTTCTGCCCACGGCGTCCACCGCCCTCGTTTCCCATGTGCGCAACGGGTATGTAGACAAAAAAACAGCGGTGCCCGCCATCCTGGCCGGACTGGCGGGCACCGCACTGGCGGCCTGGGTGGCCACAGGGCTGGAGGTGGAGCTGCTCCACCGGTGCTTTGGGGGCTTCCTGCTGGTGGTAGGGGTGCGGGAGCTCTTCGCCCGGCCCCGTTAACCCTTCTCTCCGGCGCTCACATCAAAGCGGCGGACATCCACCTGGGCCACGTGGGCCTGCTCCACCTGGTGGATGGCCTGGAAGGGAGCGCCCGCCATATGGGCGTCCAGATGGGCCTGGCTGTCCCAGTGCTCCAGCAGCACCAGCCGGTCGGGAGACTCCACGGCGGCAAAGAGCTCATACTGGAGACAGCCCGCCTCTCCGCGGACCTGTTCCAGAAGCTGGTTCTGCTGAAGGGCGGCCAGGAAGGCCTCCCGGGCGCCGGGGTGGAGGGTGTAGGTCACATTGAGCACGATATGCATGAGAAAAGACTCCTTTCCAAAACATGATGTGCGGGGATGCACGCCGGAGGAGATGGGATCAGGGGCGGTTCCGGCGGAGGGTGAGATAGCCCTCCAGGATCAGCGTGGCGGCCACGGCGTCCACCGTCTTTTTGTGCTGCTTCATCTTCTTACCGCTGGCGTGGAGGATGCTGTGGGCCTCCACGGTGGTGCGCCGCTCGTCCCAGAGCACCGGGGTGAGGCCGGTACGCTCCTCCAGCTGTCCGGCGAATGCCCGGTAGAGCTCGGCCCGGGGGCCCTCTGTGCCGTCCATATTGCGGGGGAAGCCCATGACCAGCTCCTCCACCCCGTGGGCGGCGATCAGCTTTTCGATCTCCTCCGCAACCACCTCGCTCTTTCGGCTGTGGATGACGGTGGTAAAGCCGGCCAGCAGACCGGTGGCGTCCGATATGGCGATCCCGGTGCGGGCATCGCCGTAGTCGATGGCCATAATGCGCATGGTTTCATTCCTCCTTCGTGTCTGGTTCTATTATCCGGGCAGAGAAGGAAAAAGTCAATTTTTATTTCAAAAGAAGCTTGACTTTCGGTGGAGGGTGTGCTATTCTGGAAACACCTATGAAAGAGGGCTTTTCTTTTGTGCGCGTTTTTACGGTGTGACGGGCATGAAACCCTCCCCTCCAGGCGAGGACATAGGGAGGCAGACATGCCGAGTCCGCACCGTGACGATAGGCGCAGTGCGCCCACGTCGCTGGATTCGGCCAAGGGCTGTATCCGGCGTTTTTTTATGCCGGTGTACCGCTCAACTATTGAAGGAGGTGCCGAACACATGGCAAAGGCAGGTTCCCGGGTGAAGATCACCCTCCGCTGCTCCGAGTGCAAGCAGAGAAACTACAACACCAACAAGAATAAGAAGAACACTCCCGACCGTCTGGAGCTGAACAAGTACTGCCCCTTCTGCAGAAAGCATACGGTTCACAACGAGACCAAGTAATGAGAATGTATCTCTCATTAAGAAAGAAGGGTGTACGGAATGCCTGATTACGAGAAGAACGAGCAGGCCGCTGCCGCCAAGGCGGACAAGTCCAAGAAGGACGTCAAGAAGTCCAAGCCTGGCTTTTTCGCCCGCATCGGCAAGTGGTTCCGCGAGATGAAGGTCGAACTCAAGAAGGTCCAGTGGCCCACGAAAAAGCAGACGATCAACAACACCGTCGTCGTCATCGTGTGCTGTATCGTCATTGGCATCTGCATCTGGGCGTTTGACTGGCTGGCGCAGTCCGTCTTCGCCGCGCTCATGAATCTGTTCAAGGGTTAAGGAGCGGCGAGTATGGCAGATAACGCGAAGTGGTATGTCGCGCACACCTATTCTGGTTACGAGAACACCGTAGCTGCTTCCATTGAGAAGGCGGTGGAAAACCGCGGGATGCGCGATCTCATCCATGAGGTAAACATCCCCATGGAGACGGTTACCGAGATCACCGAAAACGGGCCAAAGACCGTGGACCGCAAGGTCTTCCCCGGCTATGTGCTGGTGAAGATGGTCATGACCGACGAGACCTGGCACCTGGTGCGCAACGTGCGCGGCGTGACTGGTTTTGTGGGTTCGGGCAGCAAGCCCATTCCCCTCACCGAGGAGGAGGTTGCCTCCATGGGTGTGGAGAAGAAGGAAGTCGTGGTCGGCTATGAAGTGGGCGACCGCGTCAAGATCACCGAAGGCGCGCTGGAGTCCTTCCTGGGCGCCGTGGAAGAGATCGACCTGGAGCGCAGCAAAGTGCGCGTCGTGGTCGAGATGTTCGGCCGTGAGACCCCTGTCGAGCTGGAGCTCGATCAGGTGGAGCGGGTCGACGACTAAACGGGTGAAAGACCCCGTATCCCCCGCACGTGGGAGGAATTGTATCAATTCCGTCTCAACCACATTTAAGTAGGAGGTGCTGTTTCAAATGGCACAGAAAGTTACTGGTTACGTCAAACTGCAGATTCCTGCCGGCAAGGCGACTCCCGCCCCCCCTGTGGGCCCCGCCCTCGGCCAGCATGGCGTGAATATCGCCGCTTTCACCAAGGAGTTCAACGAGCGCACCAAGAATGACGTGGGCATGATCATCCCCGTCGTCATCACCGTGTATGCCGACCGCTCCTTCACCTTCATCACCAAGACTCCTCCCGCCGCCGTGCTCATCAAGAAGGCCTGCAACATCGAGTCTGGTTCCGGTGTGCCCAACAAGACCAAGGTTGCCACCATCAGCAAGGAGGACGTCCGCAAGATCGCGGAGACCAAGATGCCCGACCTGAATGCGGCCAGCATCGAGTCCGCCATGAGCATGATCGCCGGCACCGCCCGCTCCATGGGCGTTGTCGTGGGCGACTAAGGCGAAGGAGGGAGAAGCAATGTTTAGAGGTAAGAAGTACGTCGAGAGCGCCAAGAAGATCGAGAAGGGCACTCTCTATGATGCCGCTGAGGCTATGGACCTGGTCGTGAAGACCGCCACCGCCAAGTTCGACGAGACCGTCGAGCTGCACGTCAAGCTGGGCGTTGACTCCCGCCATGCGGACCAGCAGGTCCGCGGCGCCATCGTCCTGCCCCACGGCACCGGCAAGACCCAGCGCGTGCTGGTCTTCGCCAAGGGCGACAAGGCTGAGGCCGCCAAGGAGGCCGGCGCTGATTTCGTCGGCGAGATGGACCTGGTGCAGAAGATCCAGTCCGAGAACTGGTTCGACTACGATGTGGTCGTCGCCTCTCCCGACATGATGGGCGTGGTTGGCCGCCTCGGTAAGGTCCTGGGCCCCAAGGGCCTGATGCCCTCCCCCAAGGCCGGCACCGTCACCCCCGACGTGGCCAAGGCTGTCAAGGAGATCAAGGCCGGTAAGGTCGAGTACCGTCTGGACAAGACCAACATCATCCACTGCCCCATCGGCAAGGTGTCCTTCGGCGCTGAGAAGCTGACCGAGAACTTCACCGCTCTTATGGGCGCCATCATCAAGGCTAAGCCCGCTGCCGCCAAGGGTCAGTATATCAAGAGCTGTGTCACCGCCACCACCATGGGCCCCGGTGTGAAGATCAACGGCGCCAAGCTGGTGTAAGAAGCGCGAATCGCCCGAAGCAGGCGCACAGTGAACCGCGCAGACCGGAAAACAGGCGACCCCGTAGGGGGAGCGGCATTTCCGGCGGAGCGGGGCGCAGTGTGCCGCAGCGGAGGGTGCGGAGCGTGCCCAAGGAAGCGCGAAGGCCGCGCCCCGATTGTGCGCGAGCCATAGCGTGACAGGGCGGAGTACATCCGTCCCCACAAAAAAGATCATTTCCGGACAGGTTATGCTTGACATAGCCTGTCCGGGGTGATATAATAATTCGCGTGTTCAAAGACAGCGGGCAGCCATAAGCCCCGCCGAGAATGCAGCAAGTGAAGAAGCTTTCTTTGTGCTGTTTTCGTGCTTTGAGCATGAGAATAGCATTTTTTATTTCATGGAGGTGAATCCCACATGCCTAACGCAAAGGTTCTGAGTGAGAAGCAGGCCATTGTCGCCGACCTGACTGAGAAGCTGAAGACCGCTGCCAGCGGTGTTCTGGTGGACTATAAGGGTATCACCGTTGCCGAGGATACCGCCCTGCGTGCCGAGTGCCGCAAGAACGAGCTGGACTACGCTGTTGTGAAGAACACCCTGGTTCGTTTCGCCATCAACAACGTGGGTCTGGAGGAGATGGATTCCGTTCTGAATGGTACCACTTCTCTGGCCCTGAGCCATGGTGACCCCATCGCTCCCATGCGTGTGATCGCGAAGTTCGCCAAGCAGTTCAACGGCGAGAAGTTCACCATCAAGGCCGGTTTCATGGACGGCAAGGTGCTGTCTCTGGACGAGATCAAGGCTCTGTCCGACCTGCCTTCCAAGGAAGTCCTGCAGGCTCAGGTTCTGGGCACCATGCTGGCTCCCATCACCAGCTTGGCTATCGTCCTCAAGGCGATCGCCGAGGAGAAGGGCGGCTTCGTCGAGGCTGCTCCCGCCGAGGAGGCTCCCGCTGCCGAGTAAGGTTGGTACGTCAGTACCCGCCTGACAGCGGTTCTGTTCCCCGCATCCCCGCACTGGGGAGACTCAAACTTATTTTTTAAATGATTGAATTTAGGAGGTATCTTATCATGGCTAGCGAGAAGATCACTGCTTTGATTGAAGAGGTTAAGGGCCTGACTGTTCTGGAGCTGTCCGAGCTGGTGCACGCTCTGGAGGAGGAGTTCGGCGTTTCCGCTGCTGCTATGGCCGCTCCCGCTGCTGGTGGCGCTGCCGGCGGCGAGGCTGCTGCTGAGAAGACCGAGTTCGACGTGGTTCTGGCCGGCTTCGACGCTGCTGCTAAGATCAAGGTCATCAAGGTTGTCCGCGAGATCACCGGCCTGGGCCTGGCTGACGCCAAGGGCCTGGTCGAGGGCGCTCCCAAGGCTCTGAAGGAGGGTGTCTCCAAGGACGAGGCCGAGGAGATGAAGAAGAAGCTCGAGGAGGCCGGCGCCAAGGTCGAGCTGAAGTAAGAGTTTCTCTTGCTGTACTGCAACGTGCGTGTCCCAATCGGGGCACGCACGTTTTTTTATGCCCTTTGACGGCGGACGGATCAAATGCTATGATGGGATAACGTTAAGAAATTGCTAAGAAATGCCCCTGGAAAACCATAAGAAGCGCCTGTTATCCTATCCTTGCCGGAAGGAGATCGGGACCGATCGGGGAAGTTCAAACGGTGGAGGAGATGTCTAGATGGAAGCGTGTGTACTGGTAGTAGATGACGACCGGGAGATCGTCCAGGCCATTGCCCTGCTGCTGGAGAAGGAGGGATACCGGGTGCTGCGGGCCTACAACGGCCTGGAGGCACTGGAGCTGGCCTGTGAGCGCTCGGTACAGCTCATCCTGCTGGACGTGATGATGCCCAGGCTGGACGGGCTCTCCGCACTGATGAAGATCCGGGAGAAACGGAACCTGCCCATCATCGTGCTCTCTGCCAAGAGTGAGGACAGCGACAAGATCCTGGGACTCTCCATGGGGGCGGACGACTATGTGTCCAAGCCCTACAATCCCCAAGAGCTGCTGGCCCGGGTCCGCAGTCAGCTGCGTCGGTATACCCGGCTGGGGGACGTCCATGCGGAAGAGCGGAGCGGAGAGATCGTCAACGGCCGTCTTACCTATTTGCCGGAGGCGCTGGAGCTTCGGGTGGATGGAGAACCGGTCCGACTCACCGCTACTGAGACTCGCATCGTGGATCTGTTGATGCGCAATCTGGGACGGATCTTTCCGGCTGAGGAGATCTACCGCCGGGTGTGGGACGGGGAGGAGGCCTATGCCTCGGAAAACACGGTCATGGTCCATATCCGGCACATCCGGGAGAAGATCGAACTCAATCCAAAGGAACCGGAGTATTTAAAGGTGGTGTGGGGCATTGGATACAAAATGGAAAAAAAGTAAAGGTATTTTGAGTGTGCTGTTCCTCCTGATCGGACTGACGCTCATGGCCATTTTTGGAGGTATCGGACTGTTGGGCGCCCGTAGTCTGCACTTGAGAGACATTATGGACGGTTTCCACAGCGACTATCAGGATACCCGGCGCTTCCGCAGGGAGATCAGCTATGACCTGCATACCATGCTGGAGTTTGTGTTGACCGGGGAAGAGCCCTCCTGCTTCCAGGATGAAAACCTCCGCTGGGGGATTTGGAAGGACGAGAAGCTGCTGGCCAGCAACCTCAACGGCATCACGGGAAATCTGATGGGACATCAGGAACCGGGCTATAATTTCTATCTGGAGTACCGGGACGGCAAGGTGCAGATCTGGAAGGATGGTGCCGAGGTGGATGTCTATGGAGACGAAGTCTACCGGGACCGGTGGGAGCAGTGGGAACTGCCCGGCTACCGCAATCTGGACACCGAGCTCTTTGTGGGCGGAGGTTGGACCGACAGCGGCCAGGGCGTTGATCTCTCCAGCATCACTGGGGCAGCCACTCCCATGGCGACAGCGGTCCCTGAAGAGCCCGGCGGGGAGGAGCCTGCTGACGGCAGCGGGAAGCCGTGGGACGGCGTGACGATCCGGCTGGCGGCGGCCGAAACACCGGTGGATTTTTACGGCCCCAACACCAACAGGATCTATCAAGTGGCGGAGACCCTGAGATATAAGCGCCTTGCGGTATGTATCGTGGGAGGCTGCTTCCTGCTGGGTGTGGCGCTGGTGGTGTGGAGCCTCCTGTGGCGGCGCTGGATGGCGCTGACCTTCCGGGCGGCTGGACGCCTCACGGGGAAGATCTGGCTGGAGATCAAGCTGCTCCTCCTGGCGCTCCTGGTGGGACCGCTGATGGTGTCCCTGTCCTATATTGCTGATCCTATTTTCTTGGTCTTTGCCATCGGCCTGTGCTGGATTCTGGTGTTTTACCTCAACGACTTCCTCTGCAATCGGGGCCGTCTGTGCCGGGTGAGTTTCTGCGGCTGGCTGGCGGGAAAGCTGCGGGGAGATGGGTTGGACCTGCCCCTCCAGCGCCGGGCCATGCGGAGCGGAGTGGTCCACCTGATGGCCGTGGTGATTCTGGCCCTGGGGGCCGCGGCCTTTGACTTGGAGTTGTTTCTGTCGGCCTGGCGCAGCGGCTCTATCCGGATCTGGGTCCCATTCCTGATCGGGCTGGTGGGGCTGGTGCTGCTGGGGATCGTCTTTCTCCACTGGAAGGAGGAGCGGGCGATGATCGAAGACCTGGGGGCTCTCTCCGATCAGATCGAGGCGGTGCGCAGGAAACAGCAGGGGACCATGCTGGCGGCGGAGCGACCTCTGGCCGGGCTCTCCCAGGCGGTAGCCGACATCGACAGCGGCCTTCAGCAGGCGGTGGAGGAACGGCTGCGCAGCGAGCGGATGAAGGTAGAGCTCATCACCAACGTCTCCCACGACCTCAAGACCCCGCTGACCTCTATCCTGAGCTATGCGGCCCTTCTGGAAGAGGAGGAACTGCCTGACCATGTGCGGGACTACGTGACCATCCTCAACGACAAGGCCCAGCGCCTGAAGAACATGGTACAGGAGGTCTTTGACGTGAGCAAGGCGGCCTCCGGAAATCTGAATCTCCACTGGGAGGAGCTGGACCTGGCCAAGCTGCTGCGGCAGACCCTGGCCGACCAGGCCGAGCCCATCGCCGCAAGCGGTCTGGATCTGCGCACCCGGCTTCCGGCGGAGCCGGTCCTCATCCGGGCGGACGGCGACCGGCTCTACCGGGTCTTTCAAAACCTGATCCAGAATGTGCTCCAGTACAGTCTGGAGGGCTCCCGGGCCTACCTCACCCTGGAGACCAACGGGGAGAGCGGGCGGGTGTGCGTCCAGAACATCTCCCGGGAGGAATTGTCCCGGGAAAAGGACTTCACAGAGCGCTTTGTCCGGGGGGATGAGAGCCGCAGCGACGGCGGGAGCGGGCTTGGTCTGGCCATCGCCAAGAGCTTTACCGAGGCCTGCGGCGGAACCTTCCGGCTGCGGACCGACGCCGACCTCTTCACCGTGGAGGTGGAATTCCCGTGTGTCCAGCCCTCCCTTCCGGAAGGAACGGAGTCAGTATAAGCCAAATGCCCTGCGGATGGGAGGATGTCCCCGTCCGCAGGGCATTTCTATGGGAAAAGATGTGTACAAAATAGACAATCCACTTTACTTTCTGCGGGGATATGGTTATACTAATGTCTAGTAACTGCCAAACGGTGCGGCGAGGGCTCGCCGCTGAAAAGGGAAGCCGGTGAAAATCCGGCGCAGTCTTACCTCTACTGTAAGCGCGGACAAAGGCGTCAGACCCATTGGCTCTGCCGAGAAGGGACGCCGGCGGAAGAAGCGCAAGCCAGGAGACCTGCCTTTTGGCCGACGTCGCTCTTAGGTGGAGAGCGCCGCTGTTTGCCTGTGCAGATCTGCGGCCCGTCTCCTCTGGAGGCGGGCTTTTTCTGTGGGGAGGTGGAGCATGCCGAAGCTGGAATACTATATCCCGGTGGGGCGGCAGCGGCTGCGCTGCGGCTATACCACCGGCACCTGTGCCGCGGCGGCGGCACGGGGCGCGGCGCAGGCCCTGCTGACTGGTATTCGCCCGGCCGGAGTGGAGATCGACACCCCCGCCGGCGTGCGGGTGCAGGTGGAGCTGCTGGACTGGTCCGCTGGAGCGGACTGGGCCATGTGTGCCGTGGAAAAGGACGGCGGGGATGACCCGGATGTGACCGATGGCATGCGGATCTATGCCAGAGTCTCCCGGCGGAGCGACGGCACGCTGCGGGTGGACGGGGGAGAAGGTGTGGGCCGGGTGACCCGACCTGGGCTGGACCAGCCCCCCGGCGCGGCGGCCATCAATTCCACCCCCCGCCGGATGATCGCCGAGCAGCTCGCGGCCGCCCTGCGGGAGGCAGGGGACCACGGCGGACTGGAGGCGGTCATCTCCGTCCCCGGGGGAGAGGTGCTGGCCCGCAAGACTTTCAACCCACGGCTGGGGATCCAGGGTGGGATCTCCATCCTAGGGACCAGCGGGATCGTCCGCCCCATGAGCGAGGCGGCTCTGGTGGACTCCATCACGCTGGAGCTGGACATGGCCCATGCCGCCGGGGTACAGCACCTGCTGGTCACGCCGGGCAACTATGGGGAGGACTACGCCCGGGACCATCTGGGTCTGGAGACGGAGGGCTGCATCTCCTGCAGCAATTACCTGGGCGCAGCCATCGACCACGCGGCGGGGCTGGGCTTTTCCAGCTTCCTGCTGGTAGGGCATCTGGGCAAGCTGGTGAAGGTGGCCGGCGGCGCCATGAACACACACTCCCGGACGGCGGACGGCCGCCGGGAGACCATGGCCGCCCACGCCGCCCTGTGCGGCGCGCCCCGGGGGCTGGTGGAACGGATCTTTGAAGCTGCCACTACCGACGCGGCCCTGGAGCTTCTGGAGGAGGCGGGGCTGCGGGAGGACGTGATGGCCTCTCTGACCAGGGCGCTCTATGAGAACCTCCGCCATCGGGCGGGGGAGGAGATGGAAATTCAGGCGGTGGTCTTTTCCAACCGCTTTGGCCTGCTGGGGCAGACCCCGGGGGCCAGTGAACTGCTGGCGCGCCACAGGCGCGGGGAAGGAGAATCCTTATGATCCATTTTATTGGCGCCGGACCGGGTGCGGCCGACCTGATCACGGTCCGGGGGGCCCGCCTTCTGGGGGAGGCCGACGTGATCATCTACGCGGGGAGCCTGGTCAATCCGGCCCTGCTGGAGTACCGCAAAGAGGGCTGTCAGGTCTATGACAGCGCCTCCATGACCCTGGAGGAGGTTCTGGCCGTCATGCGGGAGACCGAGGCGGCGGGCAAGACCACCGTCCGGCTCCACACAGGGGACCCCTCCCTCTACGGGGCCATCCGGGAGCAGATGGACGCCCTGGATGTGGATGGGATCTCCTACGATGTGACGCCGGGCGTCTCCTCCTTCTCCGGCGCGGCGGCCGCCCTTCAGGCGGAGTACACCCTGCCTGATGTCTCCCAGAGCGTCATCATCACCCGTATGGCCGGGCGGACGCCGGTGCCCGAGGGAGAGGCACTGCGCAAGATGGCCAGCCACGGCTGCACCATGGTGCTCTTCCTCTCCACGGGCCTGCTGGAGGAGGTGGAGCGGGAGCTGATGGCGGGGGGATATGCCCCCGACACCCCGGCGGCCATCGTCTACAAGGCCACCTGGCCAGAGGAGCGGGTGTTCCGCTGTACGGTTTCCACCCTGGCGGAGACCGCCCGTACCAACGGCGTCACCAAGACCGCCCTCATCACCGTGGGACGGTTCCTGGGAGAGGACTATGAGCGCTCCAAGCTCTATGACCCGACCTTTACCCACGGCTGCCGGAAGGGGATCGAGGTATGAGACTGGCCCTCACCGCCTTCACCCGCCGGGGATATGGTCTGGCCTGCTCCCTGGCCCGGGCACTGGAGGAACAGGGGGAGGAAGTGAAGCTGGCCCTCCCGGCACGGCTGGCCCAGGAACTGGGGACAGCCTCCTATGAGCGGCTGGCCGACTGGACGGGAGCGCGCTTTACCGACTGCGAGGGGCTCCTCTTTGTGGGGGCCTGCGGCATCGCGGTCCGGGCCATCGCCCCCTGGGTGAGGGACAAGTATACCGACCCCGCCGTGGTCAGTGTGGACGAGGGAGGGGCCTGGGTGGTCCCACTCCTCTCCGGCCATGTAGGCGGAGCCAACGACCTGGCCCGCCGGGTGGCCCGGCTCACGGGCGGCACGGCAGCCATCTCCACCGCCACTGATGTGAACGGGCGTTTCGCGGTGGATAGCTGGGCAAAGTGTAAAGGTTTATACATTGACAGTAAAATGGCGGCCAAACGGGTGTCCGCTGCCCTTCTGGCGGGGGATTCCGTAGGGCTGCAAAGTGATTTTCCTATACAGGGAGAGCGGCCGGAGGGCCTCTCGTCGGGGCCGTCTGAGGTGGGGATCGTCCTGACTGCGGATGTGGAAAAGGCACCCTGCCCGGTGACCCTGCGTCTTGTCCCACCGGTGCTCACCCTTGGCATCGGCTGCCGGAAGGGAACCAGCGCCGAGGCCATTGCCCGGGCGGTGGAGGAGACCCTGAAGGCCTTCCGGCTCCATCCGCGCGCGGTGTTCCAGGTGAGCACCATTGATCTGAAACAGGAGGAGCCGGGGCTGCTGGAGTTCTGCCGGACCCAAGGGCTGCCCCTGCGGGTCTGGACGGCGGAGGAACTGGCCGAGACACCAGGAGCCTTTACCCCCTCCGCCTTTGTCCGCTCGGTGACCGGGGTGGACAATGTCTGCGAGCGTGCCGCCGTGCGGGCGGGGGGAGCGCTGTTGGTCCCCAAGCAGGCGGCAGACGGGGTCACCGTTGCGGTGGCCCGGCGGCCATGGGCCGTCTCATTTGAAGAAGGAAGCGAGGAAACACCATGCGAGTGACCGTGATAGGACTGGGCCCCGGCGCCGGGGCCGATTTGACCGGGCGGGCCGTGGAGGCGCTGGAGCGCTGCGACCTGATCGTGGGCTACACCGCCTATATTGCCCTGCTGGAGGGGCAGTTCCCCGACAAGGAGCGCCGCTCCACCGGTATGCGCCGGGAGGTGGACCGCTGCCGTATGGCGGTGGAGGAGGCAGCGGCCGGCCGGGATGTGGCCCTGGTCTGCTCCGGCGACTCGGGGGTGTACGGTATGGCGGCCCTGGTGTACGAGGTATCCCGGGACTATCCGCCCATCGAGATCGAGGTGGTCCCCGGCATCACCGCCGCCTGTGGGGGAGCCGCCGTACTGGGCGCGCCCCTGACCCACGACTTTGCAGTGGTCTCCCTCTCCGACCTGATGACTCCCTGGGAGACCATCGAAAATCGCCTGCGCCTGGCGGCCCGGGCCGACTTTGTGCTCTGCCTCTACAATCCCTCCAGCCGGAGCCGGGCCGACTATCTCCAGCGGGCCTGTGACATCCTGCTGGAGGAGAAGAGCCCGGATACCGTGTGCGGCTATGTCCGCAACATCGGCCGCGCCGGGGAGGAGGCCCATACCTGCACCCTTGCCCAGCTGCGGGAGACCCAGGTGGACATGTTTACCACGGTCTTTGTGGGCAACCGGCAGACCTGCCTCATCGGCGGAAAGATGGTCACCCCCCGGGGCTACCTCCAGCGGGGGATGTGAGATGGAGGTCCTGCTCTTTGGCGGCACCACGGAGGGCCGGGAGCTGGCCCTGTGGCTGGCCCAGCGGGACTGCCGGGTGACCGTCTGTGTGGCCACCGACTACGGGGCCACACTCCTGCCCGAGGGGGAGGGGATCGCGGTCCACACCGGACGGCTGGACGCGGCAGGAATGGAGGAGCTGATGAAAAGCCGCCCCTTCTGCTGCGTGGCCGACGCCACCCACCCCTATGCCGTACAGGTCACCGCCCAGATCCGCGCCTGCTGTGAGAAGCTGGACCTGCCCTACCGGCGGATCGTTCGAGCGGAAGAGGGGGCGGGGGACTTCCTGCGCTGTGCCAGCCTGACCGACGCCGCCGAGCTGTGCCGGGAGCTGCCGGGGAACATCCTGCTCACCACGGGCAGCAAGGAGCTCGCTCCCTTCGCCCAGCCAGGGCTGCGGGAGCGATGCTATCCCCGGGTGCTGCCCAGCGTGTCCTCTCTGGAGGCCTGTCAGGCAGCGGGGTTTCCACCGAAACAGATCATCGCCATGCAGGGGCCCTTTTCGGCGGAGCTTAACCGGGCCGTGATCCGGCAGCTGGATATCTCCGTGCTGGTGACCAAGGAGAGCGGTGCGGCCGGAGGATTTGAAGAGAAGTGCGCGGCGGCCCGGGACACGGGCTGCCGGCTGATCGTGGTGGAGCGTCCCACCCGGGAGCGGGGGGAGACGCTGGCGGAATTTCAAAGGAACTGGGAGGTGCAGCGGCCATGAAAGTCTATCTGATCGGCGTGGGCATGGGAAATCCGGACACCCTCACCGGGGAGGCCCGGAGGGCCATCGAGGAGAGCCGGGTGCTCCTGGGCGCCCCCCGGCTGCTGGAGCCCTGGAGCGGGGAGAAACCGGCTCATCCCCTCATCCGCCCGCGGGAGATCCTCGCCGCCCTGGAAGGGGAGAGCGACGGCCCGGCGGCCGTCCTCCTCTCCGGAGATACGGGCTTTTACAGCGGGGCAAAGGCGCTCTGGCCCCTGCTGGAGGGGTACGAGGTACATACCATCCCGGGCATCTCCTCTCTCTCTTACTTCTGTGCCCGGCTCAACACCACCTGGCAGGATGTCCACTGGGTGAGCGCCCATGGACGTACCCACAACGCGGTGGGGGAGATTCAGAGCCACCGGCGCACCTTTGTTCTCACGGGAGGTGAGACCCGGGCCCAGGACCTGTGTGCGCAGCTGTGCAGCCGGGGCTTGGGTGATGTGCGGATCTGGGTTGGGGAGCGGCTCTCCTACCCGGAGGAGCGCATCTGTGCCGGGACGGCCCAGTCCCTGGCGGGGGAGGAGTTTGCCGATCTCGCCGTGCTGCTGGCCGAGCATCCCCACCCGGTGGAGCGATCCGCCGCCGCGCCCGGTCTGCCCGACAGCGCCTTTCAGCGGGGAAAGGTGCCCATGACCAAGGAGGAGGTCCGCGCCCTCGTGGTCTCCAAGCTCCGTCCGGAGCGGGAGAGCGTGATCTGGGACGTGGGGGCGGGCACCGGCTCGGTGTCGGTGGAGTGCGCCCTGGCCGCCCCGGCCGGAGTGGTCTACGCGGTGGAGCGGCGGAGCGAGGGCCTGGAGCTCATCGCTCAGAACGCCGCGGCCCTGGGCGCCTCCAACGTGATCCCGGTGCCCGGGACCGCCCCCGAGGCCCTGGCGGAGCTGCCGCCCCCCGACCGGGTCTTTGTGGGGGGAAGCGGGGGTGCCCTGCGGGCCATCCTGGCCGCCGCGTTGGACAAGCGCCCCGGCCTCCGGGCGGTGGTGTCGGCCGTGACTTTGGAGACCCTCCAGGAGGCGGTGTCGGCCTTTGAGGAACTGCATTTTCAGGATGTGGACCTGGTCCAGGTGGCGGTCACCCGGACCCGGAAGGCGGGAAGCTACCACATGATGGAGGCCCAGAATCCGGTGTGGCTCATCAGCGGAACGGGGGGAGCGGAATGAATCCTCCCCGTCTGCTCTTTGCCGCCCCCGCCAGCGGGTGCGGTAAAACCACGGTGACCTGCGCCGTACTCCAGGCCCTGGTAAACCGGGGACTGGATCCGGTGGCCTTCAAATCGGGGCCGGACTACATCGACCCCATGTTCCACGCGGAGGTGCTGGGGGTGCCCTCCCGCAACCTGGACCTCTTTCTGATGGGGGAACAGGCGGTGCGCCGCTCTCTGTGTCAGAACTGCGCCGGCCATGGACCCGCCATCCTGGAGGGGGCCATGGGCTACTACGACGGCGCGGCCCTCTCCAGTGAGCTCAGCGCCTGGAATCTGGCCCACCGGACCGCCACGCCGGCGGTACTGGTGGTGGACGGACGGGGCGCGGCCCGCTCTCTGGCGGCAGTGGTGAAGGGCTTCTGTGCGCTGGAGGAGGAACACGGCATCCGCGGGGTGCTCTTCAACCGGGTCTCCCCCATGTTCTACCCCGCCCTGAAGGACTGCGTGGAGGAGGAGACCGGCATCCCGGTTTACGGCTACCTTCCGGTTCTCCCCGACGCCTCCCTGGAGAGCCGTCATCTGGGCCTTATCACGGCCGCAGAGGTGTCCGATCTGCGGGGAAAGCTCTCTGCCCTGGCTGCCCAGGCCGAGAAGAGCATAGACCTGGACGGCCTTCTGGCCCTGGCCCGGTCGGCCCCCGACCTGCCGCCGGAAGAGGAGAACATCCCCGCCTCCCATCCGTCCCGGCCCCGCATCGCCGTGGCCCGGGACGAGGCATTTTGCTTCTACTACGCCGACGCCCTGGAGCTGTTGGAGAAACTGGGGGCCGAGCTGGTCCCCTTCTCCCCGCTGCGGGACGAGGGACTTCCGGAGGGATGCGCCGGGCTCTATCTGGGGGGCGGCTATCCCGAGCTCTACGGAGCGGCGCTGGCCAACAATACCGCCATGCGCCGGGCAGTGCGCCTTGCAGTGAATCGCGGGATGCCCACCGTGGCCGAGTGCGGAGGCTTTCTCTACCTCCACCGGACCCTCTCCGACGCGGACGGGGTGGACCGCCCCCTGGCGGGAGCCCTGCCCGCCGCGGCCTGGAACCAGGGAAAGCTGGGGCGCTTTGGCTATATCACGCTGACGGCCCGGACGGAGGGCCTGCTCTGCGGGGCGGGGGAGAGCCTGCCGGCCCACGAGTTCCACTACTGGGAGAGCGACCGGCCGGGAGCAGATTTCCACGCCCAGAAGCCCAGAAGCAAGCGGGGGTGGGACTGTGCCTGGCATACGCCCACCCTCTATGCGGGATTTCCGCACGTACATTTTTGCGGCTGTCAACAGGCGGCGGAGCGATTTGTGGCCGCCTGTGCCAGATATCATGGGGAAAATGAGGGATGAACATGGGACTGTTGGAGAAGACCGTACGAGAGATCACGCCTGCCGATGAGCGGGCCGCGCAGGCCGCCCGCCGCCGGTGGGATTCCATCGCCAAGCCGCTGCACAGCCTGGGCCTTCTGGAGGATGCGGTGGTACGCATCGCGGCCATGGGCGGAAGCCCCGACGTAGACCTGAGCCGCCGGGCCATCGTGGCCATGTGCGCCGACCACGGCGTGGTGGCCGAGGGGGTGACCCAGACAGGACAGGAGGTCACCGCCATCGTCACAGAGAATATGTCCAAGGGGGATACCAGCGTCTGCTGCATGGCCCGGGTGGCTGGTGCCGAGCTGGTCCCGGTGGACATCGGCGTGGCCCGTCCGGTGGAGGGGGCGCGCATCCTTCAGCGCAACCTCATGCGGGGGACCCGCAATATGACCCGGGAGCCGGCCATGGACCGGGAGACCTGTGTCCGGGCCATCGAGACCGGCATCCAGATCGCGCAGGAGCTCTGTGCTTCCGGCGTAAAGCTCCTGGGTACCGGAGAGATGGGGATCGGCAACACCACGGCCTCTTCCGCCGTGGTCTCGGTGCTCCTGGGCGTGGAGCCGGAGACGGTCACCGGCCGGGGCGCGGGCCTCTCCTCGGAGGGGCTGGTGCGCAAGGTGGACGCCATCCGCCGGGCCGTGGCGGTGAACCAGCCCGATCCAACCGACCCGGTGGACGTGCTCTCCAAGGTGGGAGGACTGGATCTGGCCGGTCTGGCCGGGGTCTTCCTGGGCGGCGCGGCCTGCCGGGTACCCGTGCTGGTGGACGGGTTCATCTCGGCGGCGGCTGCCTTGTGCGCCGTGCGGCTTTGCCCGGCGGCGGGGGACTACCTGCTGGCCAGCCACGTCTCAGCGGAGCCCGCCGGGGAACTGCTGCTGGAGGCCCTGGGCCTGACCCCCTTCCTGCGGGCCAGAATGTGCCTGGGAGAGGGCACCGGGACGGCGGCGGTCATGCCTCTGCTGGATATGGCCCTGGCGGTCTACCGGGAGATGGCCACATTTGATGAGATCGAGGTGGAGGCTTACCAGCCGCTGACATGATACAATCCTTTTTTCAGACCAACCTGACCGCCCTGCTTCTGGGGTTTTGCCTGGATCTGCTGCTGGGGGACCCCCACTGGGCCCCCCACCCGGTCCGGGCCGTGGGACAGCTCATCGCGGGGCTGGAGGGGCCCCTGCGCCGCGTCT
Organism: Pseudoflavonifractor hominis; assembly: GCF_014288125.1. Lineage (NCBI taxonomy): Bacteria > Bacillati > Bacillota > Clostridia > Eubacteriales > Oscillospiraceae > Pseudoflavonifractor > Pseudoflavonifractor hominis. The sequence goes on along the minus strand of NZ_JACOPR010000001.1, from coordinate 135,093 downwards.
TTCCCAAAACCCCGGGAGGAGAGCGGGCCGGCGGTACGGCGCTGGTGGTCCTGGTGCTCTTTTTCTCCGTGGGGGTGACCGGACTGGTGCTCGCCCTGTGCGCCAGACTCCACCCGGCCCTGGACTTCGGGGTGCGGACCCTCTTGTGCTATCAGCTGCTGGCAGCCCGGTCCCTGCGGGATGAGAGCGGGAAGGTCTACCGCGCCCTCCGGGATGGAGACCTTCCGGGAGCCCGCCGGGCGGTGAGCATGATCGTGGGCCGGGACACCGAGAAGCTGGACGAGACCGGTGTGGCCAAGGCGGCGGTGGAGACGGTGGCCGAGAACGCCTCGGACGGCGTGGTGGCCCCCCTCTTCTACCTGGCCCTGGGCGGTCCTCTGGCCGGAATGGCCTACAAGGCGGTCAACACCATGGACTCCATGGTGGGCTACAAGAATGAGCGCTATCTCTACTTCGGGCGGACTGCGGCCCGGCTGGACGACGTCCTCAACTTCCTGCCCGCCCGGCTGGCGGGGGGGCTCATGTGCCTGAGCGCCTTTCTCACCGGATTTGACGGACCGGGGGCGATACGCATCTTCCGGCGGGACCGGAAGAACCACGCCTCTCCCAATTCGGCTCACACCGAGGCCGCCTGTGCCGGGGCCCTGCGGGTGCAGCTGGCCGGTCCGGCCGTGTACTTTGGCCGGAGGGTGGAGAAGCCCACCCTGGGCGACCCCATCCACCCGGTGGAGGCCCTGGACATCCTGCGGGCCAACCGGCTGATGTACGGCACGGCCTTTTTGTCCCTGCTCCTGCTGTGCGGGGTGCCGCTGATGGTCCTGCGCTTTCCCTTTTAAATCCCAAAAGGAGGGAGTCATCCCATGCCCATCTATACCCATGGCGGAGACATTTACGCCCAGTCCGGACCGGTGCTGGACTTCTCCGCCAACCAGAACCCGCTGGGGATGCCCCCTGCCGTGGCGGAGGCGGCCCGGGCGGCCGTCGTGGATGCCCAGCGCTACCCGGACAGTCTGTGCCGGGAGCTGCGCCGGGCCATTTCCCGGCGGGACGGCGTCCCGGCCGAGTGGATCTGCTGCGGAAATGGCGCGGCCGATGTGATCTTCCGGCTGTGCCTGGCTCTGCGGCCCCGCCGGGCACTGGTGACCGCCCCCACCTTCTCCGAGTATGCCCAGGCCGTGGAGGCGGCCGGGGGAGAGGTTGTCCGCTATCCCCTGGCCCGGGAGAATGGCTTTGCAGTGGATGAGGGCTTTGCCGCCGCCCTTTCGGGTGGGGTGGAGCTGGCCTTCCTGTGCAGCCCCAACAACCCAACCGGGCGGCGGGTGGCCCAGCCCGTGCTGGAGGCCATCCTCCGGCGGGCGGAGGAGGAGAAGGTCTGGCTGGTGGTGGATGAGTGCTTCCTCCACCTCTGCGACGGAGGCGGAGAGGGGCTGACCGCCCGGCTCTCGGATTTTCCGCGGCTGGTGCTCCTGCGGGCCTTCACCAAGTGCTACGCCATGCCCGGGCTGCGCCTGGGGTACTGTCTGACCGCCCATCCGGAGCTGCCCGAGCGGCTCTACCGGGTGGGGCAGCCCTGGAGCGTCTCAGCCCCCGCCCAGGCCGCCGGCATCGCCGCCTGCGCCTGTCCCGGATGGCCGGAGACGGCCATGGAGCAGGTCATCCGCCCCCAGCGCGCCCGGTTGACGGCGGCGCTGCGGGCCCTGGGCCTGACCGTGTGGGAGAGCGAGACCAACTACCTGCTCTTCTCCGCGCCCGGGCGGAGCGACCTCAAGGAGCGCCTGCTGGAACGAAGGGTGCTCATCCGCTCCTGCGCCAACTACCCCGGACTGGGGGCGTGCGACTACCGCATCGCCGTGCGGCTTCCGGAGGAAAACGACATTCTGCTCAACACCTTGAAGGAGGTACTGGACTGATGGCAAAGTGCATCATGGTACAGGGGACCACGTCCAACGCGGGGAAGAGCTTCCTGTGCGCCGCCCTCTGCCGGATCTTCCGGCAGGACGGGCTCCGGGCAGCCCCCTTCAAATCCCAGAACATGGCCCTCAACTCCTTCATCACCCGGGAGGGACTGGAGATGGGCCGGGCCCAGGTCATGCAGGCCGAGGCGGCGGGAATCGAGCCCTCCGTGCGGATGAACCCCATCCTGCTCAAGCCGGTGAGCGACGTGGGCTCCCAGCTCATCGTCAACGGCGTGCCCCGGGGCAACTGGAAGGCCCGGGACTATTTCGCCTACAAGCGGGAGCTCATCCCGGAGATCCTGGAGGCCTATGAGAGCCTGGCACGGGAATATGACGTGATCGTCATTGAGGGGGCAGGAAGCCCTGCCGAGATCAACCTGAAGGACGGGGACATCGTGAACATGGGCCTGGCCGCCATGGTGGACGCCCCGGTCCTCCTGTGCGGCGACATCGACCGGGGCGGGGTGTTTGCCTCCCTCTACGGCACGGCGGCTCTGCTGGAACCGGAGGAGCGGGCACGGCTCAAGGGATTTGTCATCAATAAATTCCGGGGAGACGTGGAGATCCTCCGCCCCGGCCTCTCCATGCTGGAGGAGCGTACCGGTATCCCCGTGACCGGCGTGGTGCCCATGGTGAACGTGGACCTGGACGACGAGGACTCCCTCTCCCAGCGGCTGGGGAACGGCGGCGGGGTGGGCCTCATCGACCTGGCGGTGATCCGGCTGCCCAAGCTCTCCAATTTCACCGACTTCAACCCCCTGGAGCGCATCCCCGAGGTCTCCCTCCGGTATGTGTCCAGCCCCGCCCAGCTGCGGGAGCCAGACCTCATCCTGCTCCCCGGCACCAAGAATACCCTGGACGACCTGCGCTGGCTGCGCGCCAGCGGTCTGGAGAGCGCCATCCGCAAACACGCCGCCCGGGGCGGCGCGGTGATCGGCATCTGCGGCGGATACCAGATGCTGGGGGAGGAGGTCTCCGACCCCGACAGCGTGGAGGGGGGCGGAAGCCTGCCCGGCCTGGGCCTGCTGCCCGGGCGCACCGTGTTCCGGGGAGAAAAGACCCGCACCCGGGTCCAGGGCGTCTTTCACGGCCTGGAGGGAATCTTTGCGGGCATGAACGGCGTGGCGTTCGAGGGCTATGAGATCCACATGGGCGAGACCGCCCGGGGCGATGCTGCCGGGAGCTGCGCCCGCCTCCACACCCTGGACGGCGTGGAGAAGGCCGACGGTCTGGCCCGGGGCAATGTGTGGGGCAGCTATGTCCACGGCCTTTTCGATCAGGGCGGCTGCGCCGGAGCGCTGGTCAACTGCCTGCGCCAGGCCAGAGGGCTGGGCGAGCAGGAGGCTGTCTTGGACTGGACGGACTACAAGGAGCGCCAGTATGACATTCTGGCCGACGCCGTGCGTGCGGGGCTGGATATGGAGCGGGTCTACCGCATTCTCAACCGGGAGGAATAGGACATGAGAGAGATCCACTTGCAGCGGGTGGCCCCCGCTGAGATCGAGGCCAGGAGTATGGAGATCATCGCCTCCGAGCTGGGGGAGCGGGACATCCCGGCCCCGCAGCTGGCCGTGGTGAAGCGGTGTATCCACACCAGCGCCGACTTTGACTATGCCGACAATCTGGTCTTTTCTCCCCATGCGGTGGAGCGGGGGGTGGAGGCCCTGCGGAAGGGCTGCACCATCGTCACCGACACCCAGATGGCCCGGGCTGGCATCAACAAGCGGGTGCTGGAGGGCTTTGGCGGCCGCGTGGTGTGCTTTATGTCCGACCCGGATGTGGCCGCCGAGGCCAGGGAGCGGGGGGAGACCCGCGCCACTGTCTCCATGGAGCGGGCCGCCGGGCTGGAAGGGCCCGTGGTCCTGGCCCTGGGCAACGCCCCCACCGCTCTGGTGCGGGCCTGCCAGCTGATGGAGGAGGGACGGCTCCGGCCTGAGCTGGTCATCGGTGTGCCGGTGGGCTTTGTCAACGTGGTGGAGTCCAAGGAACTGCTCCTCTCCATGGGAGGGGAGCACATCGTGGCCCGGGGCCGCAAGGGGGGGAGCAACATCGCCGCAGCCATCTGCAACGCCCTGCTCTACCTGGCCTCCGGAGACCGGAGAGAGTAATACGTGAGGTGAGATACCATGGGGAAAGCACTTCTGATGGTCTCCTTCGGGACCAGCTATCCCGAGACGCTGGAGAAGAACATCAGCCGCATCGAGGCGGCTGTGGCCGCCGCCCTGCCGGACCGGACGCTGTTCCGGGCCTTTACCAGCGGCATGATCCTGCGCAAGCTGGCGCGGCGGGACGGCGTACAGATCGACAATGTGGACCAGGCCCTGGAGCGCCTGGCCCGGGAGGGCTATGAGGACGTGCTCCTCCAGCCCACCCACATCCTCAATGGAGAGGAATATGACAAGCTCTGTGCCCAGGCACAGCCCTGGCGGGGGCGTTTTGCCCGCTTTGTGGTGGGCAAACCCCTGCTCACCACGGCGGAGGACTATCTGGCCGCAGCCGATGCGGTGATGGAATCCATCCCCGCTCCGGAGGCAGATGAGGCCCTGGTCTTTATGGGCCACGGCAGCGAGCATTTTGCCAATTCCGCCTATGCCCTGCTGGAGTATGCCCTCCACGACCGGGGCTGGGACCGGGCTTTTCTGGGGACGGTGGAGGGATACCCCACCCTGGACCAGGTCCTGCGCCGCCTGCGGGAGTGCAGCGGCGTGCGCCGGGTACGACTCCAGCCCTTCATGGTGGTGGCGGGGGACCACGCCGCCAACGACATGGCGGGCGAGGAAGAGGACTCCTGGAAGAGCCGCCTGGAGCGGGAGGGCTATACGGTGGAATGTGTGCTGCGGGGCCTGGGGGAATACCCGGCCTTCCGGGCCCTCTTTGCCGGCCACGCCCTGGCGGCCCAGGGGGAAGAAGAGGGAGACAAGCGCCCGGACTGAGCGCCGAGACGCTTTCTCACCGGAGCGTGCTCCGGGGATAGAAGAGACGGTCTGCGGTAACCGCCCTGCGGGGCGGTTTCAAAAGGGAAGACGGGTGAGAATCCCGCACAGTCCCGCTGCCGTGATGGAAGAGCAAACCCGCATACAAGTCACTGGCCCCTTCGGGCCGGGAAGACACGGGCGCGCCATGAGGCCAGAGTCGGAAGACCTGCCGCAGACCGCGCCGGCCATGCCGGCAAACCATACCGCTACGGATGATAGGAGGTGTGTTTCCCGTGAAGAAGCAGTGGAACTCAAAAGCCGGTACCGGGTGAGCCCGGGCGCAGGACCGGTCCCGCTGGGGCGGGACCTTTGACCAAAGTGCAAATTGGGAAAGGATGAATGTACCATGAAACGATTGGATTCCTGTGTCCGCCTGGCCGCCGCCCTGTGTATGGCGCTGGGCGTGCTCACCGTGAGCGCCTCGGCCATGCACATCGCCGAGGGCTATCTCCCCCGGCCCTGGGCCTTTGGCTGGATGGCCGTGTGCGTGCCCTTTGTGGCCGCCGGTATGCGCTCTATTCAGAAGAGGGTGCGGGACTACCCCCGGGCCAAGGTGCTGCTGGCCATGTGCGGCGCCTTCGCCTTTGTGCTCTCGGCCCTCAAGCTCCCCTCGGCCACCGGCTCCTGCTCGCACCCTACCGGTGTGGGACTGGGCGCCATCCTCTTCGGGCCCACCGCTACCACGGTGCTGGGGCTCATCGTGCTGCTGTTCCAGGCTCTTCTGCTGGCCCACGGCGGCATTACCACCCTGGGGGCCAATGTCTTCTCCATGGCCATCGTGGGGCCCTTTGTCTCCTGGGGGGTGTACCTGCTGCTCAAGAAGCTGAAGGCCCGCCCCGCCGTGGCGGTCTTCTGCGCCGCCGCGCTGGGGGACCTGGTGACCTATGTGACCACCTCGGTGCAGCTGGGCATGGTCTACGGAAACATCGGGGAGTATCTGACCATCTTTGCCGTCACCCAGCTCCCCCTGGCCGTGGCCGAGGGTCTGCTGACGGTAGTGGTCTTCAACGTGCTGGAGAAGTATGCCCGGGATGAGCTGCTGGAGCTCTCGGTGCTGTAAGGAGGGACGGAACATGAAAGTCTGGCAGAAAAATACCATCCTCATTTTGCTGGTGATCCTGTTGGCGGCGGCCCCTCTGTGGCTGTGCCGGGAGGCCGAGTTCGGCGGAGCCGACGGCATGGCCGCCGAGCTGGTGGAGGAGAGCGTGCCCGGGTTTGAACCCTGGTTTGAGCCCATCCTGGAGCCGGCCAGCGGCGAGATCGAATCCCTGCTCTTCGCCCTCCAGGCGGCGGTGGGGTCCGGCGTGGTGTGCTTTATCCTGGGCCGCATCACCGCCCGGAAACCGGACAACAAGGACGCGTGACCACATGGGGACCGATCGCTATGCCTATGCCTCCCGCCTGCGGCGGGTGGACGCCATCCCCAAGCTGTGGCTGTCGCTGATCCCCCTGCTCCTGTGCGTGTGCTGTGACAGCGCCGCCGTGGGAGTGGCCACCCTGCTTCTGATGGGGGGACTCAATGTGTGGCTGGGCGGGCAGAGGCTGAGGACGGTCCTCCGTTTTCTCAAGGTCCCGCTGGCCTTTCTGGCCGTGGGCTGTCTCACCATCCTGGTGCGTCCCCTCTCGCCGGAGGAGGGCGCACTGTGGGCGGTGGAGCTTCTGGGCCGCTTCCGCTGGGGGATCACGGCGGAATACCGGGATCTGAGTCTCATGGTGCTGTGTAAGGCCATGGGAGCGGTGTCGGCCATGTATTTTCTCTCCCTGAATACCCCCGTCACCGACGTGACCCTGGCCCTGGAGCGGCTGCGGGTGCCCAAGCTCCTGGTGGAGCTGATGGAGCTGATCTACCGCTTCATCTTTGTCCTCACGGACACCGCCGGACGCATCCGGGTGGCCCAGGAATCCCGGCTGGGCTACCAGGGCTGGCGCAGAAGCCTGGAGAGCATGGGGACGCTGGTCTCCATGCTCTTCCTCCGGGCCTGGCGGCAGGGGGAGCGCTCCTTTACCGCCCTGGAATCCCGGGGCTATAAGGGGCGTTTGGACACACTGCCTGCCGACGCCGTGCCGGGGAAGTGGCTCTATGCCGTGCTGGCCGGAGTGAGCGCGGCGCAGCTGGGCGCGCTGGCGCTGGAAAGGAGCTTGCTGGGATGAACTACGCCATCGAGACAAGGGAACTGTGCTATACCTATGAGGACGGCACTCGGGCCCTGGACGCCATCTCCATCCGGGCTGCCCGGGGGGCGGTCACAGGGATTCTGGGGGCCAACGGCGCAGGCAAGTCCACCCTCTTTCTCAACCTGAACGGGGTGCTCACTCCCTCCGGGGGGCAGGTGCTGCTGGACGGGAAGGAGGTATCCTATGCCCGCCGGGATCTGCCCGAATTGCGCCGGAAGGTGGGCATCGTCTTTCAGGACCCGGACGACCAGCTCTTCTCCGCCGACGTGTACCGGGACATCTCCTTCGGAGCGGTGAACCTGGGTCTGCCGCCGGAGGAGGTGCGCCGGCGGGTGGAGCTGGCCATGGAGCGCACGGGGGTGACCGCCCTGCGGGACAAGCCCACCCATGCCCTCTCCTATGGACAGAAGAAGCGGGTGGCCATCGCCGGGGTTTTGGTGATGGAGCCCAGCGTGATGATTTTGGATGAGCCCACCGCGGGATTGGATCCCCAGGGGGTGAGCGAGCTGATGCGCCTGCTCACCGCCCTGCGGGACCAGCTGGAGATGACCATTCTGCTGGCCACCCACGATATGGACATCGTGCCCCTCTACTGCGACTACGCCTATGTACTCAGCGGAGGGCGCGTGGCGGGGGAGGGAACGGCGGAGGAGCTGGTCTGCCAGCCCGGACTCCTGCGGGAAAACCACCTGCGTCTGCCCCGGATGGCCCATCTGATGGAGGTCCTGGCCCGGGAGGACGGGATGGATCTGCCCCGCTCGGCCGCCACCATTGGGGCGGTCCGCCGGGCCATATTAGAGCTGCTCAACAAGGAGGAAATGAGATGAAGCGAGGAATACTGTACGGCGTGGGGGTGGGTCCCGGGGACCCGGAGCTGCTCACCCTGAAGGCGGTGCGCATTCTGCGGGAGGCCGACGTGGTGGCCATGCCCGACAAGGGCAGCGGTGAGCAGACCGCCCGCAAGATCGTGCAGGCCTATATCGAGGGGAAGGAGCTCCTCTCCTGCCCCACCCCCATGGTGCGGGACAAGGAGGTGCTGGCGCAGAGCTATGAGGCAAACGCCGACACCTTGTGCGCCCTGCTGGATCAGGGGAAGAACGTGGCCTTCATCACCCTGGGAGACCCGTCGGTCTACTCCACCTATCTCTACATCCATGAGCGGGTGGCCGAGCGGGGCTACGAGGCCCGCCTGATCCCCGGCGTGCCCTCCTTCTGCGCCGTGGCCGCCCGGTTGGGCATCAGCCTGTGCCAGGGAGAGGAGCGGCTCCTCATCGTTCCGGCCAGCCACAGCGTGGAGGACTGCGTGGATTTCCCCGCCAATCAGATCTACATGAAGGCCGGACGGCGTCTGGGCGGACTCCTGGAGACGCTGGAGCAGCACGGACGGCTGGAGGGGGCCATGGCGGTCTCCAACTGCGGTATGGAGGAGGAGCAGGTCTGGCCCCGGGCGGCCGACATGGACCCGGAGAGCCGCTATTTCTCCGTCCTCTTCGCGCCGGGAAAGGACCGGGACTGAGATGGGCATTTATTATTGCGGCCTGAGCGACCGGCGGGCCCCCATCGCCCTGCGGGAGCGGCTCTCCTTTACCAAGGGACGGGTGGAGGAGGTCTGCGCCCAGCTGGCCCGCCGGCCCGGCATCCGGGGCTGTGTCCTCCTCTCCACCTGCAACCGCACCGAGCTCTACTGCTCCTGGGAGGGGGAGCTGCCCCCCGGACCCCAGCTCCTCTGCGAGGCTGCGGGGGTGGAACTCTCCCTCTTTGACGGAGCCTTCCGGACGCTGTCGGGGGAGGAGGCGGGACGCCACCTCTTTGAGGTGGCTGCCGGCCTGCGCTCCCGGATCTGGGGAGAGGATCAGATCCTCTCCCAGGTGCGGGAGGCTCTGACCATCGCCCGGCGGGCGGGGAGTACGGACAGCGTGCTGGAGACCCTCTTCCGCATTGCGGTGTCGGCCGGGAAGGAGCTGCGGAGCAAGGTCCGTGTGAGCGGCGTGTCCCCCTCCTCGGCGGCCCGGGCGGTGGAGGTCCTCCAGGCGGAGACCGGGGGTCTGGCCGGCAAGCGGGCGCTCGTCATCGGCAACGGGGAGATGGGACGGCTCTCGGCCCGGCTCCTGCGGGAGGCGGGGTGCGCCGTGACCGTGACCCTGCGTACCTACCGCCATGGGGAGACCGTGGTCCCCGCTGGGTGTGCTGTGGCCCCCTATGAGGAGCGCTACCAGGCCATGGAGGGAATGGATCTCCTCCTCTCGGCCACTACCAGTCCCCACTATACGGTGGGGGCAGAGGAGTACGACGCCCTCTCCCGGCCCCCGCGTCTGCTGGTGGATCTGGCCATCCCTCGGGACATCGCCCCCCAGGTGGGGGAGCGGGCAGACGTGACCCTCTACAACATCGACACCCTGGGCTGCGGCGTGGAGCGGGTGATCCCGCCGGAGGGGGAGGCCATCCTCACCGCCGCCATGGAGCGCTTCCGCCAGTGGGAGGGCTATCGCTCCAGCCTGGGGGCCATCGAAGAGGTCAAGGCGGCGGTGCTGGAGCGGGTGCTGGCCGCCGGATGCGCGGAGCTGGAGCCGGAAGAGGCCGCCGAACTGGCCGTGAGCCGGGCGGTGGAGCTGCTGGCCGGGAATCTGAAGGGCTGTTTGAGCGCGGAGGACCTGACCCACTGCGCCCGTAAGATCCGCGCCCACACCCGGGCATAGAGAGGAGGAAGGGCCATGGAACCAAACAGAATGCTGTTTCCCCTCTTTGTGGACCTGCGGGACAAGCGGGCCGTGGTGGTGGGCGGCGGAACGGTAGCCGCCCGGCGCACCGGTGTGCTGCTGCGCTTTGGGGCCCGGGTGCGGGTGGTGGCCCCTCAGGTGAAAGAGCGGCTGGAGGGCGCGGAGTATGTGCTGCGCCCCTACGCCCCGGGAGATCTGACCGGGGCGGACCTGGCGGTGGCCGCCACCGATGACCGCCAGGTGAACGCCGCGGTGGGGGAGGAGGCCCGGAGCCTGGGCATCCCTGTCAGCGTGGCCGACGCGCCCGGAGAGTGTACCTTTTTCTTTCCCGCCATCTGTGAGGGCGGAGAACTGATCGCCGGCATGGTCTCCCGCAACGGGGACCACCGGGCCGTGGCCGGAGCGGCCCGGGCGGTGCGCCGGACATTGGAGGAGTGGAAATGAGCGTGATCCGTATCGGAAGCCGGGAGAGCCTGCTGGCCGTCCGGCAATCCGAGCTGGTAATGGAGGCCATGCGCGCCCTCTGTCCCGGTGTGGAGCTGGAGCTGGTGACCATGAAGACCACCGGGGACAAGATCCTGGACCGGACGCTGGACCAGGTGGGCGGAAAGGGCCTGTTTGTCCGGGAGCTGGACGCGGCTCTGCTGGAGGGGCGGGTGGATATCACCGTCCACAGCCTCAAGGACCTGCCCATGGAGACCCATCCGGAGCTGCCGGTGGTGGCCTTTCCCCGCCGGGCCGATCCCCGGGATGTGCTGGTGTTGCCCGAGGGTGCGGCAGAGCTGGATCGGACGAAGCCCATCGGCTGTGCCAGCCGGCGGCGCGCGCTCCAGCTGGAACGCCTCTTTCCCGGAGTAGAAGTCCGGCCGGTCCGGGGGAATGTGCAGACCCGGCTGCGCAAGCTGGACAGCGGGGAGTACGGTGCCCTGGTCCTGGCATCCGCGGGACTGTGCCGCCTGGGACTGGAGGGGCGCATCGCCCGGTATTTTTCCACGGAAGAGATGCTCCCCGCCGCCGGGCAGGGCATCCTGGCCGTCCAGACCCGGCGGGACGCCCCGGCGTGGCTGGAGAGCCTGAATGACCCGGACGCCCGGGACTGTGCCCTGGCGGAGCGGGCCTTTGTGCGGGTACTGGACGGAGGATGTTCCTCTCCGGTGGCCGCCTACGCCGTGATCGAGGGTGAGGAGCTCCTCCTCACCGGTATGGATGAGACCGGCCGGCGGCAGACCATCCGGGGGAGCCGGCAGGAGGCCGAGGCCCTGGGCAGCCGCCTGGGCGCACGGATCAAGGAGGAGAAATGCCATGGGTAAGGTGATTCTGGTCGGAGCCGGCCCCGGAGATCCGGGCCTGCTCACCGTCAAGGGGCGGGAGGCTTTGGCCCAGGCCGATGTGGTGGTCTATGACCGCCTGGTGAGCCCCGCCATTCTGGACCTCATCCCGGCGAAGGCCCGGCGGATCGATGTGGGCAAGAACGCCGGATGCCACCCCGTGCCCCAGGAGGAGATCAACCGCATCCTCCTGGAGGAGGGGAGCGGGAACCAGGTGGTGGTCCGCCTCAAGGGGGGCGATCCCTTTCTCTTCGGGCGGGGCGGGGAGGAGCTGGAGCTCCTGGCCCGGCATGGCGTCCCCTTTGAGGAGGTGCCCGGCATTACCTCCGCCATTGCGGCCCCGGCCTACGCGGGCATCCCGGTGACCCACCGGGATTTCTGCTCCTCCCTCCACATCATCACCGGCCACCGCCGGGCGGGGGAGAAGCTGGATATCGACTTCGCGGCCCTGTGCCGCGCGAAGGGTACTCTGGTCTTTCTGATGGGGGTGTCGGCCCTTCCGGACATCTGCGCCGGGCTTCTGGCCGCCGGAATGGACGGCTCCACCCCGGCCGCCGTGGTGGAGCGGGGAACCACCCCCGACCAGCGGCGGATCTCCGCCACCCTGGAAGAGCTGCCCGCCCGGGCGGCCGCAGCGGAGGTGCGCAGCCCCGCCGTCATCGTGGTAGGGGGCGTGTGTGCCCTGGCGGAGGAATTTGACTGGTTTGACCGGCTCCCCCTGCGGGGCAAGCAGGTGGTGGTCACCCGGCCCCGGGAGCGCGCCGGGACGCTGACCGGACGGCTGCGTGCCCTGGGGGCCCAGGTGTGGGAGCACCCCTGCATCGAGACCATCCCCCTTTCACCTTGTCCCGAGATGGAGGAGGCGCTGGGGCACCTGGAGCGGTATGAGTGGCTGGCGCTCACCAGCCCCGCCGGGGCCGAGTTCCTCTGGGCGGCTCTGGAGCGGATGGGTCTGGACGCCAGAGCGCTGGCCGGGGTGCACCTGGCTGCCATCGGGCCGGGGACCGCCCGTGCGCTGGCCGGGCATGGATTGAAGGCCGACCTGATCCCGGAGGTCTACGACGCATCCCACCTGGGCGAGGCGCTGGCCGCCCAGGCTGCGGGCAGGGTCCTCCTCCTGCGTGCCAGGGAGGGATCCCCCGCCTTGACGCAGGCGCTGGAACGCGCTAAACTGGAATATAACGACGTGGCTATCTATGAGACCTGCTACCGCAATCCCAAGAGCCAGGCTCTGCGGGAGGCGGTGGAGGAGAGCCGGGTGGATCTGGTGACCTTTACCTCGGCCTCCACGGTGAAGGGATTTCTCGCCACGGTGGGGGAGGGGGCCGACCTCTCCCGCATCACCGGCATATGCATCGGGGAGCAGACCGCCGCCGAGGCCCGGCGCAGCGGCATCCCCGTCCGGGTGGCCCGTTCGGCCACTCTGGAGGCCCTGACCGAGTGCGCGGTGGAGTGCGCCCGGGGGTGAGCCCGTCTGACAAGCAAGAAAAACAAGGAGGCCATTTCCATGGACCTGAGCATTCGGCCCCGCCGCCTGCGGGGCAATGAGAGCATCCGGAAGCTGTGCCGGGAGACCCGTCTCTCCCCCGACAGCCTGATCTATCCCATCTTTGTGGACGAGACTCTGACGGGCACCCGCCCCATCCCTTCGCTGGAGGGACAGCTCCACTACGGGCTGGACAGCGTGGGACAGGCGGTGGAGGACTGTCTGGCTCACGGGGTGGGCCGGTGCATCCTCTTTGGCCTGCCGGAGCACAAGGACGCCACGGGCTCCTCCGCCTGGGATGAGCACGGCGTGGTGCAGGAGGCGGTGCGCCTCATCAAGCGGTCCTATCCCGACTTCTATGTCATCACCGACGTGTGCATGTGCGAGTACACCGACCACGGCCACTGCGGGGCTCTGTGCGGCCACAGCGTGGACAACGACGCCACGCTGGAGCTGCTGGCTAAGACCGCGCTCTCCCACGCCCGGGCGGGTGCCGATATGGTGGCTCCCTCCGACATGATGGACGGCCGTGTGGCGGCCATCCGGGCCAGACTGGACGAGCACGGGTTCCAGAATGTGCCCATCCTGTCCTACTCGGCCAAGTACGCCTCGGCCTTTTACGGCCCCTTCCGGGCGGCGGCCGGCTCCGCCCCCTCCTTCGGGGACCGGAAGGGATACCAGATGGACCCCCATAACCGGAAAGAGGCCCTCAAGGAGTGCGCACTGGATGTGGAGGAGGGGGCCGACCTGCTGATGGTCAAGCCCGCGCTCCCCTATCTGGATGTGATCCGGGAGTGTGCCGATGCCTTCCGCCTGCCCCTGTGTGCCTACCAGGTGTCGGGAGAGTACGCCATGATCAAGGCGGCAGCCCGGGAGGGGCTCATCGACGAGCACCGGGTCATGTGTGAGAGCGCCGTGTCCATCTTCCGGGCAGGGGCCAATATGCTCATTACCTACTATGCCAAGGAGCTGGCCGACGCCATGCGGAAGGGGGAGATCGGATGATGAACCGGCACAAAACCTCTCAGGAGCTCTTTGCGGAGGCCCTCAAGGTGCTCCCCGGCGGCGTCAACTCTCCCGTGCGGGCCTTCCGTGCGGTGGACATGGCCCCCCGCTTCATTGCCCGCGCCAACGGCCCGTACATCTACGACGTGGAGGGGCGCGGCTACATCGACTATGTCTGCTCCTGGGGTCCCATGATCCTGGGGCACAACCACCCGGTCATCCGGGAGGCGGTGGAGCGGGCCGTCAAGGACGGACTCAGCTTCGGCGCTCCCACTGAGCGGGAGGTGGAGATCGCCCAGCTCATGGTGGAGCTGGTCCCCAACATCGACATGGTGCGCATGGTCAACTCGGGAACGGAGGCCGTCATGTCGGCCATCCGTCTGGCCCGGGGAGCCACCGGACGGGATAAGATCATCAAGTTTGAGGGCTGCTACCACGGGCACAGCGACTGCCTGCTGGTGGGAGCGGGTTCCTCCGCCCTGGCGGGAGGACATCCCACCTCGGCGGGCGTGCCCCAGGACGTGGTGCGCCACACCCTGACCGCCCAATTCAACGACCTGGACAGCGTGGAGCGTCTGCTGGAGGCCAATCGGGGCGAGGTGGCCTGCGTCATCGTGGAGCCCGTGGCGGCCAACATGGGCGTTGTGAACCCCGCACCCGGCTTCCTGAGCGGTCTGCGGACCCTGTGTGACAAGTATGGTGCTCTGCTGGTCTTTGACGAGGTCATCACCGGCTTCCGGCTGGCGCTGGGCGGGGCCCAGGCCTATTTCGGCGTGCGGGCCGACATTGTGACCTTTGGAAAGATCATCGGCGGCGGCATGCCGGTGGGGGCCTACTGCGCACGGCGGGAGCTGATGGAAGAGGTGGCCCCCTGCGGTCCGGTCTATCAGGCGGGCACCCTCAGCGGCAACCCGGTGGCCATGGCCGCGGGACTGGCCCAGCTGAGCTGGCTGAAGAGCCATCCGGAGATCTATTCCATGATTGAGGAGAAAGCCCTCTGGCTGGCCCGGGAGTTCCGGGCGCTGGCGGAAAATCACGGGGTGGCCGTCTCCATCAACCAGATCGGCAGCCTGCTCTCTCCCTTCTTCACACCCAGCAGTGTGAGCACCTTTGTGGATGCCAAGGGGAGCGATGTGGGGATGTACGCCCGGTATTTCGCCGGAATGCTGGAGCGGGGCGTCTACCTGGCTCCCGCCCAGTTTGAGGCCATGTTCCTCTCGGCAGCCCACACCGAGGAGCTGCTGGAGCACACCCGCGTTGCGGCGGACGAGGTCTTTGCCGCGCTGTAACTAGGAAAACAAGAGCCCCCGCAGAATAAAAATTCTGCGGGGGCTTCTTTCTATCTGTTATCGGGAAGGATTGGAGTCCTCCGGCGGGATGCCGGCAGCCAGCCGCTGGGTCAGGCCGTGCTCCAGCAGATACCGGGATACCGCCGGCGGGACCAGGTGGGACCAGGGCTTTCCCTCCGCGATCAGCCGGCGGACCTCCGTTCCGCTGGTGAGGCGCTGGCTGTCGTCCCGCACCCAGAGGACCCGGGTGGGAAAGCCCAGATCGGTCAGGACCTGGCGCTTGTGGTATCCCCACTGGTCATAGATGGTCACATAGCACACGGCCTCCCGGGGGATGAACTCGGGGATGCGCTCCGGGTGCTCGATGGGGAAGGGGACAATATCAAAGCGCTCCCGGGGAAGTCCGGCCTCGGTGAGTGCATCCCGGAGCATGGCTAGGCGCTCATAGTAGGTGAAGGGATTGGCCGAGGTGTTCATGCGGCCCAGATCCCGGAGCTCCTCCGGGGCGTGCTCCCAGGGGTCAAAGTGGGTCACGCCCACCAGAAGATGTTCGCAGCGCTGTGCCCCTGCCAGCAAGTATTCCATATGCCCCAGGTGTAGTCCCTGAAAACGGCCCATGACCACGCCCAATGTATCTCTCTGTTCCATATCCATCCGCCTGTCCAGCTCCTGTCTCTGATTTGCCGCCCGTGCAGCAGACACTATCTTAGTCGAAACCGGGCAAAAAGGGAAGAAGGGAGGAGACTTTATCGAAAAATAAAATAGCAATGGAAGAAATAGGGGGAAAAACGGGTTGACACCGCGCCCTAAAAGACATATAATGACTTTATCTCCCGAGGGGAGACGCGCCGCCGTGGGCGGGCGTGAGGAAAAGGTGAGGAAAATGCCGCGGGTCATCCCGCGGCATTTGACGTTTTTCGGGAAATAGGATAGAATACATTCCAACAGATGGACCGGGCCTGGACGAATGCCCGGAGGACCACAAGGAGGACATCGGTGTGTGGCGCAGTATCTTTGATCCCCAAAACGGTTTTTTTCAGACCATTGACCTGATTTTCAATCTGGCGGCCCTGAGCCTGCTCTGGGTGGCGCTGTGTATTCCGGTGGTCACGGCGGGCCCGGCCACCACAGCCCTTTACTATACGCTGGTCAAGTGCATCCGGAAGGGGGAGCCCTATCCCTTCCGGAACTTTCTGGAGTGCCTGAAGAGCAATTTCAAGGTGAGCTTTCTGACCGGGCTGGTGTGCCTGGTGGCGGGACAGCTGGTGCTGGGAGGACTGTACGTGGTCTACCAGATGGCCCTGGCGGGCAACCGTGCGGCCATGTCCCTGCTGCTGGTCTATGCACTGGTGACGCTGGTACTGCTGGGGGTGCTGGGCTATGTATTCCCGGTGATCTCCCGATTCAGCCAGGGGGTTTGGGGGGCTCTGGGCCTGGCTCTCCGGCTGGCGCTGGGGCATCTTCCCTCGACCCTGGGACTGGGGATAGTGCTGCTGGCGGCAGGACTGGTGTCGGTGCGGTATCTGGTGCCGCTGATGATCCTGCCCGCCCTGGCTGGACTGCTGGCCTCTCTGCTGCTGGAGCGGATCTTCCGCCCCTATACCATTCCAGAGGAGGGGCTGCCGGAAGATCCGGCGGAGCGGCCCTGGTATCTGCGCTGACTCGTTGTGCACATAGGAAAACGTCCGGCTCTCCACAGGGAGAGCCGGACGTTTTTTGCTTTGCTATGCTGTGACCGGATTAAAACTCGGGCAGGGAAGCGGCAGCCACAGACTGACCCACGCGGCGGGCCTTCTCGTCGGGCAGGGTGGGATTGATCTTGGAGGCGATGTCGGCATACTCCTCAGCCAGCACACGCTTGGCCTCGGCCAGCACGATGTCGCCGCCCTTGCCGGACATCACGCGGCCCAGCAGCAGGATGTGCTTGAAGCCGTAGAAGTGATAGTACAGGCGCAGGGCATGGCCCAGATACACGCCGATGGAGCGGTAGATAGCAGCGGCACGGTCGTCGTCCTTCTCCATGAGGCCCTGCACCACCTTGAGCTTCTCAGCGGGGGAGAGGGACTCGTCCAGCTCAATGCCGGCAGCGGGGGCCAGCTTGATGACGGAATCCTGGGAGAAGTACTTCACGCCGCAGCCGATGTCGCCGGACCACTCGTCCACCATGGCGGTGGGGGCGGCGTCCACGGGGACGAAAGCCAGCTCGTTGAGCCAGCCGGTGATGTTGCCCTTGTCATCCACGAAGCCAACAGCCTCGCTGGTGCCCATGGCGATACCCAGGACGTTGTTCTCCTCCAGGCTCATGGCACCGGCCAGGGCGGACACGTCGCCGTCGTTGGCCACCACGATGGGCACATCGCCAAACTCCTTGGCGGCGCGGATGTAGATGTCCTTGACCTTGGCGTCAAAGTCTTCCTTGCCCACCTTCAGGAACAGGGAGGCCACCATGGTGCGGTTGTCGATGTAGATACCGGCGGAGGACACGCCGATGGCGTCCACGCGGGGCATATGGGCAGCGGCGGACTTCATGGCGTCCACGATGCCCTGGTAGTGATAGTCGGGGTCGGAGTTGGTCTTGGGGAACCACACCACCTCTTCGGAGAAGACGGGCTCACCGTCGATGACAGCGGAGACCTTGCGGTCGCTTCCGCCGGCGTCAAAGCCGATGCGGCAGCCGTTCATATGGCGGCCGATGGCCTCGGACTTGCTCACCTCAGCGGGAACGGCGTCGCAGTAGACCACTTCGAAGGGATGCTCATAGACGCCAGCCATAAAGTCCTCGTCAAAGGCGCGGGTGCCTTCCTTGGAGTAGGCCTTGTGAATGGCCTCATAGATGGCCTTGTCGCCCGCGATATAGACCTTGAAGCCGCCCTTGAGCCACAGCAGGGTCTTGATGATGCGGTCCACATAGTAGAGGTCGGCCTCAGCCATCTCGGGAGTACCGTGAATGAAGGTCTTGTAGACAGCGACCTGACCGGCAGAGCGCTCCACCGCGATGTCCAGGGGCTTGGAAGCGCCCTTCAGAAAGGACTCATAGAAGGGGAAGAGCGGAATGTAGTTGGGGTCCAGCTCAGGGAGATTACGAACGGAAACGTCAATGCCGAGGTGTTTCATCGGTATCCTCCTCCTTGAATGTATCATTTGGGGGTATTTTTTGTACCGCCCATCAAATTTATCCACTTATAGGCTATCAGTTTTTTTCAATCTGTCAAGGGATTTCCGAGAAAAATCGAAAAAACTTTCAAAGAAGCTATTGACTGAAAGTTACTTTCAACGGTATGATATAGGCGATAAGGAAAGGGAAGCCTGTTTCAAGCCCCCGTCCATTATGCAATTTGTATCAAAAGGAAGGCGGAACGAAGTTATGGATACTGCTATGAGAGAGCGCCTTGAGGCCCATCAGAAGTGGATCAAGGAGGAGCTGGACATCTGCGTCAACTTCTGGCTGAAAAACGGTATGGACCACGTCAACGGCGGCGTATACACCTGCCTGGACCGCAAGGGCGAGATCTATTCCACCGATAAGAGCGTCTGGATGCAGGGCCGCTGCGCCTGGATGTTCGCCTACCTGTGCCACCAGTACGGGGTGAAGGAGGAGTGGCTCCAGGCCAGCAAGAGCTGCCTGGACTTTATGGAGGCCCACTGCATCAACCGGGAGGCCGGCAACCGGATGTACTTCACCGTTACCGCGGAGGGCAAGCCCCTGCGCCAGCGCCGCTACTGCTTCTCCGAGGGCTTCTACGCCATCGCCAACGCCGAGTACTACGGCGTCACCGGCGACGCCGCCTGCCTGGAGCGCGCCCGTGCTGCCTATGAGCTGATCTACCAGCTCAACAACGGCCTCATCCAGGATCCCACCGGCATGGGTCCCAAGACCATCCCCACCACCCGCACCGGCCGCGCTCTGGCCGATCCCATGATCTACCTGAACATCACCTCCGTGCTTCGCCGGGTGGACACCGATCCGGAGCGGCAGAAGCTCTACGCCGCCCGGGCCCAGGAGTGTGTGGAGACCATCTTCCAGTACCACTACAAGCCTGAGCTCAAGTGCACCCTGGAGTCCGTGGCGCCCGACGGAACCCCCCGTCTGGATGTCACCGAGGGCCGCGTGGTCAACCCCGGCCACGACATCGAGTGCTCCTGGTTCCTGATGGAGGCGGCCAACTACGCCCACGACGCCGAGACCCACGCCACCGCCGTCAAGATCTTTGACCAGGCCTTTGAGGCTGGCTGGGACAAGGAGTACGGCGGACTGCTCTACTTCATCGACTGCCTGGGCAAGCCCACCGAGGCCTACGAGCACGATATGAAGCTCTGGTGGCCCCACGACGAGATCCTGATCGCGTCCATGATGATCTTCCGGGATACCGGGGACGTGTCCTACCTGGAGAAGTTCGAGCAGACCCTGGACTACTGCAAGAAGCACTTCTCCGACCGGGAGTATGGCGAGTGGTACGGCTATCTGCGCCGTGACGGCCTGCCCACCATGCCCTCCACCAAGGGTTCCACCTTCAAGGGCCCCTTCCATCTGCCCCGTATGCTCTCCATGGTGGACAACATGCTGGGACAGATTCTGGCCCGGGACTGATTCTGCCCGCGGCAAGCGCAGGGAGGTGAGGACCCATGCCGCAGGTCAATGTGTTCGCCCGGCTGGATAATGAGTATTATCAGCTGACCGGTGCGGAAAAAAAGGTGGCCGACTATGTGGTCAGCCACGAAAAACAGACCCAGTATATGTCCATCTCAGAGCTGGCCGAGGAGTGCGGCGTGGCCGAGGCCACCATTTCCCGCTTCTGCCGCCGGATGGGGTATAAGGGGTACAGCGCCTTCAAACTGGCTGTGGCCAACTCTACGGTGATTCCGGAGCGGGTCTCCCCCATCCAGGAGATGGATCTGGAGGAGGGGGAGATCAGTCCCTGCCAGCGGCTTTACAACGCGGATGTGGCCGCCATCGCCCAGACACGCAAGCTCATTCGCCCGGAGGAGATCGCCCGGGCGGTGGACCTGATGATGGGGGCGGGGAAGGTCCTGTGCATGGGACAGGGCGGCTCCATGATCATGGCCCAGGAGGCGGCCCATCTCTTCTCCACGGTGCGGCCCAATTTCTACCCCATCTGCGACGCCCACATGCAGGCCATCTGGACGGCCCAGCTGGCGCCGGGAGATGTGGTGCTCTACTTCTCCTACTCCGGCGCCACCCGGGATCTGGTGGAGGTGCTGGCCCAGGCAAAGGGGAGAGGGGCCAGGTGCATCCTCATCAGCCGCTTTCCCAAGTCGCCCGGATCGCAGTATGCCGATCTGGTGCTCCAGTGCGGTTCCAAGGAGGGCCCCCTCCAGTTGGGAACGGTGGCGGCGCGGATGGCTCAGCTCTATCTGCTGGACGTGCTCTTCCATGAGATGTACCAGCGGGACCCCAAGGGCGCGGAGGAGAGTCGGGAGCGCATCGCCGACGCTCTTTCGGAGAAACACCTCTGATCGAAACAGGAAGAAGTTTTGAAAAAAATTTCAGTTTGAATTGAAAAGAAAAATATTTTCAGTTAACTATTGACAAAAAGGGTTTGTGATTGTACAATCTACACAACGGGTATCTCTGGCGCTCGAGAGAAATTATTCAAATCATGAGGAGGAGATCAGCAATGAATCTGAAAAAAGCAGTTGCTCTTGCACTGGCAACCGGCATGACCCTGAGCCTGGCCGCCTGTGGCGGCGGGGACGCTAAGACCAGCGGGACGCCCGCTCCCGCGGCCAGCGGCTCCGGTGCCGCTACCGGCACCGAGATCACCATGTGGACCTACCCCATCGGCAAGTGGGGCGGCACCGAGGCCAAGGTGGACGAGATCATCGCCGCCTTCAACGCCGAGTATCCTGACATCAAGGTGAACGTGGAGTTCCTGGACTACACCAACGGCGACACCCAGGTCACCTCCGCGATCACCGCCGGCAATACCCCCGACATCATCATGGAGGGTCCTGAGCGCCTGGTCTCCAACTGGGGCGCCGCCGGTAAGATGGTGGATCTGAGCGATCTGTGGACCGAGGAGGCTACCGCCGACATCGCCGCTGTGAGCGAGTCCGTGGTCAACGCCTGTAAGAGCAACGACGGTACTTACTATGAGTACCCCCTGTGCATGACCACCCACTGCATGGCCATCAACAAGGAGGTCTTTGAGGCCGCTGACGCCATGCAGTACATCAACGACGAGACCCGCACCTGGAACAGCACCGAGGACTTCCTCAAGGCCATCGCTGCTGTGAAGGCCTCTGGTCAGGTGGCCACCCCCGGTATCATCTACTGCGGCGGCCAGGGCGGCGACCAGGGTACCCGCGCGCTGGTGAACAACCTGTACGGCGGCACCTACACCAATGCCGACCACACCGAGTACACCGCCAACTCCGCTGAGAACGTCAAGGCCCTCCAGACTCTGTCTGAGCAGGTCAAGGCCGGCAACCTAACTGCCGACGCCAGCTTCCAGGCTGCCGACGAGCTGCAGGCCTTTGCCAACGGCACCGCTGCTATGACCTTCTGCTGGAACGCCTCCAACCAGGCTCAGTATGCCTCTCAGGTCTCCTTCACTCCCTACGCGGTGGCCTTCCCCACCGATCAGGAGACTCCCGCTCTGTGCGGCGGCATCTGGGGCTTCGGTATCTTCGACAACGGCGATGAGGCCAAGATCGAGGCTGCCAAGACCTTCATCAAGTTCGTCTGTGACGACGCCGAGCAGGGTCCCGAGAGCGTCCGCCTCTCCGGCTTCTTCCCCGTGCGTGCCTCTCAGGGCGACGTCTATGCCGGCACTGAGGACGAGGCCCGTATGGCTGAGTTCCAGGTCATGATGCCTTACCTGGGCGACTACTACAACGTCATCGGCGGTTGGACCGAGCAGCGCACCAACTGGTTCAACATGCTGCAGCAGATCTTCGTCAGCGGCGAGGACGTGCAGACTGCGGCCGACAACTTCGTGGAGGCCAGCAACGCCGCCATCAAGTAAGACCTCTTTACACGCAATCATGCGCCCGCTCCCTATTTGAGAGGGGGCGGGCGCATTCGCTTTGACCCGCGGAGAGCGGGGGAGAGGAAGCGTATTTTACGACAAAGGGGAACGATACGTTATGGAGCAAAAATCCGTGCCGGCTGCGGCAAAAAAGCCCAAAAAGGAACGGCGCTCTGAGTTCTCCGGCATGAGCAAGGCTCTGGTACGCCGGGAAACGATTTCCGCCTACCTCTTTCTGCTGCCCAGCCTGATTTTCTTTGTGGGGTTCGTTGTGATCCCCATGATCATCTGTGTGGTATACAGCTTTCTGGACTACGGCCTGGCGGGCTTTGAAGGGTTCGCCGGTCTGAACAACTACATCGAGATGTTCCAGGATAAGGTCTTTATCCGGGCCTTCTGGAATACGGTACTCATCGTGGTCGTAGCCGTGCCTACGGTCACCGCGTTTTCGCTGTGGGTGAGCTCCGCCATCTGCCCCATGAAGGCGGTCACCCGTTCTTTCTTCCGCTGCGTGTTCTATCTGCCCGTGGTCACTGGTACCGTGGCGGTCACCGTGGTGTGGAAGTGGATGTTCAACCCCTACACCGGTCTGCTCAATCAGATCCTGGGGACCACCGGTTTCAACTGGCTGGGCAATCCCAAGACCGCGATCTGGTGTATCATCATGATCCTGTTTACCACCTCCATCGGCCAGCCCATCGTGCTCTACGTGGCGGCCCTGGGCAACGTGGACCAGTCCCTCATCGAGGCGGCCCAGGTGGACGGCGCCACCAAGCTCCAGGTGTTCTGGAAGATCAAGTGGCCCCAGATCATGCCCACCACCCTGTACATCCTGGTCATCACCACCATCAACAGCTTCCAGTGCTTCGCGCTCATCCAGCTGCTGACTTCGGGCGGACCCAACCACGCCACCGATACCATCATGTACTATATCTTTGATATGGCGTATAAGTATCAGCGCTTCGGCTATGCCAACGCCATGGGTGTCGTTCTGGCCCTGATCATCGCGGTGTTCTCCGCCGTGCAGTTCAAGGTCACGAAGACCGACAACGGTTAAGGGGGTGAAGAGATGAACAACAGTCTTGCCATGAAACAGTCCAAGGGATATCGGGCATTCGCCTTTGTCATCCTCTTCCTCCTGGCTGTCTTCTTCATTTTCCCGCTGTACTGGATCATCACCGGTTCCTTCAAGACCGCTGCGGCCATCAATGCCCAGCAGCCCCAGTGGTTCCCGCTGGAGCCCACCCTGATGAACTACACCAAGCTCTTCAGCCAGCCGGCCTTCCAGTGGCTGGCCAACACGGTGATCATGGCCGTGGGCGCCATGGTGCTGACCTGCCTGACTGCCGCTCTGGCCGGCTATGCCCTGGCTAAGAAGCGCTTCTATGGGCGCAAGATCCTCTTCAGCCTGCTGGTGTGCGCCATGGCTCTGCCTAAGCAGGTCATCGTCATCCCCCTGCTGCAGGAGATGAACTTCCTGCACCTGCATGACACCCTCTCGGCCGTCATCCTGCCCACCGTAGGCTGGCCCTTCGGTGTGTTCCTGATGAAGCAGTTCTCCGAGACCATCCCCACCGAGATGCTGGAGGCTGCCCGGGTGGACGGCGCCGGCGAGCTGCGTACCTTCTTCAGCGTGGTATTCCCCATGATCAAGCCCGGCGTGGGTGCGCTGGCCATCTTTACCTTCGTCAACTCCTGGAACGACTACTTCCTGCAGTTGATCATGCTCAACAGCCGCACCCAGTGGACCATCTCCCTCGGTATCGCCAGACTCCAGGGCGAGATGGCCAGCGACTTCGGCCTCATCATGGCCGGTGCTGCTCTGGCGGCTATCCCCATCGTGGCAATCTTCATCGCGTTCCAGAAATACTTCACACAGGGTATTGCCATGGGCGCGGTAAAGGGTTAAGATTACTGTGTTTGGAGTCCCTTTCAGACGATGTCTGATCCGGTTATCCGCAACGTGCTGGAACTGACAGGAGGGCCCGCCCTGCAAAGCGGGGCGGGCCCTGTTTCCTGCCGGCTCACATAATTTATTGGAGTGAATCAAAATGAGCGATCTGAACAAGTACCAGGGTGTTATCCCCGCTTTCTACGCCTGCTATGACGACGAGGGCAATATCTCTCCCGAGCGTGTGCGCGGCCTGACCCGCCACCTGATCAGCAAGGGCGTCAACGGCCTGTATGTGGGCGGCTCCTCCGGTGAGTGCATCTACCAGAGCGTGGCCGAGCGCAAGGTGGTGCTGGAGAACGTCATGGCTGAGGCCAAGGGCAAGGTCGTGGTCATCGCCCACGTGGCCTGCAACAACACCGCCGACAGCCAGGAGCTGGCTGCCCATGCCGAGAGCCTGGGCGTGGACGCGATCGCCTCCATCCCGCCCATCTACTTCCACCTGCCTGAGTACGGCATCGCCCAGTACTGGAACGATATCTCCGCCGCTGCCCCCAACACCGACTTCATCATCTACAACATCCCCCAGCTGGCCGGTGTGGCTCTGACCCCCTCCCTCCTGAAGGAGATGAAGAAGAATCCCCGCGTGATCGGCGTGAAGAACTCCTCCATGCCCACCCAGGACATCCAGATGTGGCGTGACGAGGGCGTTATCGTCTTCAATGGTCCCGATGAGCAGTTCATCTCCGGCCTGGCCATGGGCGCCTGCGCCGGCATCGGCGGCACCTATGCTGTCATGCCCGAGCTCTTCCTGAAGGTGCGCGAGCACTTCCAGAAGGGCGAGATGGAGCCCGCCCGTGAGATCCAGAACGAGATCTGCCGCATCATCTATCAGATGTGCTCCGCCCACGGCAACCTCTACGCCACCATGAAGGCCATCCTGGCCAAGAAGGGCGTGGAGTGCGGCTCCGTCCGCAAGCCTCTGCCCGCTCTGGTGGAGAGCGATCTGGCCATTGTGGACGCCTGCGCGGCCCGGATCGACGCGGCCATTGCCAAATACTGCTGATGGGATGCCTGAGGGCACAACAGGAAGGAAGAGATTATCATGAGAATTTATCTGGCAGAAGATTATAAGTCCATGAGCCGTCGGGCCGCCAACATCATCTCGGCCCAGGTCATCACCAAGCCCGACAGCGTGCTGGGCCTGGCCACCGGCGGGACCCCCGTGGGCGCCTACCAGCAGCTGGTGGAGTGGTACAAGAAGGGCGACCTGAGCTTTGCGGAAGTCAAGTCGGTCAACCTGGACGAGTACTACGGCCTCTCTCCCCGTCATGAGCAGAGCTACCGTTACTTCATGCAGAGCAACCTCTTTGACCATATCGACATCAAGTACGAGAACACCCACGTGCTCAACGGCCTGGCCAAGAGCCCCACGGTGGAGTGCGCCGAGTACAATAAGCTCATCCGGGATCTGGGCGGCATCGACCTGCAGCTGCTGGGCATGGGCCACAACGGCCACATCGCCTTCAACGAGCCCGGCGACGACTTCGGTCTGGAGACCCATCTGGTCAATCTGACCGAGAGCACCATCGAGGCCAACAAGCGCTTCTTTGAGAGCAAGGACGATGTGCCCCGTCAGGCGCTGAGCATGGGCATCAAGAACATCATGCAGGCCCGCCGGATCCTGATCGTGGTCAGCGGTGCGGCCAAGGCCGACATCGTGTACAAGGCCTTCTGCGGCCC
Organism: Pseudoflavonifractor hominis; assembly: GCF_014288125.1. NCBI lineage: Bacteria > Bacillati > Bacillota > Clostridia > Eubacteriales > Oscillospiraceae > Pseudoflavonifractor > Pseudoflavonifractor hominis. The sequence goes on along the minus strand of NZ_JACOPR010000001.1, from coordinate 109,540 downwards.
GGTCACCAAGGAAGTGCCCGCCTCCATCCTCCAGCTCCACCCCGATGTGACCCTGGTGGGCGATAAGGAAGCGCTGAGCAAACTGGTAGAGGCAGGTGTTCCCGTATGCGGCTGACCGGAGCAAAGGTATTTGACGTCCAGAACGGCTTTGTTTCCCGGGATGTGTGCATTGAGGGAGAACTGCTGGCCGACCACAGCTCCGACGGGAAGAGCGCCGACCTGTCCGGGTACTATCTGATCCCCGGTCTCACCGACGTGCATTTCCACGGCGCCAAGGGCCATGATTTCAGCGATGCGGATCCCGAGGGCCTCCAGGTCATGGCCGACTATGAGCTCTCCCGGGGTGTCACTCAGATCTGCCCCGCCGGCATGACCCTGCTGGAGGAGCAGCTCATCAAGGTCTGCAAGAACGCGGCCCAGCATCGGAAGAACAGCAAGAGCGGCGCTCTGCTGTGCGGCGTCAACCTGGAGGGGCCCTTCCTCTCCCGGGCCAAGAAGGGCGCCCAGAACGGCGATTGGCTCCATGAGCCCGATGTGGCCATGCTCCGCCGCCTGGAGGAGGCCTCCGAGGGTCTGGTGAAGCTGGTCTCGGTCGCCCCGGAGGAGCCCGGCGCGCTGGAGTTCATTAAGGAAGTCGCCGACGAGGTGACGGTCTCCATCGCCCACACCACCGCCGACTATGATACCGCCATGGCGGCCTATGCCGCCGGTGCCCGGCAGGCCACCCATCTCTTCAACGCTATGCCGCCCTTTACCCACCGGGCACCCGGCGTGGTGGGCGCGGCTTTCGACACCCCCGAGTGTATGGCTGAGCTGATCTGCGACGGCGTCCACATCCACGCCAGCGTGGTGCGGGCCGTGTTCCAGCTCTTTGGTGCCAAGCGGGTCATCCTCATCAGCGACACCATGCGGGCCGCCGGTATGCCCGATGGGGACTACACCCTGGGCGGTCAGCCGGTCCAGGTCAAGGGCAAGTACGCCACGCTGGAGGACGGCACCCTGGCCGGCTCGGTCACCGACCTGATGAACTGCATGAAGACCGCCGTCTCCTTCGGGATCCCCCTGGAGGATGCGGTCCGGGCCGCCGCGGTGAACCCCGCCAAGGCCATCGGCATCTATAGCCGCGTGGGCAGCATTGAGAACGGCAAGCTGGCCAACCTGGCCGTGCTGGATGAAAATCTGGAGCTCAAGGCCGTCTTCCTCAAGGGCGAATTGGTCCACGGGACTGTATAAAAGCACAAAAACACCCTTGCAAAAGGCTTGATTCTCTGGCATAATAGAGACAGCGGCGCGGCTGCGCCACCATTCCAGCCACCCTCTCCTACTCCATTTCCATAGGGGAGGGTGAGCGGTAAAAAAGGAGGAAATCCGCCGGACCGGCGGTGCGGCAGTGTGGAGACCTGCCGTAACGTCCCTGGAGTTTTGCTCTCCATGGACGAGGGAGTGCTTGCGGAGGCATCGCTCCTACGGTCCTCAACCTATGGCAACTGTCAGCCTGAAGAATGTCAAGAAGATCTACGACAACAAGGTCACCGCGGTGCACGACTTCAACCTGGAGATTGCGGACAAGGAGTTTATCGTCCTGGTCGGCCCCTCCGGCTGCGGTAAGTCCACCACCCTGCGGATGATCGCCGGCCTGGAGGATATCTCCGAGGGCGATCTCCTCATCGGCGACAAGCGCATGAACGATGTGGAGCCCAAGGACCGCGATATCGCCATGGTCTTCCAGAGCTACGCCCTGTATCCGCACATGACCGTGTATGAGAACATGGCCTTCTCCCTGAAGCTGCGCAAGCTGCCCAAGGCTGAGATCGACAAGCGGGTGAAAGAGGCGGCCGAGATCCTGGATATCACCCAGTACCTCCAGCGCAAGCCCAAGGCCCTCTCCGGCGGCCAGCGCCAGCGCGTGGCCATCGGCCGCGCCATCGTGCGTGAGCCCCAGGTCTTCCTGATGGACGAGCCGCTGTCCAACCTGGACGCCAAGCTCCGCAACCAGATGCGTGCCGAGATCATCAAGCTCCGTCAGCGCATCAACACCACCTTTATCTACGTGACCCATGACCAGACCGAGGCTATGACTCTGGGCGACCGTATCGTCATCATGAAGGACGGCTTCATCCAGCAGATCGGCACGCCTCAGGAGGTCTTTGATCATCCCGCCAACATCTTTGTGGCCGGCTTCATCGGCATGCCTCAGATGAACTTCTTCGACGCCAAGCTGGAGAAGAACGGCGACCAGTATGTGGTCCGCTGCCAGGGCGCTGTGATCACCCCCGGTGAGAAGATCCAGGCCGGTCTGAAGGCCCGGAACGTGGCTCCCATGGACATCACGCTGGGCGTGCGTCCCGAGCACATCTCCTTCGTGTCCGAGCCCTCCGAGACCAGCGTCAAGGGCGTGGTGGACGTGTCCGAGATGATGGGCTCCGAGGTGCACCTGCACGTCAATGCCAGCGGCAAGGACGTGGTGCTGCGTGTTCCCACCACCGACCTGCCCGAGGAGCATCGCGGCGGTATCAACTATGGTACCCAGGTCCACTTCACCTTCCGCAATGACCTGCTGCACCTCTTCAACCCCGAGACCGAGGCCAACCTGCTGGCTCTGGAGTAATAGAGGCGGGCGGACTGCGCATCTTTCAAAAGTGACTGTGTGTTGAGAAATGAGAACCCTGGCCCATTGGGCCAGGGTTCTTTTTGCGTCATGGCTCAATCCAGAAAAACCGTCTCAGCCGCCACACGGGTACAGCCCGCCGGGGCATAGCGCCAGTAGGCCATGCGTCCCTCTGTGATGAAATAGGGGAGGGGGGCAGGTGGCTCCGGAGGCAGATGGTCGATGACGAGAAGCTTGATCTTCATACGGTCGGGGGCAATGGACTTGAGAAAGACCGACACCCGCTCCCCCTCCGTGAGGTCGGTCCGCGCCTCGGCCAGCCCGGAGAGGTTGGGGGTGAGCTCGATAAAGGCCCCGTACTCCTTGATTCCCCGCACGATACCTGGCACCGTCATGCCCGGGTGAAAGGGGCGTACATTCTCCGCCCAGGTGCCCAGCAGCTCCTTGTGGGTGAGGTAGATGCGCTCCCGCTGGGGATCTATGTCCAGCACCACCGCATAGATAGACTGTCCGATGGTAAAGCGCTGTCCCGGATGGGAGATCCGGGAGACTGAGATATTTTCGATGCCGATCATGGAGGTGACCCCGCAGCCCAGGTCCACGAAGGCCCCGAAGGGCTCCAGGTGGGTCACCACTGCGGGAAGTACCATGCCCGGCCGGGCCTGGGTGAGCAGCAGGTCCAGGGCCATGCGCTGGGCTCTGCGCCGGGAGAGGATGGGCCGCCCGCCCGCCTCCGGTATGGAATCCACCAGGAAGGACACCGGCCGCCCGACCCGGGAGAGGATGGCGATGTCCCGGGTGGTCCCCTCCGCGATGCCCAGGGCGGCCTCGGTCCGGGGGATGGTGGCCAGGCGGCCGTTTCCCAGGGAGACCGTCAGGTTGTGTTCGGCGTCACAGAGCAGTGCGGTCCCTTCCAGTACGGTCTTTGTTTCCATGGCACGGCGCAGTCCCTCCGGCGAGGAACAGGCGGCACGGTTCTCTGGCGTGTGCAGGCGATGGCCCTCAGGCAGGAAAAAGCGTGTCAAAACGACCAGATCCTTTCAATATCCAATAGGGGTCTATAGAGCACTATATGCGCCCCGCAACCCGGAATTGACAGAAAAGAACGGGGAATTTATAATAATACCTACGGCTGTGTGGCCGGGAGGCCACGAGAATGGGGCTTGCGTCCGACCGCCTCATGGGATATAATAATGCAGCGAAGTAAAGTAATAAATGGAGAGGATGAACTGCCATGGATGTACGGGTGGGCGATGTGCTGGAGCTGAAGAAGCAGCACCCCTGTGGAAGCCGGGAATGGCTCGTCCTGCGGGTTGGCATGGATTTCAAGCTGCGCTGCGCCGGCTGCGGACATGAACTGATGCTCCCCCGCAGCAAGGCGGAGAAGAATATCAAAAAAATCAAGCGGAATGAGGGGCCGGAGACATGAAAGAATTTTGGAGCAGCCGCATTCGGGACATGGTCCCCTACACGCCGGGGGAGCAGCCCAAGGACCGGACGTTCATCAAGCTCAACACGAATGAAAATCCCTATCCGCCCGCGCCGTGGGCGCTGGAGGCGGCAAAACAGGCCGTGGGGGAGGGGCTGCGCCTGTACCCCGATCCGGAGGCCGGGCAGCTGCGCGCCGCACTGGCGGCCTATCACGGGGTGAAGGCGGAGCAGATTTTTGTGGGCAACGGCTCGGATGAGGTGCTGGCCTTCTGCTTCCAGGGGCTCTTCGATCCGGCGAGGGCCATTTGCTTTCCGGATATCTCGTACAGCTTTTACCCGGTCTACGCCGGACTCTTTGGAATCCCTTACCGGGAGATCCCTCTGCGGGAGGACTTCAACATCCCGGTAGAGGAATTTCTGGGGAACAACGGCGGCGTGATCCTGCCCAATCCCAACGCCCCCACCGGCATTGCTCTGCCTCTGGCGGAGGTGGAGCGGCTGGCCGCAGGCAATCCCACCGCCGCGGTGGTGGTGGACGAGGCCTACGTGGACTTCGGGACAGAGTCGGCCCTCTCCCTGCTGGACCGGTATCCCAATCTGCTGGTGGTGCGCACCATGTCCAAATCCCGCTCTCTGGCAGGGATGCGGGTGGGATATGCGGTGGGCAGCCCCAATCTCATCGCGGCCCTCAACTGTGTGAAAAACTCCTTTAACTCCTATACCCTGGACCGGATCGCCCTGGCGGCGGCCCAGGGCTCGGTGGAGGACGAGGCGTATTTCCAGGAAAACCGCCGCCGCATCATGGACACCCGGGAAAAGACGGCCGCCGCTCTGGAGGAGCTGGGCTTCCGGGTCTGTCCCTCCCAGGCCAACTTCCTCTTTGTCTCCCATCCGGAGCGGGGAGGGAAGGAGCTGCTGGACACCCTGCGGGCACAGGGCATCCTGGTCCGCTGGTGGGGCAAGCCCCGCATTGAGGACTATCTGCGGATTACCATCGGCACCGAAGAGGAGATGGAGCAGCTGATCCAGGTCCTGCGTCAGACACTCGGCCGTGACAAAGCACAGAAATAAGGAGGAAATCCCTTGCGTTACGAAGGAAATATCTACCGTCCCCCCGGAGAGTGGCGGAGCTATCTGCTCCAGGTCACTGTGGGGTGCTCCCATAATAAGTGTACCTTTTGCAGCATGTACAAGGACAAGCAGTTCCACATCCGCCCCATGGCCGATATCTTTGAGGACATCGAGATGGCCCGGGCCTACTATAATCGGATGGGCCGGCCGGTCAAGCGGGTCTTTCTGTGCGACGGCGACGCCGTCATTATGCGGACCGAGCAGCTGCTGGCCATCCTGAAAAAGCTCTATGATACCTTCCCGGAGCTGGAGCGGGTCACCGCCTACGCCGGTCCCCGCTCGGCCCTGACCAAGACCCCGGAAGAGCTGCGTGCCCTGCGGGAGGCCGGACTGTACCGGGTCTATCTGGGGGTGGAGACCGGCTCGGATGAGCTGCTTCACACCATCAAGAAGGGTGTGGGCGCGCAGGAGATGCTGGAGGCCGGCATCCGCCTGCGGGAGGCGGGCCTGGACCTGTGGGTCATGGTTCTGCTGGGACTGGCCGGTCCCGGGGAGCCCTCCCGCCGGCACATCCTGGCCACGGCGGAGATGATGAACCAGATGAAGCCCCGCCATCTCTCGGCTCTCACCTATATGCCTGAGCCGGGCACCGAGATGGGGGAGCAGGTGGAGCGGGGAGAGTTCCAGCTCATCACCGGGCCCCAGGCCCTGGAAGAGACCCGTCTCCTGCTGGAGCACCTGGACGTGGACCCGCTGCACTTTACCTGCGACCACGCTTCCAACTATCTGCCCCTCAAGGGTGGTCTGCCCGAGGACCGGCAGGCCATGCTCTCGGCCATCGATCTGGCCCTGGAGGACCAGGAGCTGCTGCGCAGCGAATACGGCCGCGGACTGTAATCGCTTGAAAAACGCTTCCGGACTTTTGTCCGGAAGCGTTTTTGTCATAGCGGAACCTGGGGATCCGAGGGTGGGGTTTCTCCTGTTACGGAGGAGGCCAGGGAGAGGGCGTCGTGTCCATATTTTCGGCGAACCTGATCCACTGCCCGCTCCAGCCGCTCCAGCCGGTCTCGGCGGGGGAGGGAGTCGGCGGAGAAAAAGTCCAGCTGTTCGGCGGCCTCGTCCTCCGGGATCAGGTGCTGGGCCGTGACCGTGAGGGCCCGCACCGGGGCCTCCGCCCGCCAGACACCCCGGAGCAGGGCAAAGGAGGCGTCCAGCAGCTCCCGGGTGACAAAGGTGGGGGCGTTCAGCCGGCTCTGGCGGCAGATGTCCCGGAAGGAGGGGTCCCGGATCGTGATCTGGACGGTGGTACACTTGAGACCCACCTCCCGCAGCCGTCCGGCCACGCTGTCGCACAGGAGGGCCAGTCCGGAGCGGAGCTCCTCCCAGCCCACCAGATTGTGGGGGAAGGTGATGCCGTTGCCCACTGACTTGGGGGGCGGCATATCCCGCAGCGGGACCACGGGACTGTGCTCCCGGCCGCTGGCATAGGCGTGAAGGGTCACGCCCTGACGGCCCAGGACTCGCACCAGAGCCTCCCGGTCAAATTGGGCCAGATCCCCGATGGTGTGTACGCCGTACTGCTCCAGGGTCCGGGCGGCGGCCCGGCCCACAAAGATGAGATCGGTGACCGGGAGGGGCCAGAGCAGCGTGCGGAAATTTTCGGGGGAGATGACGGTGGTGGCGTCCGGTTTCCGGTAGTCGCTCCCCATTTTGGCAAAGATCTTGTTGAAGGAGACCCCTGCCGAGAGGGTGAGCCCGGTCTCCCGGCGGACCACGGAGCGGATCTCATCGGCCACCGCCTTTCCGTCGCCGCCAAAGAGGTGGAGGGAGCCCGTCATGTCCAGCCAGCTCTCGTCAATGCTGAAGGGTTCCACCAGATCGGTATAGCGCTCATAGATGGCGTTGACGGCCCGGGAAAAGTGCCGGTATTTTTCCCGGTGGGCGGGGAGGAGGATGAGCTGGGGACATTTGCGCCTGGCCTGCCAGATGGTCTCGGCGGTCCGGACCTGGAAGCGCTTGGCGGGCTCATTTTTGGCCAGGATGATTCCGTGGCGGCTCTCCGGATCGCCGCAGACGGCCACCGGTTTTTCCCGGAGCTCCGGGTGGTCCAGAAGCTCCACCGAGGCGTAGAAGCTATTGAGATCACAGTGCAGAATGACCCGGTCCATGGCGCTCCCCCCTTGTTGTTCTGGATTCTATTATAAGAGATTCCGTGTCCTATGTCAAACGAATGTTCTATAACAAAAAAAGAGACGCCGGTCCCTTTTTAGGGGGACCGGCGTCTGGATCTTAGAACTGGTTGTAGTGGGCCCGCTCCTCAAAGGACTTGCGGGGCTTGGGCTCACCCCCCTCGGCGGGAACGCCCAGGGGGAGAATGGTACGCACCGTTTTTCCCTCGGGAACGTGGAGGAGGGAAGCGATGGCCGCACAGGCGGCGGGGGCCTTGGTCATGCCGTCCATCCAGACGGTGGCATAGCCCAGGGCGGTGGCGGCCAGGAGCATATTCTCCACGGAGGCGGCATAATCCTCCACCTCGAAGGCCATACCGCAGGGGGCCACCACGTGCTCACTCAGCACCACCAGGATGACGGGAGCCGTCTGGGTGGCGGGGGTGGAGAGGACCTCGGAGATGCGCTTGCGCAGGTCGGGATCGGTGACCACCACGAAGGACGTGGTCTGGCAATTCTGACCGGAGGGGGCCTGAATACCGGCCTCTACGATCTTGCGGACATCGGCGTCTGGCACGGGCTGGTCCAAAAAGGGCGTCCGGTGGCTGTAACGCTTGGCAACAGTTTCAAAGAATTCCATACAATCACCTCATGACAGAAGCGGCAGTGCCGCATTTAGATACATCCATTTTATACCTTTTTTCTGCAAAATGCAAATAAAAATCTCGGAGGGCCCGGTAAAACCGGACCCTCCGTCTGCTCAGCTATTGAGATACTGCTTCACCAGCTCCTGAAGAAGCTCGTCCCGATCCAGCTTGCGGATCAGCGCACGGGCATTGTTATAGTTGGTGATATAAGTGGGATCTTCCGAGAGGATGTAACCCACGATCTGATTGATGGGGTTATACCCTTTTTCCTGCAGAGAATTATAGACAGAGGTCAGAATGTCCTTGATCTCCTGATCCTTCTCATAATTGAGACTGAATCTGCGTGTATAATCCGTATGCATGACAATCACACCTCCTTATGCTTCTGTCCCCTATTTTAACTGAAAAAACGCGGAGTGTAAAGGGGCCAGACCAAAATTCACGAAACATTAAGAAGTAGTTTGTGGAATAGAAGGCGGTTTATTCTGTTCAGCGGAGCACGGCGCCCAGCTCGGTTTCCAGGGCCTTCAGGATGGCGGCCACATCGGCGTCGGCCTCCTCGGCGGTGAGGGAGCGGTCATCGGCACGGAGGACCAGGCTGAAGGCCACCGATTTCTTGCCCTCGTCTACGCCCTTGCCGCGGTAGATATCAAAGAGGGTGACCTCCTTGAGCAGACCCTTGGCGCCCCGACGGATGGAATCTTCCAGCGCGCCTACGGTGACGGCCTCGTCGCACACCACGGCGATGTCACGGGTGACGGCGGGGAACTTGGGCAGAGGCACATACTGGGGATCGGCCCCCTTGGCGGCAAAGAGAGCGGGGAAGGAGAGCTCTGCACAGTAGAGCTCAGCGTCCACCCCGTAGTTCCGGGCGGTGAGGGGATGGATCTGACCCAGCACGCCCACCTCGCGGCCGTCCACCAGGACCCGGGCACAGCGTCCGGGATGGTAGGAGGGGTTATCCGACACGGCCTCATAGGTCACATGCTCGGCCCGGATCGAGGAGAGGAGGGAATCCACCGCACCCTTGAGGGTGTAGAAGTCCATTCCGCCGCCGTAGGCGCCCAGGGAGAGGACCTTGGGCTCGTCGGCCATGCCGTCCTCCCGCTGGAAGTAGACCCGGCCCAGCTCATACAGGCGGGCGGACTTGTTGCGGTAGTTGTAGTTGCGGGTCAGGATCTCCAGCATGGAGGGGAGAATGGTGGTGCGCATGATGGAGGTATCCTCGCCCAGGGGGTTGCAGATGCGCATGGAGGCACGGCGGGGATCGTCGGGCGCCCAGCGGATCTTGTCATAGTAGGTGGGGCTGATGAAGGAGTAGGTGATGATCTCGTCATAGCCCAGGCTGCGGCAGGTCTGGCCCAGAGAGCGCTCCAGCTCCTGCTCGGGGGAGTAGCCGCCCCGGGTGGTCTGACCCCGCATGAGGGTGGTGGGGATATTGTTGTAGCCGTGGAAACGGGCCACCTCTTCGGCCAGATCGGCCATAGCCTCCACATCGCCGCGCCAGGAGGGGACAGTGACCATGCCGTCCTCCACTCCAAAGTCCAGCTTCTTCAGGATGGAGACCATCTCCTCGCCGGAGATCTCGGTGCCCAGCAGGGCGTTGATCTTGTCGGGCTCCAGGGGGAGAACACGGGGGTGGGGCACATAGTTGAGGATGTCGATGACTCCGTCCAGCACTTCGCCGGCCCCCAGCAGCTCCACCAGCTCACAGGCACGGTCCACGGCGGGGAGGGTATTCATGGGGTCCAGGCCCTTTTCAAACTTGGCGCTGGCCTCGGTACGCATGCCCAGGGCCAGAGCGCCCTTGCGGATGCAGGTGCCGTCGAAATTGGCCGACTCGAACACCACGTCCACCGTGTCGGAGACGATCTCGCTGTTCTCACCGCCCATGATGCCGGCCAGGCCCACGGCGCGATGCTCGTCGGCGATGACCAGGTGATTGGCGTTGAGCTTGCGGACCTGTCCGTCCAGAGTGGTGAGCTCCTCGCCCTCGCTGGCCCGGCGGACGATGATCTTGCCGCCCTTCACATAGCGGTAGTCAAAGGCGTGCATGGGCTGGCCGTACTCCAGCATCACATAGTTGGTGATATCCACGATGTTGTTGATGGGACGCACACCCATGGCGCGCAGCCGCTCCCGCATCCACTTGGGGGAGGGGCCGATCTTCACGTTGCGGACCATCCGGGCAGTGTAGCGGGGGCACAGGTCGGGATCGGGGGTCTCCACATCCAGCAGCTCGATCAGATTGCCGGGGCCGCCGCCCTTCACCACGGGGGTGTGGAGGCGCAGGGGCGCGCCGTAAGTGGCGGCAACCTCCCGGGCCAGGCCGATGACGCTGAGGCAGTCGGGGCGGTTGGGGGTGATCTCAAACTCCACCACCGAGTCGTCCAGACCGATGATACCCTTGATATCGTCGCCCGGCTTGCACTCTTCCCGGAGGATGAAGATGCCGTCGGGGATGCAGTGGGGGAACTCCGCCTGCTGCGCGTGGAGATCCTCCAGCGTGCAGATGGAGCCGGACTTGGTGTTGTAGGCCACCAGATCCGCCTCGTGGAGGTTGGGGCAGGCCGTCGTGGTGTCGGCGGTACCCTCGCCCAGATCCAGAGAGACGCGGAAGCTGCCGTCCGGCTGGGTCTCGCACGCCTGCACCTTGGCGCAGATCACCGGGCCAAAGACCTTGTGGCCGGGCTGGATGTCTGCCGGGATGGAGGGCTTGTCCGCATCCAGGGGATGGTAGTCGTTCAGGAGGGCAGCGGGGGTGATGGCGGCATAGGGGAAGTCCCGCTCCTCCAGACCCAGCTCAGACAGTCCGCAGAGCATGCCGTTGGAGACCACGCCGCGCAGCTTGCCCTTCTCGATCTTCACGCCGCCGGGCAGGGTGGACTTGTGCCGGGCCACGGGGACCAGGTCGCCCACATGGACGTTCCAGGCACCGGTGACGATCTGAACGGGCTCGGCCTCGCCCACGTCGATCTGGCAGACCCACATATGGTCGCTGTTTTCGTGGCGGGCCATGGACAGCACTTTGCCCACCATCACATTGGAGATCTCTGCGCCCAGGTTCTCGGTGGTCTCCACCTTGGAGCCGGACAGGGTCATGGCCTCTGCAAAATCATGATCGGAGGCGTCGACGGTGACAAACTCGCCGAGCCATTTACGAGATAGATTCATATCTTAAAACTCCCTTATCACATCAGGCTTTTCATCGTGGGGACGGCCTCTGACCGCCCCTGCGGCTGCGGAGGGCCGCCTTAGAACTGCTCCAGGAACCGCACGTCGTTTTCGAAGATGAGGCGCAGGTCGGCGATCTTGAAGCGGCGCATGGCGGTGCGCTCCAGCCCGATGCCGAAGGCCCAGCCGGAGTAGACCTCCGGGTCGATGCCGGCCATCTTCAGGACCTTGGGGTGGATCATACCGGCGCCCAGCATCTCGATCCAGCCCTCGCCCTTACAGGTGGGGCAGCCCACGCCGCCGCACTTGTGGCACTGCACGTCCATCTCACAGGAGGGCTCGGTGAAGGGGAAGTGGTGGGGACGGAAGCGGGTCTTGGTGCCCTTGCCGTAGAGCTGCTCCACCACCGTGTTGAGGGTGCCCTTCAGGTCGGCCATGGTGACGCCCTTGTCGATGACCATGCCCTCCACTTGGTGGAACATGGGGGAGTGGGTGGCGTCCACCTCGTCCTTGCGGTACACCCGGCCGGGGGCGATGATGCGGATGGGCAGCTCCATGGTCTCCATGGCGCGGACCTGCATGGGGGAGGTCTGAGAGCGGAGCATCACCCGGCTGTCCTGGTCAAAATAGAAGGTGTCCGACCAGTCGCGGGAGGGATGGCCCTCCTCGGCGTTGAGCTTGTCAAAGTTGTACTCGGCCAGCTCCACCTCGGGGCCGTCCAGCACGGTGAAGCCCATGCCCACAAAGATATCCTTGAGCTCGTCCAGGGCGATATACATGGGGTGACGGTGGCCCAGATGGGGGGCCTTGCCGGGAATGGTCACATCCAGGGCCTCAGCGGCCAGACGCTGGTCGAGAGCCTCCTCCTCCAGGGCAGCCTGACGCTCCTCCAGGGCGGCGGTGAGGGCCTCACGGACCTCGTTGGCCATCTGGCCCACCACAGGACGCTCCTCCGCAGAGAGAGATCCCATCATCTTGAGCACGTTGGTGAGCTCACCCTTTTTTCCCAGGTACTTGACCCGCAGGGCATCCAGGTCCTGGGCGCTGCCGGCCTGGGCAAAGGCGGAGAGCGCCTCCTGGCGGATCTGTTCCAGCTTCTCTTTCATATCGTACGCTCCTTTAAGCATTTGTAGACTGTGAGGGGAAGGGCAGCAAAAAAGCCCTCCGCCCCAAGTTATGGGACGAAAGGCCAACCTTCCGCGGTACCACCCGCATTCCCGCGCACTGCGCGGGCACTCTGACCCCGGTAACGGAGGGAAACCGTCCCTGTCTCCAGGGCCGCTCCGGGGCGAACCAAACGGCGGGACGCCAACATCCGCTTTCAGCCGGTGACGGATGCTCTCTGATGGGTCGAAAACCGTTATTTTCCCCTTCTTTGCATGTAAGATAATATATAGCACGTTTTGGGCTCAATTGCAAGGAGAACTTCCCGCTTTTCCGAAAAAAGGCGAAAAAATCCCGCCGCACCAGCGGTACGGCGGGATGGAAACTTACATACCCTTGTGCAGGATGGGGGAGAGGGACTTGTAGATCAGGAAGCACAGGGCGGCGTCGATGAGGCCCTTGACCAGGGTGAAGGGGGCGTTGAACACGATCAGGCATTCCAGCAGACTGTTGACCGAGGGACGGATGGCCTGGTACATTCCCAGGATGGCGTCGATGGGCATGAAGTTGGAGTAGATGGGATAGGTCACATAGTAGTTGAGGGGGATGGAGAAGAGGGCCATGATGACCGAGCCGATCAGCACGCCGATGAGCGCGCCCTTGCGGGACTTCATCCGGCGGTAGAGGAGTCCGGCGGGGATCACGAAGCTGGCGCCCAGCAGGAAGTTGCACAGCTCACCAGCACCGGCGGTGGAGGTGATCATCAGGTGGATCAGGTTCTTCACCAGGCAGACCACCGTGCCGTAGACCGGGCCAAGGGCGAAAGCGGCCAGCAGAGCGGGCAGCTCAGAAATATCCATCTTGACAAAGCTGGGGATCAGGGGGACCGAGAAGTCCAGGAACATCAGCACAAAGGCGATGGCCGAGAGCATAGCGGTCACGGTGAGGGCGCGGACGCGGGTCAGGCTGCGGCGGGGAAAGACGCCGGCGGTGGTGTTCTGGGGGTTGGACATAAAAAAACACTCCTTTTTGCTAGTAACACCTGAAAGCCCATGTCTTTCAGGTGTCAAACACAAAACAGGAGGTGCGTGTTTGGAAGTGGGGAACCACTTCCCAGCGGACACATCTTCTTTCATCCAGACTTCGCATCCAAAAGGATACGTCACTGTCGGTCCCGGAGTTACACCGGGTCTGCGCAAGCGCGCTCGCGGACTATACCGCCGATCGGGAATTTCACCCTGCCCTGAAGACATCACATTCAGTTGTTCTGTTTTTATTATAGCAGGACATCTCGAAAATGCAACCCCCAAAATGAGAGAAAGAAAAAGAAACTAATGTTCGATAAATAATTGACTTCCGCAGGGGGATATACTAAAATAACAGGCATGGAGATGGGAACAAGAGAGGATCCATCCGATGTCCGGCAGAAGGGAGAAGAAGAATGGACCGCGACACCACGTGTTGTTTTACCGGGCACCGGCCCGAGAAGCTGCCCTGGCGCAATCGGGAGGAGGACCCCCGCTGTCTCGCCCTCAAGGCCCGGATCGACCGGGAACTGGAGGCGGCGTATCGGGACGGATACCGCCACTTTATCTGCGGAATGGCCCAGGGAGCGGACTTCTATTTCTGCGAGGCGGCCCTTGCCCTGCGGGACCGGCGGGCAGGGGTTACGGTAGAGGCCGCCATCCCCTGCGAAGAGCAGTGCGCCCGCTGGAGCGAGGGGGCCAGAAACCGCTATTTTGACCTGGTGGGGCACTGCGACAAGGAGACCATGGTGCAGCGGCACTATGACAAGGGATGCATGCTCCGGCGCAACCGCTACATGGTGGACCGCTCTTCCCGCCTCATCGCCGTGTACGACGGGCTGCTGGGGGGGACCATGTATACCGTCTCCTACGCCATGAAGCAGGGGCTTAAAGTGGTCCTGCTGGACCCGGAGGAGCCGGAAGGATAGAGGGACCGCTCCAACGTTGGAAACAGCCTCCCGGAGAAAAAATATAGACCCGGCGTCTTTTGGGGCCAATTGGGCTCAAAAGACGCCGGGTTTTTCACGTTTTTTCGGGAGTTCCGTTTGGGACAAGTCCCGGAGCGACCCAAAACAGATTAGAACAGGTTGCCGTTCTCATCGAACTCCAGATCATAGGGATCGGAGAGAATCTCGATGTTGGGGTTGGCCTTGGCCTGGGGCAGCAGGCCCTCGGAGATCTCGATATACTCGATGTGGGCGGTGTTGGGAATGCGGATCATCTTCATGTTGTTCTGATCCTCCGCATCCGGGCAGCAGCACAGGGCCAGCTGGAGGGCCTCCCGGTCGTTGTCCATGATCATGGGGATCTTCATCAGGTGAAGGAAGGTGTTGGTCACGCCGGTGGGATAGGTCATCTCCAGCTTCATCTTGTTGTAGAGACGGCGGGTGGTGACCTCAGCCAGACCGATGCCCTGGGCGTTGCCGTGGGTCTCGTCGGTCAGGTCCAGGATGACCACCTTCTCGGCCTCAATGCCGCCGGAGCAGTACTTGGGCTGGACGAAACGGCCGGAGACGTTGGGGTCCATGCCGTCGCCGGAGATGTTCTTGCCGATCTTGTCCACCACCAGCACGTCGCACTTGTCAAAGAGGAGGTGGGCGATGGTCTGATAGGAGATCTCCTTGAGCTTGGGCTCCTCGGTGATGATCTCCTCGGGGCTCAGGCCCTGGATGAGGTAGGTCTCGTCATAGGCGTTCTCGATGATGGCGATACCGCCCAGGATGTTGCAGTTTTTCAGGATGGTCAGGCCGTACTCCTCCACCAGCTCGTGCATGATGGCGGGGCTCTGGTGGTGGATGTTCTCGGCGCCGTGCTGCTTGCCCAGGCCGATGGCCATCATCTTCATCAGACCGCTCTCGTACTTACCGCGGAAGGAGGTGTGGGGCTTGATGCGGTTGAAGAGAAGGATACCGTCGGCAGCGGCAGCGTGCTTGTCGATGCGCACGGGCAGATGACGCACGCCGGACAGACCGATCTCCACGGTGTCCATGCAGCTGACGATGGGGCAGCCCATGTTCTCCTCGGTGATGCCGTAGTCGGCCAGGATCTGGCGCTGACCCTCGGCGGTGGCGCCGCCGTGGCTGCCCATGGCGGCCACGATGAAGGGCTCGGCGCCCTTGGACTTGACAAAGTCCACCATGGCCCGGGCCATGACGGCATAGTGGTTGATGCCGCGGCTGCCGCAGGTGATGGCGATGCGCATACCGGGCTGGATGCGGCTGGCGATGACATCCCGGGAGAGCTGCTCGGTCACGGTCTCAGCGATCTTGTCGGCGGGGATATGGCTCTCGTCATAGCGCTCGCGGATCTTGACCATCTTGGGAATGGGGACATTTTTGATGAGGTCGGTAATGGTTTCCATGGACGATTCCTCCTTAGTCATTACAATGTCTGACCGAATCCGGCGGAAAGGACCTTACAGGGACAAACCGATCTGGTCAAACTGCCGTTGATTCCGATATACGGAATGTATTTCCAATATAAAAAGACAAACCAAATTCAGACATAATACATGTTTATTATGACCCTTTCCGTGTGGATTGTCAAGAGAGAAAGGCCCCGCGCCGCCACTGGCGGCACGGGGCCCTGCGACACCGTTTACTGAGTTTCCAGGCGGATCTGTCCGTCCTGGGCGGTGGCGCGGATCTCGTAGAGAGGATGCAGATAGCTCTCGATGAGCTTGGTGGCAATGCCGTCCTCCAGATCCCGCTGGATCTGGCGGCGGAGGTTGCGGGCACCGTAGGTGAGGGAGTAGGACTTCTCCACCAGGTAATCCAGCAGGGACTCGTCCCAGGAGAAGGTGATGTCCTTCTCCCGCAGGTTGGTCTGGAGCTCGGTGAGCATGATGCTGGCAATGGCCTTGAAGTTCTCCTCAGAGAGCTTGTTGAAGTAGACGATCTCGTCCACGCGGTTGATGAACTCGGGGCGGAGGAAGGACTCCAGCGCCTTCATGACCCGCTCCCGGCCCTGCTCGTTGGCGGTGCGGCCAAAGCCCACGCTGCCGGCTGACTTGGTGTCGCTGCCCGCGTTGGAGGTCATGACGATGACGGTGTTCTCAAAGTTCACGTTCCGGCCCTGGGCGTCGGTGATGTGGCCGTCGTCCAGGATCTGGAGCAGGATGTTGAGCACGTCGGGGTGGGCCTTCTCGATCTCGTCGAAGAGGACCACGCAATAGGGCTTGCGGCGTACCTTCTCGGTGAGCTGTCCGGCCTCGTCGTAGCCCACATAGCCCGGGGGAGAGCCGATGATGCGGCTGACCGCGAACTTCTCCATGAACTCGGACATATCCAGGCGGATGAGAGACTCAGGAGAGTGGAACATGTCCATGGCCAGGCGCTTGACCAGTTCGGTCTTGCCCACGCCGGTGGAGCCCACGAAGAGGAAGGAGACCGGCTTGCGCTTGGAGGCGATGCCCACGCGGCCCCGGCGCACGGCGGCGGCCACAGCCTTTACCGCCTCGTCCTGGCCGATGATGTGCTCCTTGAGGCGGTCCTCCAGCTTGGCCAGGCGCTCATACTCGGCCTCCTGAATCTGGCTGGCCGGGATCTTGGTCCACAGCTCGATGACCCGGGCCAGATGCTCCACCGTGAGGGGCGGGGCGCTCTGGGCTTCCAGCTTGTGGAGCTCCTCCTCCAGCTGGAGCTGGCGGCTCTTCATCTCGGCCAGGCGCTCATACTGATTGCCGTCGGTCTCGGTGGAGAGGGAGATGTGGTCCTTGTTGAGGGCGGAGAGCTCCCGCTGGAGGCGGGCGGCCTCCCGCTCGTTGTCCCGCAGGCCGGCCTCCTGGTCGGGAGCGGCCGAGAGAGCGGCGTGCTCCTCATTGAGCTTACCCAGCTGGCGGCGGAGCTCGGCCTGCTTCTGCTCGTTGGCCTTGAGGCTGTTCTGGCGCTTGTACTCCCGGTCGTTGGACTCGCTGACCATCCGGTCCCGCTCCTTGGAGAGCTCATCCAGCTCCTTGCGGACCTGGGCCTCCCGGGCCAGATTGGTGTTGTGGAGGTTCACGTCGGAGCAGGCCTCGTCAATGAGGTCGATGGCCTTGTCGGGGAGGAAGCGGTCAGTGATGTACCGCTCGCTCATGGTGACGGCCAGGCGGCACATCTGGGGAGAGATGGAGACAAAGTGGTAGTTCTCATAGTAGGGGGCGATGCCCTCGATGATCTTCACCGCGTCGTCAATGGAGGGCTCCTCCACGATGACGGGCTGGAAGCGGCGCTCCAGCGCGGTGTCCTTCTCGATGTGCTTGCGGTACTCGGTGAGCGTGGTGGCGCCGATGACCTGGATCTCGCCCCGGGAGAGAGCGGGCTTGAGGATGTTGGCGGCGTTCATGGAGCCCTCGGCATCACCCGCGCCCACGATGTTGTGGACCTCGTCGATGACCAGGATGATGTTGCCCAGCTTCTTGATTTCTTCAATGAGTCCCTTCATGCGGCTCTCGAACTGGCCGCGGAACTGGGTGCCCGCCACCAGGGCGGTCAGATCCAGGAGATAGACCTCCTTGTCCAGGAGCTTATAGGGGACCTGCCGGTTGTAGATACGCTGGGCCAGGCCCTCGGCGATGGCGGTCTTGCCCACGCCGGGCTCACCGATCAGGCAGGGGTTGTTCTTCTGCCGGCGGTTGAGGATCTGGATGGTGCGCTGGATCTCTTCCTCCCGGCCAATGATATTGTCCAGTTTGCCCTCGGCGGCCTTCTGGGTCAGAGAGATGCAGTAGTTCTCCAAAAATTTCCGCTTGGGGGGACGCTCTCCCTTGCCCTTTTCCTCCCGGTTGGGGCGGGGGCCGTCCATGGAGGGACCACCCGGCTCCTCCTCCGAGCGGGGATTGGAGCCCGCGCCAAAGAGCTTATTGAGGAAGGGGAAGGTGGCGGTCTTGCCGTCCTCCTCGTCGTCCTCCTCGGATTCCGACGGGATGAGACCGGCCAGACTCTCGGGGGAGCCCATGGCGGTCATCATGTCGTTGGAGAGGCTCTCCAGATCCTCGTCGGTGATCCCCATTTTCTGCATCATATCCTGAAGCGGCTGAATGCCGATTTCCTTGGCGCATTTTAGACAGAGGCCCTCTGTCTTGGCCACGCCGTTCTCCATCTTCTGGATGAAGACGACGGCCACATTTTTATGACATCTGGAACAGAGTGTCGGCTGCATGGATGATTTCAACTCCTTTTCCGGCGCGGCTGGACCGCGCGCGGGTGGGCGGACAGAACGCCGCCCTCCAGTTTATTGATTCTAGCCCGAAATTATGAACTGCGTATGAATGTAGGAGAAACAAGTCCCGTTCCGGGCATCAGCTCTTCCGCCGACCGGTGAGGGAGAGGTATTGCAGGAGATAACTCACGAAGGCCAGGATGGTCAGGACCAGGGCCAGGGTGATCAGGCCGGTGGCCCAGGAGGAGGGAATGCCGGGGAAGAGGACCAGTGCGGCACACACCACAAAGAACACGCCGGTGGAGACTTTTCCCAGCCAGTTGGAGGGGATCACGTCCTCTGTCTTATGGTACATGGACAGGGCTCCCACGCCCATGGCGGCCTCCTTCAGGAAGAAGACCACCACAGCCCAGAGGGGGATGATGCCCGCGGCGGTGATACAGACAATGACCGTAAAGGTCATCAGCTTGTCCGCCAGAGGGTCCAGAATGCGGCCCAGACGGGTGACCTGGTGGAAATGGCGGGCGATCCAGCCGTCGGCGATATCGGTGACAAAGGCTAGGGCGTACACTCCGGCAGCCCAGCTGCGGGCGGACGGGTCGGGCAGGAAAAAGACCGCCGCAAAGACCGGCACCATGGCCAGGCGGAGCAGTGAGAGCAGATTTGGTACATTCATACGGATTTACCTCCCAATGGGTGTGAAGCGCCTCATACCGCCAGATCCGTCAGGGCAGTAAGGGGATTGTGCTCCACCAGAGCGCGCAGGAGGGTGGTCTGGGCCACCGTCTCCTCCGGAACGAAATGGCCAAGAGACTGGAGCAGCCAGGTGACCAGAAAGAGCACCAGCAGGGCCTTGACCAGCCCGATGGCGGCACCGCCGGTCTTGTTGAGAAAGTGCAGTCCCGGCAGGCGGGCCACCAGATTGAGTGCCCGGCTCAGCCAGCCCCAGAGGGCCAGGATCAGAGTGAAGGACACCAGGAAGATGATGCGGTAGGCGATGGACTGGGCCATGGCGGCCCCTGCGCTGGCGGCGGCCGAGACCGCCCCGTTCATACCCTCCTCCACGGTGTGCTGGAGGGAGTCCACCAGATTCTCATAGAGCCCCAGATCCTTGAGGACGGAGAGCACGTCGGAGAGGGGGTCCTCGCCGGCGGATACCTCCTCTGCCGGCGGAGGAGCGGAGAGCCCCTCCTCCAGCCGCTCTTCGATGAGCTGGGAGATCTTAGGCTCCAGCGCCTGGCCTACGGCGGGAGAGAGGGTGCGGGCAGCGATCCCCGCTCCGGCGAAAGCTACCAGCACCGCCAGCAGCCCGCACAGGGAGAGGACCAGACCTTTGCGCCATCCCTTCCAGATAAACAGGGCAGCGACCGCTACCACGATCAGATCAAGTAGATAGGGCATGGAAAAAACCTCCTCAGTTGGGAACATAGAGATGGGCCGTGTCGGCGTTCATAAGCATGGTAGAGCCGTCGGAGCGCTGGATGACCCGCCGGGCGCCCTGGGTGGTCTCCAGAGAACGGTAGAGGGTGAGATCCGGGGTGTACAGATCCAGCCGTCCCGCCGAGAGCACCGCAATGTAATTGCCGGCGGCCGAGAGAGAAAAGACCTGGTCATGGAGGGAAGAGGATGCCTTGACCTGGCCGGTATGGTCCAGCACGATGAGGTCGGCGGCGCTTCCGGCCCGGTACTTGCCCAGCAGGAGAACGGCATAGCCTTCCCCGTTCAGGGAAAAGCCCTTGAGGTATTGGCCGGAATAGTCGTAGCTCCCCTTATTCTCGCCACTGGGAGAGACGAGGGTAAAGGATGACTGCCCCAGGACCCAGATTCCGTCCGATTTCCAGGCCAGATCCAGGGGAACGTCATTGCCCAGAGAGCAGGTGTGATCGGGAGAGACGTCCTCTTCGGTCCGGGAGAGCTGATAGAGCTCCAGCGTGCTCTCAAAGGTGCTCCCGTTCACGCCCAGGGTGACCAGAGCCACCGACTTGCCGTCCGGAGAGAGGGTCGCGTCACTCACGAAGCGGCTGGAGAGCTTGATGCGCATGATGGGCTGAAAATCCTGCCCATAGACCGTCACGGTGCCCTTGTATCCGCTCTCCTGGGCGACTACCACCAGGGAGCCCTCCTGGTTGAGGCGGGCCGAGAGAAGAGACTCGTCCTCCTTGAGGGAGAGGGAAAAGACCTGCTCCTTTCCGGAAAAGACAAAGAGATCCTGTCCGCCCGCGTCGTAGACCACGGCGCTGTGCTCGGTGCTGTGGATGACCGGATGCTCCATGGAGATCGTCTGGTCCACATAGAGGGTCCCGCTGCCGGAATAGAGACGGATGGAGGCGGTGGAGCACACCAGCAGCCCGTCGTCCAGGGTGGCAAAGCTGCTGGCGCTTCCGCCGTCGTAGGAAAAGGACTCGGCCTGGCCGCTGTCGCTGCGCTCCAGAGAGCGGTAGTTGAACCAGCGGCGCACCCCGTCCAGATTCAGCTTGTCCCGGTTGGCCACCAGGGCCACCGCCCCGGCCATCAGGGCCAGAGTCACCAAAAAGGCCAGCAGACGCAGCAGGCGGCTGGGGCGTTTTTTGGGTGGGGTTGGCTTTGGTTGCAGCAGTTCCATAGATTGCCTCCTGTTAGGCTCAGCGGAAGGGAACGACCTGTCCCAGGGTGTCCTCCGGATACCAGAGACGGGTCATGTAGAGTCCGCCCGGCGGGACAGTGGGACCCGCCGCCGTGCGGTTGCGGGACTCCAACAGACGGGGGATGTCGTCGGGGGAGAGCTTCCCCTCGGCGGCGTAGACGCAGGTGCCCACCAGAGCCCGCACCATATTGTAGAGAAAACCGTTGGCGCAGACCCGGCAGGTGATGAGGTCCCCCGCCCGGGTGATGTCAAAGTAGTGGATGGTGCGCACCGTGGACTGGACCTCGGTGCCCACCGACTGGACGGCGGCAAAGTCGTGGGTACCCACAAACTGGCTGGCCGCCGCCTGCATCACCTTCTCGTCCAGGGGCTTGGGATAGAACCAGGCCCGGTCCACGAAGAAGGCGTTGCGGATGCGGGAGTTGTAGATGCGGTAGGTGTACTCCTTTTTCAGACAGGAGCCGATGGCGTTGAAGGAGTCGGGCACCTCGGCGGCCCGGACCACCACGATGTCGTCGGGCAGGCGGGTGTTGACCGCCAGGGGGAGCCGCTCACAGGGGATGGAAGAGGTGGTGTGGAAATTGGCCACATAGGTCTCGGCGTGGACCCCGGCATCGGTGCGTCCGGCGCCGGTACACTTGACCGGGTGGCAGACCACGGTGGACAGGGCCTTTTCCAGGGTCTCAGCCACGGTGGTGACCGTCTTCTGCACCTGCCAGCCGTGATAGGCGGTGCCCACATACATCAGTTGCAGCGCGATATTTCTCATAGCAGATCTCATTCACCTTGAAAGTTGATAAGGCCGGAGAATGGGATTCTCCGGCCTGGGAATATTACAGGCCGAAGTGCCGCAGGACGGACACGGCGGCCACCAGGGCGACGCCCAGGACCAGAGCGGCGCAGTCGGCGCGCTGGAAATGGAGCTGACGCATCCGGGTGCGGCCCTCTCCGCCATGGTAGCAGCGGCACTCCATGGCCACCGCCAGCTCATCGGCCCGCCGGAAGGCGGAGATGAACAGGGGCACCAGCAGAGGCACCAGGGCCTGGGCCTTCTGGATCAGATTGCCCGAGTCAAAGTCGGCGCCTCTGGCCCGCTGGGCCGACATGATTTTGTCGGTCTCCTCGATGAGGGTGGGGATGAAGCGCAGGGCAATGGACATCATCATGGCCAGCTCATGGACGGGGAAGCGCAGGTGCTTGAGGGGGGAGAGCAGCTTTTCCAGTCCGTCGGTGAGCAGGATGGGGGAGGTGGTATAGGTGAGCAGGAAGGTACAGGTAATGAGCAGGGTGATGCGCAGCACCATAAAGACGGCGGCCCAGATGCCCTCGACGGTGATCCGGAGGAAGCCCCAGCGCCACAGCTCCTGCCCGGGGGTGTAGAAGAGGTTGAGCACCGCCGTCAGGATGACGATGATGAGCACCGGACGCATCCCGCGGACGATGGATTTGAGGCCCACGTGGGAGATGGCCACGGCCCCTGCCAGCACGGCGATGACCAGGGCGTAGGAGACCACCTGCTTGCACAGGAAGAGGGCCACGATGTAGAGGGTGGTCAGCAGGATCTTGGTGCGGGGGTCCATCCGGTGGAGGATGGTGTGACCGGGGAAATACTGTCCCAGGGTGATGTCTTTCAGAGCCATATCAGACCGCCCCCTTTCTCTTGAGCGCATCCAGCAGGACCTGGCGTGCCTGGGCGATGGTGTAGACCGAGGGGTCGATATCCACGCCCATGGAGCGCAGGCGGTGGAAGACCCGGGTCATCTGGGGCACGCCCAGACCCATGGCCTCCAGCTCCTCCCCATGGCGGAAGACCTCCCGGGGGGGACCCTCAAAGGGAATGGTCCCGTCGTTGACCACCACCAGGCGGTCCACCGTCCGGGCTACCTCCTCCATAGAGTGGGAGACCAGAATGATGGTGGCGTTGTTGGCCTCGTGGTAATCTCGGATGTTCTGGAGGATCTGCTCCACACCCACCGGGTCCAGCCCGGCGGTGGGCTCATCCAGAATGAGGACCTTGGGCTCCATGGCGATGACGCCGGCGATGGCCACCCGGCGCTTCTGACCGCCGGAGAGTTCAAAGGGGGAGCGCTCCAGCAGTTCATCCCGCAGACCCACGAAATGGGCGGCCTCCCGAACCCGGCGGTCGATCTCCTCTTCGGGCAGTCCCATGTTCCGGGGACCGAAGGAGATGTCCTTGTAGATGGTCTCCTCAAAGAGCTGGTACTCGGGATACTGGAACACCAGACCCACCTGGAAACGGGTCTGACGGGTGCGCTCCTTGGTCTCCCAGATGTCCTTTCCCTCAAAGAGGACCTGCCCGCCGGTGGGCTTGAGCAGACCGTTGAGGTGCTGGATGAGGGTGGATTTGCCCGAGCCGGTGTGGCCGATGATCCCCAGGTACTCCCCGGGGTAGGCGGCAAACTCCACGTCCAGCAGGGCAGCCCGCTCAAAGGGCGTGCCCTGGGAGTAGACGTGAGAGAGCTGATGTGTCTGAAGAATGGGTTCCAAATAACTTCATTCCTTTGCGAAAGTGGTGCATCTCCCCGGAGGGATGACGCCCGAAGAAGTGGCGGAGGCTCTCGCGCCTCAGCGGAAGAGTTGGTAGAGGGCCTGAGCGCACTCCTCGTCGCTCAGGGCGTCCAGGGGAACGTCCAGCCCGTCCTGCCGGAGCTGCCAGAGCAGCTCGGTGGTCTCGGGGACGGTGAGGCCCAGGGCCTTGAGCTCCTCCACCCGCTGAAAGACCTCCCGGGGAGCGCCGTCAGCCACCACCTGGCCCTTGGACATGACCACCAGACGGTCGGCCAGGGCGGCCTCGTCCATGTGGTGGGTGATGAGGATTACAGTGACCCCGGAGAGGCGGTTGAGCTTCTGTATGGTCTCCAGGACCTCCCGGCGGCCCACCGGGTCCAGCATGGCGGTGGGTTCGTCCAGCACGATGCAGCGGGGAGCCATGGCGATGACGCCGGCGATGGCGACTCGCTGCTTCTGTCCGCCCGAGAGAAGGTGGGGGGCGTGCTCCCGGAACTCATACATGCCCACGGCCTTGAGGGCCTCGTCCACCCGGCGGCGGATCTCAGCAGGGGGGACCCCCAGGTTTTCCGGGGCGAAGGCCACGTCTTCCTCTACCACATTGGCGACAATCTGGTTGTCCGGATTCTGGAAGACCATGCCCACGGTGCGGCGGATGTCCAGCAGGAGGGACTCGTCAGCGGTGTCCATGCCCGCCACATAGACCGCCCCGCCGCTGGGGAGGAGGATGGCGTTGAGGTGCTTGGCCAGGGTGGATTTGCCCGAACCGTTGTGCCCCAGGACCGCCACGAAGGAGCCCTCCTCAATGGAGAGGTTCACTCCGTTGAGCACCGAGGGGGAGGCGCCCTCCGCCCCGGTGTAGGAAAAGTGCAGATCTCTGGTTTCAATGATGGCGTTGCTCATAGTCGATATCCTCAAATCTCAGAAGGGTGGGTCCCTCAGCGGTCGGCCAGCCAGCGTCCGGTGGCGCCGCAGGGGAGGGCCAGCCCGGTCTCACTGACCCGCAGGCCCAGCTCCTGGCTGTCGGTGTGGCCTCCGTGTTTGGAGGAGACGATGGTCTCCAGGATGTAAGTGAGCACCGAGGGGGCAAGGCCGGTGGTGTAGGAGTTGATGATGACAAAGAGGGGGGTGTCCGAGAGGACGCCCGAGACCAGCTCCACAAAGGGATAGAGGTTCTCCTCCAGCTTCCAGATCTCACCGGAGGGGCCCCGGCCATAGGAGGGAGGGTCCATGATAATGGCGTCATACCGCCGGCCCCGGCGGATCTCCCGCTCCACGAACTTGCCGCAGTCGTCAATGATCCAGCGGATGGGGGCATCCTCCAGCCCGGAGGAGCGGGCATTCTCTCTGGCCCAGCTCACCATGCCCTTGGCCGCGTCCACGTGGCAGACCGAAGCCCCCGCCGCGGCACAGGCCACGGTAGCTCCGCCGGTATAGGCAAAGAGGTTGAGCACCTGGATGGGACGGTTGGCTCGGCGGATCTGCTCCCGGGCCCAGTCCCAGTTGGCGGCCTGCTCAGGGAAGAGGCCGGTGTGCTTGAAATTCATGGGCTTAATATTAAAGGTGAGGTCCCGGTAGTCCACCGTCCAGCGTTCGGGCAGATCCTTCTTCTCCCAGGCGCCCCCGCCGGTGGAGGAGCGGGCATAGCGGGCCTCGTGCTTCTTCCAGCCGGGATGTCTCCGGGGCGTATTCCAGATGGCCTGGGGGTCGGGGCGGACCAGGAGATGCTTCCCCCAGCGTTCCAGTTTTTCCCCACGGCCGCAGTCAATCAGTTCATAGTCTTTCCAGGCGTCGGAAATCCACATAGTGCATTCGCTCCATCTATCAATCTCATCCATCGCAGGGCGATGGAAATGGTACAATCAGGTTATTATATCACCTGGCCCCGGCCAGCGTCAAATAGAATAGGATTGTATTGCCCGCAAAATTGTGATAAAATACCCCTGATTCGAGCAATACCCTGAGAGAAGGAGCGTGTACGTAGATGGAGGCAGCGGACATTCAGTTCCGTACCGCCGCATTGGGCGGGTTCAGTAAGCAGGACGTACTGGACTATATCGAGAAGGCCAATCAGGACCACGCCGCCAAGGTGGAGGGACTTCAGAAAGAGCTCTCCGCCATGACGGAGGAGCGGGACAAACTCAAAGCGCGGGTGGAAGAGGCCGAGGGGCGTCTGGTGGAGCTGTCGGCCCAGGTACAGAAGCTCACCGGCGAGCTGGCCGAGCGGGGTGCCGCTCTAGAGCAGAGCCGGGGCGAGCGGGAGCTCCAGGCAGAGGAGCAAAGCGCCCTCCAGAACCAGCTCTCCGACCTGAAGGAGCGCCTGGAGAAAAGCGAGCAGGGGGCCAGAGCTTACGAGGCCATCAAGGACCGCACGGCCGGCATCGAGCTGGAGGCCCACTGCCGTGCCCAGGGGATCGAGGCGGCCGCCCGGGAGCAGGTGGAGAAGGCCCGCCAGGAGCTGGAACAGTGGATCTACAAAGTGCAGGCCGGCTATGACCGGATGCGCACGGATATTGAGGCCACCATCGCCCACACAGCCGGGGAGCTGGACCGGGTGCGCAAGAGCATGGAGGGACTCACCGCCGAGTTCGGTGACCATGACGCCGAGCTCAAGCTGCTGCTGGAGACCTATGAGGAGGCCATCGGGCCCCGGATGCCCGAGCCTCTGCCGCTGGATGAGGAGTGAGGAGAGATGGAATACCGTCTGCATACACAGGACCTGCGCAGCCACATTCCTGCGCTGAAGGCGGGAGACCGGGTGATCCTGAGCGGGACCATCTACACCGCCCGGGACGCGGCTCACAAGCGCTTTTTTGAGCTTCTGGACCGGGGAGAGGACCTGCCCTTCCCGCTGCGGGACGCGGTGATCTACTATGCCGGCCCCACCCCGGGACAGCAGGGCATGGCGGTGGGAGCCTGCGGCCCCACCACGGCCAGCCGGATGGACGCCTTTGCCCCCCGGCTGCTGGACCTGGGCCTGGGTGCCATGATCGGCAAGGGAGAGCGCAGCCAGGAGGTGGTGGACGCCATCGTCCGCAACGGGGCGTGCTATTTCGCGGCGGTGGGAGGCGCGGGGGCGCTGATCGCCCGCTGCATCAAGGCCGCCGAGGTCATCGCCTTTGATGAGCTGGGCTGTGAGTCGGTGAAGAAGATGACCGTGGAGGACTTCCCCCTGACGGTCGCCATCGACAGCACGGGCGGAAATCTCTTCCGCAGCGGCCGGGCCGAATACGCCGCGAAATAAGATCATCTGAATACGAAAAGCGGACCGGAATTGTTCCGGTCCGCTCTTTTCATATATACGTAAGTGTTTGGCTGTGCTATGGATTGTAGAGATGGCAGGCCACCCGGTGACCGGGCTCCAGCTCCCGGGTCTGGGGCGGCTGCTCCTTGCAGATTCCCATGCAGTGGGGGCAGCGGTCGTGGAAGGCACAGCCGCTGGGGGGATCAGCCGGGCTGGGCACATCGCCCTCCAGATGGATGCGCTCCTTTTCCTCCGACGGATCCCGCTTGGGAATGGCGGAGAGAAGGGCCTTGGTGTAGGGATGGAGAGGATTGCGGTAGACATCCTCGGTGCTGCCCGTCTCCACCAGACGACCCAGATACATCACACCCACCCGGTTGCTGATGTGGCGCACCACGTTCAGATCGTGGGAGATGAAAAGATAGGAGAGCTTCAGATCCTGCTGAAGTCCCATGAGCAGGTTGAGGATCTGGGACTGGATGGACACGTCCAGCGCGGAGACCGGCTCGTCAGCCACCACGAAGCGGGGCTTGCAGATGAGGGCCCGGGCGATGGCGATGCGCTGACGCTGCCCGCCGGAGAACTGATGGGGATAGCGCTCCAGATGCTCCGCCGTGATGCCCACAGCCTGAGCGATCCACTGGATCTGCTCCTCCCGCTCCTTGGGGGAGAGATGGAAGTGGGTGAGCAGCGGCTCCTCCAACAGCTTATGTACCGTCATGCGGGGGTTGAGGGAGGCATAGGGGTCCTGGAAGATGAGCTGCATGTCCCGCCGCTTCAGCCGCAGCTGCTCCCGGCTCAGGGTACACAGGTCGGTGCCGTCAAAGAGGACCTTTCCGCCAGTTGGCTCGATGAGGCGGAGGATGCTCCGGCCGGTGGTGGACTTGCCGCAGCCCGACTCGCCCACCAGGCCGAAGGTCTCCTGCTCCCGGATCTGGAAGGAGACATCCTCCACCGCATGGACATGGCCTACGGCCTTGCGCATCACGCCGCCCCGGATGGGAAAGTAGGTTTTCAGATGCTGGACGTCCAGCAGAATGTTTTCCTGACTCATCGTGCCGCCTCCTTCTCTGCGCCGCCGGCGTGGAGCCAGCAGCGGCACTGGTGCCCGGGGGCCACCTCGGTCAGCGGCGGAACCGCCTCCCGGCAGCGGGCCGTGCAGTGTTCGCACCGGTCGGCAAAGCGGCAGCCGGAAGAGAACTGCCCGGCGGTGGGCACGGTGCCCTGGATGGTATAGAGCTCCTTCTGCTCTCCGCCCAGAGAGGTCACCGAGCGCAGCAGTCCGCTGGTATAGGGGTGGGCTGTGTGGTGGAAGATGTCGTCCACGCTGGCCTGCTCCACTACCTGGCCGGCATAAAAGACCGCCACCTGTTCACAGGTCTCGGCGATGACGCCCAGGTCATGGGTGATCATGATGACCGAGGTGTCATAGCTCTCCCGCAGTTCGTTCATCAGGTCCAGAATCTGGGCCTGAATGGTCACGTCCAGGGCGGTGGTGGGCTCATCGGCGATGAGGAGCCGGGGATTGTTGATGAGGGCAATGGCGATCATGACTCGCTGAAGCATGCCGCCGGAGAGGTGGTGGGGATACTCCTTCAGGATCTCCTCTGCCCGGGGGATCTTGACCTTGCGGAGCATCTCCAGGGCGGCCTCCCGCATGGCGGAGCGGCTGAGATCGGTGTGGAAGCGGAGGGACTCCACGATCTGGTCTTCGATGGTATACATGGGGTCCAGGGCGGTCATGGGCTCCTGAAAGATCATGGAGATCTCCTTGCCCCGCAGCTGCTGCATCTGCTTTTTCGGAAGGGAGAGCAGCTCGGTATCGGTCCCATTCTCCCGCTGGAAGCGGATGCTGCTCCCTGCACCTACGGAAAGAGGGAAGGAGAGCAGTCCCATGATGGAGGAACAGGTGATGCTCTTCCCGCAGCCGGACTCGCCCACGATGCCGAAATTCTGTTTTTTATCAATGTTGAGGTCAATTCCCTCCACCAGCTTGACCGGAGGCGTCCGCCGTCCCCGGTACAGGTCGATGGAGAGATTGCGCATTTCCAAGAGATGATCCATGTCGGCAGTCCTCCCATCAGGTTTTGAGCTTGGGGTCCAGCACGTCGCGGAGGCTGTCGCCCAGGATGTTGAAGAGCAGGATGGTCACAATGATGAAGAGTGCGGGGAAGATGGCCATCCAGGGGGCCTGCTCCATAAAGGTGCGGGCCTCGGAGAGCATGGAGCCCCAGGAGGGATCGGGGGGCTGGATGCCCAGGCCCAGGAAGCTCATGGAGGCCTCGGTGAGAATGGCGCTGGAGAGGGCCAGGGTAGCCTGCACGGTAAAGGGCGCCACCACGTTGGGGGAGATGTGCCGCACCAGGATGGCGCCCGTCCGGACGCCCACGCTCCGGGCGTTGGAGACATACTCCAGGCCCTTGGCCGAGATGACCGCCGCCCGCACGGTCCGGGCAAAGACGGGAATGTTGACGATGCCAATGGCGATCATGGTGTTGACCAGGCCCCGTCCCAGCACCGCCGAGATGAAGATGGCCAGCAGGATGGAGGGGAAGGCAAAGAGGATATCCATCACACACATGATGACCCGGTCCACCCAGCCCTCAAAATAGCCCGCCAGCAGGCCCAGGATGTAGCCGGCCACCGCGCCGATACCCACGGCGATGATGCCCACCTCCAGAGAGACCCGGGCGCCGTAGAGGATGCGGCTGAAGATGTCCCGGCCGTAGTTGTCGGTGCCGAACCAATAGTCGGCGCTGGGGGCGGATTTGGGCATGGCCACCATCTTGTCCGGCTCAAAGGGAGCAGCCAGGGGGGCAAAGATGGCCACTAGGATGACCAGCAGAATGCCGATCATGCCGATGCGCCCCATGGGATCCTTCCACAGATCCCGGATCGTCTGTCCAAGTCGTTTCATGGTAATCCTCCTGCCGTCAGTCGTAAGAGATACGGGGGTCAATGTAGGCGTACAGCAGGTCGGTCACCACATTGACCAGTACGTACACAAAGGCGATAAAGAGCACGCAGCCCTGCACCACGGGGTAATCCCGCTGGTTGATGCCGGTCAGGGTCATCTGGCCCAGGCCGGGGAGGGAAAAGATCTGCTCCACGATGACCGCGCCGCCCAGCAGGGAGCCGATCTGCATGCCCACCAGTGTGACGATGGGGATGAGGGCGCTGCGCAGGACGTGCTTGAAGATGGCCACCCGCTCACTGGCGCCCTTGGCCCGGACGGTGCGGACAAAGTCCTGCCGCAGGACCTCCAGCACCGACGAGCGGGTCATACGCATGACGGAGCCCGAGATGGAGATGCCCAGGATCGAGGCCGGGAGGATCATGATCTGAAGGTTGCGCAGGGGGTCCTCAAAAAAGCCCACATAGCCCAGGGGGGAGAAGTAACCGAAGGCCAGGGAGAGGAAGAGGATCAGCAGGATGGACAGGGCAAAGCCGGGGACCGAGACGCCCAGCAGGGCAAAGACCCGGATCAGCCGGTCGGCCATGGAGTTGCGCTTGACCGCGGCGAGGATGCCCAGAGGGATGGCCACGAACCAGGAGATAACGGCGGCCAGGATGGTGAGCTCAGCGGTCACCTGAAAGCGGGTGAGGATCTGGGGCAGGATGGGCTCCGCCGTGCGGATGGATTCCCCGAAATCGCCCCGGAGCACGCCGCCGATCCAGTCCAGATACTGTACGATATAGGGGCGGTCCAGGCCGTATTTGGCGGCCAGCTGAGCCCGCAGCTCAGGCGTGGCCTCCACGCCCAGGATACCCGAGATCACGTCGCCGGGGATCATCTTCATGACGGCGAAGATCAGAATACTGATGCCCAGCAAGACCGGAATGAGCTGAAGGATGCGGCGAATGGTGTATTGTTTCATCGTGTCACACTCCCTTTCGAACGGTGCCTTGGATTGAGGATTGACCGCCACCCGCCCGGGAAGGGGGGCGGAGAGCGGTCAGTCCTCAATCAGGAGAAGCGCGGGGGGAGCGGGGGCAATTTTGCCCCCGTCTCCCCGCGGAAGATCGATTTTACTGGGTCAGATAGGTGTCCCGGAAGTCGCTGGCATCAGCGGCGGAGGGGGCGAAGCCCTGCACGCTGGTGCTGGAGACGAAGTACTTCATGGGGCTTGCGATGCAGATCTTGGTGGAGTCCTCCACGCAGATCTCCTGGGCCTCGTTGTAGTACTCCTCCCGCTTGGCCTCGTCGGTGGTGGCGATGCCCAGGGCGCACAGCTCGTCCACACGCTCATTGGAGAAGCCAAAGACGTTGGCGCTGGAACCAGTACCGAAGAAGAAGGAGATGGCACGGTTGGGATCGGTGCCGGCGCCGTCGCTGACCACCATCAGGTCAAAGCCGGCCTCGGGGGTGCTCATCTTGCCCCAGATGTCCACGTACTCGCCGGACTCCAGGTTGGTGATCTCCACGTCGATGTAGATCTCGGAGAGCTGCTGCTGGATGACCACGGCGGCCTGGCGGAGGGAGTCCATCAGACCGGCGGCCAGCTTCAGGCTCAGACGGTTGCTGTCGCTGTACCCGGCGGCCTCCATCAGCTCCTTGGCCTTGTCCAGGTTGAACTGGTAGAGGTCAAAGGAATCGGCGCCCAGAGACCAGTGGCCCATGGCGGGGGGCATCATGGTGCTGACCTGGGCCTGGCCGTTAAAGACCACGTTGATGAGGGTCTGGCGGTCCAGGGCGTAGCTCATGGCCTGACGGACGTTCTGATCCTGGAGCGCGGGGGTGGAGAGGTTGCAGCCTATGGCGATGTAGTCGTTGGTCTGGTAACCCAGAACGCTCAGGTTGCTCTCCTTCTCGGCGGCGGTCACGTTGGTGGAGGAGAGGTTGGCGATGTTGATCTCACCGGTGCGCAGGGCGGCCAGACGGGCGGCCTCGTCGCCAATGAGGTAGTAGGTGATGCCGCCCAGCTTGACCCGGTCGGCCTCCCAGTACTCCTCAAACTTGGGCAGCTCCACGTAGTTGTCGGGGAGCCACTCGCCCAGCATGAAGGGACCGGTGCCGCCATCGGCACGCATCAGGTCGCCGTTCTCCGCGATGACATCCTTGTCCACGATGGCGCCATAGTTGCTGGTGAGGTTGCCCAGGAAGGCGGCGTTGGGCTCCTTGAGGGTGAACTTGACGGTGTAATCGTCCACCGCCTCCACGCTCTCGATGCCGCCATAGTAGCTGTCCTTGCTGCCCAGGGCGCCGATGTCGCCGGCCTCGGTCTTGCCCAGGAC
Organism: Pseudoflavonifractor hominis; assembly: GCF_014288125.1. NCBI lineage: Bacteria > Bacillati > Bacillota > Clostridia > Eubacteriales > Oscillospiraceae > Pseudoflavonifractor > Pseudoflavonifractor hominis. The sequence continues at coordinate 77,539 of NZ_JACOPR010000001.1, read as the reverse complement.
ACGGTCAAAGGAGTAGACCACGTCGTCCGCAGTCATCTCCCGGCCGGAGTGGAACTTCACGCCCTTGCGGAGATAGAAGATGTAGGTCACGTCGTCGGGGATCTCCCAGCTCTCGGCCAGCTGACCATAGTAGGTCATGTCGGCGTTGGTAGCAACCAGAGTCTCATAGAGCTGGTTGATGATCCGGAGGGAGGCCTCCTCGGAGACGGTGTGGGGATCAAAGCCGGTGGGCTCGGAGTCCGTACCGTACTTGAGGATGCCGCCCTCCACCGGGGTGGTGGAGACCGGAGCGCTGGGGGCGGAGGATGCGGGAGGCGTATTCCCGCCGCCGCATCCGGCCAGCAGACCCGTAAGCAGGACGCCGGCCAGGGAGAGGGATAGCCACTTTTTTGCGTTCTTCACAGTAAGTACCTCTTTTCCATTCAGATTTCGTATGTCACAGGCCAGCGCCTGCGGATACCGGTCAGACGGGAACGGGGGGTGTTCGTCCCAGCAGAGCATAGTGGACCGCCCGGCGGAAGTCGTTGGAGGATCCGGGCGGCTCCCCCTCCATACGGTAGAATTTGTTGGTGAGGATGACCGCGCCTATGTGATGGGCACGGCTGATCCACAGACTGGTGCCGGTAAAACCGTTGTGTCCGCAACCATCCGGGAAGACGTCACACCGGTCAAAGCCCAGGCCACGCTCCTCCACACAGGTCTCCATGGCCCGGAGGAACCAGGGGCGGTCGGTGGAGAGATAGAACTGCCCCAGAGCGGAGAGGGCGTCCGCCGTAGCGAAGATTCCGGCATGTCCGCTGGCGCCGTTCCAGTAATAGAAGGCGTTCCCGTCGTTGCAGGTGCCCCGCACCTCCACGCCGTTGGGCCGCCAGCCGTCAAAGGAGAGGCCCCGCTGGGCGCACATGCGCTGTTCGATCTGATTTCCGTAGCAGGTGGGCACGGCCAGAGCGGGATCGATGGGACCATAGGCCATATCCGAGATACCAAGGGGAGTTTTGACGTAGCGCTCCAGCGCCTGCCGGAGGGGAAGACCGGAGACCGCCTCCACCACCAGGCCCAGGAGCATGAAGTTCAGATCGCTGTATGCCATGCCGGTCTCGGGCTCCGTGGTGGCCAGAACGTGTTCCAGCACCGTGTAGAAGTCCCGCCCATCGGCGTAGAAGGGATACCACGGTACGATACCGGAGGTGTGGGTCATGAGCTGTCCCACGGTCACCTTCTCCAACCGCCGCCGGGTGACCGGGCCGGGGGCATGGGCGGGCAGGAGGGAGAGCACAGGTGTCTCCGGGGTGAAGCGTCCCTCCTCCATAAGCGAGAGGAGCATCGTGGTACACACCAGTTTGCTGACCGAGGCCAGGTCAAACCAGGCGCTGAGCTCCACTCCGCCCACGGCCCGGCGGTACAGGATCTCTTTCTCGTTGAATACCTGGCAGACCGCGGAAGGGTAATACCCTTCCTGCCGGTAGGTCTCCAATATGGTGTCAAGCTGTGACAGTTCCATCTGCCGCACCTCCATTGGAAAAATGATATGGTTCACGCAGGAAGAGCGCTCAGTCCTGCTGGAGGGAGCGTATGAGCTCCCTGGTCTGGGAGAGGCTCTTCCGGGTATGGTCGAAGTCGTGCTTGGCGATCCCAAGATAGAGCAGGTCCAGCAGGAGCAGGCCGGAGATCCGGGAGGTCATGGCCCCCATGCGGAACTCCCCCTCCTCGCTGGGGATGTAGAGGGGATAGTCGGCCAGGCGGGAGAGCGAGTTGTGGTTGGCCTGGGTGATGGCGATGACTCTGCATCCCCGCTCCTTGGCGGCCCGGGCGGCTAGAACGGTCTCCCGGGTCTCGCCGCTGTAGCTGATGGCAATGACAATGTCGCTCTCATCCAGCAGAGCGGCGGTGGCCAGATTGGTGTGGGCGTCGGCGTGATAGAAGGCGGGGATGCCGATGCGGGAGGATTTGTAGAGGAAATCCATTGCCAGCAGGCCGGAGGCCCCGATACCGAAGAGATGGATGCGCCGTCCGGCACAGATCTCCTCCACCGCTTGGTTGAGGACCGACACATTGACCATGCGATAGGTCAGGGAGGTGTTCTTGAGATGGATGAGCTCCGCCTTCTGGAGAATGGTGTCCAGGTCGTCGTGCTCCTGGATGACGGTCTGAAACTCGTCCAGTGCCTCGGCACCAGATTCTTTGGCTAGGTCCAGCTTTAATTCGGTAAAGCCTTTGAAACCGAGCTTCTGGGAGAAGCGCACCACCGCCGCCGGGGAGGAGCCGCAGGCGGCGGCAAACTCCTTGGCGTTCATGCGGGTGACCTCCCCGCTGTGGGACAGAAGGTAGTCGGCAAGACGCCGTTCGGTCTCAGTCAGCGAGGCGAGGCCTTCTTTGATCAAAAGTGTGCATCCCACGGCGACAACCTCCTCTCTTTTTGTAGATATTATAGCAAAGCGTGAGAGGCAAGTCCAGAGGGTTTGAAATATAATTTCATGAATCTTGCAAAAAAGATGAAATAATATTGTGTTGACAGAGTGAGAGGGATGCGGTAGGCTAGAAGCAAACAGACAGGAGGTGTGCGCATGGACGACTATCTGGCAGGCCTGAGCACAGAGGGGATCAACGAGGAGACCCGGCGGATCGACACCTGTTCCACAGAGGAGATGGTGCGGCTCATCAACCAACAGGATGCACGGGTGGCAGCGGCAGTGGCCAAGGAGACGGACAAGATCGCCGCGGCGGTGGATCTGATCTATGAGCGGTTCCGTGCAGGAGGGAGACTCATCTATCTGGGCGCGGGGACATCGGGGCGTTTGGGAGTGCTGGACGCGTCGGAGTGCGTGCCCACCTTCGGCGTGGACTCGGACATGGTGCAGGGCTACATCGCGGGAGGCGACACTGCGCTGCGTCACCCGGTGGAGGGCTGTGAGGACCGGGAAGAGGACGGCATCCGCCTGGTGGAGGAGCTGAAGGTAGGCCCCAAAGACGCGGTGGTGGGCATCACCGCCAGCGGCAGCGCCCCCTACGTACTGGCGGCCGTCCGCCGGGCGGGAGAGCTGGGCGCCGCGGTGATCGGGCTTTGCACCAATGCAAACTCCAAGCTGGAGCGGGTCTGTCAGGTGTGCATCGCCCCTCAGGTGGGGCCCGAGGTGATCTCTGGGTCCACCCGTATGAAGTCGGGAACGGCCCAGAAAATGGTGCTCAATATGCTCACCACCTGTTCCATGATCAAGCTGGGCAAAGTCTACGGCAATCTGATGGTGGATCTGAAGGTGAGCAACCGCAAGCTGGAGGACCGGGCCAAGCGCCTGATCGTCCACGCCACCGGGACCGACCCGGATACGGCGGCGGAATATCTGACCCGGGCGGACGGCCACGCCAAGCTGGCCATCCTGATGCTGGAGAGCGGTCTGGACCGGGAGGAAGCCAAGGCGCTGCTGACGCGCTGTGAGGACCATCTGGGCCGGGCCATTTGCCAGGCCAGGGAAGAAGGAGGCGGGGCGTAATGCTCTGGAGCGGAACGGACAAACCGGTGCGCCGGATCGTGGGCATGATGTCGGGCACCTCGGTGGACGGGGTGGACGCCGCTTTGGTGGAGGTCCGGGGCACGGGCGACCGCTGTCAGGTGAAGCTGCTGGCCTTTGAGAACCGGCCCTATCCGGAGACGGTGCGGGAGGAGATTTTTACCCTCTTTCAGCCGGAGCAGGCCACGGTGGACCGGGTGGGACGAATGAACGTTTTGCTGGGAGAGCTCTATGCCCGCAGCGCCCGCTCGGTGGTGGAGGGGGCCGGACTGCGTCTGGAGGATGTGGATCTCATCGGTTCCCACGGACAGACCATCTGGCACAGCCCCCAGACCGTGTGGGAGGAGGGCTTCCCCATCCATTACACCGTGCAGATCGGGGAGGGAGCCGTGATCGCTGCCCGCACCGGTGTGCCCACGGTGTCGGACTTCCGGGTGGCGGATATGGCGGTGGGCGGACAGGGCGCGCCCCTGGTGCCCTTCACGGAGTACCTCCTCTACCGGAGGGAAGAGGAGACCATTCTTCTCCAGAACATCGGCGGGATCGGAAATATGACCATCCTGCCCGCCGGAGCGGGACCGGAGGAAGTCTATGCCTTTGATACCGGGCCGGGCAATATGATCATTGACGCGGCGGTCTCCGCCCTGACCGGGAGGGAGCAGACCTATGACGTGGACGGGGCCATGGCGGCGGCGGGCCGGGTCAATGCGGACCTGTTGGCCTGGCTCCAGCAGGAGCCCTATTACAGCCGTCCCTTGCCCAAGACCACCGGACGGGAGGAGTTCGGCACCCAGTACACCGAGCGTGTGCTGGAGCGGGGCAGGGAGCTGGGCCTCTCATCCCAGGACATCGTGGCCACGGTGACTGACCTGACCGCCTGGAGCATTGCCGACGCCTACGGGCGGTATGTCCAGCCCCGTTACCGGGCCTCCCGCCTGGTGGTGGGCGGCGGTGGGAGCTATAACCCCACTCTGTTGGCCTTCCTCTCCCGTCGTCTGGGGGAGTATGGTGTCGCGGTGCAGACCCAGGAGGATCTGGGATGGAGCAGCGATGCCAAGGAGGCGGTGGCCTTTGCGGTACTGGCCGACCGGTGCGCCATGGGAGAGGCCAACAGCCTGCCCGGCGTCACCGGGGCGGAGCGGGCCGCGGTCATGGGGAAAATCTCCCTTCCGCCCCGTGGATCGGGAAAGGGGGAGCATCGATGAAGCTGGAATTGCGCAAAGGGACGGAGCAGGACGTGGAGGCCTGTCTTCCAGTCTTTCTGGACAGCGCCATCTATGAGCGTTATTTCCGGGGAGACGACCGGCTGGAGCGCTCCCTGCGGGGGGCGGCCGGACGGGGAGAGCTCTATCTGGCGGTCACCGAGCAGGGAGAGATCGCCGGAGCCATGCGGGTGGTCCTGCGTGGCTTCTGCGGGCTGTATCCCTATCTGAGCCTGCTGGGTGTCAAGGCCTCCTTCCGGGGGCAGCAGGTGGGAAGCTGGCTCATGGAGCAGCTGGAGGAGATGGCCCGGGCATCCGGGGCCTCCCGCGTGACGCTGATGGTCAGCGACTTCAACACCGGCGCCCAGAAATTCTACGCCGGGCGGGGCTACTGGACGCTGGGAAGCCTGCCCGACGCGGCCAAGAAGGGCATCACCGAGCTGGTGCTGGTCAAAGAGGTATGAAAAAAGGCCGTCCGGAGCATATATGCTCCGGACGGCCTTTCTGCGTCCGTGACAGATTTCCGTTAGAAGGCCCGGCCGATGTCGGTGCGGAACTGCATCCCCTCAAAATGGATGTGTTCGGCCGAGGCATATGCGCCCCGGATGGCCTCGTCCAGATCCCCGCCCACGGCGGTGACACCCAGTACGCGGCCGCCGCCGGTGACCAGCTCGCCGGAGTCGTTCCGGGCCGTGCCCGCGTGGAAGACCACGGCGGTCTTGCCGGCCTCCTCCAGGCCGGTGATGGGCAGTCCCTTCCGGTAGGAGCCGGGATAACCCCCGGAGGCCAGCACCAGACAGCAGGCCGCACCCGCTTTCCAGCGGATCTCGGTCTGATCCAGGGTGCCGTTGCGGCAGGCCAGGAGAATGTCCATCAGGTCGCTCTCCAGCAGGGAGAGGACGGACTGGCACTCGGGGTCGCCGAAGCGGGAGTTGTACTCCACCACCTTGGGGCCCTGGGGGGTGAGCATGAGGCCGAAGTAGAGCACGCCCTGGAAGGGACGGCCCTCGGCGGCCATGGCATCTACCGTGGGCTGGAAGATGGTCTCCATGCACACCTGGGCCAGATCGGGGGTGTAGCAGGCCACCGGGGCGATGGAGCCCATGCCGCCGGTGTTGGGGCCCTGGTTGCCGTCAAAGGCCCGCTTGTGGTCCTGGGAGGCGGGCATGGGAACCAGGTGCTTCCCGTCGCAGAAGGCCAGCACGGTGACCTCGGGACCGGTCATGCACTCCTCAATGACCACCTTGGCGCCCGCCTCGCCGAACTTTTTGTCGGCCATCATGGCGCGGACGGCATCCTCGGCCTCCTCCACACTCTGGGCCACGATGACGCCCTTGCCCAGGGCCAGGCCGTCGGCCTTGACCACAATGGGGGCGCCCTGCTCCCGGACATAGGCGAGGGCGGCCTCCAGCTCGGTGAAGGTCTGATAGCGGGCGGTGGGGATGTGATACTTGGCCATCAGATCCTTGGAGAAGGCCTTGCTGGCCTCGATGACGGCGGCGTTGGCCCGGGGACCGAAGGCGGGGATGCCAGCGGCCTCCAGGGCATCCACCATGCCCAGGGCCAGGGGATCATCGGGGGCGACCATGACGAAGTCCACAGCGTTCTCCCGGGCCCAGGCCACCATGCCCTCCACGTCGGTGGCTTTCACCGGGACGCACTGGGCCAGGGCAGCGATCCCGGCGTTGCCGGGGGCGCAGGAGAGTTTCGTTACCTTGGGGCTCTTGGACAGGGCCCAGACAATGGCGTGCTCGCGGCCGCCGCCGCCAACCACTAAAACATGCATAGAGATGACCTCCAAATCACAATAAAGTCAGGAGAGCAGGGCGCTCAGTCCGGCCAGCAGGACCAGGTGCCCCGGATAGAACCAGTAGAAGAACCAGCGGCTCCCGTTGCCCCGCTTCCCATTGTAGCGGGAGAGGGGCACCAGGGAGAGGCAGGCAAAGGCCGACATCAGCAGGGAGTAGGGCAGATAGAAGCGCTGGAAATAGGGGAGCCGTCCTCCCATGTCTACCAGGAACCGTGCCCACCCCTCGGTGGGGAGGATGGAGAGAGTGGGCACGCCCCAGTAGGCCCAGAGGCTGCCGGCCAGATAGTAGCACAGCAGGCACAGGGCAAGCATCCGGAGCTGGCGGGCGCGGTCCTCTCCGCAGAAATAGAGGATGACCACGGTGAGGCAGCCGATCCAGCCGTAATCCCCGTGAAGGGGCTGGGCCAGAAAGACGCACACACCGCCCAGCAGGATTCCCAGAACAGGATAGCCCTTTTCCTGAAAGTGCCGGTAGAGACCGATGGCCAGAGAGGCGAGGAAAAAGGTGGTGATGACGCTGCGCCCATCCTCCGGCATGACAAAATAGAGGGGGATCTGGGTGAGGTCGGCGAAGCAGAAGAGCCGCCGCAGATAAGCGGCATAGTGCCTGGTTTTCCGGCAGCCCTCCGCCACGAAGAAGGCGAAGATGGGAAAGGCCAGCCGCCCCACATACCGAAAGAGATAAAACCACAGGGAGTCGGGCGGGAAGAAAGGGGCCATGGGCTCAAAGAACATCCCCACATGGTCGATGACCATGAAGAGGGCGGCCAGATATTTGAGCTGAGTCCCGCTGAGACCGCCGCTCCGTTCCAGGGCGGACACCGCTTAGTGGTGGAACAGGCGCACACCGGTGAAGGCCATGACCATGCCGTGCTTGTCGGCAGTGGCGATGACCTGGTCGTCCCGGATGGAGCCGCCGGGCTGGACAATGTAATGCACACCGGACTTATGGGCGCGCTCCACGTTGTCCCCGAAGGGGAAGAAGGCGTCGGAGCCCACGGTCACGTCGGAGAGCTGGGCGATCCACTCCTGCTTCTCCTGGGCGGTGAGAACCTCAGGCTTGACCTGGAAGATGGTCTGCCACACGCCCTCGGCCAGCACGTCGTCGTGCTCCTCGGAGATGTACAGGTCAATGGCGTTGTCCCGGTCGGGGCGGCGAATGCCCTCCACGAACTGGAGACCCAGGACCTTGGGATGCTGGCGCAGCCACCAGATGTCCGCCTTGTTGCCGGCCAGACGGGTGCAGTGGATGCGGCTCTGCTGTCCGGCGCCCACGCCGATGGTCATGCCATTTTTCACATAGCAGACCGAGTTGGACTGGGTGTACTTGAGGGTGATGAGGGAGAGGAGCATATCGTGCTTGGCCTGCTGGGGGAGCTCTTTGTTGGCGGTAACGATGTTCTGGAGCATCTCCTCCGAGATGTCCAGATCGTTATAGCCCTGCTCAAAGGTGATGCCGAAGATGTTGCGCCGCTCGATGGGGGCGGGGGTGTAGTCGGGATCGATGGCCACCACGTTGTAGCCGCCCTTGCGCTTGGTCTTGAGGATCTCCAGAGCCTCGTCGGTGTAGCCGGGGGCGATGATGCCGTCGGAGACCTCACCGGCCAGGAAGCGGGCGGTGTCAGCGTCGCACACGTCGGAGAGGGCGGCCCAGTCGCCGAAGGAGCACAGACGGTCCGCGCCCCGGGCCCGGATGTAGGCGCAGGCGATGGGGGAGAGCTCCCCCTCGGGGGCAAAGTAGATCTTCCGCTCCACCTCAGTGAGGGGGAGACCCAGAGCAGCTCCGGCGGGGGAGACGTGCTTGAAGGAGGAGGCGGCGGGCAGGCCGGTGGCCTTCTTCAGGGCCTTGACCAGCTGCCAGGAGTTGAGGGCGTCCATGAAATTGATGTAGCCGGGGCGGCCGTTGAGGACCTGGAGGGGGAGCTCTCCCTCCTCCATATAGATGCGGGCGGGCTTCTGGTTGGGGTTGCAGCCGTATTTCAGTTCCAGTTCAGTCATGTGAGAGCCTCCGTTTGTTGGTATGTAGTGGTGAAATTACTGATGCTTGTTCAGAATGACGGTGTCGCTCTTTCCGCTCTCCAGATCGGTGTAGCGGACGAAGAGGGAGACCTTGTTGTCCTCGTTGAGGCTCTCCCACAGCTCCCGGGCCAGGGTCTGGGCGTCGGGGGCGGTGATGGCGACCTGACGGGGCTCTCCCTCAAAGGAGGGCAGGGGGTCCCGGTTCTCCTGATAGGTGTGGATGAAGTGGCCCTGTCCGGCCAGGGGGTGCTCATAGCCGAAGAAGTAGCGGCGGCAGGAGGAGGGATCGCCGTTGGCGCTCTTCAGGATGGAGAGGGCATAGCTGCCGTCCTTGTGGAGCAGGCCGGAGATCCGGGGGGTGTAGTTGGGGCCATCGGGCTCAAACTCCCGGGTGCGCAGGGACTGGGCAAAGACCTTGCCCTCCAGCAGGCCGCCCCGGACGGTGTCGGTCTGATCGCCGTTGGTGACCACGGTGTCGTCGCCCACCACCCGGACGGGATGGTAGATGATGAGGGAGGGATCGGTCATCTTGCTCTCGTCAAAGGCCTTGGTGCGGATGCCGTCCTCGGTGACCTCGAAGATGCGGTTGCGGCTGTTCTCGCTGCGGCCCATGATGAAATAGGCGATGACGCTGTGTCTGCCGTCGGCAGACTTGCCCAGCAGGATGCCCCGACCGGGGTAGGGATGGGACTGGAGCAGCTCACAGAGATTCAAGGTGTTCATGAAAGATTCCTCCTGACAATGAAGTGGATGAAAAAAGAAAATGGGCGCACCAAAAACAGGTGCGCCCAGACGGTCGGCATAACAAAAGCTGTACTCCATGTGGTAAGCCCACGGTTCCGTCAGTCATACAGCTTTTTTAGGATAGCATATCCCCAGCGGCCTTGTCAAGACGCCTGTCGGAAGGGCGGGGAATTTAGGGGAGAATGTGCACGTGCCGGCCCTCTACCGCCAGCTTATCCTGGCAGAAGAGCGAAACGGCCTGGGGGAGGAGCTTCCACTCGGCCTCCTCCATGACCCGGCGCTGGAGGATCTCCGGGGTGTCACCCTCCCGGATCTCCACCGCCTTCTGGAGCACGATGGGGCCGCCGTCGGCCTCCTCATTGACGAAGTGGACGGTAGCGCCCGTGACCTTCACGCCGTAGGAGAGGGCCATCTCATGGACGTGGAGCCCGTAGGCCCCCTTGCCGCAGAAGGAGGGAATGAGGGCCGGATGGACGTTCAGAATGGCGTTGGGGAAGGCCTCCACCATCTCTTCGGTGAGGATGTGCATAAAGCCGGCCAGCACCACCAGATCGATGGAGAGGGCCTTGAGCTTCTCCACCAGAGCGATGGTCATGGCCTGAGGGGAGGGGTAGTCCTTCCGGGCCACCACATAGCCGGGGATACCGGCTTTTTCGGCCCGCTCCAGGGCATAGGCGTCTGCCCGGGAGGAGAGGACGGCGGCCAGCACGCCGCCCCCCAGCTCTCCCCGGCCCTGGGCGTCGATGAGGGCCTGAAGATTGGTTCCGCCGCCCGAGACCAGAACGGCGATGCGTTTTTCCGCCATGGCCTTACACCAGCTCTACGCCGGCGTCGCCCCGGACCACGGAGCCCACGGCGTAGGCGCTCTCTCCGGCGGCACGGAGGATCTCCAGAGCCTTCTCGGCCTCCCCGGCGGGGACGGCCAGGAGCATGCCCAGGCCCATGTTGAAGGTGTTGTACATGTCCCGCTCGGGGATGTTGCCCTTCTTCTGGATCAGGTCGAAGATGGGCAGGCGGGGGAAGGAGGAGAGCTCGATGCGGGCGGTGAGACCCTCAGTCATCATGCGGGGGACGTTCTCATAGAAGCCGCCGCCGGTGATGTGGCTGATGGCGTGGATGTCCACGCCGGCCTTCAGGAGAGCCTTGACCGCCTTGACATAGATGCGGGTGGGGGTGAGGAGGGTCTCACCCAGGCTCTTGCCGCCCAGCTCGTCCACGGGGGCGTTCAGATCGGCGTGCTCCACGTCAAAGACCTTGCGCACCAGGGAGAAGCCGTTGGAGTGAACGCCGGTGGAGGCCAGACCGATGAGGGCGTCGCCCTCGCTCAGGCGCTTGCCGTCGATGATCTTCTCCTCGTCCACGATACCCACCGAGAAACCGGCCACGTCATAGTCCTCATCGGGCATGACGACGGGGTGCTCAGCGGTCTCGCCTCCCACCAGGGCGCACTCGGACTGGCGGCAGCCCTCGGTGATGCCGGCGACGATCTCGGCGATGCGCACGGGATCATTCTTGCCGCAGGCGATGTAGTCCAGGAAGAAGAGGGGGGATGCGCCGCCGCAGATGATATCGTTGACGCACATGGCCACGCAGTCGATGCCGATGGTGTCGTGCTTGTTCAGCAGCAGGGCCAGGCGGAGCTTGGTGCCCACGCCGTCGGTGCCGGAGACCAGCACAGGGCGCTTCATCCCGGCCAGGTCGGGGGCGAACATGCCGCCGAAGCCGCCCAGGGTGCCCAGCACGCCGGGGATGTAGGTGGATTCCACCATGGGCTTGATACGCTTGACCGCCTCATAGCCGGCGGTCACGTCCACGCCGGCAGCGGCGTAGGAAGCGGAATGAGAGTTTTCCATACGAACCTCCAAAAAAATAGTGGGGGAACGGCCTTACTCTTTGCCGGTCCAGCAGTAGGTACATACCTTGCAGGGCTCCAGTCCGATGGCCTTCATGAGGCCCTCCAGGGACTGATAACCCAGAGAAGTGAAGTGGAGCTTTTTGCAGATGGCCTCCAGCATGCACTGGCCGCGCTCGGTGGTGGGATCGGCGTACTCATCCAGATGGGCCTCGCCCTCCTCGCCCTCCAGCTCCTGGACAGTGCGGCGGGTGATGAGCTCCATCTCGGATTTGCTGGAAGAGAAGTTCAGGTACTTGCAGCCGTACATGATGGGGGGACAGGCCGAGCGGATGTGGACCTCTTTGGCGCCCGACTCATAGAGGAAATCCACGGTCTCCCGCATCTGGGTGCCGCGGACGATGGAGTCGTCGATCATCAGCAGCTTCTTGCCCTGGATGAGCTCGGGCACGGGGATCTGCTTCATCTTGGCCACCTGGTTGCGGACCTTCTGGTTGTCAGGCATGAAGGAGCGGGGCCAGGTGGGGGTGTACTTGACGAAGGGACGGGCAAAGGGCTTGCCGCTGCGGTTGGCGTAACCGATGGCATGGGGGATGCCCGAGTCGGGAACGCCTGCCACATAATCCACGTCCTGGGCGATACCCCGCTCCCGGTCGGCGTCGGCCATGATCTCGCCGTTGTGGTAGCGCATGACCTCCACGTTGACGCCCTCATAGTTGGAGTTGGGGTAGCCGTAATAGGTCCACAGGAAGGCACAGATCTTCATCTCGGTGCCGGGGGCAGAGAGCTGCTCCACCCCATCGGTGGTGACCCGGACGATCTCCCGGGGGCCCAGTTCGTAATAGTCGTGATAGCCCAGCTTGTGGTAGGCGAAGGACTCGAAGGAGATGCAGCAGCCGTCCTCGTCCCGGCCCACCAGAACGGGGAGGCGGCCCACCTTGTCCCGGGCAGCGATGATCTCGTTGTCGGGGGTGAGGATGAGGATGGTAGCCGAGCCGTCCACCACATCCTGGGCGTGGCGGATGCCGTCCACCAGGTTGTCCTTCTGGTTGATGAGGGCGGCGATGAGCTCGGTGGAGTTGACCTTGCCGGAGCTCATGGCCATGAACTGGGTGCCCACACCGGCGTCAAAGTACTGCTTCACCAGCTCCTCGGCGTTGTTGATGATGCCCACGGTGGTGATGGCAAAGAGGCCCAGATGGGAGCGCACCAGCAGGGGCTGGGGGTCTGTGTCGCTGATGCAGCCGATGCCGCTGTGTCCGGCAAAATCGGACAGGTCCTTCTCGAACTTGGTCCGGAAGGGAGTGTTTTTGATGTTGTGGATTTGGCGCTGGAACCCCTTGTCCCGGTCATAGATGACCATGCCGCCCCGGCTGGTGCCCAGGTGGGAGTGATAGTCCACGCCGAAAAAGATGTCAAGTACGCAGTCCCGCTTGGAGACCGCACCAAAGAAACCGCCCAAAGTCTTTCCTCCAATAGAAATGTGGGGGCGGGCCGGCGCGGGGCCGGTCCGCCAAGTCAGATGATAACGGAAACCGGGAGAGGTTTACTCTCCCATGAGGCGGCGCATGACCTCCTCATAGGCCTCCTCCGCGCCGCCCAGATCCCGGCGGAAGCGGTCCTTGTCCAGCTTCTCATGGGTCTTCTCGTCCCACAGGCGGCAGGTGTCGGGGGAGATCTCGTCAGCCAGAACGATCTGGCCGTCGGCGGTCTTGCCGAACTCCAGCTTGAAGTCCACCAGATCGATGCCGATCTCCTTCATGAAGCCCTTGAGCAGGTCGTTGACCATGAAGGCGTACTTCTTGATGAGCTCGATCTCCTCCCGGGTGGCCAGCTTCAGGGCCAGGGCGTGGTAGGAGTTGAGCAGGGGATCACCCAGGTCGTCGTTCTTGTAAGAGAACTCGATGGTGGGCTCGTCAAAGACGATGCCCTCCTCCACGCCGTAGCGCTTGGCGAAAGAGCCGGCGGAGATGTTGCGGACAATGACCTCCAGGGGCACAATGGAGACCTTCTTGACTACGGTCTCCCGGTCGCTGAGCTCCTCCACAAAGTGGGTGGGGACCCCCTTGGCCTCCAGGCGGCGCATGAGGTTGTTGGTCATGCGGTTGTTGATGGCGCCCTTGCCGGTGATGGTGCCCTTCTTGAGGCCGTTGAAGGCGGTGGCGTCATCCTTGTAGGACACGATGACCAGATTGGGGTCCTCGGTGGCATAGACCTTCTTGGCCTTGCCCTCATAGAGCTGCGTTGTTTTTTCCATAGTTCACATTCCCCTTGCACACATTAGGATATTGATAGCAATTGATAGCAGAGATGATTACTGGGCGAAGAAAAGCTTGGAGAGGGTCATGGGATCCACATACTTGCCGTCCTTGTACACCCGCATGTTGCCGGAGGCCACCTCGTCGATGAGCATGACGTTGCCGTCGGCATCGTAACCGAACTCAAACTTGATGTCGTACAGGACCAGACCGCGGGCCTTGAGCTCGTCCGCCACGATCTGGGTGATCTGCTGGGTCTGGGCCTTCATGTCGTCGTACTGCTTCTCGGTCATGACGCCCAGAACCACCAGGCCGTCCTTGGTGACCAGAGGGTCGCCCTTCTCGTCGTTCTTGAAGGTGGTCTCCACATAGGCGGGCAGATCAGCGCCCTCCTCGATGTACTCGCCGTACCGGCGCAGGAAGCTGCCCACGGCCTTGTGGCGGCAGATGACCTCCAGACCATGGCCGAACACCTTGGCGGGAAGGACCTCCATGGTGGTGTTCTCCAGGTCGGCGCTGACATAGTGAGTCTTGATCCCGGCGGCGTTGATCTTCTCAAAGAAATAGATGGACATGCGCAGGTTCACGTCGCCCACACCGTCGATGGTCAGGCCCACGGAGTTTTCACCGGGATCGAACACACCGTCCTTGCCGGTGCAGTCGTCTTTGAACTTCAGCAGGTAGTTGCCGTTGTCCAAGGCAAACACGTCTTTGGTCTTTCCGGTGTAAACCAGTTTCTTTTCCATGTGGATCATCCTCCAGAACAAAGATTAGTAGATCAGTTTATCGGGCAGCGGGTACGCTTACTGGGCCAGCTCGGCCTGAAGCTTGGCTTCCTTCTCGGCGATCTGCCGGGCCATCTTGACCCGGGCCTCATCCAGCCGGGCAGCCAGATCGTCATCGCTGACGGCCAGGATCTGAGCGGCCAGGACGGCGGCATTTTTGGCGCCGTTGATGGCCACCGTGGCGACGGGGATGCCGCTGGGCATCTGGACGGTAGCCAGCAGGGCGTCCAGACCGTCCATGGCGCCCCCCTTCATGGGGATGCCGATGACGGGCAGGGTGGAGTTGCCGGCAAAGGCGCCCGCCAGATGTGCGGCCATACCGGCGGCACAGATGAGCACGCCGAAGCCGTTCTTCCGGGCATCCCGGGCAAACTCGGCCGCCTGGACGGGGGTACGGTGAGCGCTGAGGATATGGGCCTCGTAGGGGATGTGGAACTCGTCCAGCTGGGTGCAGGCGGCCTTGACCACCGGCCAGTCGCTGTCGGAGCCCATGATGATGGCAACTTTCTTCACAGGAATGACCTCCTCGTTCATCTTGGGAAGGGAGACGGAACCAAACAAAAAGTTAGGTCGGTACAAAATAAATCAGGGTATCCGTTATACGGATACCCTTCCTAATCAAACCGCTATTTTGGACGCATTGGGACCCTGAGACAGGCGCTTATGTGCAGTAATCTTCCAGTTCAGCATCCGATCCACGTCCGTTCCCCCTTATCAAAGAAAGAATGCTTATACTATATCGGCTCTTCTGTCGCTTTGCAAGTGCAGAGGTGGATTTTTGTATGCTTATACAAGGGGAGCGGGGGGAAGAACGGCGCATTTTGCCATACCCGGCAGTGCAGTGTCGAAAAGGGGTTGACAGAACCAATTTGTCATACTATACTTCAAATAGTAATACTAATAGACGGTATGTATCACAAATAGTGGTACGGAAAGAGAGGAAGATAAGATGACACGACCGATGCGGACGCCGGATGAGCCCTATGCCCAGGGGAAGGTGACGCTTCTGCGTCTCATCTCCCAGTCGGTCAAAGAGGGGACGGAGAAGCTGCCGTCCGAGGAAGAGCTGGCAAAGCTGGCCGGAGTGAGCCGGGTGGTGATCCGGGATGTGCTGAGCGAACTGGAGTCCAGGGGGTATCTCACCCGCTGGCGGGGCCGGGGCACCCTCATCAATGCGCCGATCTGCACCGCACAGCCCCGCATCGACGAGGAATTCAGCTTTCAGGAGCTCTTTGCCGCCCGGGGAATGACACCTGCGGTGCGCCTTCTGGAGGACCGCTGGATCTCCCCTGAAGAGGCGGAGCTGCCCCTTGGAGCGGAGATTGGCCAGGGGGAGGAGCGGCTTTTGATGCTGGAGCGGGTGTTCCTGGGGGACGGCGTTCCCATGATCCACAGCAAGGTCTATTTCCGGGGCAGCAACCTGGAGTTTGACTATCAGAGCTGGAAGAATTTTGCCGAGCTTACCCTGAACGAATTTCTGGAGCTCTTCTGCATCCGGCAGCCGGTGGTCACACTGGCAGAGCAGACGGTAGAGACGGCGGATGCCGCCCTGGCCTCCAAACTGGAGGTGGCAGAGGGGGCCCCGCTGCTCCGGATGGACGATGTCCGATACGGTGTGGGCAGCTTGGAGCTCCTGCGCGGCACCGCCTGCTTCTGCAAGGACATCCTGCCGCTGCGCCTGGTCCGCAGAAGATAAGATACAACGATTTCACAGCGCCATAGACTGCATCCATACGAAACACCCATATGTTTTCCGTTATCCCTGGAGCCGGGGGCTCCATTTTGAGATAGGAGGAAACAGATATGAAGGAATGTCTCAGAAAGCAGATTTTCCTATGGACCGCTTCCGCCCTTTTGATGGGCGGCCTGGCCGCGTGCGGCGGGGGAGGAGAGGGCGCCCCCGCCGATTCTTCCGGAACACCGGAGGGAGAAAGTGAGATCAAAATCGGCATCCTCATTCCCGGTTCCCCCACGGATGGCGGCTTCTCCCAGCAGGCGGCCGAGGCCGGCGCGCTGCTGGAGGAGCAGTTTAGCTGTGAAGTAGCCGTTGTAGAGGCGGCCACAGCAGACGCGATCAAGAGCGAGGGCGAGTCCATGGCTGCCGAGGGCTACAAGATCGTATTCGGCCATGGGGGACAGTGCTCTACGCCTCTGGCCGAGATCAGTAAGGATTACCCGGACACCTGGTTCGTCACAACAGGAGGAACCGAGGTAAGAGAGAACCAATTTCCAGTTTCTCTCTGCCTGGAGCAGAGCACTTATGTGGCCGGTGTTGTAGCGGGAATGATGACAGAAAGCAACATGCTTGGCTGTTCAGTGGGAGGAGATTATCCGGCATATACAAAGACGACAAATGCCTTCGAGCTGGGGGCTAAGAGTGTTAATCCAGATGTAAAAATTTTATTTAATGTGCTCAGTTCAACAGATCCGACAGAGGGATACGAAGTCACCATGAATCAAATTAAGATGGGCGCAGATTTTATTTACAGCAACAGCAACGAAGCGCAGTCAGGATCAATAAAGGCGGCGGCAGAAAGCGAAGGGGTCTATGCTTTTGGAACATTAGGAGATTTTATTCCTCAGGCCCCGGAGACTGTGCTTGCAAATACCATGGGTGACTGGTCCAAGGCATTTATCAACGCCACCGAGGCCATCCTGAATGATGAGGTGGGCGAGCCGGAGATTATGTATCTGGATACATCCAATGATTCCGTCTCTTTCGAGTGGAACGAGGAGCTCAAAAAGGAGGTCCCCCAGGAAGTGCTGGATAAGGTGGACGAGACCATTCAGGCCATTGCGGATGGCACCATCCACGTTCCCAATGAGTACGAGCTGGGCTGATAGAAGAGCAGAAAGGAGAAGGACGCCATGGAAATGAGCGGAAAGGTCGCGGTAATCACCGGCGGAACCTCTGGAATCGGAAGGAGCACCGCAGAAAAGCTGCTGGAGCGGGGGGCCACTGTCCTAGTCCTGGGCCGCAGCCGGGAGCGGGGCGCGGAAATGGAGCAGCTTGGGAATTGCCATTTCTACCCCTGTGATATGGCCTGCCCGGAGGAGATCGCAGAGACCTGTGATGCCATCCTGCGGGACTATCCGGAGATCGACATTCTGGTCAACAACGCGGGCATGTCCATTGACGGAACGGTAGAGACACTGTCTCTGGAGGAGTGGAACCAGATCTTTGCCGTCAATGTGACCAGCGTTTACCTGATGAGCAAGTATCTGATTCCGGCCATCCGCAAGCGAGGCGGGGGACGCATCATCAACATCGCCTCCACCGCGGGCACGGTGGGAGCCCCTGGGCTGGACGCCTATGCCTCCACCAAGGGAGCGGTCATCCAGCTCACCCGCAGCATGGCGGCGGATTATGCCGCGGAGGGGATTTTGGTCAACGCGGTTTGCCCCGGAGGGACCCTTACGCCCCTGATGTGCGGGATCGAGGCCAACGGCAGCCTGGACGACTTCGCCAGTCTCTTCCCCATCAAGCGCCTGGCCCAGCCGGAGGAGATCGCCGCCATGATCGTATTCCTGGCCAGCGACGCGGCCAGCTTTATGGCGGGGAGCACCGTGCTGGTAGACGGAGGATTTACCTGTATTTAAGGGCGGAAAAGCCGCCTGGGAAAGCGGGAGCGCGCGCACTCCATATGGAGGGGCGGGGCGCTCCCGCTCTTTCTGTCCCGGAGCGAAAAAATAGGCTTAGACAAAGGACAGGGGACGTGCTAGAATAGGGGCTGAATCACACAGCGCATGGATCGGACCGGGCTGTCTCGCCTGTCAAGAGAGGGGGCAGACAGCGGAGAAGGCCGGCCGTGCAGCCGTTTCAGCGGAGGAAGAGAGTATATGAAGATCGCAACAGCCCAACAGATGCGGGAGATGGACCGCGCGGCCATTCAGGAGCGGGGGATCGCGTCCACCTTGCTCATGGAAAATGCGGCCCGGGCAGTGGCGCGTGCCGCTGTCAGCGTGGCGGAGGCGCGGCCGGAGCGTCCGGGAAGACCCCGCCGGGCGGTTTGCTTCTGCGGCGCGGGCAACAATGGCGGGGACGGCGTGGCCGCGGCCCGCTTTCTGATGGAGGCGGGGATGGAGGTCCGGGCGGTCCTGGTGGGCCGGCGGGAGAAGATGACCTCTGACTGCCGGGAGATGGAACGCCGTCTGGAGGCCAAGGGTGGCTCTCTGGAGGATTTCACCCCCGATGACCCGGACTTTGCCTGCTGGTGCCTGGAGGCCGACGTGATGGTGGACGCCCTGTTTGGGATTGGGCTGAATACCCCCCTGCGGGGGGATCCCCTGATGGCGGTGCAGATGATGAACACCTGCGACATCCCGGTGGTGTCCGCAGACATCGCCAGCGGTGTGGAGGCCGATACCGGACGGATCCTGGGGGATGCCGTCCAGGCCGATGTGACGGTGACCTTCTCCCTGCCCAAGGCCGGACATTTCCTGGGAGAGGGCGGCCTGCGCACCGGACGGCTGACGGTGGCCGAGATCGGCATCCCGCTGGATCTGGTGCTGTGGACGGAGAGCAATTTTTACTCCGTGTGTGAAAATGACGTCTACCTGCCCCGCCGGGAGCGGGACGCCTACAAGGGGAATTTCGGGCGGGACTATATCCTGGGCGGATCGGTGGGTTATACCGGAGCCCCTGTCCTGGCGGCCCGGGCCGCCGTCCGCGCGGGCGCGGGCCTGGTGTCGGTGGGTGTGCCGGAGCCCATCTGGCCTGTGGTGGCCATGAAGCTGGATGAGGCCATGCCCAGCCCGCTGCCTGCGGGTAAAACGGGAATGCTCTCGCTGGAGGCCACGGAGCAGATCCTGGCCCGGATGAATTCCAGTGACGTCTGCCTGATCGGACCCGGGCTGGGCCGGGGGAACGGCGTGGCGTCGGTGGTGCGGCATCTGCTGCGCTCGGCCCATACTGCTGTGATCCTGGATGCGGACGGCATAAATGCGCTGGAAGGGCATATAGATGTGTTGGAGGCCCGGCGGGGCGTGGTCACCATCCTGACCCCCCATGACGGGGAATTCCTCCGCCTGGGCGGAGATCTGAGCAGCGGGGACCGGCTGGCCGCCGCCCGCTCCTTTGCACAGGAGCACGGCTGCTGTCTGGTACTCAAGGGACACCGCACGATCACGGCGTTCCCCGACGGCTCGGCCTATGTCAATACCACCGGAAATCCGGGTATGGCCAAGGGCGGCAGCGGAGATGTCCTGGGCGGCATCATTCTGGCCCTGCTGGGGCAGGGGATGTCCTGCCGGGAGGCGGTGCCCATGGCCGTGTGGCTTCACGGCCGGGCGGGGGACCTATGCGCCGAAGAGATCGGCGAATACGGCATGACCCCCGGAGATCTGATCGAACGGCTCCCCCGTGTCCTGCGGGAGTGCGAGGGAAAGATCCGGGAACTGGGACCCCAATAAAGAAGGAGGGACGGGTGTGCGCCATCGCTGGATGTGTGCACCGATGATAGCCCTGTGTCTGCTGCTGCCGTCCTGCGGCGGGGAGACAGGTAATGAGGCCGAACAGCTGGCGCTTGATATCCGGACGGAATATCTGGCCATGCAGAGCTGTGCCGCCCACGTGGAACTGACCGCAGATTATGGCCAGCGGGTGTATACCTACGGGCTGGACCTCTCCTATGTGCGGGAGGAGGAAATGACCCTCACCATCACCGAACCGGAGCATATCGCGGGGATTATGGCCCATATCCGGGAGGGGGAGACCACGCTGGAATATGAGGGAGTGCGGGTGGAGACCGGGCCCCTGAACGAGGCGGGGCTGAGTCCTATGAACGCCCTTCCGGTTTTGCTGACCGGCATACAGGAGGGCTTTTTGGCCGAGAGTGTGCTGGAGGGAGGCGGAGAAGAGCCGGAGACCCTCCACATCACCATCCGGGACCCGGAGGCAGAGGCGGGCAGCGGAACCGAGCTTCAGATCTGGTTTGACCTTGCGACCCATGCCATGCTGCGGGGGGAGATCAGCCAGGACGGCTTTACCGTGGTCCAATGTGTCCTTTCGGGATTCTCCATGACGTAAATTCAGAATAAGAAAAGGAGCTGCCGGATGGCAGCTCCTTTTTGCAGACGGTCGCGGAAGGGTATTTCTGCGATTTTTGCGGCAAGAGCCTCGCAGAGTTCTGCCGTCCGCAGACGGCAGAATCAAATTAAATGGTGTTTTCCGGCGGCGTGTACGTCGGAAAACGCTCCTCTCAGGCCGCAAGTGTGCGAGCGTCAGCGAGTGCATGCGGCGGCCTGTATCTCCTCGAAAAAATGCTTGCATTTTTGAGAAGCGTGTCGAAGTTTTTCGACACGCTGAAAGGAGCTGCCGGATGGCAGCTCCTTTTTGGGATTACTGGTCCTGTTCGTCTTCGCAGCAGTCGCAGTGAGGACAGGGAATCTCGGTCACATTGTCGGCCGGAGCGGCTTCCGCCGCTTCCCGGGCGGCCTCCTCGGCCTGACGCTCCAGCTCATCCAGCTCGTCCAGACGGCGGCGCAGCGCGTCCCGCTCCTGGGCGGTCATGGCCTCAAGCATCTCCTGGAACTGCTGCTCCCGGCGCTCTTTGGCAGCCTGTCTGCCCTTTTCCTGGAGCTCTTCACTGATCTGCCGTCCCTGTTCCGCGGCGATCTCGCCCTTTTCGACCAGAACTTTGCCCAGTTCACCGGCTTTTTCCGCTGCGATGGCGGCGGCGCCCACACCGGCATAGGCCACATTGGTCAGCGTATCGGTCAGTTTATCCCACATAGAGAGACACCTCCTGAATTAGATTGATCCTGGGATGTGCGATTGGTTTGGATGTCACGACGGGAGATGTTCTCCCTCCGATGCTCTATATTATACCCGAACCCGGGCAAAATGTCTTTGAGTTTCTTTAAAGGGAAGATTAAAAACGGATGAAAGAACCGGCAAAGAGTCCAGAACCCGCAGGAAACGGCAGTTCGTGGGGAAATTCCCGGAAGTTGCCCGGCTTCCCTTGTGAGAAGGTACGGTTTGTGCTATGATAATGTCTGCACGCATGAAAATCAATGGTGTCTATGGTGAACGGGAAAGAAGGCAGGTTACATGGAGAGCAGGCAGAAGCGCACCTGGGCCGAGATCGACCTGGGCGCTCTGGAGCATAATTACCGGGTGCTGCGGGGGATGCTGTCCCCTGGCTGCCGCTTTTTGGGGGTGGTCAAGGCCAACGCATACGGCCACGGTGCCATCCCGGTGGCCCGGCGTCTGGAACAGCTGGGCGCGGACTACCTGGCGGTCGCCTCTCTGGATGAGGGCGCGGAGCTCCGGGTAGCGGGGATCACGGCCCCCATCCTGGTCCTGGGGCAGACTCCGACGGAGTTCGCGGCTGATGTGGTGCGTCTGCGTCTGACTCAGACCGTCTGGGATCTGGAGAGCGCCAAGGCCCTCTCTGCGGCGGCCCAGGCCGAGGGTAGAGAGGTGAAGATCCACCTCAAGGCGGATACCGGAATGTCCCGGCTGGGTCTGTGCTGCGATGCATCCCATTTGGAGCAGACGGCAGAGACCATGGCGGCTATCTGCGCCCTCCCGGGTCTGAACCATGAGGGCATCTTTACCCATTTTTCCGACGCCGACGGGAGCGAGGAGTTTACCATGCTCCAGTTTACCCGATTCCTGGACCTGATCGACAAGCTGAAGGACATGGGGATCACCTTTGCGATCCGGCACTGTGCCGCCAGCGCGG
Organism: Pseudoflavonifractor hominis; assembly: GCF_014288125.1. Taxonomy (NCBI): domain Bacteria; kingdom Bacillati; phylum Bacillota; class Clostridia; order Eubacteriales; family Oscillospiraceae; genus Pseudoflavonifractor; species Pseudoflavonifractor hominis. Next base: position 55,675 of record NZ_JACOPR010000001.1, on the reverse strand, counting down.
CCACCCTGCGCTTTCCGTGCACCCATCTGGATATGGTGCGGCCGGGGATCGCGCTCTATGGCCACTATCCCTCGCCGGAGTGTGAGGGACTGGACGGCGGTGCGCTGGAGCCGGTGATGACCCTCAAGACACGGGTGGCCGCCGTGGAAGAGCGGCCCGCCGGTGCCTGTGTGAGCTATGGCCGGACGGCCCGGCTGGAGGAGGATACCCGCCTGGCGGTGCTCCCCATCGGATATGCCGACGGCCTGTTCCGGGGCCTGTCCAACCGGGGCGTGGTCTCTTTGGGAGGCGGGCGGCGTCCCATTTTGGGCCGGGTATGCATGGACCTGTGCATGGTCCCCGCGGGGGAGAATGTCCACCCCGGCGATGTGGCCGAGGTCTTTGGAAAGGAGCTCCCGGTGGAGGAGCATGCAGACCTGCTGGGCACCATCTCCTATGAATTGCTCTGCGCCGTCTCCCGCCGGGTGCCCCGGATCTACCTGGAGTGAGCAAGGAACCACTGCCTGTGCCGGAGCATAAAATGACCCGGGGAGAGTATCGCCGGGCCGACGGAGGGCACACAGCTTCCGGGGGATTTTCCCGGCGCCGTGTATAAATCCCGCCGTGCCGTGGGAGAATCATAGTAGCTTGGCGAAGGGGGGAAAACCCCGGTGACGCCGGCCACTATCTTCCGGCGGAGTGTGAGCTTTTGTGGACAACAGCGTGAAACGTGGAGACATTTTTTATGCCGACCTGAGTCCTGTGGTGGGCAGCGAGCAGGGGGGCGTGCGTCCGGTTCTGATCGTGCAGAACGATACGGGCAACAAGCACAGTCCCACTGTCATCGCGGCGGCCATCACCTCTCAGACGGGCAAAGCGCGCCTGCCGACCCACATCGAGTTTGCGGCCGGGAGCTACGGGCTCCCAAAAGATTCGGTGGTCCTGCTGGAGCAGATCCGGACTCTGGATAAGAAACGGCTGCGTGAGCATATGGGAAGGCTGGACAGTACACTGATGAAACAGGTGGATTCCGCCATTGCAGTCAGCTTTGGCCTCCATCCCCAGCAGCTGGTCTGACCGCTGAGGCGGCAGAGACAGAACACACGGGACGCGGGCCGGCGAAAGGCTACATAGCAATATGCAGCATTTGCCGGCCTGGCGTCCGTTTTGGAATCGTACATAGGAGGACACCCATGAAAGCAACAAAGTGGATGCCGCGCCTGTTGGCCGGAGGATTGGTGACGCTGTCCCTGATGGGAGTAGCTCTGGCTGCCGCACAGGGCAGCCAGAGCGATCCCCTGGTGACACTGAGCTATCTCAATGAGAAGGCGACTCCCTCCATTCTGTCCCAGGTGGACAGCAAACTCACCCAGCGGGAGAGCGCCCTCAAGACCCAGCTGCAGCAGTTGGCGGACGGTTACGCCCAGGAGATACAGGGTTCCGGCGGAAGCGGGGGGAACGCCTCGGTCTATCAGGTGGTGACCCTGAAGCAGGGGCAGCAGCTGGTCGCGGGCACTTCCTGCGAGATCCTGCTGCGCAGCGGTACGGCGGTCTGTGTATCCGACTCCTCGCCCGGCCTGGTGGATATGACGGCCGGGAGCACCCTGGCGCCGGGAGGAGCATTGACTGCCAATCACCTCTACCTGGCCACCATTGAGGGGCGGGGCGTGAAGGCCTCCGGAGCAGTTACCCTGATGGTGAGAGGGAATTACAGCATCCGATAAGATGAAAAAGAGGGACAGCCCCCCAGGGGCTGTCCCTCTTTCTGTGATTATCCATTTCGCAGCCATATGGGCAGACGGGTGGGCTTCATCATGGCCATAAAGCAGAAGAAGACCCCTGCGGCCAGGCAAAAATCCCCTACGCTGGCAAAGCCCCGCAGAAGAGGAATGGGAAGATAAAAAATATCGCCCAAAAAGAGAAGCTTGGTCTCCGGACCGGCCAGGGCGTACATAGGGATGGCACCGGAGGAGAGGGCCTCCAGTCCCTGGGAGGAGAGCCGGAGAGCGGCTTGGGTACTGACCGGCATACGCCAGCCGTTGGCGGCAATAACCACCAGATTACACAGCAATCCAGCCCCGGCACACAGGGCCGTGCGTGTCCGCCGGCGGTTGCGCAGCAGGAACAGGCCCAGCATCAGATAGGAGAGGAGCAGCAGGGCCGGACCCCAGAAGCCGGAACCAGTCTTGGGCCAGGGGACCCAGGAGACGGCAATGTGCTGTATGAAAAGGGCTGCTATTGGTAGAAGAAGCCAGTGAATTCGGGCCTCCTCCCAGCGGGAGAGCCGTCCGCCGCCCATCCAGCCGATCAGCAGGCTGAGGATCACCGCGGCGGTCAGCATGGCGGGCCCTCCTCTTCCTCCGAGTGGGGATCGAGCAGACCGGACTCGGCCATGTCGGCGGCCACACGGGCCACCTCCGGGTGAAACTGTCGCCCTGCCTCGGCACGCAGAATTTCGGCGGCTACTTTGGGAGAGCGGCCGCTGCAATAGGGCCGGTCGCTGGTGATGGCGTCATAGGCGTCGGCCGCAGCCAGGATATAGACCTCCAGAGAGAGTTCCTCACCCCGGGTGCCGTCCGGGTAGCCGCCGCCGTCATAGCGCTCGTGATGATGGCGCACCATGTCCAGAATCTCCCGGTAAGAGTCGATGTTCTTCAAAATGTCTACCCCGATGACCGGATGCCGCTGAATGACGGCCCGCTCCTCCGGGGTCAGTTTTCCCGGCTTTTGCAGAATGGAATCGGGGATGCCGATCTTTCCGATATCGTGGAACACCGCCCCTGTCTGAAGCTGCCGGATCGCCTTGGAGGAGAGCCCCATGCGCCCGGCGATCTGCACGGCAAAGCGGGAGACTCGGGCGGAGTGACCCTCTGTATAGGTGCCCTTGGCGTCCAGAGCGGCGGTCAGCGCCTTCAGGATGCTGTATTGCTGCTGCACACTGCTCAGATAGAGCTTAAAGGAATAGCGGGCCAGCAGCAGCGGCAGCATGAAGAGGAAGGCCAGCCAGGCCCCTGCGGGCATCTGGAGCAGCATAGCCAGGAAATAGGCCATGGGAGCCGAACACAGGATACTGGGCAGCAGCCCCAGAAACATCTGAAGGATGGTAGGATAAAAGGAGACCTTGCCCTCCAGCAGGAAGAGGAAGAGCAGAATAAAGCTGTTGAGCACAATGGAACAGAACACGAAGAGCAGGGAGGGGAGCAGCACGCCGGGGAGAGACAGATCTCCCGGCACGCCATTCGCGGCGTGATAGAGGAACCCCGACAGAGTAAAGGACAAGTTGAGATTGCTGGTATTGAAGAGGGTTTTGACAGGGGCGGTATTGAAGATGTGGCAGTATCCGCCGCCGCTTTCCCGGGGATAGATCTCCAGCGGTTTGGTCAGAAAGACGATGGCAGTGGCGGTCTCAGGCCCCAGGAGCAAAACGGTGGCCAGAATGCTGATAAAGGACATATCAATGGTGCAGTCCGGACGGATATACAGCGGAAGACACCGGCAGAGCACACACAGAATCACCAGTGCCCCCAGCACATAGGGATCCTGCCAGGGGGCGTCCTGGAGACTGCGGCAGACAGAATAGATTCCGCTGCCCATTCCCAGCAGGATGACCAGGCCAATATACCAGGTAGAGGGTTGGTGTTTCTGCATGAGTGTCAAAACCTCCGAATAGACCCGTATGGACCGTCAGAATATGCGGGAACAGGCAAAAGCGGCCAGAAATTCCAGCCGCTTCTGCCTCACGAAGAATCGCTCAGCGCCAGTTAAAGTAAGCGCCGCCAGCGACCAGCAGGGAAACCAGGGAAGTCAGAGCAACCATGATTTTCGCCTTATTCATCGAATACAGCTCCTTTACCGGATACTCTGCCGTGTCGCTATAGGCAGGCTGTATTCGCTTCGCTCTATATGAAAAAGGGAAAAATTACAGGAGAGAGTCCGAAGAGGGGGGGAGGGTCAAAAGACGGCGGTTGACCGCATCCAGCGTGGCCAGAATCACGGAGAAATTGACGTCATCTCCCACATAGCAGGCGCCCAGCAGGGACTCGGTCTTTCCATCCAGTTTCAGGAAGAGACCGACCATCACCACCGGATGCTCTGCCAGAGCGGTGGTACGCACGGCCTCCACCGAGAACCGGCAGTTGGAAGCCAAAAGACAGTTGATGGCTTCTACCGTGGCGGCAGCAATGGCGCGGGTCCGTGTGCCCGAGGAAGGGGCGCAGCGGGACTCTCCCTCATAGAGCCGGTCGCCCAGACGGAGATGGACTTTGACCGAGACGCCGTCCCGGCTGCTGGCCATATCCAGACGCTCAAAGACCAGACGGCGGGGACCCTCCTTCAGCGGGGCAGGGATCTGAGCCACGCTGATGATCCGGTGGTCCAGCTCCAGCTGAAACTTGGCCAGCAGGGCGGACTGAACGTCCCGGACCACCTGTTTGGGACTGCGGGACTGATCGGAGAGAATATGGACCTCGCGCACGGTCTCTTCCTCCACATGAAATGCGGCGCCCAGCACACCTGGGAGCTGATTGACGAGCGCCTTCCAGGCCTCGGTATCCAAAACCATCGTCTGAGGTCCTCCTTTTGGTGGGACAAAAAAGTTACAACAACTGTTGCTATTATACAGAATCCGACGAAAAGGTGCAAGTATGTAACCGTATATTTTAGACAGAAAAAAGAGAAATTTTTTCCTTTTTCCCAAAACCTTCTCAACAGGGGCGGAAAGGCGGTCTAGGTGTGACAGCGCATGGTCTGACTGGCCGTCACATAGGAATAATAGGAGGGATGAGATTGCGGGAGAAATGAGGTGGAAGCGCGTGGAGATGCAGTTCGCACTGGCCGGTGGGCGGGGTTTTTTAAGGGTACAGGAAGAGGGGGGCAAGATCCACCTGTATGGGGAACTGCCGGAGGATGGACAGGGAATCTATAAAGGAAGGATACAGGGCGCCGGGGGAGGAAGCTACCTGGCAGGCACTTTTCTCCCAGAGGGGAAGAAGCTGTGTCTCCGGCGCGTGGTGTCCCGGGAGACGCTGAACGAGCTGGGGGCCTGGCCGGTGACGGGTGCGGAGGCGGTACTGGCCTTTTCCCGGGGCAAACCGGGCGGGGGAGAGCCCGTCCCGACCGGGTGGACACGCCTCTCTGATTTGCCTGCCCGTCTGGGAGACCCCCTTCTCCGCCGGGCGGCGGAGGGGGTGGCAGGGGCGCTCATCCGCCCGGTGGGAGAAGGCGTGGAAATCGCCGTACCCTTCACGGCGGGAGGACGATTTCACTTAACGCCGCTGTTCTGCCTGATGTGGGTGTGGGAGTGGGGTGGAGCCAGGTATGCCAGTGTCCGGCTGGACAAAAGGGGATGGCCGATTACGCCAAAAGACCGCCCCGGGAGAGAGCCGGAGCGGTCGAAAGGGAGGACAGATTAGCGGGAGGCGAGGAGGCGCATGCGGTGCAGGTGCAGGGCCATGTCGCCGCCCAGCTCCACCGAGCGGGAGCGGATTTTCTTGGGCACCGAGGGATAGTCCCGGTTCATCCGAATGAGGGAGGCGCGGGGCCACAGGGCGGTCATGCGCTGAAAGGGGTGACGGATGAGCCCGGGGGAGTTGAAGCCCACCCCCAACTCCAGAAAGACGGTATCGTCCTGGGCGGCCTCCGCCCAGAAGCGCTCAAAGGGGGCACGGTTGGCCATGACCTTCCAGGAGACAAAGACGTCCCTTCCGCGCATGTTCCGCACGGCGGGCGCGCCGCAGTGGGGACAGCGGGGGAGATCCTCCTCCCGACAGGCATAGGTGACTGGGTCCATATGGGCCACGATGGTGCGGTAGATGGCCTCGCCGTCCCACAGGGCGTCACAGCAGGGGACGGAACACTGAAAATCCGCGATGCTGTTCTGAGGACAGAAGATCCGGTCCGGATCAAATCCGGCCTTCTGGAACTGATCGTCGATGTTGCTGCTCAGGACGAAATAATTGCGCCCCTCCACCAGGGCCAGCAGGTCCCGATAGGCCTGGATGACCGGAAAATCGTACCGCGCCCAGAGGGCTTCGGCGGCGATCATGCCCTGCTTTTGCAGATAGGTGCGCGACGGGTCCCACAGGGCCTCCCAGAGGGTGTGGTAGCCCAGGGCGTGCAGAGCGGGAAAGTCCCGGCGCAGGACCTCCTCGGACTGGTAGTCCAGTCCGCCGGCGGCCGAGAGACCGGCCGCACCGCCGATGATGATATGTCCGGCCCTTTCCAGCAGAGAGACTGCCCGCTCCAGGGCGGGCGTGGGGTCCTGGGCCGCCAGCTCGGCCGCCCGGGCGGCATAGGCCGCCATCCGCTCGGCGTATGTCATGGAGTTCTCCTCCGTTTCATTTGAAACTGGTGCCTTTCTCCCAAAGGACGGCACACCCACATTATAAAAAGGAGCAAAGAAAAAGGCAAGGTTAAGGATAAAAACAGATTTTCGGAAAATAATACTTGCATCTTGGGAAAAGCTATTATATAATACCAGAGCATGATTACACACATCTGCTGATTCTGTGTCCGGTGCCCGCAAGGGTGGGCAGGGAAGATGAGGCGGATGGCGGTAACAACAAAAAGGAGGAAATAATCATGGCAGTCGTTTCTATGAAGCAGCTTCTGGAGGCCGGTGTCCACTTCGGTCACCAGACTCGTCGGTGGAACCCCAAGATGGCCACCTACATCTACACTGAGCGCAACGGTATCTACATCATCGACCTGCAGAAGACCGTGAAGAAGCTGGAGGAGGCCTACAACTTCGTCCGTTCTCTGGGCGAGTCCGGCCAGACCCTGCTCTTCGTCGGCACCAAGAAGCAGGCCCAGGAGGCCATCAAGGAAGAGGCCACCCGTTGCGGCGGTTACTATGTGAACGCCCGCTGGCTGGGCGGCATGCTCACCAACTTCAAGACCATGCGCGGCCGCGTGGAGCGCCTGAACCAGCTGAAGAAGATGCAGGAGGACGGCACCTTCGACATGCTGCCCAAGAAGGAAGTCATGAAGCACCTGGGCGAGATCGCCAAGCTGGAGAAGTACCTGGGCGGCGTCGTTGAGATGAAGAAGCTCCCCGGCGCTCTGTTCGTCGTGGATCCCCGCAAGGAGCGCAACGCCATCAACGAGGCCCGCAAGCTGCACATTCCCATCGTGGCCATCGTCGACACCAACTGCGATCCCGACGAGATCGACTACGTGATCCCCGGCAACGATGACGCCATCCGCGCCATCAAGCTGATCTCCGGTGTGATGGCCAACGCCATCCAGGAGGGCAAGCAGGGGCAGGACGCTCCCGCTGAGGAGACCGCCGAGGCTGCCGAGTAATTTTACAGAGATACAAACACATTGGGAGCGCCCGCCCGCGCGGGCGGGCGCTCCTTTTATACAAAAAATGGAGGTATGTGATCATGGCAATCACTGCTAAGGACGTACAGAAGCTGCGCGAAATGACCGGCGTGGGCATGATGGACTGCAAGAAGGCTCTGACCGAGGCCGAGGGCAATATGGACAAGGCCATTGAGATCCTGCGCGAGAAGGGCCTGGCCGCTTCCCAGAAGAAGGCTGGCCGCATCGCTGCCGAGGGTATGGCTTACGCCGCCGTCATCGACGGCATGGGCGTTGTGGTCGAGGTCAACGCCGAGACCGACTTCGTGGCCAAGAACGAGAAGTTCGTGGACTTCGTCAAGGGTGTGGCCGCCACTGTGGCCGCCAACAAGCCCGCCGACATGGACGCTCTGATGGAGTGCAAGTATGTTGGCACCGACCTGACCGTCACCCAGCAGCAGCAGGAGATGGTCCTGGTCATCGGCGAGAACATCAAGGTCCGCCGCTTCTCCTTCTTCACCGACGGCGTGTCTGTGCCCTACATCCACGCGGGCGGCAAGATCGGCGTGCTGGTGAACCTGGAGACCAGCCTCTCCGCCGAGCAGGTGGAGACCGTGGGTAAGGACGTGGCCATGCAGATCGCCGCTCTGAACCCCCGTTTCTGGGACAAGAGCCAGGTGACCCAGGACGTCCTGGACGAGGAAAAGAAGATCATGATGGTCCAGATGTCCAACGATCCCAAGATGGCCTCCAAGCCCGAGCAGGTCCGTGAGAAGATCGTCATGGGCAAGCTGAACAAGTTCTATGCCGAGAACTGCCTGCTGCAGCAGGAGTTCGTGAAGGACGGCTCCATGACCGTGGAGCAGTATATCGCTTCCAGCGCCAAGGCTCTGGGCGGCACCATCACCTTCAAGAACGCCGTCCGCTTCGAGAAGGGCGAGGGCATCGAGAAGAAGCAGGAGAACTTCGCCGAGGAGATCGCCAAGCAGCTGGGCAAGTAATTTCCCCTGCCGGCCAGATTTGAAGCAAGCGTCCCCGCTCTTTGCGACCGGGGAGCGAGAGGGACCAGGTACGTTTTGTACTTGGTCCCTTTTTTGCGCCGGCAGAACCGTATGCCGGTTGCGAACAAATTGTAAAAACTTTGCTTCAAGGCCTATGCAAACAGGGGAAAATAAGTTAAAATAACAAAAGACTGAAACTGGCGGTTTATCGGCATCCGCCCGGTGCCGCCTTACCATAGATATAAAAGGGGTTGACAGTATGAGTGAGCCGCAATACAAACGCGTTCTTCTGAAGATCAGCGGAGAGGCTCTGGCAGGTGACGCCGGCCGCGGACTGGATTTCGGTGTGATCGGCAGCGTATGCCAGGCGGTCAAACAGGCCATTTCCATGGGTGTCCAGGTGGGCATCGTGGTGGGCGGCGGCAATTTCTGGCGGGGCGTCAAGGACGGCGGCGGCCGGATGGAGCGTACCCGTGCCGACCACATGGGGATGCTGGCCACCACCCTGAACTGTCTGGCACTGGCCGATGTGCTGGAGCAGATGGGGGTGGAGGTCCGCGTGCAGACCGCCATTGAGATGCGGGCCTTTGCCGAGCCCTATATCCGCTCCAAGGCTATCCGCCATCTGGAGAAGGGAAGAGTGGTCATCTTCGGCTGCGGTACCGGCAATCCCTTCTTCTCCACGGATACCGCCGCAGTGCTCCGCGCCGCGGAGATCGATGCGGATGTGATCCTGCTGGCCAAGAATATCGATGGCGTGTACAGCGCTGATCCCAACAAGGACCCCACCGCGGTGAAGTACGACTCCATTACCTATGACGACGTGCTGGCGCAGCACCTCCAGGTGATGGATTCCACTGCCACCAGCCTGTCCATGGACAATAAGATTCCCGTCATCCTCTTTGCCCTGAAGGACCCCCAGAACATCATCCGGGTCCTGGAAGGCGAGAAGATCGGCACCATTGTGAAGGAGGAAAAGTGAGATGAACGCAGTCCACAAGCCCTATGACGAGAAGATGCAGAAGACCATTGACGTGGTCATCAGTGATTTCGCCAGCGTCCGTGCCGGCCGCGCCAACGCCGCCGTGCTGGATAAGGTGACGGTAGACTACTACGGCAGCCCCACCCCCATCAACCAGGTGGCCGCCATTTCCTCTCCCGATCCCCGCACCCTGACCATCCAGCCCTGGGATGCCACCATCCTGAAGGCCATTGAGAAGGCCATTCAGACCTCCGACCTGGGCATCAATCCCCAGAATGACGGCCGTCTTATCCGCCTGGCCTTCCCCCAGCTGACCGAGGAGCGCCGCAAGGAGCTCTCCAAGCAGGTGAAGAAGTACGCCGAGGCCGGCAAGGTGGCCATCCGCAACATCCGCCGGGACGCGGTGGACGCCTACAAGGCCATGAAGAAGAAGGCTGAGATCACCGAGGACGACCTGAAGGAGTACGAGAAGGAGATGCAGGACCTGACGGAGAAGCGCTGCAAGCAGATCGACGAGCTCTCCGCCAAGAAGGAAGCCGAGCTCATGGCGGTGTAAGCCCCGCTTGTTTGACAGTCTGAGTGCGGGACGCGGCGCGCCCCGCACTCAAATTCTGATTTGGTAGGAAGTAACACTATGCCCATCTTTAAACCGAAGCAAGCGCCGGGAGTCCAGGTGGACTTTACCCGGCTGCCCCGCCATGTGGCGATCATCATGGATGGAAATGGCCGCTGGGCCAAGCGGAGGGGCCTGCCCCGCACCGCAGGTCACGCGGCGGGGGCGGAGACCTTCCGAACCATCGCCACCTACTGCAAGGAGATCGGCCTGGAATATCTGACGGTCTATGCCTTTTCCACCGAGAACTGGAAGCGGCCGGAGGAGGAAGTCTCGGCCATCATGGGACTACTCAGAAAGTATCTGCAAGAGGCCATCGGCAAGATGGAGAAGGACCGGGTCAAGATGAAGTTCCTGGGCGATCTCTCACCGCTGAGCGAGGAGCTCCAGGCGTTGTGCCGCCGGACAGAGGAGATCTCCACCCACTACGATGGCTGTCAGGTCAATATCTGCCTCAACTACGGCGGCCGGGATGAGATCGTCCGGGCGGCCCGGGCCTTTGCGGCGGACTGCGCCGCCGGGCGGCAGGACCCCCAGGCGCTGGACGAGGCACAGTTTGCCTCCTATCTCTACACCGGCGGCATCCCGGACCCGGATCTGGTCATCCGCCCCAGCGGGGAGCTGCGCCTGTCCAATTTCCTGCCCTGGCAGTCGGCCTATGCGGAGTTCTATTTCACCGACGTGCTGTGGCCGGACTTTTCGAAAGAGGAACTCCACCGGGCGCTTCACGCCTATCAGACCCGCTCCCGCCGATTCGGAGGTGTCTGATGGGGAAGCGTATTCTGGTGGCCGTGGTCTTTATCCCGGTCATTTTTCTGGTACTCTTCGGCTTGGCACCTCAGTTTCCCGTGGTATTGCCGGCGGCGGTGGCCATTTTATCCATGATCGCCGTCCATGAGGTGCTCTGGTCCACGGGCTTTTTGAAGGATGCCGCCCTTACCTGGGGCTCCATCGTGCTGGCGGGTCTCATCCCTTTCTGGGTCTACCTGGGGGGCGATGAGGCCTGGGCCATGACGGGCCTCTTTGTGTATGTGCTGCTCCTGTTCCTGCGGGCTATCCGCAGCCACAAGACGATCACCACGGAGAAAATGGGAGGGGCCTTCTTCTTTACGGTCTTTATCCCCTTTTTTCTCTCCTCCTTTGTGCGCATCCGTGGGATGGAGCACTGGCAGGTGCTGATTCTGCTGCCTTTCCTGGCGGCCTTCCTCAGCGACGCCTTTGCCCTGTTCGCCGGGATGCTCTTTGGAAAGCATAAGCTGGCCCCTGAGCTCTCCCCCAAGAAAACGGTGGAGGGGGCCGTGGGCGGCTTTGTGGGAAGCATTCTGACGCTGCTGCTCTATGGAGCGGTGCTCCAGTTTGGGTTCCAGTTCCAGGTGAGCTATCCGCTCCTGGCCCTGTACGGCGCGGTGGGCAGCGCGGTCTCCCAGATCGGGGACCTGTCCTTCTCCTACATCAAGCGGGAGTATGGCATCAAAGACTATGGCAAGATCTTCCCCGGACACGGCGGTGTGCTGGACCGGTTTGACAGCGTGATTTTCTGTGCCCCCCTGATGGAGGCGCTGGTCCGGTGTCTGCCCGCCATCCGGGTCTGACGGAGGGAGGAGAGCGCATGCAGAAGATGATCTCGATCCTGGGCTCTACCGGCTCCATCGGCCGGCAGACATTGGACGTGGCCCGGGCCTGTCAGATCGGCGTGGCCGCCCTGACGGCCAACCGGGACGTGGTGCGCCTGGAGGCCCAGTGCCGGGAATTCCGGCCCAAGCTGGCCGTTCTGATGGACCCGGCGGCAGCCGACGACCTGCGGGTCCGGCTGGCCGACACGGGCATCCGGGTAGCCTCCGGCATGGAGGGTCTTCTGGAGGCGGCCACGCTGCCCCAGGCGGACACCGTGATCACCGCTGTGGTGGGAAGTGTGGGCCTGCGCCCCACTTTGGCCGCCATCCGGGCGGGCAAGCGGATCGGCCTTGCGAATAAGGAGACCCTGGTCTGTGCCGGAGAACTGGTGATGGACGAGGCTGACCGCTGGGGCGCTGAGATCGTCCCGGTGGATTCGGAGCACTCGGCTATTTTTCAGTGCCTCCAGGGCTGCCGGGACCGGGGAGAGGTCAAGCGCCTCATCCTCACCGCCTCGGGCGGTCCCTTCTGGGGAAAAACCCGGGAGGAGCTGGAGCATGTGACCTTGGCGGATGCCCTGCGCCATCCCAACTGGTCCATGGGCGCCAAGATCACGGTGGATTCGGCCACGCTGATGAACAAGGGCCTGGAATTTATCGAGGCCATGCGGCTTTACCGCCTTCCGCCGGAAAAAATCGCGGTGGTGGTCCACCGGGAGAGTATAGTTCACTCCCTGGTGGAATACACTGATAACGCGGTGCTCGCCCAGCTGGGGGTGCCCGATATGCGCCTGCCCATCGAATATGCCCTCACCTGGCCCAACCGGGGAAGTGCGGTGACCGAGCCGCTGGACTTGGTCAAGTGCGGGAACCTCACTTTTGCCGAGCCGGACGAGGAGACCTTCCGGTCCCTGCCGCTGGCCAAGGAGGCCGCCCGCCGGGGCGGAACGGCGACCGCCATCCTCAACGGCGCCAATGAGGCGGCCGTGGCCCGGTTCCTGGCCGGAGAGATCGGGTTCCTGGATATCCCGCGCCTGGTGGAACGGGCGCTGGAGCGGGTCCCCGCCGGACCGGCAGACACATTGGACGATGTTTTCGCAGCGGATGAGGCCGCCCGCGCCTGCGTCCGCTGAGAGTTCCCATCGGGGCGGCGCGGTCACGCGCCGCCCCTGCTTTTTCATTTGATTGGAGGTCCCATGCTGTATATTTTGATCGCGATCCTGATGTTTGGCCTGCTCATTGCCGTCCACGAATTCGGCCACTTCTTTACCGCCAAGCTCCTTGGGGTAAAGGTGAACGAGTTCTCCATCGGCATGGGGCCGGAGCTGTTCTCCCGCAAGAAGGGAGAGACCCAGTATTCCCTCCGCCTGCTGCCCATCGGCGGATTCTGTGCCATGGAAGGGGAGGAGGGGGACTCCTCCGATCCCCGCTCCTTTGAGAACAAGGCGGCGTGGCGCAAGGTCATCATCCTGGTGGCGGGGTCCTTCATGAATTTCCTAACCGGCGTGGTCATCCTCCTGCTGCTGTCCATCCCGGCCCGGGCCTATCTGCTGCCGGTGGTGTCCAGCTTCTCGGAGGGGTACGGGCTGGAGGACAGCGGCCTCCAGATCGGGGACCGGTTTCTGGAGATCGACGGCCATCCGGTCTGGATCTTCGGGGACGCCAAACTCCTGCTGGACCGGGCCGGGGACACGGTGGACGTGGTGGTGGAGCGGGACGGCGCCCGGGTGGTGCTGGACGATCTCCACATCCCCTATCAGGAGCGGCAGACCGAGCAGGGTATGACCCGCCTGCGGGGGATCAACCTGGGCGCGGTGGAGCGTCCGGCCACGCTCCTGGTGAAGGTGGAGATGTCGGTCAAGCAGTCCCTGGACTATGTGCGTATGGTTTGGTTCAGCCTGGGCGATCTGATCCGGGGCGCGGTGGGCTTCCAGGATCTCTCCGGCCCCATCGGCATTGTCAATACCATCGGTGAGGTGGGGAGCCAGTCGGCCACGCCTATGCAGGCCGTGCAGAATGTGATGAGCCTGGTGGCCTTCATCGCCATCAACCTGGCGGTGATGAACCTCCTTCCCATCCCGGCGCTGGACGGCGGACGGATCTTCTTCCTGCTGATCAACACGGTGGTGACCCTCTTTACCCATAAGAAGCTGGACCCGAAGTATGAAAACGCGGTCAACGTGGCGGGCTTTTTCTGCCTGCTGGCCCTGATGGCGGTGGTAGCCGTCAACGACGTGTACAAACTCATCCAATAAGAAGGGAGCGGCAGGTATGAGCAGACAGATTCATGTGGGAAATGTCCCTGTGGGAGGCGGAGCCCCGGTAACCATCCAGTCCATGACCAATACCCGCACCGATGACGTAGCGGCCACGGTGGAGCAGATCCTCCGTCTGGAGGCCGCCGGGTGTGAGATCATCCGGTGCGCCGTCCCGGACCTGGCCGCCGCAAAAGCGGTGGGGGCCATCCGGGAGCGCATTCACATCCCGCTGGTGGTGGACATCCATTTCGACTACAAGCTGGCCCTGGAGGCCGCGGCGGCTGGGGCCGACGCAGTGCGCATCAATCCGGGCAACATTGGCGGAGAGGACCGGGTCAAGGCGGTGGCCGCCGCCTGCCGGGCGCGGAACATCCCCATCCGCATCGGGGTCAACGGCGGCTCTCTGGAAAAGGAGCTGCTGGCCAAATACGGCGGCCCCACGCCCGAGGCCCTGGTGGAGTCGGCCTTTGGGCATATCCGGCTGCTCAACCGGTATGATTTTGACGATATCTGCGTCTCCCTCAAGACCTCCAGCGTGCCCAACACCATCGCGGCCTACCGCCAGATGGCCGCCCAGAGCGACTATCCCCTCCATGTGGGTCTCACCGAGGCGGGGACGCCCCGCATGGGCGTGCTGAAATCCGCGGTGGGGATCGGGGGACTCCTGGCCCTGGGGATCGGAGATACCATCCGGGTCTCTCTCTCGGCGGACCCGGTGGAGGAGGTCTATGCGGCCCGGGATATCCTCAAGGTGGTGGGCCTGCGGCGGGAGGGGGCCGAGCTGGTTTCCTGTCCCACCTGCGGGCGGACCAAAATCGACCTCATCGGCCTGGCCGAAGAGGTGGAGGAGCGCCTCAAGACGGTGGACAAGCCCATCACCGTGGCCGTTATGGGCTGCGTGGTCAACGGCCCCGGCGAGGCCCGCTCTGCCGATGTGGGCATTGCCGGAGGGGACGGCGAGGGCCTCCTCTTCCGGCGGGGCGAGATCGTCAAGAAGGTCCCCCAGAGCCAGCTGGTGGACGAGCTGTTCCGGCTCATCGACCAGATTTGAGCCGCATACCGATACATAGCTAGGAGCGTAGGTCCATGTCTGAGCAGAAGATACCCTTTTTACAACTTTTTTCCGCCTGGCGATCCGAGCCCGAAGTGATGGATGGGCTCCGGGGCCTTCTGGTGAAGCGGGCGGTGATTGACCCGGCGGAGCGCACGCTGCAGGCGGAATTGGAGGAGCCTCCCCACCTGGAGAGGGCGCTCCTCGCCCGTCTGGAGGGGGAGCTGCGGGAGGCATACCGTCTCCAGCTGGTGGAGCTGCTCCAGAGCGCGCCCGCGGCGGCGCCTCCTGAGACGCACCCGCCCATTCCAGCTCCGGAGCCGGTACCGGCTCCCGCACCGGCCCCAGCCCCTGTGGAAGCGCCCGTCCCCAGCGGCGTGGACGCCGATGCGGCCGAGGCCTTTGCCCGTACTGAGGCCATCCGGCAGGAGGCTCTGCGCAAGCTCAAGACGGCCCGGCCCAAGGCAAAGCCCAAGGCCGCCGCCAAGAGCAGCCGCCTTCTCTTCGGCAAGCGGGAGGTGAAGGGGGAGGCGGTGCCCATGAACACCCTGGAGCTGGACATGGGGACCGTTATTGTGGAGGGCGATGTGTTCGCCGTTGACCACAAGGAGCTCAAGAAGCGGGGCGCCTGGGTGGTCTCCTTCGATATGACCGACTATACCGGATCGGTGCGGATCAACAAGTTCTTCCCCGGCGAGGAGGGCAAGCCCATCGTGGACGGGGTGAAGAAGGGGCAGCACCTGGTGGTGCAGGGCCGCCTGAACATTGACCGCTTCACCAACGACATGGTGCTGGAGCCCTATGCCATCATGGAGGGGAGCAAGACCGTCAAGATGGATGACGCCCCGGAGAAGCGGGTGGAGCTCCACCTGCATACCACCATGTCCTCCATGGATGCCCTGACCCAGGTGGGCCCCAAGCTGGGACCGGACAAAAACGTGGTCAAGCGGGCCGAGTCGTGGGGACACCGGGCCATTGCCATCACCGATCACGGCGTGGCCCAGTCCTTCCCGGACGCCTGGCACTCGGCCAAGAAGATCAAGATCCTCTACGGGGTGGAGGCCTATTTTGTCAACGACGTGGACGACCGGGTGGTGGTCCACGGGGAGACCGAGCAGGACTTTTCAGGGGAGATCGTCTGCTTTGATATTGAGACCACCGGTCTCAATAAAAAGCGGGACCTCATCACCGAGATCGGCGCCGTGGTGCTGCGGAACGGGGAAGTGGCCGAGACCTTCAACACCTTTGCCGACCCGGGCCGCCCTCTGGACCGGAACATCGTGGAGCTCACCGGCATCACCGACGAGATGCTCCAGGGCGCGCCCTCCCAGGAGGAGGCCATCAACGCCTTCCTGGACTTTGCCGCCGGCCGGCCCCTGGCCGCCCACAACGCGGAGTTCGATATGGGCTTTATCGCCGAGGGATGCCGCCGGATGGGCCGGCCCTTTGAGAATACCTCTCTGGACAGCCTGATCCTGGCCCAGAACCTGCTGCCCCAGCTCTCCAAGCACAAACTGGACATCGTGGCCGAGCACCTGAACCTCCCGGCTTTCAACCACCACCGGGCCAGCGACGACGCGGCCACGGTGGCCTATATGCTGGTGCCCTTCTTCCGGATGCTGGAGGACCGGGGAGTCCACACCCTCCAGGCCATCAACCCGGCCATGACCAAGCTCCGGGGCGCGGGCAAGGCCAAGCGCCAGCCCAAACACCTCATCGTCCTGGCGAAAAACCAGCTGGGTCTGCGCAATCTCTATCAGTTGGTGTCCAAGGCCCATCTGGAGCACTACAAGCGCTATCCCATCATGCCTAAGAGCCTCATCAACCAGCACCGGGAGGGCTTGATCCTGGGATCGGCCTGTGAGGCGGGTGAGCTCTATGACGCGGTGGTCAAGCACAAGGACTTCCAGGAGCTCAAGCGCATTGCCTCCTGGTATGACTATCTGGAGATCCAGCCGGTGTGCAACAACGCCTTTATGCTCCGCAAGGGCATCGTTCAGAGCGTAGAGGAGATCCGGGACTTCAACCGCACCATCGTGGAGCTGGGCCGGGTGCTGGACAAGCCGGTCTGCGCCACGGGGGACGTCCACTTCCTGGACCCGGAGGACGAGGTCTACCGGCACATCCTGCTGGCCACCAAGGGCTTTGAGGACGCCGACTCCCCGCTTCCCATCTACTTCAAGACCACCACAGAGATGCTGGAGGAGTTCTCCTATCTGGGAGAGGAAGAGGCCTACAACGTGGTGGTGCGCAATACCAATCTGGTGGCCGACTGGTGCGAGGATGTGGTCCCCCTGCCCAAGGGACTCTTCGCCCCCAATCTGGAGGACTCGGAGGGCGAGCTCAAGCGCCTGGTGTGGGGCAAGGCCAAGGCCTTCTATGGGGAAGAGCCGCCCCAGCTGGTGGTGGACCGCATCAACATCGAGCTGGATGCCATCCTGGGCCGCCACTACGACGTGATCTACATGTCGGCCCAGAAGCTGGTGCAGGACTCGCTGGACCACGGCTATCTGGTGGGCTCCCGTGGATCGGTGGGCTCCTCCCTGGTGGCCTTTATGTCGGGCATCACGGAGGTAAACTCCCTGCCGCCCCACTACCGCTGTCCCAACTGCAAGCACTCCGACTTTGAGACCGGCGTGCGGGAGGGGTACGGCTGCGGCGCGGATATGCCCGACGCGGTGTGTCCCGTGTGCGGGACGCCCTATGTGAAGGACGGCTTCAACATCCCCTTCGAGACCTTCCTGGGCTTCGGCGGCGACAAGGTGCCCGATATCGACCTGAACTTCTCGGGAGAATATCAGGCCAAGGCCCACCGTCACACCTTTGAGCTCTTTGGAGAGAGCCACGTGTTCCGGGCGGGCACCATCGGCACGGTGGCCGAAAAGACCGCTTTCGGCTATGTGAAGAAATACCTGGACGAGCGGGCGGCCCATGTGACCCGGGCCGAGGAAAACCGCCTGGCCCTGGGCTGTACCGGGGTCAAGCGGACCACGGGCCAGCACCCCGGCGGCATGGTGGTTATTCCCCAGGACCGGGAGATCTACGATTTCTGCCCGGTCCAGCACCCGGCGGACGACACGGGGACCGACATCATCACCACCCACTTCGAATATCACTCCATGGAGTCCAACATCCTCAAGCTGGACATGCTGGGACACGATGACCCGTCCATGATCCGCATGCTGGAGGACCTGACGGGGATGGACGCCAAGACCATTCCCCTGGACGACCCGGACACCATGTCCATCTTCACCTCCTCCGAGGTGCTGGGCTATGCCAACGACAAGGTGTTGGGCCCAACCGGGGCGGTGGCCATCCCGGAGTTCGGTACCTCCTTTGTCCGGGGAATGCTGGTGGATACCCAGCCCACTCAGTTTGACATTCTGGTGCGTCTGTCCGGCTTCTCCCACGGAACCGACGTGTGGCTGGGCAACGCCAAGGATCTGATCGTCAACCAGGGCATCCCGGTCGGACAGGCCATCGGGTGCCGCGACGACATCATGATCTTCCTCATCTCCTGCGGTATGCCGGAAAAGCGCTCCTTCAAGATCATGGAGTCGGTGCGAAAGGGGAGAGGGCTGCCCGAGGGGGCGGAGGAGGAGATGCAGGCCGCGGGGGTCCCCGACTGGTACATCGGCTCCTGCAAGAAGATCAAGTATCTCTTCCCCAAGGCCCACGCGGTGGCCTATGTGATGATGGCCTACCGCATCGCCTGGTTCAAGGTGCATGAGCCGCTGGCCTTCTATGCCGCCTACTTCTCCATCCGGGCCAAGGCCTTCGACGCCACCTGCATGTGCTGGGGCATGGAGACCGCCCAGGCCAAGATGAAGGAGATCGCGGCCAAGGAGAAGGCGGCCACCGCCGTGGAGCAGGATATGATGACCACGCTGGAAGTGGTCTATGAGTTCTATCTCCGGGGCTTCACCTTCCGGCATGTGGATCTCTACGAATCCCACGCCACCCTCTTCCGGGTGGACCGGGAGAAGCGGGCCCTCATCCCGCCCTTTACCGCCATTCCCGGCCTGGGTGAGACCGCAGCCTGGTCCATCCTGGAGCAGCGGGAGGGGAAGCACTTCATCTCCATCGAGGAGTTCTCCGCCGCCTGTCCCAAGGTGTCCAAGACCCATATTGAGCAGCTCAAGGCGGCCGGAGCCCTGGACGGGATGCCGGAGACCAGCCAGATCACCCTCTTCTAAGGGGATACAGGCTTGCGTTTTCCGACCGAGGGTGATACCATGAAATCAGATTATTTTTATAGATAAGGAGTGTTTCACAATGCTGGACGCAAAGGTAGCCGAGCTTTTGAACAATCAGGTGAACAAGGAATTTTATTCCGCTTATCTCTATCTGGATTTCTCCGTCTATTTTGACGACATTGGTCTGGACGGGTTTGCCAACTGGTATCAGATCCAGGCCCAGGAGGAGCGGGACCATGCCATGCTCTTCCTGAAATATCTCCAGAACAACGGCTGCAAGGTCACGCTGGATGCCATTGCCAAGCCGGACAAGGTGCTGAAGGACAAGCTGGAAGTGCTGGAGTTTGGCCTGGAGCACGAGCGCTATGTCACCAGCCTGATCCACGAGATGTACGAGGCGGCCCATGAAGTCAGGGATTTCCGCACCACTCAGTTCCTGGACTGGTTTGTCAAGGAGCAGGGCGAGGAGGAGAAGAACGCCGAGGACCTCATCAAAAAGATGAAGCTCTTTGGAGATGACGCCAAGAGCCTGTATATGCTCAACAGCGAGATGGCGGGACGGGTTTATTCCGCCCCTTCGCTGGTGCTGTAAGAGGAACGGCCCCTGTCCGCACTGCGGACAGGGGCCGTTTTGTCGGATCTCCGGTTCTCCCAGAGCAAAAGAACTTGACAAAGTGCTTTTGTTATAGTATATTAGCGTGGTAAAGTGATGAAGAAGGAGGGCGGCGCGCTATGGCCTATACGATTCACACCCCGGAGGGGACCCGGGATCGACTCTTTGCGGAATGCCGGGACCGGCGGGATACGCAGACCGCACTGACCGATCTGTTCCGTCGGCGGAGCTATTCTGAGGTGAGTACGCCGGAGGTGGAGTTCTACGACCTGTTTCTCCGCTCGGGGAACCCGATTCCCCAGGAGGCCATGCTCAAGATCATCGACCGCAGCGGGAAGATCATGGTCATGCGGCCCGACTGCACCGCCCCCATCGCCCGGGTAGCGGCCACCAAGCTCAAGCATCTGCCGCTCCCCCAGCGGCTCTACTATGCCGAGACGGTGTTCCGCTCCGGCGACCAGCACCGGGGAGGCAGCAGCGAGATCGCCCAGTGCGGGGTGGAGCTCATCGGCGCGGCGGGCCGGAAGGCGGACCTGGAGATGATCGCCATGGCGGTGGACGCCCTGCGCGCCTGCGGGCTGGCCCGGTTCCACATTGAGCTGGGACACGCCGGATTCTTCCGCTCTCTAGCCGAGCGCATGGAGCTGGAGGAGGATCAGGTGGAGGAGCTTCGGACTCTGATCGAGGGCAAGAATTTCGCCGCGCTGGGGGATTTCCTGGCCCCCTATCAGGGGCAGAGCGCCACAGCCGCCCTGGGAAAGCTCTCCCGTCTCTTCGGCGGGGCAGAGGTGCTGGAGGAGGCCGAGGCCCTGGCCGGGGAGAACGAGGCCCTCTCCTATCTGCGGGAGCTCTATGAGGCCCTGTGCGGCGCGGGTTATGGAAAGTATCTGCGCTTTGACCTGGGACTGGTCCACCAGATCGACTACTACACCGGCGTGGTCTTTCGGGGCTATGTGGAGGGGGCGGGGGACGCCGTCCTCTCCGGCGGGCGCTATGACCGTCTGGTGGGCGATTTCGGCCGTCCTGCCCCGGCCACCGGCTTTGCAGTGGATGTGGACGCGGTGGCCGCCTGCCGGCCGGGGACAGAGCTCCCCAGGGTGGGCACGCTGGTCCACTTTGCCGCAGGGGAGCTGGACCGGGCACTGACCGCGGTGGACGGCCGGGCGGCCGGGACCTGTGAGCTCTCCCCCTGTGAGACACTGGAGGAGACGCTGGCCCTGGCACGCTCCAAGGGCGCGCTCCATGTGCTGGTACTGGATGCCGACGGAGAGAGGATGGTAGAGGTATGAGACAGAATCTCCGCATTGCCCTGACCAAGGGGCGCTTGCAGGACAAGAGC
Source organism: Pseudoflavonifractor hominis (assembly GCF_014288125.1). Taxonomy (NCBI): domain Bacteria; kingdom Bacillati; phylum Bacillota; class Clostridia; order Eubacteriales; family Oscillospiraceae; genus Pseudoflavonifractor; species Pseudoflavonifractor hominis. Next base: position 34,728 of record NZ_JACOPR010000001.1, on the reverse strand, counting down.
GTGGAGCTCTTCGAGGCCATCGGGCTGGACTGTTCGCCCATCCGCAGCCCCGGGCGGCGGCTCATCCACGCTCTGCCCAACTATCCCCTGGAGGCGGTGCTGGCCAAGGCCCCTGACGTCATTACCTATGTGGAGCACGGGGTCTGCGACCTGGGGATCGTGGGCAAGGATACCATTCTGGAGCAGGGAAAGTCCTTCTACGAGGTGCTGGACCTGGGCTTTGGCCGCTGCCGCTTTGCCCTGGCCGTCCGGGAGGGAAGCGACTTCTACGGCACCTACCGCACCCGGCGGGTGGCCTCCAAATACCCCAATGTGACCAAGCAGTTCTTTGCCCGGAAGGGAATGGACGTGGACATCATCAAGATCGAGGGCTCGGTGGAGCTGGCGCCCATCCTGGACCTGGCCGACGGCATCGTGGACATCGTGGAGACCGGAGCCACCCTGCGGGAGAACGGGCTGGTCCCCATCGAGGACGTGGCCCAGGTGAGCGCGCGGCTCATTGTGAATACGGCCAGCATGAAGCTCCACAAGGCCCAGATCGAGGACCTGATCGGCCGCTGTGAGGCGGAATTGAAACGGCGGAGGGAAGAGACATGATCGAGATCATTCAGGCCGACGGCACGCGGGAGCAGGCGGTGATCGCCGCCATGCGCCAGCGGGCGGCCGAACAGAATAGCGAGATCGAGCGTGCGGTGCGCGCCGTGATGGAGGATGTGCGTGCCCGCGGGCTGGAGGCGGTGCGGGAGTGCTCCCTCCGCTTTGACGGGCGGGAGCCCTATGAGATCACCCGGGAGCAGATGGAGGCAGCCTATGCCGCCTGTCCGCCCGAGCTCATCCGGGCCATGGAGCACGCCGCGGCCAATATCCGGGATTACAATGAAAAGCTCCTCCACCGGAGCGTGGAGTGGGCATCCCCGGACGGCGGCCGAGTGGGCCGGGTGGTCCGGGGAGTGACCCGGGTGGGGATCTATGTCCCCGGCGGCACGGCGGCCTATCCCAGCAGTGTGCTCATGAACGCGGTGCCCGCCCGTGTGGCGGGGGTGGAGGAGATCGTCATGGTGACGCCCCCCACGGAAAACCTGAGCAATGCCGTTCTGGCCGCCGCCAAAATCGCCGGCGTGGACCGCTGTATTGCGGTGGGCGGGGCCCAGGCAGTGGCTGCCCTGACCTGGGGCGCGGGCTTCATTCCCCGGGTGGATAAGCTGGTGGGTCCGGGCAACGCCTATGTGGCCACCGCCAAGCGCCTGGCCTACGGTACGCTGGACATCGATATGGTGGCCGGTCCCTCCGAGGTGCTGGTCATCGCTGACGGTTCGGCCGATCCCCGGTTTGTGGCCGCCGACCTCCTCAGCCAGGCGGAGCACGATAAGCTGGCCTCCGCGGTGCTCCTCACCACCAGCGGCGCGCTGGCCGAGGCTGTCCGGGCGGAGATCGTGCGGCAGACCGGCTACCTGAGCCGCTCGGAGATCATGGAGTGCTCTCTGCGGGACTTCGGATGCGCCATCGTATGCCGGGACCTGGAGGAGGCCGCCGCCCTCGCCAATGAGATCGCGCCCGAGCATCTGGAGATCATGACGGAGGATCCCAGGGCCCTGCTGCCCGCCATCCGAAACGCGGGGGCGGTGTTCCTGGGGGCGTGGTCTCCCGAGCCGCTGGGCGATTACCTGGCTGGTCCGGACCATGTGCTCCCCACCAGCGGGACGGCGCGGTTTTTCTCTCCCCTGAGCGTGGAGAGCTTTTTGAAGAGTATGAGCGTCATCGAGTACAGCCGGGAGAGCCTGTTCCCCATTCGGGAGGAGATCATCGCCCTGGCCGAGACCGAGAAGCTCACCGCCCATGCCAATTCCATCCGCGTGCGCTTTGAAGCTGCCGGAGCGAGAGGGGAGGGGAAGTGATGGAGGCTTCCATCTACAACGAGAAAGACGGACCCATCCGGGCCTATGTTCTGGAGCGGAAAACCAAGGAGACCTGCATCCGCGCAGACCTCTGCCTGAGCGGGGGAGAGATCCAGGTGTCCACCGGCATCGGCTTTTTCGATCACATGCTCACCGCCTTTGCCTTTTATGGCGGGTTGGGGCTGAAGCTGGAGGTCGAGGGAGACCTCCAGGTGGACGGCCACCACACAGTGGAAGACGTGGGCATTGTCTTGGGACAGGCCCTGAGCCGGGCCCTGGGGGACCGAAAGGGAATCCGCCGCTTTGCCTCCGCTTACATCCCCATGGATGAGGCCTTGTGCCTCACGGTCCTGGACTTCTCTAACCGTCCCTTCCTGGTCTTTGACGCGGAGATGCCTCAGCCCATGATCGGGAGCTATGACGCCTGCCTTACCGAGGAGTTCATGCGGGCCTTTGCCATGAACAGCGGGCTCACCCTGCATATGAAATGCCTCTACGGCAAAAACGCCCACCACATCACCGAGGCCCTCTTCAAGTCTCTGGGGGTGGCCGTACGGGAGGCCGTGGAGATCACCGGTACCGGCGTCACCTCCACCAAGGGGGTGCTGTGATGGGATATACGGCCATCGTGGATTACGGCGTGGGCAACCTGAAGAGCGTGACTAACGCCCTGCGCTATGTGGGGGTTTCAACTCAGATCACCGGGGAGGCCGCCGTGCTGGAGCGGGCGGACGCCATCCTCCTGCCCGGAGTGGGGGCCTTTCCCGACGCGGCGGAGCGGCTGCGGGAGAGCGGCCTGGACCGGGTGCTGCTGGAGCAGGCCGGACGCAAGCCGCTGCTTGGCATCTGCCTGGGCATGCAGCTCCTCTTTGAGCGGGGAGAAGAGGTCAGAGACTGTGAAGGATTAGGGCTTGTCAGTGGATGTATCCGTAAGATAGAGACGGCGGAGAAGCTGCCTCACATCGGCTGGAACCAGCTCGCCTTTCCCAATGACTCCCCGCTCTTTGCCGGGGTAGAGGAGGGGAGCTGCGTCTACTTTGTCCACTCCTTCTGCGGGGTGGAGACCCGCCCTGAGCAGGTCATCGCCACCACCGACTACGGCGCCACGGTGGTGGCGGCGGTCCAGAACGGCAACGTCTACGGCTGCCAGTTCCACCCGGAAAAGAGCGGCGAGACAGGGCTTCAGATTCTAAAAAATTTCGGAGGGCTGAACCGATGATCTTATTTCCGGCCATTGACCTGAAAGACCGAAAAGTAGTTCGGCTTTACAAAGGAGATTTTACAACGGTTCACCAGGTGGCAGAGGACCCGCTGGAGACTGCCCGGGCCTTTTGGCAGGCGGGTGCGAGATATGTCCACATGGTGGACCTGGACGGAGCCAGGGACGGGGTGCGCCAGAACGGCGCGCTGGTCCGGGCGGTGGCAGAGCAGTCCGGCCTGCGGGTGGAGCTGGGCGGCGGCATCCGCAGCATGGAGGATCTGGAAGAGGTCTTTGGGCTGGGGGTGTGGCGGGCCGTCCTGGGCTCTGCCGCGGTGGAGGACCCGGCCTTTGTCCGGGAGGCGGTATCCCGGTACGGGGAGCGGATCGCCGTGGGCGTGGACACCAAAGACGGAAAGGTGCGCACGGCCGGATGGATCCAGGACTCCGGTCTGGATTATCTGGATTTTGTCAAAGAGATGGAGTTTGTTGGTGTAAAGACGATTATCTTTACAGATATCGATACCGATGGAGCTCTGAGCGGTCCGTCGTTTGCCCGGCTGGAGGCCCTCCGCCAGAATTATTCCGGACAGATCGTGGCGTCGGGTGGCGTCTCCTCCAATGAGGATCTGCGTGCCCTCAGCCGTCAGGGCCTGTATGGGGCCATCATCGGGAAGGCCTGGTACACCGGGGCGGTGGATCTGGCCCAGGCCGTCCGGGAGGAGGGAGCGCAGTGTTAGCCAAGCGGATCATACCCTGTCTGGATGTCCGGGACGGAAGGGTTGTAAAGGGAGTTAACTTTATCGATATCCGAGATGCGGGCGACCCGGTGGAGCTGGCAAAGTACTACTCGGACCAGGGGGCGGATGAGATCGTCTTTCTGGACATCACCGCCACGGTGGAGGCCCGTAAGACAGTGGCCGATGTGGTGGAGCGGACAGCACAGCAGGTCTTTGTTCCCCTTACCGTAGGGGGCGGCATCCGCACGGTGGAGGATGTGCAGACCCTGCTCCGCTCGGGGGCGGACAAGATCTCCATGAACTCGGCCGCCGTGGCCAACCCGGAATTGATCGCCCGGGCGGCGGAGCGCTTCGGCTCCCAGTGCGTGGTCCTGGCGGTGGATGCCCGGGCCAGAGGAGACGGCGGCTGGGAGGTCGTGGTGGCCGGGGGACGAAAGCCCACCGGACTGGACCTCATCGAGTGGGTGCGCCGGGGAGAGGCCCTGGGTGCCGGAGAGATCCTGCTCACCTCCATGGACGCCGACGGGACGAAAGCCGGCTTCGACATCCCCATGACCCGGGCGGTGACCCAGGCGGTGGGGATTCCGGTCATCGCCTCGGGCGGCTGCGGCAAGCTGGAGCACTTCGAGGAGGTGTTCCGGGAGACCGGCTGTGACGCGGCGCTGGCCGCCTCGCTGTTCCACTTCCGGGAGTTGAGCATCCCACAGGTCAAGGAGTATCTGCGGGGCCGAGGTATCCCGGTGCGCTGATCCGGGAGAGAAGGAAAAGGGAGCCGCAGCTCCCGGAAAGGGGAAAGGGATATGTTTGATCTGGACCGCCTGTTCACCAAGTCGGATCTGATCCCTGTGATCATTCAGGAGGCCGACACCAAGGAAGTGCTGATGCTGGGCTTCACCAACCGGGAGGCGGTGGAGCGCACTCTCCAGACCAGGACGGCCTGGTTCTGGAGCCGGAGCCGGAAGAAGCTCTGGAACAAGGGGGAGAGCTCCGGCCATTTCCTCCGGGTGCAGCGGATGATCACCGACTGTGACACCGACACGCTGCTCTACCTCTGCAAGCCGGTGGGGCCCACCTGCCACACTGGGCGGGAGAGCTGCTTTTTCAATGAGATACCAATGGAACCACAGGAGGGATAAACCATGTGCGAGAAAGACGTACTGGAGAGATTATACGAGGTCGTACTGGAGCGCAAACGCAATCCGCAGGAGGGCTCCTATACCTGCTATCTCTTTGACAAGGGGCTGGACAAGATCCTGAAAAAGGTGGGCGAGGAGTCCGCCGAGACCATCATCGCCGCCAAGAACGGGGTGGCCCCCGAGACGGTGGGAGAGATTTCCGACCTCATCTATCATCTGATGGTGCTTCTGGCGGCCCAGGAGATCCCGCTGGGCGCCGTGATGGAGGAGCTGGACCGGCGCAGTCAGAAAATCGGCAACCTGAAGCAGTTCCACACCGTGGATCGGGAGACTTAAGACAAAGAGAAGCAAACAGCGGGGGACGGCTTGCCGTCCCCCGCTTTGGTATGTTTTAAATGGATGCTCCGTAACAGCCGGAACAGCGGCGGGCGGAGCGGTGGAGTGCGGCAAGGACGGAGAGCAGGGTGTCGTCCATCACTCCGGTCTGTGCCAGCCCCAGGGAGCGCTGGAGCCACATGACATTGCGGACAGAGGCGCCGGTGTGCAAACCGGTGGCGGGGCAGCGTTCGATTCCGGAGAGAGCGGTGGAGAGCTCCAGAAAGAGCCGCTGGGCATGGGCGCACTCCGGGCAGCGTGTCCCGGGGGGAATCGCATGGTACACAAGATCACCTCCTATCGGTAAGGTCAGGGGCTGTTTGTACCGGGCTGGCCCTGCTCCCCGACAAATGAGGCCAGGGGGAAGAGGTTTCCGTCAATGATGACGGTATCGCGGATGCCCTCATAGGCGCGGTAAAGGGCGGTCCAGGTGGCGGAATCCACCGCCCCGGTGGCCGGCAGACCTACGTGCCGCTGAAAGGCCATCACAGAGCGCCGGGTGCTGTCACCATAGATGCCGTCCTGTTCCACCGCGGGGACATCGGGGTAAAATTCCGAGAGCACGGTGAGCATGTATTGCAGTACCTTGACGCCGTCGCCCTGGCTGCCCAGGGTGAGGAGCCCGTCGTTGAGATTTTGCAGCTGGAAGCTGTAAAAGGTCTGTCCCTCGCTGACCAGTTCGGACAGGTCGCGGATTCCCACATAGAGATAGACCAGACGATACCAGGTGGCATTCCCCACGACGCCGTCCGGGGTGAGTCCGAAGATCTCCTGAAAGCGGATGACGGACTGTTCCGTGGAGGGGCCGAAGATCCCGTCCACCGGCTGGATACGGGGAATGGCGGGATAATCTCTGGCCACTTGGTTGAGCATGGTCTGGAGCTGGACCACGTCGGGGCCCTGGGCTCCCTGCCGGAGCGGAGCGCCGGGATAGGAGTACTGGATGCCCAGAATGGGCGCGTTGCTGACCAGCTCGATGTTGTCGCCGTAATAATAGCGGAGAATGTCCATGGTGTCATAGCCCTGTTTGGCCAGATCCTGGCTGCCCCATTGGGAAAGGCCATCGCAGGTGGTGGTGGTGCCGTTGCAGAATTTTGCGGCCAGAGGTTCCACATAGCCGATCCGGCGGATGTAGGTATTGAAAATCTCGTCCACGATCTGGTCGATATTCTCATAGGTGTTGCGTCCATGGATGTATTTTTGGTCGTACGCGGTGGAAGAGGTGATGTTAAACGGATAGCCCTGGCTGGGGTAGTACTCGGTATAGACCCGGTTGAGGGCGTAAGAGATGATAGCCAGGATATTGGCCCGGAGCGCTGCGGGCTCCCAGGTGGGGTAGATCTCACTGGAGGCCACATTTTTTACATAGTCCGGAAAGGAGACCGTGACATTTTCGGCGTCTGACCCGGGAGGGCCCAGATGCACGGTAATATATTGCGGGATGTACGGGAGTACGGTGGACGGCATGGCGTTCACTCCAATCGAATCAAAGCTCTTGGGGGGTAATCTGGGCGGTGTCGGTATTTTGGTGGTTGGGCAGCGTGAGGGGGAGAGGGGTGAGTTCGATCTCCTGGATGGTCTCCGTACCGGGAAAGACCTGTACCCCCTGTATGACATGGTATTCGTATCCGGGGGCCTCCGCCCAGATATTGCACAGGGCATAGGGGGTTTCTCCGCCGGGACTGGTACCCTGGGACTGGCTGGGTGTCGTAAGGCGGACGGGGGCGGTCTGACCGTTTGCGTCGGAGACCCGGACGGCCAGCAGAGTCTGCCGCTCATTGGCGGCGCCCTGGGTAAAGGCCACGGTGGCACCCTGGATCGGGAGACGGGCCTGGGAGGCGTAAATACGGGTGATGATGGTTCCGATGGAAGCCAAAGCGCATTCCTCCTTTTTCTTTTTCAGTGTATGGAAAGGCCGCTTCCGATGTGTCAAAAATTTTTTGAAAAAAGGGCTTGCCAAAGGAGGAAAGATATGCTATATTATATAAGCCGTCTGGTGAGGCGACGAAATCCGGGTGTGGCGAAGTTTGGTATCGCGCTTGAATGGGGTTCAAGAGGCCGCTGGTTCGAATCCAGTCACTCGGACCATGCGGAGTATCCTTTGGGGTACTCCGATTTTTTATTTTTTAAATTGTTCTGTGATAGTTGTACGGAAGCGTGCAACTTTTTGCTTATTCTCTCCTACTTATAAAAAGCGGGATTTTTATAGATTTTTTATGATAGCCAGACCAAAGGGGAAGTCCTCACGGGATTTCCCTTTTTGTTTTGTGAAGTTCCATACCGAACATCTCGTTTGTGTCCGGTTTGACGGAAAAGGATGTTCTGTCTGCGGTGTGGAGACATGCCGTCTTTTCATAGATATGTTGGATGGTTTCCCGGGAAAATCATTTGCAGAAGTGTGTGTGACATGGTATACTAATCAATTGGAATGGAGTGACCTGACCGGCACCTGCGGTGCGGTTCAGGCAGGGAAACAAACATAAGCGAGCGTGATATGGATGCGGAAGCAAAATGTGTCGGGAGCGGTGATCCGGAGATTGCCGCGGTATTACCGGCATTTGAATGAACTGAACCAGGCCGGCGTGGTGCGGATCTCCTCCAGCGCCCTGGGAAAGTCCATGGGACTGACAGCCTCCCAGATCCGGCAGGACCTCTCCTGTTTCGGGGAGTTCGGACAGCAGGGCTACGGCTATAATGTGGACAATCTGCTCAATGAGATCGTGGATATTCTGGGCATGAACCGGGGCCACACGGCGGTAATCCTCGGCGTGGGAAACCTGGGGCGTGCTCTGATCGAGAATTTCAACTTTGGCTGGAGCGGATTCCATCTCAATGCGGCATTTGACGTGCGTCCGGAGGTCGTGGGACAGATCATGGCCGGGACGCCGATTTTTCATATAGACCAGCTGGAGAACTATTTGCGGGAGCATCCCGCCAGCGTGGGCGTGCTCACCGTTCCCCGCAGCATTGCGGAGGAGATGGCGGACCGCTTGGTCAAATCCGGTGTGAAAGGAATCTGGAATTTTACGAATACAGAGCTGAATATCCGGGAAGAGGGAATCTTCATTGAGAATGTACATTTCTCTGACAGCCTTCAGACCCTGAGTTATCTGATTTCGGAGGATGCATGAAGCGAGCGTGGGCGTTTTTACTGATTGCGGTGGTCCTGATCGGCAGCGGTCTGGCCTATGCGGCGGGCGGCTCGGCGGAGGACCCGCTGGTCTCACTGAGTTTTTTGAACGGGACGTATCTGCCTGACGTACTCTCGCAGGCAGAGAAACGGATCGAGACCCGCACGCAGACCACCTATGACCAAGTCTTCCAGGAGCTGAATCAGGCCTACCAGGAGAATCTGGCCGAGGCAGGCGGAAGCAGCGGACTGCGGGATGACCGCTATAAGGAAGGGGATGTGCTCTCCGTTTCCACGGGATCGGGGCTGCTCTTCCTGGCCGGGGAGGCAGCTGCAACCTACTCCGCCGGTGCGGTAGTGGATGTGACGGCGGGGAATGTGGTGCCCTCCGGGCAGCGGCTCACCCCGATGCACCGCTATCTGGCTGCGGAAGGGACCTCTGCCGTGGTCTCCATCGTGAGTGAGACGGCCGTGGTCAGTACCGAGGGGGTAGTCACCCTCTCGCCCAGCGCAGCCACCGACTACAATGCCCTGGCGGAGGCGCTCCAGCAGATGGGTATGTTTGCGGGGACCGGGACGGGATATGGCTCCGGGTATGACCTGGAGAAGATCCCCACCCGCATTGAGGGCCTTATCATGTTCCTCCGTATGATTGGGGAGGAGAAGCAGGCCCAGGCCTATACCGGTGCGTGCCCCTTTGTGGATGTGCCCGACTGGTGCCGCAGCTATGTGGCCTACGCCTATGAAAAGGGGTATGCCGCCGGCGTGGGGCCCACCGCGGAGGGAAAGCCCGCCTTTGGACCGGAGCGGACCATCGGCGCGGGGGAGTATCTCACCTTCCTGCTCCGCGCCCTGGGATATCGGGACAGCGGGAGCAACCCGGACTTTACCTGGCAGACGGTTCTGCCCAGAGCGCGGGAGCTGGGTGTGATCACACCGGGCGAGTACACACTGCTGAGCAGCAGTACGTTTCTGCGGGCCCATGTGGCATACCTTTCCTACTTCGGGCTGGATGCCACCTGTAAGGAGGGCGGAACCCTGCTGGAATCTCTGAGCGCCTCCGGCGCACTGGACGGGGAACAGGTCAAAGCGATCCGCAGTCAGGTCACGGTAAGCCGGATCGCCTAATACGCAAGCCACTGGCGTGGAGTGCTCACAGGAGCGCTCCACGCCTTTTTCTGTCTCTGCACCATCTGCCCCCGCCGGCATAGTATGGACTGTGGCCGACAGAGTCCCGAGGGCATCGGACCACCACAATTTTTCAGGAGGTACTCATTATGGGTTGTAACAATGACCGCTTTGGGGAACGAACTGCACTGCAGGGGAGAGAGGGAGCGGTCAGTCCGGCGGCGAAGCAGGAGCGTAACGGCTTTCCCAGACGGTGAGTGCGTCCACCAGCTGCCGCTGTTTGTCAGGGTAGAGGTGGGCATAGGTGCCGAGCGTGGTCTCGATTTTCTCATGCCCCAGCCGCTGGGCCACCAGAATGGGAGGAAAGCCCTGCTCAATGAGAAAGGAGGCGTGGGAATGCCGCAGATCGTGGATGCGGATGCGCTTCACGCCGGAGCGGGCGCAGCCTCTGGCCATCCGGCCCCGGATCAGGTGCTCCGTAAAGGGGAAGAGCCGCTCCTGGGGGAGACAGCCGGTCTGCGCGATGTAGTCCTCCACCTGCCGGGAGAGGGCGGGGGTGATGTAAATGGTCCGGCGGCTGTTGGGAGTCTTGGGCGGGGAGAAGAAATCCTGTCTGTGGCGGCGCTGATAGGTCCGACGGATGGAGATACTGTGCGCGGAGAAATCAAAGTCCGCCGGGGTGAGGGCCAGAAGCTCTCCCACCCGCATCCCGGTCCAGAACAGCAGGGAGAACAGGACCCGGGAGAGGGGGTCCCCCGCCACAGCGGCGAGAAAGCGGTGAAACTCCTCCACCGTCCAGAAGGACATATTTCCCCGGCTGCGCCGTCCCAGGGAGCCGGCCAGCCGGCAGGGATTTTCCGGCAGGCCGTAATAGCGCACCGCATAGCCGAACAGGGCGGAGGCCTGGCTGCTGATGGAGCGCAGGTAACCGGGGGAGAGCGCCTGCCGGAGCAGCTCACCCTGCCAGGTGCGCAGAACGGCGGGCGTGACCTCCCGCACCGGCAGAGCCCCCAGAGCGGGGAGCACGTATCGCTCCAGCAAAAATTCCTTGGTCTCTGCGGTGGATGGCCGGAGCCGAAGCCGGAAATCAGCCCGGTAGTGCTGGTAGAGAGTCTCCACCGTCATGGCGGGGCCGGTATTCTGGCGGTCCAGAAAGGCCCGCTCATAGGCTTTGGCGTCGCACTGACGGAGAAAGCCCTCTTTCTTATGCTGACGGACCGCGCCGGTCCAGTCCCGGTAGCGGACCGAGACATACCAGCGCCTGCCGTCTTTCATTTTGGCCACAGACATGGCGGAAACCTCCTCTTGACGGGTATGGGGCATAGGAAGCGCACGGGCGGCATTCAATGGCTGTGAGGTGAATGAGATGAGAATGCTGGGTGCGGAGGACGTGATGGTCCTCCTGAGCGTGAAAAAGAGCAGCGCCTATGAGGTGATCCGGCAGCTCAACGAGGAGCTGCGGGAAAAGGGGTATCTGACCGTCCGGGGCAAGGTGCCGGAGAAATATCTGCGGGAGCGCTTTTACGATCTCTGACGGGGAGCGGTTGCGCGGAACGGTTCTGATATGCTATACTGCCGGTATCAAAAAAATATGCCGCCAGGGCGGAGATGGAAGAGGGAGCGAGTGGATATGACAAGAGAGGAACAGCTCATTTCATTTTGCAGAGAGGCCATCCGGATTTCCAGCTTTTCCGGACGGGAGGAGGGCGTGGCCCGCCTGATGAAGCAGCGGATGGAGGAGTACGGCTTTGACGAGGTGATCATAGACCGGTACGGAAGCGTCTTGGGCTGCATCCGGGGCAAGCGTCCGGGACGGACCATTCTGATGGACGGACACATCGACCATGTGGATGTGATCGACGCGGAGGAGTGGGAGCACGACCCCTTCGGGGCGGAGATCGTGGACGGACGGATCTACGGCCGGGGCGCCTCGGATATGAAGGGAAGCGTCACTGCCATGATCTCCGCCGCGGCCCATTTTGCCCAGGACAGCGGCCGGGATTTTGCCGGAGAGGTGTGGGTCTCCTGTACGGTGCATGAGGAGTGCTTCGAGGGAGTCTCCTCCCGGGAGATCACCCGCCTGTGCCACCCGGACTTTGTCATCATCGGAGAGGCCACTTCCACCACGGTGAAGATCGGCCAGCGGGGCCGCGCCGAGGTGGTGGTGGAGACGGAAGGTGTGAGCTGCCACTCCTCCAACCCGGAGAAGGGAGTCAACGCAGTCTATCATATGATGGCTGTCCTGGAGGAAATCCGGGCCATCGTGCCTCGTGAGCACCCCATTCTGGGAAAAGGCATTCTGGAGCTGACTGACATCGTCTCCGCTCCCTATCCGGGCGCGTCGGTGGTGCCCGCCCGGTGCCGGGCCACCTTTGACCGCCGGACCCTGGTGGGGGAGGACGAGAGCATCATTCTGGGCCAGGTGGAGGAGGCCATCCGCCGGGCTACCGCACGAGTGCCCGGCCTGCGCGCCCATGCCTACCTGGCGGAGGGGAGAGAGCAAGCCTGGACCGGGGAGACCATTGCCGCCAAGCGCTATTTCCCCGCCTGGCTGATGGATGAGAAGGACGCGGACGTCCAGAAGGTGCTGGCCGGCCTGCGCAAGGCAGGGATCGAGGCGCCCATCTCCCACTTCTCCTTCTGCACGAACGGGAGCCATTTCTGTGGAGAGGCCGGGATCCCGGGCATCGGATACGGCCCCTCGCTGGAATCGCTGGCCCACGTCCGGGACGAGTACATCGAGATCGCGCAGCTCACCAAGGCGTGCAAGGGTTTTGCCTGCATCCTGGAGCAGCTGACCCGCTGAGTTACAAAACGCCCCCGCCTGCCGGAAGCAGGCGGGGGCGTTGTCATAGCAGATCAGGCCTCAGAAGGAGAGAGCCGTACTGGACTGATATCCCATGTCCGAGAGTTTTTGACGGATCTGGGGCTGCTGAATGCCCGAGGCATCGTACTGTACTGCCACCTGCTGCCGGCGTATGCTGACCTGAACGGACAGAACGCCCGGAGTGGTGTTGAGCTGTTGCATGATCTGTGCAGCGCCCCGAGTCCCATTCAGATTGGCGATGGAAAAATAGGCGTGTTGAGAATCCATAAAAAGCACCTCCGGATACAGTTTGTCCCAAAGATTCCGGTGTCATGCCCTGAGAGTGCAGCGTAACGGCTGCGTAACAGGAGAAGGTGCAGCGGGTACAGGGAGATGGAATGGATGGAAGGAGCGGCATGATTTGGACATCACGGAAAGAGCGGCAGACGACGCCTTGGAGGGCGTCATTGGGTTGTAACAATGGTTTTGGCGGCGGCTGCCTGTGGATCGTGCTCATCATCATCGTTCTGTGCTGCTGCTGCGGCTGTGGCTCCGGCTCCGGCAATAGCTGTGGCTGCGGTAACTGCGGCTGCAACAACAATAACGGCTGCTGCTGAGCGGCAAAAAGAGACTCACTTCTGTACGATAGCCGGTAACGGCAGCCCCACGGCGGAGGCCTCCGCCGTGGGGCTTTTTCAAAAAAATCAATTTTTTTGAAAAAAGGGCTTGCAATCTGTCGGAGAGTGTGCTATTATAAATAAGCTGTCAGCGACGAGTGATTGCGAAACGGTATGCGGCTGTAGCTCAGCTGGATAGAGTGTTTGGCTACGAACCAAAAGGTCGGGGGTTCGAATCCCTTCAGCCGTACCAAAAAGGCTCTGGAACGCAAGTTCCAGAGCCTTTTTGTCATATGCGGTTGAGCCACCAGACCCCCAGATTGAGGTATGCGGCAAAGATCAGCCAGAGCAGATAGGGGATCTGGAGGAGTGCGGCCGTGTGGTCCAGCGGGTAGAAGAGCGCGATCATCCAGGCCACCAGGCCGATGAGAAGCAGGATCCAGAAAAAAGCGGGCAGCAGCCATCCCCAGCGGAAGAAGAGCAGGGGCCACAGGAAGTTTACCAGCAGCTGAAGCGCATACAGGACCAGGGCCCGCTCCCGCCCCGGGAGCTTACTTCGCCAGATACGATAGGCCGAGTATCCCATCAGAAGGAAGAGGATGGTCCATACAATGGGAAAAACGGTACCGGGCGGGGAGAGGGGCGGGCGCTGCCAGACCTCATAATGTTCCATGCTGTTCCGGGTCAGGAGAGCGGACAGACCGCCCACCAAAAGCGGGATGGCCAGGTGTGCAAGAAGAGCTTCCCAGGATGCTTTCATGGCGATACCTCCGATCAAGATGGGGCATTCATGCAAAATTTATGTCAGGGATAAGAGAAACAGAACGTGGTATGCTGATTTAGGATAGCCCAATGGGATACGCCCTATGTATCCGGGCAGCAAATGGGCAGATGTTTACAAAATGTCCCTTGATTTCGCATGGGAGGTTCTTTATCATCGTAACAGCGCAGTGTGCGCAGACGAAAACAGAGGAGGATGGGCATGGAGCGACCGCTGGTCAGCATTATTGTGCCGGTTTATCGGGTAGAACGGGAGATTGCGCGGTGTCTGGAGAGTATCCGGACACAGAGCTGGGAAAAAATAGAGGTATTGCTGGCCAATGATGGAAGCCCGGATCACAGTCTGGAGATCTGCCGGCAGTTTGCCGAGCAGGACAGCCGTTTTCAGGTGCTGGATCTGCCCCATCGGGGCGTTTCTGCCACCCGAAATACCGCTATTTCCAGAGCGAGCGGGAAATACATTCAGTTTGTGGATGGGGACGACTATTTGCCTTCTGACGCCACGGAGTGCCTGGTGCGGGCAGCGGAATCCACCGGTGCAGATCTGACAGTGGGCCACTTTTACCGTGTCTCGGGGGAGCATATGGCCGTCAGGGGGCATATTAAAAAGCGCTGTGTGCTGACACTGGGCGAATATGCCACGGAGATGCGAAAGGCGCCGGCCAACTACTACTATGGCGTGCTCTGGAACAAGCTATACCGGCGCAGCATCATCCAGCGGGAAGAGCTGAAGTGCCCGGAAGGACTGAGTTGGTGCGAGGACTTTTTGTTTAACCTGGAATATCTGCGGCATGTGCGCCTGGTGGCCGCAGTACCCCATCCGGTCTACTATTATGTGAAGCGCCCGGAGAGCCTGGTCGTGACACAGGCCACGGTACGCAATACCATTGAGATGAAGCGGGTCACATTTTCCTACTATAAAAAGCTCTATCAGGCGCTGGATCTGTACGAAAAGCAGAAGATGCAGGTCTATGGCTACCTGATCTCCGGGGCGGTAGACGGGATCACACTTCCGGATTTCCCGGCCCGCCTGAGAGAAGTGTTTCCCGCGAAAAAGCCGCGTGGCAAGACACGGCGGGGACGCACCCGGACCAGGACGAAAATGCGGTTATGGGAGTAGGGGAGCTGTACGGAGAACAGGATTCCTCCTGGATTTAGCAGGAGAAGCATAAAGCCGGAGCATCCATATTATAGATGCTCCGGCTTTCGTAATAGAGGAGGGGAGCCGATGGTTAACCGCCCAGAGTCACATCCTGCTCTTGATACCATTGCAGCGCCTGAGCGAAGTCCTCTACTTGAAAATCAGGCCAGAGCCGATCCACAACAAAGAAATCCGCATAAACGGACTGCACCGGCAAAAAGCCGGATAATCGGCGCATTCCGCCCCAACGGATCACCAGATCAACCCGTGAAATATCATGGGAATGAAGTTCCCTGCAAATGTTCCGGCGATTTCTGCCGGGATGATCTAACCCGGCGAGATCCCATTCCCATCCATAGTTCACCAGAAAATTGACACGAGTGCCGCCGCCATTTAAGTCGGTTCGCGTGGTATATGGCAAGAGTTCTTTCGGAAATGTAGAGGCATCTTCGTCGCCCACGACAAGGAGCGAGACAGGTTCCGATGCGATCAGATT
Source organism: Pseudoflavonifractor hominis (assembly GCF_014288125.1). Classification (NCBI taxonomy): domain Bacteria; kingdom Bacillati; phylum Bacillota; class Clostridia; order Eubacteriales; family Oscillospiraceae; genus Pseudoflavonifractor; species Pseudoflavonifractor hominis. The sequence goes on along the minus strand of NZ_JACOPR010000001.1, from coordinate 19,286 downwards.
TACTGCGTCAACACAGGCCTTGGAAAAAGCCTTGACTTGTTCCGGAGGTCGTCCGCAGTTATCGGTTGTAAAACCATAGTAAGTGATTTCCTGGATCCCTGCATCCTTTGCCAGTATCAACAGATCCAAGCCAGGCTTCAAACCGTGGGCATAGCCTTCCTTCTTTTGTAGTCCTGCATATTTGGCCCAACGCCTGTTTCCATCTGGAATAATTCCGATGTGCTTTGGAATTCGCATATCATCACCTTCTTTCCTTTAGTATTTGCTTTTTCTTCCATTATGATACATGGAATAAAAAGTGGCTTTTGCAGAGTATGCAGGGGATCCAGGTTTTGAAGGAGAAAAAGACCGCCGGTACATACCGACGGTCTTTCTGTTTTGGTCCGAGTATCGCGATGGGGATTACTTGGAATTTTATCATGGTTTGATGGGCCCTTGAAGATGCGGGGGAGGAGTTAGTCTCCAAAGTACCGGTAGAGGAAGGTGACCACCTGGCTGCGGGTGCAGGTCTTGTCAGGGGAGAAGTGGCTCTTGTCGGTACCGGAAGTGATGCCATACTCCGCCGCCCAGAGGACGGCGTCCCGGAAGTAGTCGTCGTTCTCCACATCCACAAAGGGATTGCTCTGAGCGCGGGCGCTGGACTCATTCAGGGAGAGCGCCCTCCACAGAAGGGTGACTACCTCGGCCCGGGTGCAGGGGCGGTAGGGGGAGAAGGTGTTGGCCCCGGTCCCGGTGGTAATGCCGTTCTCCACCGCCCAGACCACCGCGTCGTAGAAGTAGTCGTCAGAGGAGATGTCGTCGAAGAAGCGGACGCTGTCGGGCTTCTGGGAAACGGTACCGTTGGTGGATGACTCGTTCTTGTCGCCGGTAGATGGCTCGTTCTTGCCGCCAGTGGATGGCTCATTCTTGCCATCAGCAGTGACGCTCAGTTCCTTGCCCGGCTCCACCTGCTCCGTCCAGGTCTTGCCGTTTTCATAGGTCACGGTGACTGTGCCGCTCTCCCCGCCGGAGAAGCGGACGGTGTCGTCAGTCCGGTTCACGCGGACGCCGTCTTTGGCAGTGCCAGAGAAACGGGTAGAGACAGTGCCGTTTTCCCCCTCGTAGGCACAGGTGATGGTCAGTGTTCCTTCGCCGGTGACATGGACGCTGTCCAACCCCTCCTTCAGGGTGAGGTCGGTGCTTCCGCCGTCGGCGTCGATGGTGTAGAAGGTCTCGTCATCGGCAATCTCCGCCTGAGCCGTGAGGCTGGACAGACTCAAGGTGCCCTGGCCGGAGACCCAGGCGGCGTTGAGGCCCTGGAACCGGTTGGGATCAAAGACGGTGATATCTAAGCCTCCGTCCTTCAGGGTGGAAAAGTCATAGCCCGCAATGCTAATCCAGATATCATCCTCCTGCTGCATGGGGTAACTCCGACTGGTAAAGTAGGTGAGACCGTATTTCTGGAGTACATCATCTATCAGGGACCCGCCTTGGACTTTGAGCTCCCCCTCGCCGCCTCTAAACTGTTCCCGATAGACCCAGAAAGGATCACTGCTCTCATAATTGTAGATGAGGATATAGCTTCCGATGATATCAGGATGATTGGGGTCGTATACATCGATGCGCATGTTGCCCTTTCCATCCGGTTCGGCGGCATAGGCGGCCAGGGCGTGGACATAGTCTGACGCGCCCTCCTGGGGCACCGAGATGATGACCACCGGCATAGCACCGATACCGCGCTCATAAGACTCCACTGCATCGATGAGTCCCGTCAGATCCTCCCGGTTCTCTTTTCGCTGGCGGACGATACTGTCGAAATACTGCCGGGCCTGACAGGCCTTGATCAGGTCCAGGGCTGTATAGCCTTTCATAGACCCGGTCAGAGGGGTGTCCTTTTGGACCTGTCCGAGCTCGGTGCAGCCGGAGAAACCGATTTCCCCGATGCCGTCGCTGTTGATGAGGGAGACCAGCAGGGACATGCCGACACACAGACCATCTCCGCCTAATGTATCCGACTTGGCTGCCTTAAAGATGGCCTTCGCCCGGCTCTCCGAATAAAACTGCTCCAGGAACGCCTGGTCAAAGGGACTGTTGGGATTGCCAAAGCTCCAGAGCTGAAGGGGGAAGGTCTCGCAGTTGTAGGTGAGGATCTCCTTCCCCGTGTCATCCATGATCCGGAACTGGATCTCTCGTCCACTGGGGAGGTAGCCACCCACGCAGTCTTCCGGTCTAAACACAAAGTCAAAGTGGTGGGACTCTGCGATGGAACTACTGGTGTAGTAGTGGATGGTATCGGAGCGCCACAGCTGTGCTCCGCTTTCCCGGTCCATCAGGACCACATAACCTGGGTCACTGCCGTGCTCGATACCCGCATCCTCTTTGATATAAATATAAACTTTTGACTGTGCACCCGTCCACAGCGTATCCGTGTTCAGGCCGTTCTTTCCTCCTTCTATTCTGAATTCCACGTTCTTCACTTCGACCGTCACCGGAACGGTTACCGGACGGGTGAAGGTGATGGTTTTCCCGGTCTGGTCGTAGTCCCCGGTCTGGTCCTGGTAATAGGCCTGGATGGTGTAGGTGTAGGTCTGGCCCTCCTGGACCGACGTGTCCGTATACAGATTGTCGTACTCTCCCACCTGGCCGACGCGCTGGTAGCTGCCGCCGGCGGTCTTGCGCAGGATATAGAAGCCATCCACGGTGTGAGGTTTGTCCGGTACCTCCAGAGGCAGGGTCCAGGAGAGGGATACTCCCTCCTCCGTGCAGGCCGGCTCGTCCAAAATTGGAGTGGGGATAGCGCCGGAGGGGGGCTGGGTGGTAGAGCCGCCAGAGAGATCCATGCTTTTCAGAACGGGGTATAAGTAGCTGCCGCTGCCCATAGTCCATACGCTGTCAAAGTTAAAGCCGCCGAAGCTGCCGCTGTTTTTCATCTGGTCGGCGGTCAGGGAGCGGATGTTGTTGAGGGTGGGAGTGCCGTTGACCTTCTCATAGGCGGGCAGGTCGCCGGCCAGATAGTAGCAGTTGGAGGAGATACCCATAACTTCCCCAAATAGAGCGCCGCAACCATAAGCTCCGGCCAAAGCGCCGGCAGTGGCCGGGTTGTCCAAATGTACGTACCCCACGTTGTAACTGTTATCCGCATGGCCGTTCTCGGCAGTGATTCCCCCGACATAGGAGGCGCCATCGGCAGTGATATCGCCGCAGTTGAAGCAGTTACTGATGTTGGCGGTGGTAGCGGTAATACCACCTAGTCGTGAGCGGGAGACGGCACCATTTCCCACCATCTGGATATCCGCGGCATTCATACAGGACTCGATTTCAGGTGTCCAAAGTCCGCTGACAATGCCACCGATATTGGCATATTGGTCGTACTGAGTAATGGAGCCGTAGTTCTGGCAGTTGGAGATGGTCCCCTCTGCCATGCCGCTGATTCCACCGACATAAGTTGCATAACCAGAGGTTTCAATGGAGCCACTGTGGATACAGCCGGTGATGGTCAAATTACTGTAGTTGGATTGACCGATAATACCGCCTACCAGCGGCTCATTATAGCTGCTACCCGCATTGGTGGAGCGGATGCTGCCTGCCATCCAGCAGTATTCCACCGGTTTTTCGTTGCTGTGATTTCCTACGATACCGCCGATCATATTGGCGTTGCTGTCGATATCCCCCTGAAAATAGCAGTTGGAGATGGTGGTGTCACCTTTGGCATAAGCAACGATGCCGCCAATGATTCCTGACCACTGATTTTCATATTGCGCGTGGATGGAGGCATTTTCGATGCCCAGATTCCGGATTTCTGCTCCGCTACTTCCGGCAGCTGTATAGGAGAACAGGCCATTGACGCCTTTCAGGCTGGAGATCACATGGCCGTTGCCCTCAAAAACACCGGTAAAGGGCGCTTCGGAATCGTTGCATAAGGGAGTCCAGTCATAGCCGGACAGATCAATGTCGGCCATCAGAATGTAGTTGCCGTTGGGAGCGTCTGAGATGGCCAGCAGGTCAGTGGCGGTGTACACGCCGGTGTATCCGGTGGGGACCTTCGTGACCTGGGAAACCGGTACCAGAAAGTCGTCCAGCACCGGTGCGGCGAGTTTGGGGGAGCTTGCCGCCTCCGCTTTCGGCACCAGCCCGCCAAATGGCGTACACAGCCCAAGAGCCAGGGCCAGTGCGGTCAGAATGCTTAGGATTCGTTTTTTTTCTGTCTCTCATGTTCCTCTCTCCTTCTCTCATGTTCTGCAGGTCCTCCCCAGTGTCTCCAGCGCCTCCGCCGTTTCCTCCGCCCCCAGAGCCTGGGCGCTGGCGGGCAGATGGGTGAGCCAGCCGTGGAAGGCCCGGCACAGGTCGGGCTCCTTCACCTGGACGGAGCAGAAGCCATCCTGGAGCGGGAAGCGCTCCGTGGTAAAGAAGCCCACACCCGAGCGCTGGGAGGTGGTCATGCTCAGGTAGTCGGGGAAGGTCCCCGGCGACAGGATGCGGCCAGTGATGTCCCCGCTGCGGATGTGTCCGGCCAGGGCGTTCAGGAGCTGCCGCCGCACCTCCGGCGGGAAGGGGGCCACAAAGGCCACCGGGAAGTCGTCCAGGGAGCCGGTTTGGCAGAACCGCTCCACAGTTCGCAGCTTTCCGAATCGCTTCCGTGCTACACCCTCCAGCCGGTCGTGGAAAGGCAGTTCGGCGCGCAGATACTGGCCAATGGTGGCCTCATCATAGAACCGTCCGAAGCAGGGTTGATCCATGATCATGTAGAAACCATCCATATCGGTGCAGCTGTCATAGGACTCCAGGATCTCTACCGGATCGGAGGTGTATTGGATCAGGGGATGGCACCGCTCCAGCAGGGTCTGAAAGTGCCGATGATAACCCTCTACCTGATCTGCGCCCCGTAGGAGCATAGCCTGTCCGCCATCCTCGGAGAGACAGACCACGCAGCTGTGGGTGACCAGAAAATAGGGGTAGGGATCGGTGTACTGGGCGGTCAGGGTATTATCGTAGTAATAGTAGGGGTGGTAGTGCCGCTTGGACAACAGGCAGATGGGGAAGATACTGCAAAAGCACTTTAAATTATGGAGATTGATGTCCTCCAGAGAGCCGGAGGCATCAAATGCGATGATCTGACGCACATCTGCTCCCATACGGCCGTCCAGATACCGGCGCAGCAGCTCCCCGGCCAGAAAGGCGTCGGTAGGGGGGACCGTGAGTTCCACCCGGGCGTCCGTTCGGGTGAGCTCCTGGAAGAGCACCAAGCGCAGTAAGGGCTGCACATTGGTGGTGCCGGTAAAGATGGGCCGCTGTCCGGCATAGCCATCCAGGTCCAGCAACAGCCGGCTCTCCTCGAAGGCCGGTGGAGTGAAATCCAGTTCGGCCAGGTCAGAAAACATCCGGCCCACCATCTCCCGAGAACGGCGGATGCCTTCTTTTTCAAACTGGGCGTCGGAATAACCGCGCAGTCGGCTCTCCTCTCTCGGGGTTAGGCGCAAGTGGTAAATAAGACTGTCCAGAGCGGCATAGGGCAGTACCCGCTGACCGGCCAGAGTTTTGGAGAGAGCCGTTCGCTCTACACCGGAAAGCCGGGACAAGGCAGAGATTGACATCTGCTTTATTTCCAGCAGTTCTCGGAGATATTGACTGAATAAGAGCATGCCTGTCCCCCCTAAAAGATTAGAATTGAGATTAAATTCAGTATAGCACAGGGCCTTTTGAAATGGTGTGCACGATGCTTGTTTTTTCTTTGCACAGTTTGAAGCTCAGTTTCCTCTTCTGAGAGATCTGGCGCTTGCCGCAGCCCACGGTAAGGTGACGGCCGGAACCAGTACTGTGTGCTGCAAGGGGCTGACCAATATGAGAGAAGGCGTAGCATTCATGCTACGCCTTCTCTCAGAGTGCCATATAGATTTGAACATAAAAATGCGGAGTATCATCCAAAGAACATTTCGGATCCTTTCATGATACTCCGCATGCGTGAATGGTTTGTCCACCGGAGATATCGGGGCACATACATTCACTTGGCAACCTGTTCAATGTGGGACAGATGTTCCTGCATCAGTTTGCCGGCCCGCTCAGAGTCGTTTACCCGCAGAGACTCAATTAATGCCCTGTGGTCCTGTAAGGAAGTGTTCAGCAGGTTTTTGCCGAACTGCTCCTTTACAAACCGCTCATAGACAATACGGATGGTATTGAAGGAGATCATCAGCAGCTCATTGCCAGTAATCCGGGCCAGAGTAGAGTGAAACTGAAAATCCAGCTGGGTCAGAGTCTCCGGATCATCCCCATTTTTCTCCATCTCAGCCACAATGGACTCCAGCTCTACAATATCCTCCCGGGCAGCTTTCTGCGCAGCTAACTGGGCCACTCCTACCTCTACAATCCGCCGGTACTCAATCATATTTTGGGGCTGGGTATATTGAGCAATGGCATCAAAGTTCATAGCATTGCGCCGATCTGACTCTTTGCTGACACAAGTGCCTGTCTTAGTGCGGGTAATCAAGTGCAGCGTTTCCAAGGGAGCATAGGCTTCCCGCAGAGTGCTGCGTCCGATATTGAGCTTCTTGCATAGTTCATTCTCGTTGGGAAAAGGGTAACCTTCGGGCAGTGCCCCGGAGAGAATAGCTTCCCGCAGTTTCTCAAACAGCTCCTCTGAAATAGCCCTCCGACTGGTGACGGTGAGATGGGAGAACACCTCGGAGGGAGAAAGGGGAGAGGTCTGCGGCTGCTGTACCTGGTTCATACAAACACTTCCTCATTTAAACACGGCCGCCCGCACCAGAAACAGGGGCGGGCACGCAGAAAAACAGTTTCATTTATTTTTTATTATACCTGTTTGTATGACATCATGCAATTTGAAAATAGCCATCGATTTACACAATTTTCACAGATGCTATTGGCAATATGACTAAAATTATAGGGCCGTTAAATTAATGTTTGACATTTATGATAGATGTGATAATATTATTGCATGAAGTCAGACAACATACGTCAGAGGAGCTGAGGGATGTGACGTTGAGAAGCAGCACCAATTTGACCGGGACGGACAATGGGCTGTGCCGCTCCCTGTACAAGGCCATGGGGTATTCCGAGGAAGAACTTACGAACCGGCCTGTCATCGGAATTGCAAACTCTTGGAGTACCTTGGTTCCAGGCCATTACAACCTGCGGGAGCTGGCCGACTTTGTGCGCAAGGGGATCTACCGCGCAGGGGGAACGGCGGTGGAGTTCGGAGTTATCTCCTGTTGTGACGGGATTACCAACGGCCACGAGGGGATGAAGTATATTCTGCCTGCTCGTGAGGTGGTATGCAATTCGGTAGAAATCGAGGCCCAAGCGCACCGACTGGATGCCCTGGTGCTGCTGGCCTCCTGTGATAAGATCCTGCCTGGGATGCTTATGGCTGCGGCCCCTGGAGGATGTAAGCTGTCCTGGCTGTGGGTCCTGTTCCTTTTTGGGCACGGCCAACACCATGGCCTGTGTCAGTGAAGCTCTGGGAATGAGCCTTCCGGGCAGTGCCCTTATCCCGGGCGTCTGGGCTGACCGGCAGCGCAGCGCCTATGAGGCGGGCATCCGGATCTGTCAGCTGGTGGAGGCGGGAATTACCCCTCGAAAAATCCTGGATGAAAGGGCCCTGCGCAATGCGGTGCGGGTAGTGCAGGCCATCAGCGGCAGCACAAACGCAGTGCTTCATCTCAGCGCGGTGGCCTATGAGGCGGGATGGAGCGGAAGTGTCATGGATCTTTTTGATCAGATGTACCACACTACGCCCCACTTGGCAAAGGTGAATCCTGCGGCGGCCTATGATATGGAGGAGTTCCACCGTGCGGGTGGGATTCCACGGCTGATGGAACGGCTGGGTGATCTTATCGACTCCACCGCCCTCACCTGTACCGGACAGACGGTGGGGGAGAACCTGAAGGGGTACCACTACCTCTTCCCGGATGACCCGGAGCTCATCCGCACACGGGAGACTGCCTATGGCCTCCACGGGGGTGTGGCGGTGCTTCGGGGAAATCTGGCCCCCCACACAGCGGTTACCAAGCCGGGGGCATATGGACCTCATTTACAGCGATTCCGCGGAAAGGCCCGCGTGTTTAACCGGGAGGAAGCAGCGAACGAAGCTATCCTGGCCGGGACTGTTCAGCCAGGCGATGTGGTGGTCATCCGCTATGAGGGGCCCAAGGGGGGGGCCCGGTATGCGGGAGATGTACAAGGCGATGAAATTCCTCTATGGTCGAGGGTTAGCCGAACAGACGGCCTTAGTCACCGACGGACGGTTTTCAGGCACCAACAATGGCTGCTTTGTGGGGCATATCTCCCCCGAGGCCGCCGAAGGGGGGCCTATCGCTCTGGTAGAGGACGGGGATGAGATTGTCATCGACGTGCCCGCCGGACGGTTGGACTTGCTGGTAGAGGAAGATGAGCTGGCTCGCCGCCGGGCCAAGTGGACACCCCCGCCGGTGCAGGCCCCCAGAGGATATTTACAGTGTTATGCCCGTTGGGCCTCCTCGGCGGCCCAGGGCGCGGTCATCCATTGTGGAGAAGAGGAGGTAGAACGATGAAACAGGCAGCAGACATCCGGCATGTAGTATTGGCGGGATCCGGGGTGATGGGGGCATCCTTTGCCCAGATTTTTGCGGCCCATGGCTATTCCGTCACTCTTTACGACATTGCCAAGGAGGCGTTGGATAAGGCGGCCTCCCTCATCGCCATCAACCAAAAGGCCATGGTGGACCAGGGGGCCCTTACCCAGGAGGAGTCCAGGGACTTGGTGCAGCAGATCCGCTACACGACCGAGAAAGCGGTATTTACCCGTGCAGACTTCGTGCTGGAGGCCATTGTAGAGAAGATGGCGGTGAAGCATAGCTTCTGGCCTGAGGTATCCGAGCTGGTGGGAGAGGATGTCGTGCTGGCCACCAATACCTCCGGCCTCTCCATCTCTCAGATTGCCCAGGCCGTGAAGCATCCGGAGCGCTTTGCCGGGATGCACTGGGTCAATCCACCCCATCTCATCCCCCTGGTGGAGGTCATCGCCGGGGAGAAGAGCAGCACGGACTGTCTGGAGACGATTCGTTCTCTGGCCCTCCGCTTGGAGCAGCACCCGGTGATGGTCCACAAGGATCCGCCCGGCTTTGTGCTCAATCGACTCCAGTATGCACTGCTGCGGGAGGCCTGCCACATTGTGGAGGAGGGGTATGCCAGCCTGGAGGACGTAGACAGCGTGATGAAATACGGCCTGGGGATGCGCTATGCCTGCTTGGGCCCCTTTGAGACCGTGGATTTTGGCGGGATCGATGTCTTTTACAATGTGGGCAGCTATCTCTTCGGCCAACTGTGTAACGACACCTGTGTGCCTCGAATCATCCAGGAGAACTTTGAAGCGGGCCGACTGGGAGTCAAGAGCGGTGCTGGTTTCCACGACTACAGCGGAGATAAGGCGGCCAAGGCCATCGCCAAACGGGATGCGGAATTTCTCAAACTGTCTCAGTGCCTGTTCGGAAAGAGAGAGGATGTATGAACCAGTATACTTACAAGGCGGCCATGGATGGGAACACAGCCGCTGCCCACGTGTCATACTTCTTCACCGAGGTAGCGGGTATTTTTCCTATCACCCCTTCGTCCCCCATGGCCGAGCAGGTGGACGAGTGGGCAGCGTCCGGACGTAAGAACCTATTTGGACAACCTGTCCGAGTGGTGGAGATGCAGAGTGAGGGAGGCGCTGCCGGTACCGTCCACGGCAGCCTGGGGGCGGGTGCCCTGACCACCACCTACACCGCATCTCAGGGGCTGCTGCTGATGATCCCCAACATGTACAAGATTGCCGGTGAGCTGCTCCCGGGCGTGTTCCATGTATCTGCCCGGACCTTGTCCGCTCATGCCCTGTCCATCTTCGGAGATCATTCCGATGTGATGGCCTGCCGCCAGACCGGCTTTGCCCTGCTGGCTTCTGCCAGTCCCCAAGAGGCGATGGATCTGGGAGCGGTGGCCCATCTGTCAGCAATCAAGGGACGAGTACCGTTCCTCCACTTCTTTGACGGATTTCGCACCAGTCATGAGATCCAGAAGATTGATGTGATCAAAGATGAGGCATTGGCGCCTCTGGTGGATTGGGATGCCATCCGGGCCTTCCGGGCCAGGGCCCTTAACCCAGACCATCCCTGCACCCGGGGCACTACGCAGAACCCAGACATCTTCTTCCAGCAGCGGGAGGCATCCAATCCCTTCCACAATGCGGTGCCCGGTATCGTTCAGGGCTATATGGACCAGATTTCTGCACTTACCGGCCGCAGTTACCACTTATTTGACTATTACGGAGCGGAGGAGCCCCGGGACATCATCATCGCCATGGGATCGGTGTGCGGTGCCATCATGGAGACAGTGGACTACCTCAATGCACAGGGGGGCAAGGTAGGTATGGTGGCGGTACACCTTTATCGGCCCTTCTCGGCCGAACACCTGCTGGCGGCCATTCCCCCTTCGGTCGAGCGCATTGCCGTGCTGGATCGGACCAAGGAGCCCGGGGCAACCGGGGAGCCCTTGTACTCCGATGTATGCAATGTCTTTTACAGAGCAAACCCCGATATGCGCATCGTAGGCGGCCGATATGGTCTGGCGTCCAAGGATACCACTCCCGGTCAGATTCTCTCAGTCTATGAGAACTTGGCCAGCGACCAGCCCAGAAATGGTTTTACCATTGGCATTGAGGATGACGTCACCCATCTCTCTCTGCCCATGCTTCCTGACCCGGATCTCTCTGTCCCAGGGGATTTTGCCTGCAAGATTTGGGGCCTGGGGAGCGATGGAACCGTCGGGGCCAATAAAAACAGTGCCAAGATCGTGGGAGAGGCCACCGACCTGTATACCCAGGCCTATTTTGTATACGACTCCAAGAAGTCAGGGGGCCTGACCCAGAGCCATCTGCGTTTTTCCCACAGACCGATCCGGGGTTCCTATCTGGTTACCCGGGCTGACTTGGTGGCCTGCCATACCCCTGCCTACCTCCGAGTTTATGACATGACTGCTGACCTGAAGCCTGGAGGCACCTTCCTGCTCAACTGTCCCTGGACCGACGAGGAACTGGAATGCCACCTGCCCGCTTCGTTCAAGCGGGGGCTGGCGGAGAAGAATGCCAAGCTCTGCCTCATTGATGCTGGAGGGATTGCCCAGCGCTTGGGACTGGGAGGACGAATCAACACGGTACTCCAGGCGGCCTTCTTCCAGCTGGCCGGCTTGTTGCCCATGGACCAGGCGGCCCAATTGATGAAGCAGGCCATCTACAAGACCTATTATAAAAAGGCGGGGCAAAAGGTAGTGGATCTCAACTGCGCCGCTGTGGATGCGGGGCTCAGCCAGCTGCGCAGCTTTCCCATTCCGGAGCACTGGGCCCAGGCTGAGGATGTACCTGTCCCTGTGCGCTCCGTCCCGATCTATGTAGAGAAAATGGCCAGTGTAATGAATCGTCAGCAGGGCGATCGCCTGCCGGTGAGTGCCTTTGTGGGGATGGAGGATGGCTCCTTCCCGCCAGGAAGCACGGCCTATGAGAAGCGGGGTACCGCCTATCAGGTCCCTTGCTGGCTGCCGGATCACTGCATCCAGTGTAACCGGTGTAGCCTGGTCTGTCCCCACGCGGCCATCCGTCCCTTCCTGCTGAATCAGGAGGAGGAAGACAAGCGCCCCGACACCTTTGTGACCCTGCCCGCCCGGGGCAAGGGATTGGAGAAATATACCTACCGGATTCAGATTTCCCCCTTGGACTGCACCGGCTGCGGCAGCTGCGTCAACTGTTGCCCGGCCCAGGAAAAGGCCTTAAAACTGGTTCCTCTGGACCAGGCCCGGGAAGAGGATGCCAACTGGACCTACGCGGTAGAGCAGGTGCAGGTGAAAAAGGACGCGGTGAGTGCCGCCAACGTAAAGTCCAGCCAGTTTGCTCAGCCGCTCTTTGAGTTCCCCGGAGCGTGTGCCGGCTGTGGGGAGACCCCCTACATTAAGCTGCTCACCCAGCTATTTGGGGATCGGATGTACATTGCCAACGCCTCGGGGTGTTCCACCGCCTATGGCGGCTCCACGCCATCGACCCCCTATACCACCAACCGTGAGGGCAGGGGACCGGCCTGGGCCATGTCTCTGTTTGAGGATTGTGCAGAATATGCCTACGGTATGTTTCTTGCGGCTCAGCAGGAACGGGAGGCTCTGGCCGAGCCGGTTCGGGTACTGGCTCAGGCCGGTATAGCAGAGGCTCAGGCCTACTTGGATACCGACGCCGCTCCCGCCGCCTCCGACGACCTGTTGGATGCCCTGGAGGGAGCCCAACTCACCGGGGAGGCCGCCCGTGCCGCCCAGACTGTGCTGGAGGGCAGATCCTATCTGGCGCGGAAATCGGTGTGGGCCTTTGGAGGAGACGGCTGGGCCTATGACATTGGCTTTGGCGGCCTGGACCACGTGCTGGCCAGCGGAGAAAATATCAACATGCTGGTGCTGGACACTGAAGTCTACTCCAATACTGGCGGTCAGTCCTCCAAATCTACCTCGGCAGGTGCAGTGGCCAAATTTGCCGCCGCCGGGAAGGAGACCGGCAAGAAGGATCTGGGACGGATCGCCATGAGCTACGGTTATATCTATGTGGCCCAGGTGGCTCTGGGAGCCGATCCAGAACAGTGCCTGCGAGCCATGCGGGAGGCGGAGGCCTATCCCGGCCCATCTCTCATCATTGCCTATTGTCCCTGCATCGAACATGGCCTCAAGTGCGGCATGGGATGCAGCCAGCAGGAGATGAAGCGGGCAGTGGAGGCGGGTTACTGGCATCTCTACCGCTACGATCCCACACGGGCCCAGGCGGGGAAGAATCCCTTCCAGCTGGACTCCAAGGCACCCACCGGCTCCCTGGAGGACTTTTTGCGGGGAGAGAATCGGTATGCCTCCCTGGCTCTTCGCTTCCCGGATCGAGCCCAGCGCCTGGAGGAGAAGGCCTGCCGGGATGCCCGGGCCCGCCGGACAGCCTATGAGATCCTGTCTCACCCCGAGACATAACCACGATTGGTTCCACCGCGCCCTAGGGCGCGATCCATAGAAGCTACCAACCATTCTATTTGATCAAGAAAGGAAGCTGAGTTACTATGGCAAACAACGTACCGAAGAGTGACGGACGGGGCATCATCTCTGGTGCCTATGTCAACCAGGATCACCCCATCGACCGGACCCAGTGGCTGGAAGACAGCTTCCCTGAGTGGGGGACCTTCCTCAACCAGGAGATTGAATCCTATCAGGTGCCCAAGGGACAGGTAAGCCTGTGGTGGTGCGGCGGCCCCTCCTGGGTGCTCAAGACGGATGAGGGGGGTATCTTCTTCATCGACCAGTACTGTGGACCATCCATGTACACCGAGCTCTATTACTGCGGAGTGTGCAAGCAATCGGGGGCTGATTCCATCAACTGGATCCGCCTCAATCCTCAGGTGATTGACCCCTGGCGGTTCAATCAGCTGGACGGAGTATTCTGTACGCATGCCCATCAGGATCACTGCGACCTGTATGCAGTCAAGGCTGCCCTCCAGACCACCAATGCGCCCTTCTACGGCCCGCCTACGGCAGTGGAGAAGCTCAAGGGCTTCGGTGTGCCGGATGACCGAATCGTTCTGGCCAAGGTAGGGGAGAGCGTGAAGGTAAAGGGAGCCGAGGTGGACTTCCTCATCTGCTATGACCAGACAGCCATTAAGACTGGTGAGGGGGATGTGCTGCTGCCCTTTGAGCAGGCGGCCTGCTGCTACCTCTTCAAGACCAGCGCGGGCAACATCCTCTTCATGGGTGACACTTGGTACCATGACGGCTATGTGGCCATCCGGGACAAGTATGACATCGATGTGGCGATTTTCGACATGGGTTCCAACGCCCCCGGTGCCACCGACAAGATGACTCCCTACGACTGTGCCCGGGTGGGTCAGATCCTCCAGGCTAAAGTACTTATCCCCGATCACTACGACAACTGGGCCAATACCGCCGGGGACCCGGAACTGCTGGTCAAGCAGTTTGAGCGTATTGTCAGTGAGAACACTCCCGAGATCAAGACGATGATCATGCGCTGCGGCGGACGATTCAACTACCCCGCCGACAAGGACAAGGGACGCTACCGCTATCCCGATGGCAGCGAGAACTACGATTTTAGCAAGTCGGTCTTTGCCAAGAAATAGGAGGAAATGCCATGAGAGAATACCGGTTCTTTGCACCGGATGACTTCCAGGCCCTCTTTGAAACGGTGTCCGCCCAGCAGGGAGCTCAGATCAAGTTCCTGGCTGGCGGCACCGACCTGGTACCCCGGATCAATATGGAGCGGGATCAGATCCCCTATGAGGAGAAGCCGCCCATGGCCCTGATCTCCCTGGCCAAACTTGGGCTGGGCGGTATCCGGGAGGAGGGAGAGGCCATCTGCATTGGTGCCATGACCACCATCACTCAGATCCAGGACAGCACTCTGCTGCGGGATAAAATCCCTGTGCTGTGCCAGGCTGCCGACCTCATGGCTGGCTTTGCGGTGCGCAATACAGCCACCTTGGGAGGGAACATCATGAATGCCTCTCCGGCGGCGGATACTTTACCTGCTCTGTTGGTGCTGGGTGCCCAGCTCACCCTTCAGGGCCCGTCCGGTGAGCGGAAGGTGCCCCTGGCCGAGTTCTTTACCGGTCCGGGCAAAACGGTGGCAGCGGCGGATGAGGTTCTCACCCAGATTACGGTCTTTCCCGGCACGGGCCATGCTAATTTCCAAAAGCTGGGGCGCCGGGCGGCCGAAACGCTCTCTGTGGTCAATGCTGCGGCCTACATTGAACAGTCGGGCGGCGTGTGTACCGCTGCACGGATCGCCGTGGGCAGTGCTGCCCCTACCGTCAAACTGTGCGAGGCGGCGGCCCAGGCCTTGGTGGGGAAGCCCTTGGACGATGCAGCTGTGGAAAGGGCGGCTGGATTGGTCAACCAAGCGCTCTCGCCCATTGATGACATCCGCTCTACCGCCTGGTATCGGATGGAGACCGCGCCGGTGTTGGTTCGGCGGGCTATCCTGGCCGCCGCCGGCATGGCCGATCAGGCATAAGGGAGGAAACGGACATGAAACAGATGGTATCCTTTGTGTTGAACGGCATCCCCGTGGAGGTGGCGGTAAAGCCCGAAGCCACCCTGCTGGAGATGCTCCGGGACGAGATCGGCCTGACCAGCCCCAAGTGCGGCTGTAACCATGGGGACTGCGGCGCCTGCACGGTCCATCTGGACAACCAAGCGGTAAAGAGCTGCCTGGTTCTTGCCATGACAGTCCAGGGCCGTGAAGTAGTTACTTTGGACGGCATCACCCCCAGCCAGGGGCTCCACCCGATCCAGCAGGCTTTCTATGAAAAAGGCGCGCCCCAGTGCGGATACTGCACACCCGGCATGGTGATGGCCGCCGATGCCTTCCTGCATCGCAATCCTCATCCCACGCTGGAGGAAATCAAGGAGGCACTGAGCGGCAACCTGTGTCGCTGCGGCTCCTATGAGAAATACGCCCAGGCGGTGCTGGCTGTGGCAAATGGCGAGTACGGTCCGCTGTCCGAAGGGAGGGAGCAGGATGTTTAATGCCATCGGTAAGCCTATCCCACGTTATGACGGCCTGGGCCACGTAACTGGCCGCACGATCTATGTCAGCGACGTGACCATGCCCGGCACGCTGACCTGCAAGGTATTGCGCTGCCCCTATCACCGTGCCCGCATTGTCTCGCTGGATGTGACCCAGGCAAAACGGATGCCCGGGGTGTACGGGGTCATCACGCGGGAGGACGTGCCATACAATCGTTTTGCCATGGTACCTGACAACCATGTGCTGGCCGAGGAGATCACCCGCTATCGGGGGCAGCCGGTGGCAGCAGTGGCAGCAGTGAGCAAGGAAGCTGCCTTGGATGCCCTGGCCAAGATTAAGGTAGAGTACGAGGAGCTAGAACCTGTCTTTGACCCGGAGAAGGCCATGGAGCCTGATGCCCCCCAGATCCGGCCGGAAGGCAATGTTCACCTCTTTGACGGGACCTCGCCAGTGCGGCGTGTCCGCCGGGGAGATATTGAGAAGGGCTTTGCCGAAGCCGATGTCATTGTGGAGGGGCGCTACACCACGCCATGCGAGGAGCATGCCCCGCTGGAGTGCTGCTCCACACTGGCCTATGTAGACGAAAGCGGTAAGCTGGTGCTCTACAGCAAGACACAGGGTGTTTACTTTGTCATGGGCGACCTGGCTAATGTGTTTCAGCTTCCCATGAATAAGCTGAAGTTCATTGGCAATACCATTGGTGGTAGCTTCGGCTCGGGCAACAGTGTGGCCACTGACCATATCGCTGGCCTGCTGGCCCTCAAGACGGGCAAACCGGTGCGCTACACGCTCACACGGGCCGAGGAGATGATGTTCACCACGATTTCCACCCCCTGGATTTTCAAGATCAAGGACGGCGTGCGCAGGGATGGAAAGATCACTGCCCGGCATGTGGAGGTTATCCACGACTGCGGAGCCTTTACCGAACTGGGCCTTTATGCCGCCGAGAAGAATGCAAACCTGGTGGCAGGAGCGAACCTGATTGAGAACCTGGCAGTAGACACCCATATGGTGTTTACCAACAAGCTGCCCAGCGGATCCCGCCGGGGATTCGGAGTCAATGTGGGCCAGTTTGCCGAGCAGGTTCAACTGGATCGGGACGCCCGTGCAGTAGGAATATCTCCCATGGCTATCCGGTTTATCAATGCCTTCCACGAGGATGACATCAGCCATGTGGGCAACCGGCTGCGGGCAGTGTCCACCATAGAGACGCTCCAAGGGGTAGCTGACCTGGCGGGCATCTCTCTGGAAGAGCAGTACCGGACGATGAGCTCCAAGGAGGTGGAAAAATGATTCGGACAGGACGGGGGATCTCCACCATCTACTATCCCTCTGGATTCAATGGGGGCGGAGATCCAGATCTGGTCTCCTTGCGGATCAAGCCCGACGGCACCATCGACGTGTCGAATGCCTCCTGTGAGATGGGGCAGGGTCTCAAAAATGTAGTGGTTCAGATTACCGCTGAGCGGCTGGAAATTGAGCCCGGGCAAATTAATTTTGATAATACGAACTCTGATACCGCCGCCTTCAGCATGGATACGGCAGGTACCCGCTCTACCGTCATCGTGGGCAATGCCATCCTGGCGGCTGCCGACGATCTGATAGGAAAGCTTAAGGCCTTCGTGGGGGAGAAGCTGGGCGTGCCTGCTGCGGAGATGTCCTATGAGAAGGGCCGGACGTTTATCACAACCCAGCCGGAAAAGGGAATGACTCTGGCGGAGATAGGGGCGGCCAGCAACTATGGCGGGGTATTTCTCATGGGGACCGGGGGATACCTTCCCGAGCCCGCCCCGCCGCGTGATCCGGAGACAGGAGCTACTCTGCCCAGTAAAATCATGGCCTACGGCTCCTGCGTGGCCGATGTGGAGGTGGATGACGAGACCGGGGTGGTACGGGTAATCAACCTGTACAACTGTTATGATATGGGCACGGTGATCAATCCTCTCCAGGCCGAGGCCCAGGCTGACGGAGGCAATATCCAGGGAATTGGTATGGCACTCTTTGAGGATTTGGCCCCCCGTTTCCCGGAGCGTATGGAGCCCTATGCCGACAGCTTTACCGACTATATTATCCCTACGTTTATGGATATGCCCCAGCATAGTGCCACCTCTTTTTATGAGAACTACGACCCCAATGGTCCTTACGGAGCAAAGGGCTGCGGCGAGATGGTGGTAGACACCCAGTCCCCGGCCATCGTCAATGCCATCTATGACGCAGTTGGGGTGGTGGTGGACAGCCTTCCTGCCACCCCGGAGAAGGTGCTGCGTTTGATTAAGGAGAAAAAGTCCAAATAATTTCCATCTTGCCCGGATGATACACCCCAGGACAGATGCCTTCTGCGGAAGACGTCGTTCTGGGGTGTATTGCTGTCCATATTAGGGATAGGGATAAGGTGTCTGCTTATATGTTTAGAAAATAGAAAATTTAGAAGGAGCGGGAGAATGCATACATTCCCCAAATACCGCCCTGAAGATTTTGTTCAGCAGCAGTCTCTTGGCCGTTTGCAACTGCCTGGATGAGAGAGATGATCTGTTCGCCAACCTCTTCCAGCGTTTTTCCTTCCAGAATTTCACCAGCGTTAATATCCATATCCCCGGGCATCGCATGGAAAACCTTGCTGTTGCTTGCCACTTTTACTACGGGACAGCATGGATGGCCAATCGGAGTTCCATGGCCGGTACGAAAGATACAGATCTGAGCGCCACCCGCTACCAGGCTGGTCATGGACTCTGTGTCAAAACCTGGCCCATCCATAATCGATAGACCGGAACAACAGGGGATTTTTCGCCCAGATTGATCAAATCACAGATTTCACGGCAAATTTCGCTGTTTGCCGGATTGGCCGTGATGTCTGAGAGAGCATCTAACCCGCCACATTCCAGCCCAACCGTCAGCTTGGAAAAGGGGACTGCCTGGCGCTCCAGCTGTGCGGTCGTTTGAACCATGGTGCAGGCAAAGGCTGCGGTCTTTTCTGCGTTTTTTGCTGCCGCTATCTTCTTTGAATCGCCGCGGCGAATACTGTATTTCAGGCGCGTGGTATGGGGAAACGGGCACTGAGTTTTGCAATTCTGCGGAAAATTGTGTTGGAGATTCCTGCTTTGTTTATTTGGAACCTGTTTTGGCCTCTTTTTGGTCTGGCCTATGCTCAACTTACAGCAGAGGTTATCCTGGCGGCAGTGGCGATTGTTACCTTGTACCGCCTGAGTCGGGAGCTGGAGTTAAAATTTCGTGCGGACGAAGGGAGTTCTTCCAAACAGAAGAATGGGTTGCGCATTTGATATTTTTTCCATTCCAATTTGCTATCAATGCGGAAAGATAAGATCTGGATGACATGCACAGCAGGATATGTTTTATAAACTTTGAACGGACGCTCTATTGGGAGCGTCCGTTCAAAGTTTAATTGCAATGTTTGGATAGGATAGAGATAGAATATTTTATACCAATTGGGTCTTTACAACCATCACAGAACAATCTAAAAAATAAAAAATCGGAGTGTAATTATAGGACTTGGAAAAATCCAGTCATATCAATGGTTTTAGCGTAGCAAGCAAGAGGTTTTTATCCCATTAGATACGATAATTAGAAAGATCATCCAGCTTTTCGGCAAATGTTTTGAGACTTCTTCAAATTATGTGTAAACCTCCTGAGTGGTGTAAAATAGAAGCATCACACAGGAGGTTATACATATGGCCAGAAAGAATCGCACGCCGGAAGAAAAAGCCCGGCGGGAGAA